>DASXQR010000065.1:0-21080 GCA_036507075.1 Acidobacteriota bacterium | reverse complement strand
GTAGGCGTGGACGTTGACGTGGTCGTGCACGTGGACCTAGACGGCTTTTGTTTTCAGATGGGAGAAGTCCTCCAGCAGAAGAGCCCTATGGGACAGTCGGAACGAGCAATCAGGACGATTCGCTGGGGGATGATCGGATGCGGGGACGTGACCGAGGTGAAGAGCGGTCCGGCGTTTCAGAAAGCCGAGAATTCGGCGCTGGTTGCCGTTATGGGTCGCAACCAGGACAAAGTCAGGGATTATGCCGGGCGCCATAACATCGCGCGCTGCTTTGACAATCTTGAGGGCATCCTGCACCACCCCGGGATCGATGTTTTCTACATTGCCACTCCTCCGTCATCGCACATGCAGTACACGCTGCTGTGCGCCGCAGCCGGAAAACCTGTCTACGTGGAAAAGCCGATGGCGCGCAATTTTCAGGAATGCCAGAAGATGATAGACGCCTGCCGGCAAGCCAATGTCCCTCTCTACGTGGCCTACTACCGCAGAGCGCTGCCGCGATTCCTCAAAATCAAAGAACTGGTGGAGCAAGGGGCGATTGGCGCGGTTCGCTTTGTCAAAGTCACTTTGCACCAGGCCCCTCACCCGGCCGATTTGGACCGCAACAACTTGCCCTGGCGCGTGATTCCTGAAATTGCGGGAGCGGGAAAATTCATGGACCTGGCCTCTCACACTCTCGATTTTCTGGATTCTGTGTTCGGCCCGATTGTGGAAGTTTCTGGACATGCCGCCAACCAGGCACATCTGTATCCGGCCGAAGATCTGGTCACTGCAAGCTTTGTTTTCCAATCGGGCGCGCAGGGAACGGGGGTCTGGTGTTTTACCGCCTTCTCCGCTGTCGATTCCACCGAGATTATCGGCAGCAAGGGAAAGATTACTTTTTCCACTTTTGACGCCAGTCCCATTCTCCTGACCACGGCCGAGGGAACCGAGGAGTTCTCGATCGCCTATCCGCCGCACATTCAGCAGCCTCTGATTCAGACAATCATTGATGAACTGAACGGAAAGGGGACTTGTCCGAGCACTGGAGAGTCAGGATCACGCACCAACTGGGTAATGGATCAGGTGCTGGCCGCGTGGAGGGAAAGAGCGAGCGGATGAGCGAGAAACCAGTTGAATGTGGAGAGACGGCCTGAGGGCCGTCTCAGGAGAATTTTACATTTTGTGAGGAGTAAATTGCCAAGCTGAGACGGCCCTCAGGCCGTCTCTCCGCAAATCCTTGCCTGACATGACAAAGGCCACGGCGCTTTTGGCGCTGCTCCCGAGCGATCTATACTTTCTCGGGAACCACAAACGGCTTTCGATAAGCTTTGCGCTTCAGCAGCGCGTTCGCTTCCGAATCGTTTCCGAAAGTTTCTGATTTGCCGTCAAAACGGACTTCCCGTCCTACCCGGTACGAAATGTTGCACAGGTGGCATAAAGCTGTCGATAGATGCCCAGTCTCGATGTCGCCGGTGAGATCTTCCATCTTGCGGGATCGCACGGCCTTGACGAAATTCTCGAAGTGCCCTTCCTCGTCGCCCGAGCCCATCAGATCCATCGAGTCCCCACCCTTGCCATCCATCGACGGACCAGGCTCGTTGTTGCGCCCAAGGTAGGTCTTCCACGTCCCTTCATTCAGATGCATCCAGCCTTTGGTGCCGAAGTACAGGTTGCCGATCTTAATCTTGTCTTCATCATTGGTGTACAGGCCGCGCACTTCAAACTGAAGGATTTTGCCGTCGGCATATTCCAGCGTGGCCATTTGGGTGTTCGGCGTCTCCTGGTCGTCATCGAAAGCAAAGTGGCCGCCGGCGCACTTGATCTTCACCGGATATTCATTCTTGTTCAGGCCCCAGCGCGCCTTGTCCATTTCGTGCGGGCCCTGGTTGCCAAGGTCGGCGCAACCGTATTCCCAGAACCAGTGCCAGTTGTAGTGGAACCGGTTTTCGTTGAACGGGCGATTGGCAGCGGCGCCGAGCCAGAGGTCATAATGCACCCCGGGAGGCACCGGGCTGTCGGGCTTCTTTCCGATGGTGTCGCGCGGCTTGAAACAAAGCCCTTTGGCCATGTAAATGTCGCCGATGCCGCCCTCGTGGAGGAATTTCATGGCCGCGCGCACCGTCCCTCTGCTCCGGCTCTGCATTCCGACCTGCACGATGCGGTTATACTTGCGCGCCGCATCCACCATCTTGCGGCCTTCCCAAATGCTGTGCGAGGCCGGCTTTTCGACATAAACGTCCTTGCCGGCCTGGCAGGCCCAAATTGTCGCCAGAGCATGCCAGTGATCCGGGGCGGCGATGGAAATCGCATGTATGTCTTTGTCGTCGAGAACCCGGCGGATGTCCGTTTCCGTTTTTACCTTTTTCCCGCCCTGGCTCAACCGGTCCACGGCCCTTTGAAACAGACGCTCGTCCACATCACAAATGGTGGCAACGTTAACATTGGGAATCTTTGCAAAGTTGGAAATGTGGGCCTGGCCGCGGCTGCGGATTCCCATGACGGCCACATTGATGGTCTCGCCATTCAGGCTGGCCGCGCCTCCTGTGCGGATGAACGGGCCGGTCACCAGGGCAGCGCCGGTGGCCTTTAAAAATTTTCTGCGATTGAGCGTATCCATACAGTCTCCTTTGCGCCTCAAACCGGGGGCGATTTTTAGCGTAGTGAAAGGCAAGCCAAAATTATAAGCTCTTCGGCTGGAAAATTGTACTGGCTTCGTGCCCTTTGTGCCTTTGTGGTTCAAAAGAACACCACAAAGGACACAAAAAATGAAGAGAGCGAATGAAATACAGGACTTTCGGGCGACTGCGGTGCCGGGTAAGTGAAATCGGTTACGGTATGTGGGGGATGGGGGGCTGGACCGGATCCGACGACCAGGAGTCGATGCGCGCACTGCAGCGGGCCGTCGATCTGGGGTGCAATTTCTTCGATACAGCCTGGGCCTATGGAAACGGCCACAGTGAAAAGCTGCTGGGACAACTGGTCCGCGCCAATCCCGGCAAAAAACTTTACACGGCGACCAAAGTTCCACCCAAGAATTTGAAATGGCCCAGCCGCCGTGAGTACACGCTGGACGATTGCTATCCTCCCGATCATATCGAAGAATACGTTCACAAGAGCCTGGAGAACGCTTCTTTCCCAAGCTTCGACCTGGTTCAGTTTCATACCTGGGAAGACAGTTGGGTTCGGGATGATCGCTGGGTGCGGAAAATGGAAGACTTGCGGCGGCAGGGACTGATACGCGGGGTGGGCATCAGCGTTAACCGGTGGGAACCCTGGAATGGGGTCGAAGCGGTCCGCAGCGGGCACGTCGATTCGGTCCAGGTAATCTACAATATCTTTGACCAGAATCCTGAGGACCATCTTTTTCCCGCGTGCATCGATCATGACGTCGCTGTAATTGCGCGTGTTCCGTTCGATGAAGGCACGCTTACCGGGACGCTCACGAAGCACAGCACATGGCCCAAGGGAGACTGGCGAAATATATATTTTGTCAAGGAGAACCTGGAAGCAAGCGTTGAGCGCGCCGAGGCCCTCAGACCTCTGGTACCCGCAGGCAGCACCATGGCGGAGATGGCTCTGCGTTTCATTCTGAACAACAGCGCGGTGAGCACTATTATTCCAGGGATGCGAAGGGTCGCCCATGTGGAGTCCAATATCTCGGCAAGCGATGCCGGCCCTCTGCCGCATATCCTGCATCAGCAATTGCGCAAGCACCGCTGGGACCGGCTCCCGACCCACTGGTCGCAATAGTCTCCACTTTGCCCCCAATATCGACCAAAATCCGCATTTAGCGTCTTCTTACAGGTTGGAATCCATTGATAAACTGGAATTTATATCGAGCAATCGAGTTGGTATTGTTCTTGCCGAGGTGAGTGTCGAGCACGAGGGTTGAGCACGAATAACACGAATTTCACGAATTTCACGAATCTTCTAAACCAACTTCGTGAAATTCGTGAAATTCGTGTCCCCCAGGACGGAGGTAACCGCGGATGAACATACTGCCCACCCACCTTCCATGCGGCTCCGACTTTGTCGTATCATGGCAATCTCATCCCTGAATGGAGAATTAGATATGTCACTTACGCGTAGGAACTTCCTTGAATTGACCGCCGCCGGGTTAGCCACTTTCACATCCTCGGCCCAAATTGTGCTTGGGCAAAAGAAGGCTGCCGCACGAGTGCGTGTCGGCGTGCCGGACTGGAACCTTCGTCTGACCGGCAAGACTGAAGCAGTGGAACTGGCCGGCCGGCTAGGGTTCGAAGGAGTGGAGGTAAGCCTCGGAGTCGGCGACGATGCGCTTCCGCTGGCCGACAAGGATCTGCAGAAAACATACCTGGCTGAATCCAGCAAGCATGGCGTCGCCATCACATCGACCTGCCTGAATATTCTGCACCGGAATTATTTGAAGTCGGATCCATTGGGCCAGAGGTGGGTGCGCGACTCCATCGGAATTACGCGGGACCTGGGCGCGCGCGTGATTCTTCTGCCGTTTTTCGGCAAAGGCGCTTTGAAGACTCGTGAGGAACGGGATTTCGTGTCTGATTTCCTGAAGGCTGCGGCGCCCGATGCCGAAAGGGCCGGCATCATCCTGGGCCTGGAGAACGAAAATTCAGCCGAAGAAAACGTCTACATGCTCGAGCGCATCCAATCGCCGGCGGTAAAGGTTTATTACGACGTGGGAAACTCCACGCGGGGAGGATACGATGTCGTCAAAGAGATCCGCTGGCTCGGGCGCGACCGCATCTGCCAGTTCCATCTGAAAGACAACCCTCATCTTCTGGGACAGGGCAAGATTGATTTTCCGGCGATCGTCGAGGCCATCAAAGACATCAAGTACAGCGGATGGGCCAACCTGGAAACCGAATCTCCAAACAAGGACATCAGCAAAGATCTGCCGGCCAATCTGGCCTACATTCGCAATCTGCTCGCATAAAAATGCGGGTTTGCGGGTTACGGGTTTGCGGGTTACGGGTTGCGGGTTTGCGGGTTGCGGGTTGCTGGGTTACGAGTTTTCGGGTTGCGGGTTATCTAGTTCCGGGTTACGAAGCTGGCTTGTTTAACTCTTTAACCTTTGGATTCCGCAATCGGCATTCGACGCCGATAGACGCCGACAACTGACAACTGACCACGGTCAACGGACAGTCTTTATTCCGCAATCCACATTCCGCATTCCGCATTCGAAGGGTTTATTTGCGGGCTCTGCCGGCGTAGATCAAAGCCATTCCCAGGAGGGCTACACCGAGCGAGGCCACCAGGCCCTGGGCTGCGGTGCTGGTGGAATGTGACGCCTGCACGATAAAATCCCAGCGATTCCAAACCAGCAACGCCAGGGCCGCGCCGACGGCGGACAGTATCCCGCCTACGAGCATCAGAGTGGCACTCGCTCCCGTTTTCAGGGTTTCCTCGACATCGGCCTGGCGCAAGTCCCTTCCGGCGAGAAGAACCACGGCGGCCAGCGCCGTGGGATGCATCAATCCGGCCGCGATAAACAGCGGCGTGTAGCTTCCAAACCACTGCAGCACGCCTCCAGCAATCAGCGTCATGAACATGCCGCCGATGGCGCCGCACATCCCGCCAAGCCCAACAACCGAGCCCACTACCTTCTTTGGGAACATGTCCGACGCCATTGTAAATACGTTGGCCGACCAGGCCTGGTGCGCAGCCGTGGCCAGGCTGATGAGCGAAAGAGCTGTCCAAAAGCTGTTTGTCATCACAGCCCAGATGGCGCCAGGCATACAGAGCGCAAACACCATCATCGCGGTGAGTCGCGCCGGGCCGCTCCTCCAACCCCGATTCATCAGAAAACCAGAGAGCCATCCCCCGCCGACACTTCCAACGTCCGCCGCGATGTAGGGATAGATCAGCATCACGGCGGCGGTAAGCGCCGAAACACCGCGCTCCTGTTTCAGGTAGGAAGGAAGCCAGTAAAGATAAAACCACCACACGGGATCGGTCATCATCTTGGCGATTAAGAACGCCCATGCCTGCCGATAACGAAGAAGCGTCACCCACGGAATGCGCACCGCCGTTGCGGGAGGTTCCTTGTCGCTGAGAATGAGCGCGAGCTCGGCGGAAGAAAGCTTAGGGTGTTCCTCGGGCGAGCGGTAAAACCATTTCCACAGAATCAGCCAGAGAAAACCTGTGATGCCGGTCAAAATGAACGCGCCCTGCCAATGCCATGCCATGGCGAGCCAGACAATCAAAGGGGAGAGCATCACTCCCACGTTCGTGCCCGAATTGAAAATGCCGGTTGCGAGCGCGCGTTCCCTCTTTGGAAACCATTCCGCAACCGCTTTGATCGAGGCCGGAAAGTTCGCCGCTTCTCCAATTCCGAGCGCAAATCGCGCCGCAGCAAAACCGACTGGAGTGCGGACAAACGCGTGCGCAACAGCGGCCAGGCTCCAGACAATTACCGCGGCCGTGAAACCGCGCTGCACGCCAAACAAATCCAGCAGGCGCCCCGAAACGCCCAGCATGATGGCGTACGCAAACTGGAAGGAGAATTGAATCCAGCCGTAGCCTGATTCCGTCCAGCCGATCTGTTCCTGGAGCACCGGCTTATTGAGCACACTGACCGTCTGCCGGTCCAGGTAGTTGATGGTGGTAGCCAGAAAAAGCAGGCCGCAGATATACCAGCGCAGATGACGAATCTTTCCCGGCTCGCTCGCCGGCGCCGGTGCGGGCTGCTCCAGGACGGGCTGTTTTGACGTGGCCACGGTTTTCTCTTTGACACCAACCACAAAGGCACAAAGAACACAAAAACTTTGTGTCCTCTGTGCCTTTGTGGTGAAAAAGACTATTTGATTTCCTGAATGAACTTCTTGTACTCCGCTTCAGCCTGATCGGCCGTCGCGGTGCCGGACACAACCGAGGTCCGATAACGGAATGTGGTGGATTGCCTCGGGCCCAGAGTGAATTTCATCTCCTCTTTTCCACCGGTGAAATCTTTTTGTCCGAACGGATTGGCGGCAAAAAGGCCGTAGCCACGCGCGTGCCAATAGGTGGGAAATCCCGGATTTTTCGGGTGGTCGAAAATGGCAAGCGTGAGCGGCTCGGATTCGACCGCACCGGTCAGGATCATCCAGCGGCCTCGCGTTCCCCACACGTCGTCTCCCGTTTTGCCTTCACTGCTCAGATACATGCCAGTAGAGACGGGATCGGATTTACCTTTTGGCGGGTGCTGCAATGAACGGGCCACGCGCAATGCAAACATTCCTTCTTTGGTATCGCCGAAGATTACCTTCTGATCCCCCGCCGTCAGCGTCGTCACGCGATCGATGATTCGCGCATTTGGCGCCTTGCGGAAAATATACCGGGATTCCTCGCGCAAAACGGTTGAGCCATCCGGCATGACCCAGTCCGCTGTTACTTCCAGCACGCCCTTGTCCTTGCCGTTTTCGGCCTTTTTGATCGAGCGATGCACGACGCTTCCCTCATTCTTGGCGCGTTCCGGGGGCAGAGCGGCAGAATTCCCCCAGAAATCGACCCCGTTGACATCGCCGTAATTGAGCCACTGCCCGATGTGATGGGGATGGTCTTTGTCCTCTCCCGCACGCGCTTCGATCGGATACCCGCGCGTTACAACGGTACCCTTTGCGCTGCGAATCGGAAACAGGACCGGTTTCTTGAAATTGCCGGCCCAAAGATACGAGGTGAACGGCTGGCCGTCGATGGCCACATCGACGCGCTGTGCCGCTTCATTGACGGTGACTGTGACGCCTGATTTCCCGTCTTCTGCTGCAAGGATAACAGTCGCAACTGAAGCGAGTGCCAGTAGAAAAACCAATATTCGTTTCGACATAATTCATCCTCAAATTTATGTTTTAAGGCCTTCAAAAACCGCCCCTAATGCGGAAGTCGGAATAGCAGGGCGACTGGGTCTGCTCTGAAGAATGAGGTTTGACTATTCCGCTTTCCGCCTTCTGCCTCCTGCCTCCTGCCTTCTGCCTTCTGCCTTCTGCCTTCTGCCTCCTGCCTTCTGCCTTCTGCCTCCTGCCTTCTGCCTCCTGCCTTCCGCCTTCCGCCTTCCGCCTTCCACGCTCTCCCGCTTACCCGATCACCACATCCTGCTTTGCGTCATCAAACGTGACGCGCTTGCCTGTGTGAATAGAAGCGATCGTCATGCACAAGGCTGCCGAGTGATTGTATCCGGCGCGAATGTCGGCGTTGGGCGCCCTGCGGCTGCGTACAGATTCCAGCCAGTTTCTCATGTGGGCAGAAGTACTGTCGTCCTCTCCCGTGTTGGCCGCAGTTTCAACTTTGGACGCCTCGGCCAGTTTCATTTTTGGCAGCAGGTTGGCCTCCAGCCCCATTTCCGAAGCTTCCCTTTCGCGCAGCCCCCCTTCGGGCGTGACTTCGTTCTTATCCAGATCAAGTTTGCCGCCATTGGAGAAGTAGCACTCCTTGACGCCTCCGGCAGAGTTGGTCATGCGCGATGAGTAAATCACCTGGAAACCCTTTGACATATCTTTGGGCGGGCCGTAATCGAAGACGGCCGTTATGGTGTCGTAATTGCGGCGCCCGTCATGCCATTGGTAGATTCCTCCGTTTGCCGCCACGCTCCGGGGATGATTCAATCCGGTGAACCAGTGCACAGTATCAATCTGATGCACCAGCCATTGATCGGGAATGCCGGATGAGTAAGGCCAGAACAAGCGAAACTCGAGATACTTGCGCGGGTCCCATTCTTCTTTGGGGCGATTCATCAGGTAACGGTTCCAGTCGGTATCTTCTTTTCGGATCTCGGCCACCAGTTTTGGACGGCGCCAGCGACCGGGCTGGTTCACATTCCAGGTCATTTCGACTGCATTGATATCGCCGAACTTGCCGGAGCGAAGGTACTCGGCAGCCTGAATATAATTGGGCGTGCTGCGGCGCTGGGTTCCGATCTGCACGATCTTCCTGGTGTCTTCCACAGCCTTCAAAACCAGGCGCGCATCCTCCATCGTATTTGCCAGCGGCTTCTCCACGTAGGCATCGCATCCAGCCCGCACGGCTTCCACTGCGTGGCGCGCGTGCTGGAAGTCCGCCGTCGCCACGATGACCGCGTCGATGTCCTTGCGGTCGTACAGTTCGTCGTTGTTTCGCGCAGTGGCAATTTTTTTCCCGGTGCGCTTCTCCACGGCGTCAACCGCTTCGTTTCGCCGGCGGCTCCAGATATCCGACACGGCGACGAATTCAAAGTTCAAGGAGCCGGCATGAGTCAGAAAGGCGGGCAACAGCGCGGACCGAAACCTGTCCGAGAACCCAACAATTCCCACACGCACGCGATCATTGGCTCCGACGATTCGAGCGTAACTGGAAGCACGCGACGTAACGGCCATTCCGGCAGCACCGGCGGCCATGGTTCTAATGAAATTCCGACGCGAATTTGACATGTTTGACCTCCTTTTTGTCGTTGTCAGTGGTCCGTTGTCAGTGGTCCGTTGTCAGTGGTCCGTTGTCAATGGTCCGTTGTCAGTGGTCCGTTGTCAGTGGTCAGTGGTCAGTGGTCAGTGGTCAGATCTGCAAGACTCTACTGTTGGGTAGGGCAGTTCGAACCCTGATAAAAACTAGACCAACTGACCACGGACAACTGACAACGAACAGCTTTATTCCGCATTCCGCATTCCGCATTCCGCTTTCCGCTTTCTGCCTTCCGCATTCTGCTTAGAGTGCGCCTGCCTGGCGCAATTTTCCCTTCAGCCCTGCCATACTTTCGCGCGACGATGCTTCCGCCGTCCCCGCTCCCCGCCAGTGGGTTTCCAGAGAAACAGCGCGCCGATAGCCGTCCTTTTTCAGGGCGCGGAACAGCCCAACGTAATCAATCACGCCCCTGCCTACTGCTGCCCAGTCATAACCTTCCGGGCTGTTATTGCGGATGACGTCCTTGCAGTGCAAGTGGCCAAGCCGCTTTTTCGGCAGCAATTTGTAACCGTCCGGAAAGGGCGTCTCACCCCGCGAGGCGGCATTACCCGGATCCCAGTTCAGCATCAGGCCGTTAGCATTGACAGCCTTCAACGTGCGGACTGCCTCCGCGCTGGTGGCGCTATTGCAGGCAGTCTCATTTTCCAGAACGAGCGCGATTCCCTGTTTAAAAGCACGATCAGCCGCCCGGCGCAGCCTGTCGTCCATGGCGGCACGATAAGGCGCTGGATCGTCCAGACGCCAGAAATCAAAGCAGCGAACCCGGTCGGTTTTGAAGACCTTCGCCAGCCGGATGCAGCGTTGCAGCACCTCGTCCTGCTGGTCAAATGTAAAGTCGGCATTGAACTGGTCGCGCCGGGGGCTGAACTTTGAAACCGGCGCGCCCGGCCAGTCGACCTTAAAGAGTGGAGAGGCGATGCAGGATACCTGCATCTGGAATTTTTCTATAATCTTTCCGACTTCCTCCACTTCTTTGTCGTCAAGCCTCATCAGGTTCTTGTCCCACATGCCTCGAAGCTCCACCCAACTGCAGCCAAATTCCTTGGATGCCACTTCAAGGGCATGGGCGAAATCCTGGGAGATTTCATCGGTGATGATTGAAAGCCGGAAGGGAGAACGATTGGCCATAATCCGCAGCGGCAGGGCAGCGGAAAGCACTCCGGCGCCGGCCACAAATCGACGACGAGACATTTTGGATGAATACATGTTTGGCAATTTAAAGGATCATTGGCAGCCTGGATTCTGGCGCCGCTGCGCAGCTTTGATAACTGAATCCGGCTTTCCGGAGGCTTACGCACCCCGGCTACAATTCTTGTCACCCGCTTTGCGGCTTTACAATTCGAAACCCGTAACCCGCAACTTCTACGGTCTTGGTTCCGTCGTGTAAGACAGATCCAGGCGCAAACGTTTGTCTGCCGACTCATTTGCCTTGAGGCAGGCAGTCGCCGACTTGACCGCTCTTTCAGGGCCGCAGCGCAAGGCGGCACCGGTTCGAATGGCCGAACACAATCCGGCAATCTCTTCCCGATACGATATCAGCCGGTCCAGCTTTTCGCCTGTTCCATCGCTCACGGTTCGGCCTCCGGCGGCGTCGGCTACGCGGCTTGCCGATGCATCGAGGACCGGCGCGGAAGTCTGCTTGGTCAGCTCCATGCTGGTCGGTTTGGCGGACTCTTCACCTTCGCTGAACAGGTAGGCCTCGGCTTCGCCCGAGAGAATCAGGGTCCCTTTGGTCCCCATGTATTGCTCGTAATAATTGTCGAATTTATTGGACTGAATCGACGTAAAGGTTGCTGTCCGTCCTCCGGGGTACTCGTAGGTGACATAAATGTGATCATTCACTTCCCGTCCATCCTTATACTCGTATATTCCACCCGAGGCGTAAACGGAAGTCGGCTGAGCGTCGAAGAACCAATTGACAACAGCCACCTGGTGGCTTCCCAACTCGGCCATCAACCCTCCGGCGTATTTGCGATACAGGCGCCAGTTTACAAGATGCTCCCAGTCCGGATATCCCCACTTGTCGGGATTGTATCCGGCATGCGGCGGCTGTTCGTCGCGCCGCCAATTGCCATTTCTGTGCCACACCAGGCGGGCATAGTACATGTCGCCGAGCACATTTTTCTTGATGATATTTTCGTAAGCGGCCTGGTACAACGGGTTGTAGAAACGCTGATATCCGATCTCAAGCAGACGATGGTTTTTCTGCGAAGCCTCCAGCATCTGGTAACAACTGGGAATGTCCCACGCCATTAACTTCTCGCAAAGCACGTGCTTGCCTGCATCCAGGCATCCCACCGTGATTTCTTTGTGCGCCCAAAGCGGCACGGCGATCAACACCGCTTCCAGGTCTTCTTTTTGAATCATCTCGCGCCAGTCTTCATAGCCGCGAGGCTTCGCGTAGCCCGCCTTAACCAGCAGATCGGAGCCTTGCTGGAGATGTTTTGGATTGATGTCGCACAGGGCCCTGATATCGATGAACTCCCTGCGACACTGTCCAAGCAGCACTTTCCCTTCACCGCCCGGGCCAATGAGCGCGGCCTTTACCGGACCCCCTCTCACCGGACCGCGCACCGCGGCGGCCGCACCCAAAGCAGCCAGAGCCGGCGTCCCGGCCAAGGCTTTCATGAAGTTTCTTCGGCCCAAAGTTTTCTGTTCGGGAGTAAGATTCATCGTGTTTCGTTCCTTAATCAGATTTAGTTTCTATTCTACTATCGTTTTCGCGTTACCTATCAGGGCCCCCGGATCAACCGCACAAGTTGCCAAACCAGGCTTGGTGTCTTCGTGGTTCAATTCTTTTTTTACCACCAAGGCACCAAGCTCCTGAACCTTCACACAGCATGACCGCACCACCAACGACCACCAATCACTGATGACCTAAACCGCCGGCGATGCAGCGCGATTGGAACCACGGCGAAGCAGATCCAGGCCTGCGATTTCACCGGTTCGAAAGGCCAGCAGGACCAGCACAGCGGCCAATTCCACCAGGTTTTTATTCACCAGCAGATAGGTTCCTTCCGTTCCCGGCTGCGGCGTACCTTGAACGGGAACGGACAAGATGTAAAACAGGGCAAGCAGAGCGAGCGCCCCATAGCAACCCAGTTGCGTAAAAAATCCCAAAATCAGGGATAGACCAATCACCAGCAGCGCTGTTTCCACGACGCGGTCCATGATCGGCGTCCAGCCCGATTCCGCCATTTTTCGCAGCAAACCCCCCAGCGGACCGGACGCGGCCCTCAAATATCCGACCGAAGACCACCGTGGGAGCGGCTGCCCGGACAAGCTCCAAGCCGGTTGTACGATTTTGTAATAGCCCTCATACAGGAAGTGCCATCCGATCAGTGTCCGCAGAAGGATCAGCGCGGTCTGCTGCAGCGATGACAAAGGATGGCGGCTACTTTTGTCCATCGAGAATCTCCACATCGCACTTATTGCTCGCGCCAAACAGAAGCGGCGTGTTCCAGTCCTGTTCCATCAGCATCAAGGCGACAACGTCGGGATGGCGAGCACAGTATTGTCCGGCTAGTTGGACTCCTCCTACGTAAAACGCGGTAGAAAGCGCTTCCGCGAGCGCAGCCGAGCGCGCAACTACGGTGACTCCGGCAACTCCCTGGGCCGGTTGCCCGCTGCGCGGGTCCAGAATGTGGCCGTAGCGCTTCCCTTCGTGCTCGAAAAACTGCTCCCCGCTTCCGCTGGTCGACATGGCGCAATCACGGAGCCAGAGGTGGGCGATGCGTCGCTGCTTCAGGTATGGATGGCGCACGCCGACCCGCCAGCCTTGCGATCCTCCAGGATTCCCGACGGCAAGCACGCTGCTGCTTCCCGCGCTGAGAAGCGCGCCGCGCGTATCGCGTCTCAGTTCGGGAGCAACGCGATCCAGCGCGTATCCCTTTCCAATGCTCCCCAGGTTCAACTCCATTCCCGGGTCTTGAAACTGAATTGTCGAGTTGTCTGGGTCCAGCAGAACGCGGCCCATACCGACGCGGCCGCGCGCCGATTCCAGTTCTTCCCGCGACGGGAGGCGCCCCTGGCGTGTCAGGAAACCCCAACTGCGGATCAGAGGGCCTGTGGTAATGTCGAATGCGCCATCCGTCTCCATATGGATGCGGCGGCATAGCAGGATCAACTGTAATAAATCCTGCGCCAGGCAAACAGGCTGCCAGGCGGCCTTGTCATTGATCAAAGCGATTTCGCTGTCACTGCGATAGACAGTCAGTCTTGCTTCCAGCGCGTCAATCTTATCGAGCGCGTCGCGCGCGCACTGCACAGCGGCGGTCTCTGCAAGAGGCAGGGTGATCTCAAACCGGCAGGCCATGGCCGTGCGATATACATGGAGCCAGTAGCCTTGACGCCGCCGGGCGCGGCGCGGAAGCGAGAAGAATTGTCGCCTGTTCAGTGGCATTTCGAAGAGAGTGACTTTCCCTGCAACTCAGGGTAACTCAAAATTATCCGGTTCATCAATATAGTCGAAAGACGCAGACAAGGGAATAGAAAACGTTTACCAGATGGGAAAAGGCTGGAACCGCGAAGGCGCGAAAGGATTGAGCTTGCTCGACAACTTAGCGAGGTCGAGAGATGAGCAACGCTACTCAGGTTAACTGACCCCTGGCACGGAGCTCATCCTTCGAGACTGCATCCATTTTCGTGTCAATTCGTGTAATTCGTGTCTGTAATTCGTGTCTGTAATTCGTGTCCTCAGAAAACAAACTTCAGACTGAACTGGAACTGCCTCTGATCTGCGGCAGCGCCGGTAACCTCGCCAAAGCTTGTGCCGCTGAAATTCCCGCTCGGATTGTTGAAATGCGGGGTATTGCTTACATTGAAGGACTCGACGCGAAACTCCCCGGCAATCCTCTCGGTGACTGGGAATTTCTTGAAAACTGCGGCATCCAGGTTCACCAGGTTCGGCCCGTGAAGAATTCTCCTTCCCACGTTCCCGAAAGTGTTGGCCGGTGGCTGGGAGAACTTGGTGACGTCAAAGTATTTTTGACCCACCCCGATATTTCCCGTGATCTCCGGGTTCCCACTCATATTTGGACGATTATTGTTGCCGGGAGCGTTGAGAGTAGTGTTACTGATAGTGATGTCCAGAGGAAGGCCCGAATAGGCGGAGAAAACGCCGCTGATTTGCCAGCCACCCACGATCCACTTTCCCGGACCAGACTGCACCCATCGGTGCCCCGGCCCGAACGGGAGCTCATATAAGAAGCTCTGCACATAGGAGTGCTCCCGGTCAAAGTTACTCCGTCCGCGGTTCGCGCGGAAATTAATGGGAATGAACAAACCGCCATTGTCATCGACGTAGTTGATGCCCTTCCCATACGTATAAGCGGTTGTCAGAAGAAAACCATCTGAGAAGCGCCGATCAAATTTGACCTGCAGCGAATTGTAATTCGTCCCCAAGGGTGTCCAAGTCCTTGTTTCCGCAAGCCGGCCAAAAAGCTGATTAAGCGGCCGCCCGGCAGCTCCCGACCCGGGAACCCGGCTCGCGTTAATGTCCTGCTGGGCGAGATTCCCCACTCCGTGGTTCCCGACGTAGCCTGCCTCAAATGTAAGTTTCCAGGGCAAAGCGCGCTGCACTGTGACGTTCCAGGATTGCACATATCCCTGGCGCAGCGGGCGCGGCAGCACAAGGTAAAACTGCGCGGGAGCATTGGGAATGATGCCGTTGCTCGGTAGCTGCACCGGCAACGGCGGCCCAAAGCCGGTGGCCATAGATCCGGGCCAACTGAACGAATTCACCGGATCAAAAGAGTTATTCTGCTTGACGGGGTAATTGTAGGCCCACTTATCGTCTGGATACGAGGGATCGATGGAAATTCCAAAACCGGCACGAATCACCGTTTTCTCGCTGGCGCGGTAAGCCAGGCCAAATCGCGGTGCGAAGTTAAGCCAGTCCACATTCACTCCGGCGTCCATGGGGATGCTTCCCAAACCCGCCAGTTCCAGACTGTTCGTCGTGGGATTGTAGTTGGAGAAACCCCCGCGTACAGCGGGCGTGGCAGGGCCATAGATCTCATGACGCATGCCAATGTCCATCGTTAGCTTCGGTGTTACTACCCACTTGTCCTGAACGTACGTAAAGAGCTGCGTCTGTCGAAACGTAGGGAAGATTCCCGGCAGGTCACGTCCAAAGCTATTCGGTAAATCGAGAAGAAAACTGGCGAAGGCATTCGCAAATCCGCTCGCAGGGCCGCCGTTCAGGGCCGTCGGGCCCGCCGTGAAGTTAAATAGACCGCGCGGGCTGAAACTTTGTGTTTGAAGCAGGTCATCACGATTGCGGCGTACGTCGGCTCCCCATTTTAAGGTGTGATTGCCGAAAATGCGTGTCCAGTTGCTCACCAGATCAAAATTGGTTTCTGCCCGAACCCAGGGAAGGCTGGCCGAAAAGCCGACCACCGGGCCACTGTAGCCGGTGATGTTGACGCCTGGTATGCCGCTGGTGAATTCATCCAGATTTACCCCGGGAATGCCAAGTTCGTTAGCTGTCAGTTTTCCCGCATCCAGATTTTTCGCATCATTGCGATACCGCATCACACCAAAACGAATTTCTGTAATGAAACCGGGATTGAAGATGTGCGTGTAGTTCGCGGCTCCATTCTGGGCGCGCTGGACTCCGTTGGCGGCGAAACCGCCCGCCTTGGGGCCGCCGACGATATCGCTATAGAGGCCGGGGTCGAAAGTCACTGGTCGCTGAAAGCTGTAACGAATAGCAATTGTGTTATTCTCCGAGAACTTGTGGTCAATCTTCGCGTCGAACGAATTGGAATCTTTCCTGCGCACGGTCGCTTTTTCAAAATTGTTGGTGATACCGGGACGGTTAGGTGGCGGCAACAGCGCCAGGATTTTTTTTGTAACAGGGCTGATTCTCTTGTCTGGAATTATGTTGCCCGGAAAAGCTGTGCGGCTCTTCCCGTCTGGCGTGCCGGTAGCAGGATCGTAGATAGTGGTCGGAGATGTACTCAGATCACCCCGGCGAAACTCCATCGTTGGGATGGTCACTATAGTGACATCGCCGCGGCGATCCCGAATTCCCTGAAAATCAAAGAAGAAAAACGTTTTGTCTTTCTTGATCGGCCCGCCGATGGTGCCGCCGAATAAGTTGGAAACAGTGGGCGCCTTGGCCGACGCGAAGTAGTTTCGAGCGGATAGCTTGCTGACCCGGTTGAACTCATACAAACTGCCATGAAAACTGTTTGTTCCAGACCTGAGCGCCACGTTGACGACCGCGCCGGCGGCACGTCCTAACTCCGCCTCGTAGTTGCTGGTGGTGATATCTATGGTCTGAAGCGCTTCAATCGGAGGAATGAGCGCAGTCAGGAGTCCGGTGCGATGATTGTTATCGACTCCTTCAATCTGCACGTTGTTGGCAAGACCGGACTGGCCGTTTACTTCCGAGCGCAGGCTGTCCTGCGGGTTGAAGAATTCCGAATGCTCGCGGTGGCCTCGGACAGCCCCCGGCATTCCATTCATCAATCCCTGAAAATTCCGGTTTGTCCCGAGTGGCATGTTTTCGATCTGCGCTACTTCGAACTTCCGTCCCACGTCGGCGCGGTCGGTCTGCAGCATAGGTGTAGTGCCAATGACTTCCACGGACTGGGAGATCTCGCCGGTCTGCAATTGCAGATCCACGCGAACCGTAGTGTTGACGAGCACGTCCACGTTGTCGCGAACGCCCTTTTTAAACCCGGGCAACTGAACCTCCACTTTGTAAACTCCGGGATCCAGGTTCCCGAAGACATAGTTGCCACTGTCGTTGGTTACAGTCGATCGTGAGTAGCGGGTTTTAGTTTCCGTGATGGTCACATCCGCACCGGGCACGATGGCGCCAGTGGCATCGGTGACCGCTCCGACCAGACTCGCTTTTACTGCTTGCCCATAAAGCAGACCTGCGCCAGGGCCAGCGGCCGCCAACACGATCGCCAAAACCGAACACAAACCATTTTGCAGTCTCATATAAGTTGCCCCCCAAAGTTTCAAAGCGAAAGAAACTCACACCCGTAGCGGATGATACTAACTGTCGCTCGATTCTGGACCATTATGCCGTAGAGACGCGACACGTCGCGTCCGAGTCGGGTGCGATAAATCGCGCCCGCGCCGCCTTGCGGCGCTTTGGACGCGACATGTCGCGTCCAACTCAGACGCGGCATGCCGCGTCTCTACGCATGGAAATATCCAAACTCAGGGACTAACCGCCCTGGTGAAAAGTGCTGAAGTCACTCCGAGATAAACACGCAATTCGCATGCCCACTGCGAGCGGTGAGTCAAATCCCTTCCGGTCACTCTGCACGAGGAAGTCGAGCCCTGAATCAGGCCTGAGCGGCATAAGTTGTAACTAATTGCTCTTAAACCAAAAAAGCTCAGTTTGCACCAGTTAGACCGACGCTCGCCGGACAGACATTCTGGTGCAAGGTAAGCGTGAAATGCACCCGATGCATCCTTCAAAGAAGGCCCTATACAATTTATTGAATCACGATTACAGAAGATTGAACTTCTTCGGTCCATCCGCGGTTCAAAAGGCGATCGGTTTGGCCAAGACCAGAAGACACGACAAACCGGCGCATGGCCGGGCCACGCATCCAAAAACGTGTTGCAGCGGCAAACGAGCCCATGCTAATGTTCTCAAACTGGAAAACGTTTTCCAGCTCTCCGTCGACAGGCATTTCGGACTGAGGCGGAAAAACCCTAAATTGAACGATTTTGCCGGACCCGGGTCTATGAGACGCGAGAGGCAGCTTCTGTAGACTGCGTCGGATGAACAAAGCAAAGAGCAAAAGGAGCGGCACAGTGAGCGTACAAGATCCCGTATCCCCTTCCCGGCAACTCGGGGTCGAAGAAGTCCTCGGCAGAGTTGTCCCTTACCGCAAGATAGAGGGCATCGCTGCCGTGCTGCTTCCGTTTCTGCCCGACGGCCGGCCCGACTTTGACAGCTTTGCCAATCTGTTGAAATTCACGCTCAAAAGCGGCCTCGCGCCCGCCGTAAACATGGATACCGGGTACGTCAATCTGATCAGCGGCGAACAGCAAATCGAGATATTGCGCATCACCAGGGACGTGGCAGGCAAAAGCCGTTTTATCGCCGGCGCCTTTATTGCAATCGAAGACAGCGACGTAATTCCTGCCTATGCCCGCCAGGTGGAATTGGTTCGATCTTTCGGCGGGTTGCCTATTCTTTTCCAGTGTGCGGCTCTCAAGCAGATGACTTCTGCACAGATTGCCGATGTGTATCGCACTGTCGCGCGTCACACCGATGCCCTGCTGGCATTTGAGCTGGGAGAAATGTTTGCCTCCTTTGGGCAGATTTATCCTCTGGAACTGGCGCAGGAAATAATGGAAATTCCGCAGATTCAGGGGATAAAGCACTCTTCGCTGAACCGGCGGCTGGAATGGGCGCGCCTGGAAATCAGGGATCGCATCCGTCCCGATTTCAAGATCTACACCGGAAACGACCTGGCAATCGACATGGTCATGTACGGCAGTGATTACCTGCTCGGCCTGGCCAGTTTCGCTCCCGACTTTTTCGCGCGTCGCGATCGATGCTGGCATCAGGGTGATTCTAATTTTTTTGCCATCAACGACGTGCTGCAGGCAATCGGTTCCTATGCCTTCCGCCCGCCGGTTCCCGCCTACCGTCACAGTGCTGCCCAGTTTCTCAAGCTTCGCGGCCTGATTGCCTGCGACAACCCCCACCCGGATTGTCCGGCACGCCCAAAAACAGATCGTGAAGCGCTGCGCCATCTGGCCGACCGTCTTGAGCAGCTTGCTTTAACATGACGCAGTCAAGCCGGTATCCGCGAATCGCGTCTTTCAAGTCTGCCGATGCGTTTCGTGATTATATAAGATCACTTTCGCTGTCTCTCGAATTCGATGACAAAGTCGAAAGCGGGCCCCTGGCCCCCCTGGCGCAGCCATTTGTCATCGACCCGCAGGCGTTGCCTGCCCGGCCTGCACAGACGCGGCGGAATGGCGCCGCGGGACCGCCGGAACGGACGCCATCGCGGCGTCCCGCTCGGATCGGGAACCGTTTTTGCGTGCTTCCCATGGAAGGCTGGGACGGGACCAGCGACGGCAAGCCGAGCGAGCTGACATCGCGGCGCTGGCGGCGGTTCGGCGAAAGTGGAGCAAAACTGATCTGGGGCGGCGAGGCGGTGGCCGTGTGCACGGAAGGAAGAGCCAACCCCAACCAGCTGGTGTTCCGGAACGAAAACAAATCTGATCTGGCGTCGCTGCGCACTGTCCTGGTTGAAGAACATGCCCGGAACTTTGGAGATACCGCGGATCTGTTTGTCGGACTGCAATTGACCCACTCCGGTCGCTTCTGCCGTCCTACAGACAAGAAGAAGCTGGAGCCGAAAATTCTCTATCACCACCCTATCCTTGATCGGCGGTTTGGCATACCACCTGATTATCCTTGCCTGAGCGATTCAGAAATTTCCCGATTGATTGACGATTTCATCCGTTGCGCCGGCCATGCCTATGACGTCGGATTTCAATTTGTCGATATCAAGCACTGCCACGGCTACCTGGGCCATGAGTTCCTGAGCGCGGTGGATCGCGACGGGATGTTTGGCGGGAGTTTTGAACACCGCACCCGTTTTCTGCGCGAAATTGTGGCAGGCATTCGAGCCCGCGCTCCAGCGCTGGACATCGCTGTCCGTCTGAGCGCGTTTGATATTGTGCCTTTCGCCGGCGGAAAGGATGGCACAGGAGTTCCCGAAGCGTTTTCCACTCCCTATCGCTACGCCTTTGGCGCGGACCCTGCGGACCCGCTGCATCTAAAGCTGGATGAAGCGATCGCGTTTTTGAAGCTGCTGCAGGAGTTGAAGATTCGTTGGGTCTGCATTACGGCCGGCAGTCCTTATTACAACCCGCACATCCAGCGGCCGGCGCTGTTCCCTCCGTCGGACGGCTACCATCCGCCCGAAGATCCACTGGCCGGAGTGGCACGCCACATCGACGTGACTCGCCGGCTCAAGCAGGTTTTTCCTGATTTGGTGTTTGTGGGATCGGGATACTCCTACCTGCAGGAATGGATACCCCATGTCGCGCAGCACAATGTGAGAAAAGGCTACACGGACTTCGTGGGCCTGGGACGCCTGATCTTATCGTATCCGCGACTGGCAGCCGACGTGCTGGCGGGACGACCGCTGCAGACAAAATCCCTGTGCCGCACCTTCAGCGACTGCACCACGGGCCCTCGCAACGGCCTGGTTTCGGGCTGTTTTCCACTCGACCCTTTCTACAAGAACCATCCCGACGGTGAAATCCTGAGAAAAATCAAATCCGCGAAACTGGCGTCAATCTGACGCCCAGGCCCACGAGCTGCCACGAAGGCACGAAGCCACGAACAAAGGCTCCAAGATGCAGGCGTTCTCAATTCCTCATTACCGCCTCTACCGCCGTGCGCTGGCACTGCTTGTCAGATTCAGTACAGCGAGCTTCAGGCGACTTTTAGTGCCTAAGAGCATCTCTCTTCCCAGCATGAGGGGTTATGCTCGGACGAAGACGATGAAGTCGCTTAAATGCCAGTTTGCTCGAAATGCTCTTCCCGATAATTGTTGTCGAGAAACTGAACATCCGAGGCAGAGCAAACATGTTTATTATTTATCCGATAGCACGCATCAGATGATGGACCGCAATTTTTAGCGTTTGCGTTTTGCAATAGCCAATACTTCTTTGCAGATGGAGTGCGA
>DASXQR010000064.1:0-5018 GCA_036507075.1 Acidobacteriota bacterium | reverse complement strand
AGCGACTTCGCGTACCCTCTGCTGGGATCGCCGCCCATGGTCGAGCTGTTCACTAACTGATTCAAACGGTCGTTTTGCACGCGCGACTGCAGCAGTTCACGCACATCGTTGGACCGGCTGTTGGAGCCATAGCTTGCCGTCACGATCCGCAAGGCAATCGAATTGTTTCCCTCGTTGGTGTCGCTCACCTGCTGGTCGGTGGGAATGAGAATTCTCTGGTTCTCCCGCGCAACTGCGCTGTAGGATTTGTTGTCCCATTCATACCGGATGCGCAGCGTTTTCGCGTACCCTCTGCTGGGATCGCCGCCCATGCTCGAGTTGTTCACCAACTGATTCAAACGGTCGTTTTGCACGCGCGACTGTAGCAGTTGACGGACGTCGTTGAGTTGATTGTTGGCGCCGTAGACCGCGGACACAATCCGCAAGCCCCGCGAGTGGTACCCTCCGTTGGCGTCGCTGATTTGCTGCTCGGTGGGAATGGAAAGCCGCTGATTCTCCCGGATGGTTACGTCGTAGTCTCGGTTGCCCCATCGATACCGCATTTGCAACGTCTTTGACTGGCCGATAGGGTCGCCGCCCATCGACGAGTTGTTCACCTGGAGGTCCAACCGATTGTCTTGAACGCGAGACTGCATCCGCTCGCGGACGTCAATGAATCGGTCATTGGCGCCGTAGCTCGCGGACAGGATCCGAAGTTCCAGGGTACCGCTGCGGTGGCGATCATTGCGGTCACGGTCTTCGTGCCACGCTTGCTGGGTGCCTCTGGCCGGTGGCGCCGGGAGCGACAAAACGTAGCGCTTGATATCCTGGAACTCTCGAGAGTCCGACGTGAAACCGCGCTGCGGCCCGCCGAGCCTATCCACTTCCTGGCTCACACTCTCCATGCGGTTGTCCGGACTGGGGTGGTTCGAGAAAAACTCCACCGTGCGGCCCGTCTGGTCGGCCTGGATCTTCTCGAAGAACTGCCCCATCGCGCGCGGGTCGTAATTCGAATCGAATAGGATCTGGGTTCCCATCATGTCGGCCTGGCTTTCGGCCGTGCGCGAATATTTTAGGAGCAGGGAGTTTATGGCAAAACCCGCACCCAATTGTGCCAGGACGGCACCGGCGGAATTACTGCCGAGCATGCCGCCCAAAAGCGCCAGCGGCACCTGAGCCACATAAGCCTTGGATGCTTGATTGGTTCCGTGGCGCAGGGCCACGTGCGAGGTTTCGTGCGCGATGACGCCTGCGAGCTGCGCTTCATCGTCAGCGGCTTCAATCACGCCGCGGTTGATATAAACCGGGCCGCCGGGCAGCGCAAACGCATTAATGGTGCGGTCATTCACGACCTTGAATTGATAGGGATATTTCTCCCCTGGCGCAAAAGCGGCGAGCCTACGACCCAGGTTATTTACATAATTATCTACGCGCGCATCGTTGAGCATGGGCAGTTGCCGCTCCGCATCGCGCGAGACTTGCTGCCCCACCTCGACATCTTGCTGCGCAGAAAACAGGTTCCAGCCCGGCTTGAGTGCGGTGCGGTCAGCCCAAGCCACCGGCGCCAGAGCAAAAGAAAACGCCACCAACAACGCCACCGACTGTCGAAGGGTTCGACCGATGCCCCCGGCTCGGCCGGCCCCATGAGCTTTCAAATTTTTCTTTTCCATCTCTTCCTCCTTCGAACTGAATTTCTGGTGTGATTTCTCGAATTCTGGATTGCTGTTGGTCATGGAAATTCTTAACCTGCGGCATTTAGCCTTGCTTAGCCTTTCACTTGAATCCCCAAAGGCTGGGAGAGCCGGAACGACAGACGTGTCTCCGAACTTTAGTCAGAGACAGCGCCCACGCATGAACCGCCCACCAAAATCTCAAAGTCGACCGGCAAGCAGAAGGATGAGAACGATGACGAGTACAATTCCCAGCCCTCCAGAGGGGAAATAACCCCAATCTCTGCTGTGCGACCACCTCGGTAGCGCTCCGAAGAGTGCCAACACCAAAAACACAATCAAGATAGTTCCAAGCATTTTCTGCTCCTTTTGCCGGACGACGTGATCGGCGCCGCGGCTTTGAGAAATCTGTTCGATCTAACTACGGGACGCCTAGCGTCCGACGTGGATCCGAGAGATGGAATGAAACAGTCCGAAGACGTCCAGGAGCCACAGGACCACGACAATTACCACGATCGCATTCAAGATCGACTTAATCGTTCCTTGCATCGGGATGAAGCGATTCACCAGCCAGAGGAGAACTCCCACGACGATCAACGTGATGCATACTTGAACTAATGGCATACTCGGTTGACCTCCTTGTTGTTCAAATCTTCCACCTGGCGAATGGCGGCGTGCACATGCCTACTCCCCTACAGCGACGCAGCGCGGCCGAGCCGGAACGAAATTCTGACGCCGTAAACCCCGACCGCACGTGGCTGCATCGTCCCCGAATGAACCGAATTCAAGGGGCCATCCAGTACGTTTTTCATCACCATTTCGCTGGCGAACCCGTTCAGTTGTAGCCGACCGCCCCATAGTTGGGCCAGCGGAATACGCCCCTGCCTGATGAACGGCGTTTGAACCAGCTCCACTCGAAGCATCCTCGAAGGGCGCTTCAGTTTGGGTTTCTGGTAATCCACCACCGCAAACGCGACTGGAAGGCGGACAGAGCTCTCGGTGCGCGAACGCACCGGCGTTACGGCTGCCAGCGGCCAATCCCCGGACGAAGCTGCAAGCAGAGTAAATCGCGGCGCGGATCGCTTCTGCGCAAGATCCAACCGGGCCGAGAGCATCTGACCACTCGCCGGCAGGCAGCTACCCAGAAGGGCTCCGAGAACCAGGATGAGTTGTTTTTGCATCGACGCTTGCCTTCGTTTCTGCGTCCAGTTTTCTTTTGGCTGGTGAAGTGAGGGAGCGGAATTCGCACGCTCCCTCAGACCGGTGGTCATCGAACCGTGGCTACTTTCGATTCATTCCGCGGTGCGCCCTTCTGCAAGACACTGACCAGATGACGGCCAGTGGCAGGAACGACGACGTTTTTGCCCATAACGATGGCCCGGGCTTTGATTTTGCGGCCATAGACCTTTGCGCTGGCATCGTTGTCGGGACGAATCGTGGAACCCGCGATGGAGACGCCTGCAAAAAGTCCGCGCGAACGGGAATAGCTGAGGATCTCCGCGCGCATGGACGCATCGGTTGCTGCCTGCGCATCACGACCCTTGGGGCCTGCCGCGACGGAAGCATCGGCGCCCAATTTGACCTTGCTCCCGAGAATCGCGTTCATGCCTTTCCGATTCATGACCAGGAGTACGAGATCGGTCGCTTCTCCACCAAGCTGCAGGCCGAAACTGCCGCCTTCCAGGGCATACATGGCCGGCGCGCCCCACGGTCCGTTGAAATTCTTTCCCGTCCGGCAGACCATGGCCCCGCGGCCATAGCTGCCGCCGAATCCGATCGCGAATTTCAACATGGACGGAAACACAATGACGCACTCCGCCTTCTCCAGCAGCTCTTGCGGAATGTTTTCAGGCGTGCCCATGATTTCTCCCAACACGACTCCGCAATTCTCCAGACGTTCCTGTTCTTTGTTCGCGGCGTAAACCACAGTCACCGCGGCGAAGAAAACGAAGCAGACTGCTAAAGTCAACTTTCGTGACATCACTGACCTCCATAGTCAGAACTGAAGATGCTGACGTTCAATCTTTCCCGAACCTTTGGTGGGCGCCTTGCATCGCGCCCTCCATCGAGGGAGGCCGTTTGGTGGAAAGTTCCTTCGACCGGCCCCCATTTTTCTACGGCTAGGCTTTTTGTTTTGCGCCGACCACCAGCAGGACAACCCCGCCCGCCAACGCCAGTCCTCCCAGGATCGGAGGAAGGGGAAACCGCTCATGTGTTTCTGCCGTGACATGCATCGGTCCGACATTCATTACGGTTTCCTGACGGTTGTAATTAAAGCCCTGATAGGCGAGGGCCAGCACGCCCAGAACGACCAGCAGAATTCCGACCATTGTGATGGGTTTCATTTTCTTCCCTTCCGCCGCTAGCCGATGGCCCGTCGGCCTTGAATGACCCTGAACAGGACCACAACGATGGCCAAAACCAACAGCAGGTGGATGAACCCACCCATGGTGTAGGAAGTGACCAGTCCCAGTGCCCACAAGACAAGTAGAACCACAAAAATTGTCCAAAGCATGTTGCTCCTCCCCAGTCATCGTTTCTCACCCTGGCTTACGGATGGAACCCTGACCCTTCTGTACTTATAGCCCTCGAGGATTCACGTGTCAGTTCAGTGCGGCTCACCGCATTGGTCTGAATTGCACACCGAACAGATGGAGGGGAAGATCGAAACCTGGATTGAAACGGGCGGCCGAAGGGGGTGGCCTTGTGGTCAGTCCTGCAGGACCACGTTGAGAAGGGTTCTATTGACCGTCAAGCCGCCTGTGTCATTAATGAAGCCAAGTTTCTTGAACTTGTTCATGAAATGAGTGACTTTCGCGCATGGGACGCCGATCATTCCCGCCAGCGTCTCCGGCGACACTTTCGGAAGGACCTGCTGGGGCTGGCCTCCTTTTCCAAATTGGGCCAGGAGCAGTAGCTTGCTTGCCAGACGCTTCTCGGTGGAACTAAAGAACTGCTCGATCAAATTCTCCTCGACCCGGATGTTTCTTGCCAGCATGCAAGCGATAAAGCGGGCGGAGAGCGCCTGGTGTTCATGGAGCAGGCGCATCATTTCGTTTTTCTCGATGACCAGGACGGAAGTTGCTGTCTCCGCAGTTGCTGTGCGCATGCGAACGGACGACTGAACTCCCAGGCACCTCTCACCGAAAAAGTCCCCCGGTCCCAGAATCGCCACAACTGCTACTTTGCCGGCCTGATTGATCACCGAAAGCTTCACATTGCCTTTTTGGATGAACAGGACACTCTTCGCAGGGTCACCTTGGGAGAAGACGATACTGTTTTTTCCAAACTTCTTCAGGTTCCTCGCTTTGCCGGGCAAATCGAGAAATCCCGCCATTTCACAAGCGTGTTTTTGCAGCAAACTCAAAC
>DASXQR010000063.1:0-36894 GCA_036507075.1 Acidobacteriota bacterium | reverse complement strand
GCCGAGCTCACTAAAATTCCATTCCCGGGCCCGGAAAACGCAGGTCCCAAAGGTTGGAACTGCACCATCTGACTCCCCTTTTCTTCTGGCGGCCGGCGATACTCATACCGCAATCCCATATTCAGGGTAAGGTTCCGGCTGATCTTGAAATCATCATGGGCATAGAAATTCCAATAGCCCCCGCCTATGTAGTAAGCGGGCTGCCAGGAAATTAATCGCTGTGCCGTGTCGGGATAACCGAGCAAGAAGTCTGCCAGGCCGGCGACGCCTCCCACACCGGGAATCTTCCCTGCCAGGGACGAGAATCGACCGTCGAAGCTAATGCGTCCGAACGCCAGGGCGGGCGATACTTTTCGAAGGATCTGGTAGAGTTGCATGTCAATCCCCAAAGCGACCACGTGGCGACCGCGGATCCAGGTCAGCTTATCCTGGTAGACTTCGTGCTGCCCTGGAAGCCCGGTCGGTGTGGCATCACCCAGAGTCAAAAAGTTTGAAACGACGAAGGCGGGCAGCCCTTCCAAGGCAGGCGAGATCGCTTGCAGGTTTTTGATACCGAGACCGGCAAGTGTTCCGGGCGGACGGGGACAGCCTGCACACTGTAAGAAAGGCCTCTCCCTCTGATAGCCGATACGCGCTTCATTGAGCAAGCGCGGCCCGAAGGTGTGCGTCCAGCTCAATCCTGCATTCTGGCCTCGGTAATCCACCTTACTGGCGAACACGGGGAGTGCTGACGCTGCGATCGTCGGGTCGCCAAGAATGTGGCTCTGGCCAAATACATACCGGCCCGACAATTGATCCTTCTGCCCTAAAGAATGGTCAATTCTCACTACAAATTGATTGTCGTTCCGAATACGGGGTTCCTGATTGACAAAGTTGGGTGTACCTGGCCGGTTGGGAGAAGGAAAGAATGCCAACATTTTCTGCGCGACAGGATCGATGCTTGTGATCCTGTTTCCGGGAATCGGATCCCCGGTCAGAATAGTGGAGCCCGCCAATGCGCTGCCGGCCGGACAGGTGAAAAGCCCTTCGCTAGCCGGATGGAAAAGCTGACCCCTGTCAAAGTTCAGGTTCGAAGGGCCGCCCGCGCCGCAAAGATTAATCGTTTGTCCTGTCAGAAGAGAACTGAAGTCGCCCGCCTTCTGAGCGTCCGTGGGAACTAAGGCTGTCTGCGTCAAGCCCTTCTGCTCGCGCGTTCCTTCATAATTTGCAAAAAAGAAAGTCTTGTCTTTCCGGATAGGTCCACCGACCCCGACCCCGAACTGGTTTCGGATAAATTTCGGTCGCGCCGAACCCGGAATTTCCTGCTTGGTCACGGGATCGATCTGGTTAGTGGCGAAAAAGTTCCGCGCATCCAGCTTATCGTTGCGCAAAAACTCGTAAACAACTCCGTGAATATCGTTGGTGCCAGATTTTAAGACCAAGTTAATGGTTGAGCCTGCGGACTTGCCGAACGCAGCGTCGTAAACGTTCGTCTGAATCTTGAATTCTTGTACGGCGTCCGGAGGCGGCTGAACCGAAAAGCCCCCGATGTAAGTGTTTCTGGAATCAATCCCGTCAATCAGGTAGTTGTTGCTGGCACTTCGGGCGCCGTTTGAATTGTAAGTTGTCTCGCTGAAAGCTGATTCGTAGAATGAACCGGTCTGGTTGGGGCCGGTTATGCTGGTGACCGCGCCCGGACCAAGCACAGCCAACGCTCCGTATCGGCGTAAGTTTAAGGGAAGAGCTACAACCTCCTGCTCTCCAATCACGGTTCCAACACTGGCAGTCGCATTCTGTAGCAACGGCGTCGTACCCGTGATTTCGATTTTCGTGCTGACCTCGCCGACTTCCAATTGGGCATCAACGCTTGCCTTCTGGTCAACCAGCAGCTTAATGTTGGAGATTAACGTGGATTTGAAGCCCGGCATCGTTACTGTGATGGCGTATGTACCAGGGTTAAGCGACGGAAAGATGTAATTTCCATTCAGGTCGGTCGTCGTTACCGTCTCGATACCCGTATTCACGTTGGTCGCCGTTACAGTGGCCCCCGGAACGGTAGCCCGGGTCGCGTCCGACACAGTCCCGGAGAGAGTCCCAGTAACGGTTTGACCGTAACAGATTACCAGCCCTAGTAAAACGGTTAAGACCAGTCGTAAGAAACTCGTAAACTGGGAAGCCGATTGAGAACGAAAGCTCAACCGAGCGATTACCGATCTCATAGTAACCTCCTTCATCTGGCATGCCGCGGTGTGTCGTTCCACTCCGCTGGCTGAGAATCGAGTGGAGTCTTCCCAATGTGCTGAACACAATCTTTTCTTGCTCTTCAGGATTTGGCCTCCCCGATTGGGCCGGCGGTGCGCTCCTTCTTAAAACACCCGCCTTTCTTTGTCAAGTTAAAATTACCGGCGAGTAACGCTGCATTTAGGAAGAACTTTTATAAAGCAATCAATTACCCAGCGAAACGCCAGCGGCAACTTTCAAGCCTACGATTGAGCGGGGGGCTAGCTATGAGAGCGCCCTAAGGACGTTGGGGGGTGCCGTTGAGTAAGTTTAAGACTTAAACGTATTCGGGGTCGAGAGTTGATATGACCCCTCTCGTTAAATCTGCCTAGGCGAGAGCCTGTCTGAGAAATAGCGTGGGTCGCACATGAGGCTTGCGGGAGATGTCGAGGCGCGAGGAGGCGATGTCGGTGCGCATCGTGGACGACGAGCAAACCAAGAGATCGCCCCGCCACCCTGATGCGTCCTTCAGCTTCCGGTCGGCATGCCGCATCTGCGGCGTTACCAGTCCTGGGCAATGCGCAGCAGCATGCCTGCGTGGCGCGGCCTTGCATCTGTCGGCACAGGGTCCGGAACACAACCCACGCTATTTCTCGGACAGGCTCCTACTCCTGGGAAGAGCGATCATTTGACAAAAGCGTCGTTTCTCGCATGGACCAGATCCCCCTTGCATCCAGGATAGTTAGGCGAATATGTGAATTTTTTTGGCCTGCGAACGAGTTCCCCATTTCTCACAAAAGAGTCGCCTCGCTCTGCGAGATGATTTACTAATCGTCGCCTCCACTCGCGAAGTCCAGACCCATAAGCCGGATCAGAAGCGAGGTCATTCAGCTCATTAGGGTCTCTGTGCAAATCGAATAACTGCTCTTCGCCATTCAGTGCGTGAAAGATGTATTTGAAGTGGCCATCTGTTAGAGCATTCCAGTGATTCTCCGGGGCATAACAAATATCGTGCTCAAGATCGATATACTGCCGCCATTCCGCTTTCCTTTCTCTCACCAAAGAGAGCAGGCTTCTCCCGTCAAGCTTCGCTTTTGGTTCGACTGAAGCCGCCTCGAGGAATGTCGGCAGTATATCTCTCGCTTCAACAGGCTGAGTAACCACTTGGCTGCGTTGGGCCGAGAGCAATCCCTTGGGCCATCGCATCAGCATTGGTATCCGCGCCGATGCCTCATACGGCTGGCATTTGCGCCACAAGAAATGATCGCCGAGCATATCACCATGATCCGCAGTGTGAATAATCAAGGTCTCCTCGATCCAACCGCGCTGATCCAAAACTTCAAAAATCCGCCCGAACTGCTCATCAACAAAGCTGACAAGCCCATAGTATCCTCGACGTGACTGGAGCACTTGCTGAGACCCAAGGTCGCCGTGCCAGATGTCGTAGCCCGGGCCACTGCGTTGTTTGTAGCGTTTCGCCCACTTTGCCACAACGGGTCTGGGTAAGGCCGCATCGGCGTACCGTCTAAGGAATCTTTTGGGTGGATCATAAGGGCTGTGCGGGCGCTCAATGGAGACCCACAGAAAGAATGGCTTGGGGCGATTGTACGTGCGCAAAAACCTCACCGCCGTGTCGCCGATCCATCGCACAATGTGTAGCCGCTCCGGCAGGGCAAACGCTTTGGATCGATAATCATTCCATCCCAGCCCAGTTGCATCAGGATCCAAGTTTGGAGCCTCCGACCAAAACCACGATCGATAATCGCTCCGGAAATCTGGTGAATCTGCTCGGTCCGCCTCTTCCAACAGCATTTGATGGAAGCCGTGGTAGTTGCGCTCTGGGCAACTGAAATGCATTTTTCCCAGGGCTATGGTGTAGTAGCCCGCTTCACTCAGCGCACGCGGCATCTCGAATCGGTGCAGTGTGGCAATAGGTCCATAACCCAACAAGCCATGGTGCCAAGGTGAAAGCCCGGTAAGGATCGCGCTTCGTGTCGGAGGACAGCTGGGTGCCGAGGTATAGGCGCGGCTAAAGCGCACGCCCTCTCTCGCCATCCAGTCGAGGTTCGGCGTATGGATAGCCCTATTCCCGTACGAGCCCACGCAGTCAGCACGATGCTGGTCCGTCATCAGAAAGAGAATATTAGGGCGATCACGAGAGAGTTTGCCTCGGGCCTGCGCTGAATATACGATCGAGGCGGCGCTGGTCAATGTACTCTTGGCAAAATCGCGCCGGGTGATACGATTCATTTAATCTCCTCCATCTGTGCCAAGAAGATACAGCTCCTGCAGCAATGAAGACAGACCTGATTCCAGCACGTTTGTCAATCAGGACGCTAGGATCCAATGGCGACAGTCCGGTGCGCCCCGAACTATTTAATCGCGTTCGCCATTGCTGCTTCAGGATTTACTGGGAAGCTCGCACAACCGTGCCAGTGCGCGGCCTACTACCATTCGAGGCGTAGCTTCATCTCCATCTGCCTTGGTCCACCTTTCTGAGAGTCATCTCTGCCTACACTTCGGACAATCCTTCCTGCCTGCCCCGGCAACGAAATGTTAGCATTTGGAGCCAAAAAATTAGGATGGTTGAAGAGATTTGATACTGACAACTGGTACTCCAATTTCAAGCGCTCGGTCAGCTTGAAACTCTTTGTGATCGCCAAGTGGTGCGCGTTGTAGCCAGGACCCTCCAAGATATTCACACCACTGTTTCCAAACCGGCCTGGTGGCGGGGGAGCGAAGGCATCTACGTCGAACCATCGGCCGATAGTCCTCTGCCCCGGAGAGAGATTTCCATTGCGAATCCGATCCGGAAGGCCGCCAAAGGTGCTGGTATTCGAAGGATCCGAACCCGAAAAGGAAGGCGAAAAGAATTGACCGGTTTGGAGGTATGCCAGGTAGTAAAGGCTCCATCCTCCCAAAACTTCGTCAACAACGCCAGGCGCGCTCGCCAGGAACCGACGCCCTCGCCCCAATGGGAGGTTGTAGATAACATTTATGACTATTCGATGGCGCGGAGTGATGGAATCCGGAGTCCATTGATTGGGGCTATAAGGGTTCTCACGATTCAAAAAATTCGATAAATTTCGTGCCCATGTCCAGTGGGCGTCAAAGACAAGTTCCCCCAGTTTGCGCTGAGTTTCAATCTGCAAAGCATTGTAGTTTGTCTCGCCAGTGTGGCGGAATTCCAAAGTGTCCACGAACTGGGGAAAGGGGCGACGGCTCGGTGTAAAGGAAGCTAGACTTGGCCGCGGTTTATTGATGTTCAAGAAATAATTCAATCCGCGAGCTCGCGCTCCGATGTAGGAAATCCGAACTCCCACATCGTGGAATTGGCGCTCTATGCTTACGTTGAACTCATGGATCACGCCGTGTCGGAGCTTCAGCGGATAGCCCGCTATACTCTGGGAGGGCACGGTTCCAGGTGCGTCTGGAAAAGCGCGGGGAAACACGAACAACGGAGTTCCGCCTATAATAGTATTGAAGAAATCCTCGGAGACTTGAAATGGCCCTCCACCTTGATTCAGAGTGTACCGGCCAAATGTCTCGCTGAACTGACCGTAGGCCCCGCGGAACACAATATTTTCAGTTAGCCGGTAGGCAACTCCTGCACGGGGGCGGAAATTTCTCCTGGCGGGATGGGGGACTACTCTTCCTGTCATAAGGTCAATACTCTTTGGATAAGCGGGGCTTACTGTGTTCAGTCGCGACGACGGGACGATAACATTGCCGGTAATTGGATCCCAGTTGTACATTTTCCCGTCCCGAAATCTTGCGGAACCGAAATAGTCCCAACGCAAACCATAATAGAGGTTGAGCCGGCGGGTCGCCTTAAACGTGTCTTCCGCAAATAAGCCCAATTCCAAGGCTGTCTGGGTTCTGTTTACAACCGGATTGACCCTTCCGCTTCGCCTGGGTAACCCAAGCACGAAATCGGCGTAAGAGAATCCGCTAAAGGAACTATCAAATGTAAAGTCACCGAAAGTACCTTCGGGGATACCGCCGTTGAAATTCCGGAACGTCCGTAGTTCGCCACCAAACTTTGCGATATGTTTACTGATAGCCCATATAGACGTGTCGGCGTAAGACAAGTTATGGTCATCTTGGCCGACGCCCCCCGGCTGAATACGCAACGGAGCAAAGCCAACGATACGCATGACTGGAAATCCTTGTGCATCGAGGCCTTGTGGGTTAACACCCTGCAGCCCTAAATCCGCGGCGACGGTGCCTCCTTTCAAGGGTTCAAAACCCCTAAGCGGTTTTCCGTCCTCAAAAAAATCCTTGAGCCACCCAAAGCGAAGCATGTTGTCCAGGCTTGGCGAGAAAGTATGGGTGAGAGCAATAGCCAGTGCGCTATGATGGCGACGCCTGGTCCATGCGAAGTCCGGTAAACTCCCCGCCGGGTTAGTTGCGTTAAAGCGGTTCGTAAACCTACCGGAGACGGTGCTTCTGTCCGAAATCTTGTAATCTATTGTCTGCGTCGGATAATCGTTTCTGATAAAGCGCGGATGGAACCAGCCAAAGTTATTAACGAATGCAGCGGCGTCACCCTGATTAGGATTCGGAATGTACCTCTTTTGAACGTTAAGCGGCACAAGGTTAAGCCGATTGAGCGGAATCACGTTGCCTGGGAATGGGAGGCCTGTCAGAGGATCTTTGACTATTATACCTCGCCCGAGCAATTGCGAAAAATCGCCACTCCGCATTTTTTCGGTTGGCACATTCGCATTTTGGAAAGCACGCAGCGGAACGCGTTCGGCATTCCAGGAGGAATAAAAAAATAACCTATTTTTGATTATTGGGCCGGACAATTGCACACCGAAAGAAGATATTATTATTTTGCTCTTTCTAGGTTCGAAGAAATCCCTGGCACCCAGAGCCGAATTAAGGCTGGTGCCATAAAGCCTGCCGTGGAATTCATTTCCGCCGCTCTTATAAACGAGATTGAAGTGCCCGGCTCGGGCATATTCAGCAGTGGGAACCGACGTCACTGCTCTAACTTCTTGCACGTCATCCATGTTGTTGATCTGGTTGATGGTCCCGTCATCCCAAACCCCATCCATACCTTCCGAGATTTGGGCGGAGACTTGGCCGTTAAAGGATTGATTACTGGTACCGCCTGCAGGTGTGACGACGCCGGCCATCGTGGTCAAAGTCTGGCTGGGGTCAAACCTATGGGCAACAAGGGGAACATTGTAATACTGCTGGGATGTCACGCTGGCACTGATGTCGCCGGTTTCAGTATTGATAACCGCCGCATCTGCCCGCACCGTCATCCGGGTAGCTATCTCGCCTACGTCCAACACGATGTCGATCCGTCTGGTCTGATTGCTCTCTAGAAGGATATTGTCAGCCACAAAAGTCCTAAAACCGGCAAGGGTGCCCGTAAGTCGGTAGGTGCCTCTTTTCAAATCAGGGATCTCGAAATCTCCGTTATCATTTGTGTACGTCGTCCTGCCGAGTTGACTCTCCAAATTAGTGGCTGTGATCGAGACTCCTGGGATGATGGCTCCTGAGCGGTCAGTCGCGGTTCCGCGCAAGGTCGAAAGGGTCGCTTGAGCCGGCAGCTCCCCGCCCAGTAGTAAAAGGCTCACGCCCAAGTATGGCCAAATCTTGGTTATTGAAATCGCCTGGTATATTCGCATAATAATGCTCCTTGCTGTGCGCCAACGCGATCCAGAAACAGATGTGCCCCGCCGTGTAGAAAAGTTTCCCTGGGCAAGTCGTGTCGGTCCAAAACAGAAGCTCCTTGGGCGGCCGGAAGCCTCGGGTTGGTCAGGGTCTATTTGAGGCTTAAAGCCAATCCAATGCTTTTTCCTCGTACTCACTTAAGAGACGACCGCCCAAAGTTTCAAGTTCCGGTTGGCTCTGCTGAGCACCTCATGGACGGAGGGCATTCTCTTGGGCACGCGGTGACACATTAGCTTTCTGAAGACTTATCGAAAAGGTGCACCATCGTGGGCTTTTATCTGAATCCGCCAGACGGGCCTTGGATGAAAAATGTCAAATTAAGCGAGGTCCATACCGGATGTACTCATGGTGATACACTCCGCTTGACCGGACGCACGGGAAGAACCGGCTCAGAAACGATCCAGCGCTGCGATAGGTACAACACTGAGCTTTATTTGTCAAGTAAAAAAAGGCTAACTTTAAAACATTGCGCGGGGCTTCCCGGCCTTTGCCTGACTGAAGGACATCACAAATTACCGTCCGGCTAAACCAGAACAGCACTTCCCGGTCAGCAAAGTAGCGAGAGAATTCACATTCCACGATGAACGGCTCCAAAAAATCCAATTTTTTGCGGCGCGGCGCCCTCTCGCGGAAGTGGCAGGCTAGAGAGCACGAACTAGCTAGGCACCAGCATTGAGTTCGGCTCATCGCTTCTGGATACACAGTGGACCCAATGGCAACTTTTGTTTTATTTGAAACTTCCGCTGAAACAATATCACTTTTCACCAAATCTTTTTATTCACCAAAAGAATGTGATGCCGATGGAAGCACCGGCCCCGAGAGTACCTTATAGGGAGAAATTGGGTGGTAGCCCGAGTGGAGGATGTTGACCAGAATGAGACTGGCCAAGGTGATCGGGAAACCGTGACTACTCTGAAACCCTATCAAGACCACATTCAGATGTGGCAGAAGGAACTGCGCGATTGGGTGCCGAACCGCATTTTTGATGCGCACATTCACCTCGGACCAGCCGCCGCAATGGGACCGATCACCCCTCAGAGACGCAAGGAGGCCCTCTGCACCTTCACCAGCTTTGACTTTGAGGAGTTGTTTGCGTTCTACGAGCGACTTTTCAGCGGTAAAAAGATCACAGGACTCCTCGCATTTCCTTTTCCCCTGCGGGAGGTGAACTATCAGCTTGCCAATGAATACGTCGCACAACTGACGCAAAAGGACCGGCGCGTCCGGGGACTCATTCTCTCGAATCCTTACAATACCAGGGAAACCATACGCGAATATGAATCGGCGCGGAAGTCAGGAATCCGGTACGTGGGAGTGAAACCTTATTACGACCTGGTAGGGAAAGCGATTCCTCACAGCGTGCTGCATACCAGTATCGCAGAGTTCGTACCGGAGGACTTATTGGAATTCATGAACAGCGAGAGCCTGATTCTGATGTTGCATACCGGCAGAATTGGAATGGGCGATCCCGAATGCCAACAATGGGTAAGGCAGACTGCCCACAATTATCCGCGCATCAGAATCATCCTTGCGCACATGGGAAGGTACTACCAGGAAGATCAGTTCGAGGCGTTCATTAAAACCGATGTGCTTGACTCCCCCTCAGTCTATTTGGAGACATCGTCTGCTTCATTGCCCAACGTCTACCGACTCACCCTGGCGCGCCCTGAACTCAGGAAACGTCTCCTTTTCGGCTCGGACTTGCCGTTTGGAGCGATTACGGGCGTAGAGTACTCCGATGAAAATACGGTTTCGACGTTCCTTACCCGCGATACCTATGATTGGACTGATCCCGAAATCGAGATCAAATTTCAGCGAGAAAGGATGCGCCTCACCTACAACGTCTATCATGTCATCAGGGCCTTGAAGACAGCGATCGATGAGTTAGACCTGCTGGAAGCGGATAAGCTTAAACTCAAGCAGAATGTATTCCTGGAAAATGCGATGGATATGTTGTCGGAGGGCAACTCTGAATCGCGTGTCCCTCGCGCGCTGAGATAGACGCCTGCCTTGTCGGCGGACGGTAGGGCGGTGGTTTCCCAAACCGAATTCATGAAAGCTCGGGAGATCAGCCCAGGCGCTGTTTGCCGGCTTGTTGGATCCACTGGCGCGTCCAGTCGACGACTTCCAGGCCGACATCGCACATTGAGCTGGCCAGGAATATCATGTGGGACACCCTTCCCTTGGTCAGCCACTCCAGCCCGGCTTTGCATTGCAGCTCCATTTGCTGCACTGACACCGGCCTGTGATTGAGAAAATCCCACATATAACAGCCAAGCCCCTTCCGAGTTCGCGGGCGAATTTTTTCAAGCTTTTCCAGATTACCTTCAAGGTCTTTCAATTCATCCGAATTCCATGTCCATAAGGTTGTGACATCAAACAATTCCAGATACGAGGCCAACGGGTAGTTCAGCTGGTGGGTGTACAACGTCGACCAGACTTCCAGCTTTCTACCGGGAACGTTTAACCGTTCACGCAGAGCCGCCAGTTTCTCGGTCGATAACATGGCCTTTCCTTCCTGAGTAAAAAAATCATCCAGGTAGACGCCTACAATATTGGGAAAGCGCCCCGCAACACTAAGGACAGAGAGAAGCTCATCCTGCTCCACGCCGCTGCTGCTGCCAATCGACCACACCACGCGTTGCAGCGGACGGAAGGAAATCGCATATTGATCAAAGGTTGCCTTGCTGCGCCATCCTTGCAATTTCGGCAATGGAGGGCGCCCATCCGCCCGGACAAAGATGAGGTTAGGCAGGTTGAGATAAAATGCCCCCTCGGCCGGCGTCATACGAGACCCGCCGCGCACACCTCCAGCCTCGAGGTAATCATCTGTGAGGCCCGCTTCCACGGTAAAAATCCACATCCGATCGCGCGCGGTTGTGACTCCCACCCGCTGTTCTTCGACGCCCGGCAGGCTGTTTGTGCCTAAAGAATTGAGTGCCGGCGAAAATGCAGCCATTCCGGTTGCCGCAAAAGAATTCTGCAGGAGACTTCGTCGATCAATCCGTCGCATAGCGCCTCATTTTGATCAAAGCCGGCACGCTGTCAATCAATTTTTACAAATTAAACTTTGACCGAGCTGGCCGGCGTACACTGGAAAGTTTTCAGACCCAATCAAATATTGCAGACTACTGACTGCGGCAGGTACCCCAGCTGGGTAAGTCACTATATCGCTCGCGCCACGCGCCAATAGAGATGCTGGGTCGTCTCTCATCACTCACCGACGCATGTTAATGCCTGTCCATTGTTTGGCCATTTTATTCAGCGCCCTTTTCTGAACCGCCGGGATGGTGCGTGGAAAGGGCATCGGTTCGCTATTGGCGATGACTTCAAGGAGGCGCGCGATGGCTCGGACTGTCCTCTCTAAAACCCAGGGCGAGACTACGTCGACGGTTTCCAAAACGCTGTGGTGATAGTGACGAGCCGATCCGAAGGTTGTTCGGTAGTACCAAACACCAGGTACGCCCTGCAAATTCAGGGGAAAGTGATCGCTGAAAGGAGAGACCTCCGAGATTATGTGTCCCGGGAAAGCCATCTCATTGTTGATCTGTTCGATGGTTTTCCGAAGTGCCTTTGTCCCCACACAGTAAATGCGAGTTTGACCCATCCAAGCACCAACGCTGTCGATATTCACAGCCATTTGTATTTGGCTTACGTCACCAGCGCCAAAAGCATAGTGCTTCGCTCCCTCTGAAAGCTGTTCTTCAGTCCCAAAAGATATGAAGCGCAGAGTGCGTCTCGACCGGACGGCAGCAAAGGTCCGGGCCAATTCGAGCATGACCGCAATGCCCGAGCCGTTGTCGTCGGCACCTGGATTGTTGGGCACGGTGTCGTGGTGTGCCGAAATAACAATAACTTTTTCGGGGAATCGGTCTCCTGCAATTTCTCCTATGACATTCTGAGATTTTGCCCGTTTGACAGATGACTGAAGGTTGAGACGTACTGCTTTTACCTGCTCGCTCACGATTCTCCAACCCACCATGTAAGGAATATTAACTACAGGGCAGGTGATGAAGTTCACCCAGTAGCGGGGAAAGCCTACAGCGACGGTCCAATCGTTGGGAAAACGATCATCCACCAACAAGATTCCTGCTGGTTTGGATTCCATCACCTGCTGTAGACGCTTTAACTGAAACAGTTCGGAACCGTATATCAACAGCATTTTGCCCTGCATCGATCGAAAGGCAAGGGCGTCAGATGGGACCTTTTCTACAAAGATTAATTCCCCTTCGATTCCTCCGACGGGAGTTGCTGGAGAATGGGCCGCTGGTTCTGAGGCGATCCGCCTCCAGCGATTTCCAGTCAAGATCGAAACAAGACAGTTGGTGTGCCCGAAGCTCAAGCAGGGAAAGTCCTGCCGATGAATGTTGATAAGATTCAGTCTTCTAAACTGTTGTTCGATCCACCTTGCAGCTTTCGCCTCGCAAGGGGTGCCCGCCACTCGAGCTCCGATGCAGTCGAGATGATGGATGGTCTCCATGCATTTTTCTGCGGAGATCTCAGACAAGTTCATGGTGGCTTATTCCAGCGACGACGAGGTTTTAGATCGAGACTACAGACCCAGATTTTGCCGACCAGTTATAGTTACCTCCATTTCCGCACAATCGCCAGAAATGATGATGCCACACATAAGCAAGGTCGGTTTTCTTAAAAACGCGATATCCTTTCTCTAGTGCTCGAGAGAAGCTTTCGAGACAGTCACTGATTAAAGATCCTCCCAACGATCAGTGGTCGACAGAACCTGTTATCGTCACCGATGGAAATTCCGGCGGTAGACGATGTAGTTGGCACAAACGAATGCACCTAGCTTTTCTGCAGTACGCCGCGAAGGCCAATTGTCATCAAGGACCAGTGTATAACTCAAATACTTTGCACCCCGACGAGCCATCTCAAGATACGCGTAAGCAGTCATTGCCAGGTTCACCCCATGACCGCGCGCACTTTCGCGAACACCGATTGCAAGTGTGTTGAGCTTCTCGGAATCCTTCAATGCTCGCCCACGATTGAGAGCAGCCTTTGCCGTGACCTCCGGTACGACAAACAGCACTCCAACGGGAGCACCATAGCGGTAGGCGATCACGGATGTGTCGAACATGCCCGCCGGCCCGAACAGTTCGAAAAAGACGGACACCTCATCATCAAGGAACGGAGTAAATCCCCAATGGCGTTTGAACGTCTCCTTCCACGTGGTCGCAAAGTCCCGCAACCGCTGCTTTTCGGACAGATCTTTCAGCGGCACGATTTCATAACCTGCGCTTCTCGCAGTCTCCAAAAAGTCTTTCCACCGGTCCACCAATTCGGGTTTGACCTCGATCTTGTAGTCCACCCAGCCTTTTTCGGATTCGAAGCTCGCCTCTTTGAGAAGTCGGTGATAATAGTGGGGATTTTGTCGCGCGAAAACAGGCGGCAACGATTCATAATCATCGATGACGAACGGGGAATCCTGTAAACCAAAGCCCGCCCGTGCCGCTTTGGCGCCTTTGTCGCGGAGCCAGTCACAAGCCGTGTCTATCAGAACTTTCGTCGCGCTGCCGGTATCCGGCATCGCTTCAAACATGACAATATGGCCGAGATGCTCTTTCCACTGACGATTGTAGCGGGCGTCCACCACTGCAACTGCGCGTGCGAGAACGTTACTCCCAGCAGATGCGACAAAAGGGCATATCTCCCGGTCCTGCAAAAACGGGCTATCGCCGATTAGAATTGGCAGCTGGACTTCCAGCGCTGCCGGCCATCTCGCGTCTCGGTAGGCATAGACTTGATCGTAGAACTGGATGAACTCAGTCAGCGCCGCTTTTCCTTCAGGCACCGCTACTTTGATGGCCATGATACCCCTCCCGTCGAGTTGCCGAAGGAGGCTATCTTTCTTTGTTTCACCACAATCGTGTTAAGAGGGGCTCCGATAGAAACCTAAGAACCCCTAGTTCCTGTGCAGCCGTCGCAACATGGCTCTTAATTCAAAGTAACCCTTGCCGACTATGTAGCCTGACAAGACGACAAAGGAGACACTCGCTATCAGGAGAGTCGCACTCCAAAAGTCCAGCCACAGATTACTCGCCATTTCTACTCGCTGTATTCTGCCAGCATGAGGATCAGCTCTCGCGTGGCCCGGCTGCCACGTGAATTAGTGAACGCGGGGCTGTCCCAACCAGAGAGCCCGCAACCATTCCCACAAACGCAAGCACATAACTTGCCATTCCAATGAAACTGCTCCATTCCTGAGGATTAGGAATAAAAAAATAAAATAGCGTACAACTAGCTCCCAAAATCAGAGAAGAGTAAGCTCCAATTCTGTGGGCCCGTCTCCAGTAGAGCCCTCCAACCAGCGCCCAAAACGTCCCTGCCAGAAAGATATTTGCAGTCATGAACAAGTAAAAATATGTGGCACCTGGTATCACATAAAATAACCCCCAGACGATAATGAATACTGCCAGCACAACAACCGTGATCTGGTTTATGATCAGGTCCATTTTTGCACTGACGGGGCGCCGCATCAAAGGAATGACAACATCCTGAGAAATGACCGAACTCCAAGCCAGCAGATAACTGCTGTTTGTGGACATAGAAGCAGCCAGCATGGCAGCGACAATTAGTCCTTTTATGCCGGTTGGCAGGATATCTTTTAGAAATAATGGCATCGCCTGGATTGCAATCACCTTGGCAGTTCCGACATAGGCGAGCGCGGCGATCCCCCAAATAAAGGGCAACATGCTTCGCCCCAGGAAAAGCCAGCCTGTCCAGCGAAAAACCTTCTGACCGACCTCTGCGTTTTCCGAAGAAAACAGGCGCGCAACAACCGGTGCCCAAGTCGTCAAGGCCGCCAGCCAGGATAGAACCTGCCACAGAATGAAACTCACACCAAAAGAGGGATGTTTAAAGGGATTGAAGCCTGATTCGCCCATGCGGTTCGTCACCGCTTCCACCATTCGACTCCAGCCGACGATGTCAAAACAGTAAAGGGAGATAAGTATCATCCCCATCACCTTAACGATATATTGAACGTAGGAGGTCAGCAGCACGGAGATCATTCCCCCCAGCGCTGTGTACAGGAGTACCATCGTCAACAAAAAAGACATGGTGCCAATAATATAGGCCTGCGGTATACCGGTGAGTATGTTCAAGAAAGTCGCCTCGATGATTGGAAACACACCGAAGTTCAGTACCCCTCCCACTGCCATAAGGATACCTGTCAAAATACGCACATTACGACCATATCTTTTCTCGAAATATTGCGGAACAGTGACCAGTTCCAGTTCACAAAATCTTTTGATTACGAAACCAGTCTTACCCAAAAAGAAATAGACTGCCGGCGGAATCAGACCTGCCACAAAGGCTGTATAGCCATAGAGGAACCCCATTTCAGCAAAGTAGGCGAAACTCAGAATGCCTATTTCGGCGCCTAACAGGGATATCGTCCCCATGCACGGGCCCACAGTCCTGTTAGCGACCAGGAAGTCAGCGGACTTCTTGATGTACTTTCTGCCCAGGATTCCGAGGTAGAAGACCAGGAAGAGATAGACAGTTAGAATCGACCAGTCAACAAACGAAAAGCTCATATTTGCTCTTCAGGAGTGCGTAGGTTTCTCGCGCTCCACAGCCGTAGCCGCAATAAAAACTGCGGTGGACTTCCGACTGAGAGACCCAGTCATGATACTCATTCCACTCCTCGCGCTTGACCTTGAGATAGTAGCCGCCATAAAGGGAGCCGAGCGCGTTCATTATGACGGGATCATCACCCAGGGCATCAAGCGCTTCGTTTAGATTTGCGGGTAATAATTCGATGCCTTCGGCCTGCAGTTCCCTCGTAAGAGATCTGATAAACCGAACACCCGCGCTTACCAATTCGAGACCTTGTCCTAGTCCCTCAACACACGTAAGTAGTTGTTGTATCGGGAAGAGGTCCACGGTTTTCGGAATAGACCGTTGTAAACATGCACACGTACAAATTGCCGCAGATGTTCAGCCACCGATCTCCCTTTATCCTCCAGGTTCCAGCGCTCGCCCAATTTGATTGAAGGACAAAGCGGGGCGCGTGAGACCTGCCAAAGACAGCGACTCCGGCCGAGTCAGGGCAGTGGTTGCACAGAGTCTTGAGCATTGGGAGGAGAATTTCTCCAACCGGGTTGTTTACGTTTCCGGACTTATCAAGATAGCCGATAATTCCACACATAGTGACACAACCTGGAGACACTAGAACGCGGCAGCACCCGCGGCTGCCACGGCGTGGTCCTGTTCACCGGATCCGCCGCTCACGCCGATTGCGCCCACGACCTTGCCGTCTTTCTTCAAGGGAATCCCGCCGGCGAAGATCATAATCTTGCCACTGTTGGACGCGTGGATTCCAAAGAATTGCCCACCCGACTGCGAATGGGTTGCCAAATCCTTTGTGGCGATATCGAAGGCGCGAGAGGTGAAAGCTTTCTTCTGGGAAATATCGATACTGCCAATCCATGCGTCGTCCATCCGAACGTGAGCCACAATGTTGCCACCTTCGTCGGCCACGGCAATGTTCATTGGTTGTCCGATTTCAGTAGCTTTCTTTTCCGCTGCCGCGATCACTCTCCGTGCGTCTGTTAAAGAAACCTGTCCCATCGTATCTCCTTCCCTGAATAAATCCCTTTTTGATAATGTGGGCCCGGTTGGAAGTACAGGGCCCGATGGCCACCGCTCCTCCATACCAATTTGATGTTGCAAAAAGACACCCCCACCTGTGACGGGCACCACCGGAACGTATCTGCCGCGTTAAATATGACAGCCCAGTTTGTTTGTCAAGTAAAACAAATACGACTTTCTGAAAGGATATGGGCCCATTATTCCCTCAGGGTCGCTGGGGATTCTTCGTACAGAAGACAACGCCAAAAGGAGTAGGAGCAGCGAGACATCAAACCGTTAACAAAGCTGAGGCCGGGCTTCGGAAAATCGAAAGGCGGTCAACATTACAAATTAAAGTTTCGTTGACTTGGCGCGTTCCGGACACTTAGAATTCCTGAGACAAAATATTGTATTTCAAAGCACGAAGAGTTACGGACGCCTGACAGCGGATTGCCGGGCAGTTTGACGACCCATAATGCCTTGCCGCATACAGATCCTGTAATTTCGGTCTCACTCGCAAGCCCGACTGTATGTGCCGGGGCGGAAGCGCAGCAGAATAGCGGAGGATCATGCTAAGAGTGGGGTTTTTTGGAGCCGGAGGCATAGCCCTGGCGCACGCCATCGCCCTGGCGCGGATACAGGGCGCGCGCATCGAAGCGGCAGCCGACCCGGTGCTGGAACGCGCCGAAGCGATAACCAGCGAATTTGGCGGACGCGCCTTCGGCGATTTCCATCAGATGTTCGACCATGTCGATGTCGTTTGGGTTTGCACCCCCCCGTTTCTGCACCGGGATCACGCGGTAGCCTGTCTTAATGCCGGTAAGCATGTATTTCTGGAAAAGCCGATCGCGCTTAAGCTAGACGATGCCGATGTCATCCTGGCAGCCGCGCAAAAAAACAAAGTCAAACTTGCGGTGGGAGAGATGATCCGTTTCTATCCTGTATACCGCGAGATGAAGCGGCTGATTGGAAGCGGCGCAATCGGCACCCCGACCTGCGTGTGGAGCCGTCGATACGAGTCATCCGATCTCGCCTTCGATCCGCCGTGGCGATGGGATCCGACAAAAAGCGGCGGCTACATCATGGAGTGGCAGACTCACGAGATCAATACGGTGCGCTACATCGGTGGAAACGTGGTTTCAGTATGTGCGCAGGTGCATTTCAGTCCGCGATTGCCGAATTACGACGTCACCATGCATTCGCTGATCGAATTTGAAAATGGCGCGACGGGCGTGGTCGACGGGAGCGTGCAATTTGCTTATCCCTTCATCGAAAGAGGGGCGATGGGCACCGAGGCCACCATCATCGCTCGCGATGATGAGACGCTGGCCATTCGTCGTCTGGACAATCAGGAAGAGCGCTCCTATCGTGCGCCCATCGCCGCCCACGAAGGTGAGCACGGCCGGACCACCTTGCGCCGCGTGCTCGAGAATCAAGACTTCATCGGCGCGATTGAGGAGGACCGCGCTCCTTTAATGAGCGGGGAGGAAGCCCGAGCGGACCTCGAGGTGGCGTTGGCGGTGCACCAGTCATCTGCGGAAAAACGCATGGTAAGGCTTCCGTTAAGAAAATAACTCACGGGCCACGCCTAGCGAAAAAATCCGTTTTGAATGCCGCGGTAAGGACGACAGGCAAGGTTTTCAGTGAATTCGACAAGATTTGAACACTGGTTCGACCAGTATTGCAGGGCCTTCGAAAACGAAGATGCGGACGGCGTGGGTGCGCTTTTTGCCGAAGAATGCGTCTACTGCTGGGGCCCCTTTAACGAGCCACGTTATGGAAGGAAAGCGGTAGCCAGGCATCATGCGGGCGCGGTGGAACATCAGAAACAACTGAAGTTTACTTTTGAGATGCTCGGGACCACCGAAACCGTCGGTGTGTGCCGCTTCTGGTTGACGCTGCTGCGCACCGACAACAACACCCGAGTCAAATACGATGGGATTTTCAAGGTAACGCTCGACGAAGCGAACCAGTGCAGTCTTTTTGAGGAGTGGTACCACTGGCAGGAGACCCCGGCCTGAGAGCGCCTCACCGATAATTCGGCTTTGAGTGTTCTTACGGTTGTACTTTGGATTTTTGCCGGACCAGACGCTGGATGCTCATGTAATTCTGTTTGAAGTCCCAGCGCTCCGGTGCCAGCCGCACCGCGATGGCGTACTCTTCAAGAGCCTTGTTTGGTTGCCCGAGCGCGAAGTAAATGTTCCCTAAGAGATTTCGCAGTTCTGCGTGCCCCGGCCTCTTCATCTTCGCCTGCTCAGCGTAAACTCGCGCTTGGTTCGGGTCCTGTTGCTTGTACCAGTAGAGGGCCGTCAGTGTGTTTCCCTCCGCCGAATCAGGGTCGAGCTCACGCATTTTGAGGAGGTGCGGATATGCCGATTGGGGCGCGGCAGGCTCACCGGAAAGATAGCTCTCGGCCAAATAGGCATGCGCCAGCCAGGTGTTTGGAGCTAGCTGAAGGACTCGCTGGAAGGAAGCCCGGGCCTCTGAGATTCTTCCTTTTTCCAGATCGGCTTGACCCTGCTCGATCAGGTTGGATATTTGCTGATCCTGCGCAGCCTGTTGCGTTCGCCTTGAAACAATCTGCTGATATTTCTCGAAATATTCTTTGGCTCTTACCGAGTCACCTCGCTGTTCACAGGCTTCCCCCAAAGCCCGGAATACCTTGGCCGGGTCGGCACCAGAGCTCTCGGCTCGTTCCAGGTATTGCACTGCCTCGTCGGACTGGCTCAATGCCATGCAGACTTTGCCAAGCTGATAAAGATATTCAGGATTTGTCGGACTCAGTCGCACTGCGGCCAATGAGTTCTCTCTGGAAGAGGCCAGTTCGCTTCGCAGCCAAAGTACTTTGCCCAGCTCGAAATAAGCTTCGGCGCTACCGGGCGACACCGCAACGGCCTTCCTCAGATTATCCTCGGCGCGTTCGAAGTTGCCCTCGACGATATTGATTTGCCCGCGACGCAAAGGAATTTTCGGATCGTTAGGTTTGCGCTGAGCATAAAGCTCGACAATTTTCGCCGCGTCGCTGGTCCTTTCCAGCCGGTAGTACACGTCGCACAGCAGCCACAGCCAGTCGGTCGCCAAGCGATTCAGAAATCCGCGCTGTTCGAACAGCCTCAATGTCCGCCGGGCCTCAACCGTTCGCCCCAGCAGTGAAAGCACGTTGGCTGAAGCCACCGCATACTCCGGTTGGTTCGGACCAAGACGCTTCGCCTCTTCAAATTCCGCGGCTGCCAGGTCCAGTTGCTTCTTCTCGGCCAGAGCCATGCCGGAAAAGAAATACAGCCGCGAATCACGCGGAGCTCGTTGTTTCAAATCGTTGAGACTTGAGATTGCCTCGGACGGCCGTCCTTTGGCAATCAACTGCTTGCACACCTCCAGCTCCTGTTCAATGTTCTTTTGATTGATGGATGTGACGGCCGAAGCGTCGCTGCACACATATTGGAACACGAGTAGTGAGACGACGACAGAGGGAATGAAACCTCGAATTGTTTTCCGGTATTCCAAATGAAAATTCTTTGCCCAATGCCAGAATTGCATCAGACGGCTTAATTTAACACTTCAAGCAGGCACAAAGAAAGGCAGCACAGTTTTCGTCCCCGGCGTTTGACACGGTCCCAGCCGAACTGCTACCGTGCAACCGGGCCGCTGAATCAAAGGAGAATGAGATTGTTCATCACGGTAGTTTTGTCAGTTCTGCTCACCCTGGGCCCTGACGCGCCGCAGTGCAGGGGCGTCGAAGCGCAGCTTCTGACGGCGACAAAGCGGATTGAGCAGGGAGGCCTCGATGAGGCGAAGCTTATTCTTCTGCAGATAAGACAGTCTCACCCCGGATGTCATAAAGTTTTCCTGGGGCTGGGAAGGATCGCCGCAGCTCAGAGAAATCCGGCAGCCGCTGAAGAATTCTTCACGCAGTACAAAAATTCCGCGCCCAGTGACCCGGAGGGCTATTACCACCTGGGAGAATTGTTCCTGTCATTGTCAAAAGGACGAATCAAAGACGAATACTTTCACCAGGCAGATTTGATGTCCGAATTGGCCGTAAGATTCGGGCCTCATCACCCCCAGGCCCTGCTGCTCAGAGCAAATATTCTGCTTGCCCAAGGTCAGACCTCCGAGACGCGGATGCTGGTGGAGAAGGCATGTACGCTGGCTCCGGAGAATGTTAACGGGCGTTTTTTGCTCGGCATGGTTCTGTATAAACAAAAGCGTTATTCCGAAGCGAAAGCCCAGTTCGAGAAAGTCATCGGGATCAACCCGCTGAACGCCTGGGCTTACGACTACCTCGCCCTCAACCTGGAACGTCTGGGCGACAGCCAAAACGCAGGCCTGACCTTTCAAAAGGGGCTTGAAATCAACCAGGGGGAGTTTTTCGACAACTCGCTTCAATACAATTACGGCAGCTTTTTGTTGCGGCAGAACGAGCTGTCCAAAGCGAAGCTGCACCTGGATCGCGCGGTGGATTTCGTTCCAGACAAAAGAGCCGCCTACTACGAACGCGCTCGACTTAACCTGCGTCTCCGCAACTATCAGGAGGCACGCGAAGATTTGAATAACGCACTTCGATTTCAATCGCCCGCCGGCGGCTCTGTTGAAGACCGCCAGATCTATTACTTGCTTTCTCGTGTGTACAGCGAGCTCGGTGAGGTTGACCTTGCCAAAAAGTACGCGGGTTTGACGCGAGAAGCGCCGGCGAACTCCGAGTCCTCCGCTCCCGAAGGAAACACGCCTCCGAAGCACGAATAATTTTGACCGCCTTCATTCCTCGATGATTTTCAGAATTTGATTCGCAGCCACGTTCTTTAAGATCTGCACCTTTCCATCCGGCCATTGAAGCTCTATCTCACCGATCCGGTTATCTTGACCTAAGCCAAAATGAACTCTGCGGTCAGACGCGCTCGCATACCCCACCGATGTGCTGACATGATTGTATTGAACAAGTCCAGATTGACCCACCAGTCTGATCTTCGTCCCAATGCCATCCCGATTACTTCGCTTCCCCTGAATGTCCAGAAGAATCCAGTGATTCCCGCTGCGCGTATCATTGTAGAGGATCTCCGGCCTGTCGTTGATCGCCGAAACAACCACGTCAATCCTCCCGTCATTATCAAGGTCCCCAAAGGCACTTCCCCGGTGAGCGCTTGCTGCCGTTAACGCCTGGCCGGCCTGCAGCGTCACGTCCTTAAAGATCCCACCGCGGCTGTTCTTGAAAATCGCGTTCCTCAGTTTGTAGACCAAATGCGGGGCATAGAAACTGATATTCTCACTGACGTATGAATTGGCAAAGAATAGGTCTTTGTACCCGTCGTTATCAAAATCAAACGCTCCGACTCCCCATCCGCTCATCGCCATAGTGGTCGTCGCTAGTCCAGCGTTGAATGTGGAATCGATGAACATTCCGCGGCCATCATTCAAGAACAGCGGAAAAGTTTCCTCAGCGAGGGCGGTGATACTCAGATCGGGCCAACCATCATTGTTAAGGTCGCGAAACTCAGCGCCCATGCTGGAAACGGGCAGACCCGTTTCGGGAAGCGCCACGCCGGCTTCGACACCCACTTCCTCAAAGCTTCGACCATCGATGTTTCGAAAAAGAAAGTTAATCTGCCTGTCGTTGGCCACAAATATATCGAGGCGGCCGTCAGAATCGTAGTCGGCCACCGCGACCCCCATTCCCTTCCCCACATGCTTTCCGATGCCGCTTTGCAATGAGATGTCGGTGAATGTTCCATCGCGATTGTTTCGATAAAGCAAGTTAGGCAAGCCTCGATAGTCATTGGGAGAACAGGTCAAACGGCTGCCGTGAAGCCCGCATTTCTTGGAGGTCTTGACGGACCAGTCGAGGTAATTCGAAACAAAAAGGTCCAAATAGCCGTCGTTGTCCACATCCAGCCAGGCAGCAGCAACAGACCAGGGCTTTGTGCCGTCCTTTCGCACACCGCTCAGGCCGGCTCTCTTTGTCACATCAGTGAAAGTCCCGTTGCCGTTGTTCCCGTAAAGAGTATTTTCGTTTACCCCGGCCACAAAGATGTCCGTCCAGCCATCATTATCAAAATCACCGGTCGCCACACCCATGTCATAGCCGCGACCCTTCACACCCGCTGCTTCGGTGACATCTTTGAAGGTGCCGTCGCGGTTGTTCCGATAAAGCCGGTTGTAAAACGACTTCTTGTTTTTCGCAAGCACGGGTATCTGTGCTCCGTTCGTAAAGTAAATATCCAGGAATCCATCCCCGTCAAAATCGAGCAGCGCAACGCCGCCGAGCGCGGCCTCGATTACGTGCTTGTCCACGGTGCCGCCGTTGTCGAGTACGAAATCGATGCCGGAACGCTGCCGGCGGTTCTCGAAATGGATTGGACCGACTTCCGAAGGCGCGGGGAAGGGGGCAGGGGCTCGGAAAGGACCTCCCAAGGTGAGCAAAGCCACCACAAAGACACTCGACGGTACCCTGAGAACCGATCTCATAAAATGTCGCGACACGCAGGGCAACGGATCACTGCCGCTTGATTGACAGCATGTCCCCGCGCCGCCAGCGAGTTTGATTCCAGGAGTGGGTCAGGCCGGCAAGATCCTTACCATCACGGTCGTTCCCTGGCCCAAAGAATCTTCCACTGCATGGGCCTCAACGACAGCTTGACAAGTCCATCCTCTATACTGAGGTCTTCTCCGCTGAGGGCATCCCGGATCAACAGGTTCCTCTTAAGCCGGAGTTTCTGCAGGTTGAACCGCACCGCTGCGCTCGCTTCTGTTCGTCCCAGATTTGACACGACCGCCAGGAGACCGTTCTTCGGATGCCGGTAAAGGCTCGTATAGACCTCACCCGGCTCGACCGTGACGTATGCAGAATTGCGCCAGTAAGGCAGCCATTCGGCGGATTTGCGTCCGAAGTCGTCGCTCAGGCGCCACAGCGAAGATGCCAGGTCCAGCGAAGGGCCGATTCGCCAACTACGCCCCCCCAGTACATCATGGAGTAGTGTAAAGGCGTGGGCCTCGCGGAAATGAAATAGCGTCTTCTTCTCCTCCTCAAAACTCATGAATTCCGCCGGCACGCCCCATTGATGACCCATAAACTCCGTACGAAACACATCCAATGGGATGAGAGCTGTGCTCGCCGATTGGACAGGCAGATCACGGAACTGTTCGCCGTCCCAGTAGCTGGTGGCCCATCCGAGGGTTGGAATGGTCATACAGGTAGAATTGTGGACGTTGATTTGACCCTCGGGTTTTCGCGTTTTCACAATGGTGTAGATACGCTTCATCATATTTCGGACCGCCCAGAACGGGTAGGTGGGCGCAACGCTGCCATCAGGCCGCGCATAGCCGCAGCCGTGGGCGCGATTCGCGCAAGGCCAGACATATTCCGTTCCGTCCAGGTAGACGCCGTCGATGTGATATCGGTCCATGACATCCGCAATTCCGACAGCAATACGATCCTGCCAGACGCTGTTGTAGCAGACTCGGTATGCATTCTGCTTCGGTTGGGGTGGGTAATCGTACGGCTCGTACCCCTCCCGCGGCATCACCACACATTGGGCACCCAATCTGGGCCACTCCGGCGCAAGGTCCGAAACCAGAAAACCAAAATAGAGGAGCAGGTCGATTCCTCGAGCGTGGCAGCTGTTCACAAGCCGTGCGAGGTCGTCACCATAGGTCGTCGTTACATAAGATTCGACATCGGTCCAGTGCTCATGAAACGCAATGGTCCTTACTCCTGCCGCCGCCAAGCGATCCAGCTTCTCATTCGGTATCTTCAGCCGTTCCTGGATTCCGTAATAGGTGGCCTCGACGTGGGCGATGCGAAAGTCCCACACATCTTTGGTGACGGGTTTGACGGGAGTCGCCTGAAAGCCGAAGACGTACCGCAAGGATTCCCTACTGGATGAGGTAATCGGACCGAAAGCCCGGCCCAGTCGGGTGGGCACATCCAGGAGGTGGAGTTGTAAAACTACTTGATCTCCGCGCGCTGATACTGCTATCAGCCGTTTCCTATCCGAGGAGATCCAGCGCTCGTCCGACTCGGAGAACCAACTCAGTCCTCGTTCCTCATCTCCCAGCCAGATGAAAGGCCGAAATGCCCCCGAATAGCCCTGGGGGGGCAGAAGTCCGGCGTTGGTGCCTTTTCTGCTCCATCCTCCCGGGAAATTGTAAAGGTACTTCGCATATTGCCTGCGAAGCGGAATATTGAATGTTAACTCCTGAATTTCGATTTCCCGCTGCGGCTGCAGCGACCAGTCGAAGCGAATTGCGCCGTCATATTCCAACTGTACATTTGCGAGCAGACGCAATGGGCCGGCCGAAGCTGTCTGGGATATTCGGACCAGGGCTGGCGTCGCCTCCAGTACGCGGGTTTCAGTTCTCTCCCATGGTAGGATCTGGTTGTCGGCACGGACGGATAAGTTGACAGGCCCTGCCAGCAGGGGACGGCCCGCGCTGTATACCTGTCGCAGAAAAGGCTGGCTTCCAAACTCGTACGCGCGACCCCAGCATGAAATGGAAACAGAATCGACAGCGGGACTCCGGCGTTCGTCCTGTTCGGTCTTGATGACCAGGGGTGTCCACGGCGGGAGCACTTTGTCCGTTATCCCCACCCGCGAGCCGATCCATTCGAATTCCCGCGAATTATTCTGCCGACCGGTCAAAGACTTCTGCGTGACCGAACCGGCGATCAGGACGCCAACAAGGATTAGTGCTCTTCCTGCGACTCTTCGCATGGCTCTCACGGGCGGGGCGATTTGACTATCCCGTTGAATGTTTTCCTGGTTGTTTTCGGAACTAAATCCTTCACAGCCCCTACAACTCTTTCCTCAACGTCCGGCGCCCAGGGACCAGGCCTGCCGTAAAAGGTCATGGCGCCGCCTCCTTCATACCCTCCCTCCTTCAGCACGCGCAGCGAAGGAATGTAACCCATGACATCGTTTGAATAAGAAACGACCCAGAGTGGATAGGAAGCAAGTTCTCGTCTCAGCCGCAGCGGGTAATCCACCACAACTTCGCCACCCAGCGCTACCAACACCACTGTTGAGCCGAAGCTTGCAACCTGTACCGGGTAGGGATAGTGCTCTGGTAGCCTGCCATGCTGTTGGATGATGTCCAGCATTCTCAACGCATGTCGCCGGCGCGGGGCTTCTGGGCTCTGAGCTCGCCTCTGCCACTCCTCTTTGCTTGGCGGAGGGGCCCACCGCAGGTTGACAATCTCAAAAGCGGTGCTCAGAGTCCCTTCCACGTTGCGCATCGGTCCTTGCAGAACGTTTTCAACGGATGCCGCCAGTTGGCGCCCATACTTCTCGACAAGTTCGACGGTACCTCGGGGGAGCGGGTTGATATCCCCGCCGCAACCCGCCATAAAAAGAGCGCTGGCTTCCGGATGTGCTTTTTCCAGTGACTCTTGTGCCACTCCTGCGTAATCTCCATGCACTTGATAAGAGTCCCCCACCAGTGTGGTGTTGTGGCAGGCGTAACTAAAGAGTATGGCGCGGGCCTTGCCCGCGAAACCGTCGGCTGCAACAGATTCGACCTGCATGACCGGGACGCTGGGATCGACCGGGCCGGCCGGATTAATAGCGAGTCGCCGGTTCACTCCGAAACCAGCACTTCCCTCTCCGACCCTGATCCTGGCGGGGGAAAGATCTTTGAGCGCTGCCATCACCGCCGCTACGACCTGATTCTCGAGGAACGAGCTGTAACGCTCGATGGCTGTGGTTTGCTCCGGATTCAAGCCGTAGGCGAAAACGGAGTAATCCCGAATAACGGGACCGGAATGGGTATGTGAAGAAGTGAGTATCAGACTGCGCCGCTTCAGGTGCGCCTCGCGAGCGAGCCGACTGACTATTGGATCGGCGATCGCCCGGGTAAAGCCAAGCAAATCGGTAGTCACTATAACCAGACGCTCACCCCTGCGGTCCTCCAGCGCCAGCGCCTTCGCGTGAAGTCGCTGGGAGATGCCTTCCGATTGCCTGGTGCGATTTCCGAATCCTCCCAACCAGATCGACTCCTGAGGAGTGATGTCACGGATTGCCACCCCCGCTTTCCAGCCGCCACCGGCGCTACGATTGGCAGCGCCTGTCAGTAAGATCAGCGAAAGCAAAAAACCGATGATTGCAATGTTGGGCGCTTTCACACTTCCTCCGTTAAGCTCAATAAGAGGACTTTAAGAGGCCCGGTAGCGGACCTTCTCCTGTAAACGCCCATTCCAAAGCCCCTCATTCAGTTGTTGCGAGATGATTGTCACATACCATAAATTGATGCAAAAGTTTAATTCATAAATTTTTTCGAGCATTATGGCCGGAGGAATGGCTAAGGTGACGATGGTAACCGGCGCAGGCAGCGGTATCGGGCGCTCTGTGGCCTTGCGCCTGGCCGGAGAAGGTACGGCTGTCGGTGTCTTGGATAACCGCGGGGAAGCCGCCGAGGCCACCGTCGAAGAGGTGAGTCAGAAAGGCGGGAAAGCTGTGGCTTTTGTCTGCGACGTTCGCGTCGTTGAGGATGTCGAGCGGGCAATCTCGAGACTGGAACAGGACCTCGGGCCGCTGGACGCCCAAGTCAACTGCGCCGGTGTGTGGCAAGCAAAGCCTTTTCTTGAGCTCACAGCCGAAGATTGGGATCTGGTAATGGACGTCAATGCCCGTGGGCTCTTTTTCTGCGTCCAGGCGGCCGGCAGAGTAATGGCTTCGAGGCAGCGCGGCGCAATTGTAAACATTAGCTCTGTGGGCGGACGATGCGGGCGTCCGCTTCATGCCCATTACGCCGCGTCAAAGGCCGCGGTCATCAGCATCACACGCTCTGCCGCGCTTGCACTCGGTCCGCAGGGTGTGCGCGTCAATGCGGTCTGCCCCGGAGCCATCCACACGCCGATGTTGTCTCAGGTGCTGGCCGACCGCACCCGGCGGGAAGGTGACCCGGACATCGGTTCAATTTCTGCGCGCATTCCACTGGGCCGTCCGGGCCAGGTGTCGGAAGTTGCATCCGTCGTCGCTTTCCTGCTTTCCGGCGAGGCATCCTATATCAACGGACAAAGTCTTAATGTCTGCGGCGGGATGGAGATGGATTAACAGAAACCAAGCTGATCCGCGCGCATTACCCGGGTGATATCGCGGTCGAGTGGATGTGCTGCGCTCGACAGAATACTCACAGTCAAAGGAACATGTCAGGAAAACTGGAGAATCAAAATTCCGTAATCACTGGCGCAAGCGAGGGAATTGGTAAAGCCATAGCCGAGCGCTTTCTTCAAGAAGGCGCCCACGTCCTGATAACCGGACGGGACGCAGCCAAACTTGATCGCGCCGTCAGGGCATTAAACAAAGCAGTGCCGGATTGCGGAGACCGGGTGAAATCATACGCGGCTGATGCCTGTGATGCCGCTCAGGCCGAGGCAACTATCAGGACCGCGCTGGAGAGCTTCGGGCAAATAGATATTCTGGTAAACGGCGTTGGCCGCCCGTTTCAAAAGGCAGCGAGTGAATCCGGCCTGAAAGATTTTGACAGAGATTTCGGCCTGAACCTGGCCGCCGCCGTTTTCCACATCGAAGCGGTCATGCCCTCGATGAAGCGCAGACGCAGCGGCGTGGTTGTCAATATATCCAGTGTCGCCGATTCCATTCCGGTCCCGAACTGCGGATTTTACTCGCCGGCAAAGGCAGCGCTCGTTATGTACACGCGCGCGCTTGCGTCGGAGCTCGGGCCCTATGGAATCCGCGTAAACAGCATCTCACCCGGACCGGTGGACACGGCCATCTTTGAGAAAATCCTGGGAGGAGATGCATCCGAACTCAAAGAGGGTCTGCGTCAACTGATACCGCTTCAGAGGCTGGGCAGAGCCGTAGATGTCGCGAACGCGGCGGCTTTTCTGGCAAGTCAGGAAGCAAGCTGGATCACGGGGATTAATCTGATAGTGGACGGAGGACGAAGCGTCTTTTCACCTGCTGCCAAAACCTATGCGGCTGTGAATCGCGAAAGCAGCCTGGCGGATTCCTGAACCGAGCCCTGCCTTAAGATTGCTAAGTCTTGATCAGCGCTATGTCCTCCTTCAGCTTCTGACTTGCTCCTGTCTCAATGGATTTTTCAGCCGCGAGTAAAATGTCCAGGGAAGTCAAAGCATCCTGCAGCTCCGAAAGTGGCTTCTTACCCCCGCGGACACACTCTTCAATGAAGTAATGATCCTCCTCCTCGAAAGTCTCCCAATAGGCGGGCAGGTCCCAGAGAGGCTGCGGCCGCCCGCTTAATCGGGTGTGGCTCCAGGTATGCGAGGCCGATCCTTCACTCCCCAGTATTTTGTATTTCAGAGTCCACGGATCCGATGTGAAGTCGTCGGTAGAGAAGCTGGCAAAGAGCGTGGCTACAGCTCCTCCGGGCATACTGCAGACTACCAGCGCCTGGTCCTCCTGATTCATTCCAAACCGGCGGCGATCCGAGTTGGTGGCAAAGACGGACTCTGGCTTCCCCATCAAGTAGAGCAGGGAATAAAAATGATGAACCATTACCTCGCGCAGGACTCCCTGTACGGTTCGACAAATCTGCTCTGGAAGGTACACCATGAAAAAAATCCACAAGGAGCATATTTCCCCAAGCCGTCCCGACTGGATCAACTGCCTGGCTGACCGAAGGCCGGGTGCGTGGATGTAGTTGTGGCCGGGGACACAGTGGCATGAATTCGCCTTGCTTAGCCTGATCATTTCCAGCAGTTCTTTACGTGAGAGCGACACCGGTTTTTCGATGAAGGTATGCTTGCCGGCACGCAGGGACCGCACCGCATTTTCGTAATGGCCGGCCAGCGGCGTGAGGACATAGACGACATCAACGTCGCGGGCGGCAACCAGTTCATCCGCGCTGTGACAGACTCTTGCGCCAGCATCGGCCGCCAGCTTCCTGCTTCTATCTTCGTCCACGTCATAGACGGCAGCCAGCGCGACACCTGGGATTTTCAGCAGAGCCGCCTTATGGATTTCGGCGATATTTCCCGCTCCAATAAAACCTATGCCGATGCGGGATTTCTGAACGGCGTTCATTATCTTCTGCTCCAGCCCAATGGCGTTCTCCAGGGCGGTTGCGCGGCTGATCGACGCCTGCGGGAGCCTGAGAGCAACAAAGTAATACCACAAAACACGCGGCAATTTGTCGCTTTTAAAGTGTTATTTTATTTGTTAAATTTAGCTGCCGCTCGCGGCCTGCGCCACTGGCCACGGACACAGCGCCCATGCCACATCGGATACGAGAGGAAGAGTTTCGCCGCAGATTAGAAAGCATCCGAGCAATGATGCGGGAAAGAGACCTCGAGTGCCTGCTCATCTATTCGCAAAAGCGCGGTCATGTCACCTACGTTTCCGGGTATCGGCCCGACTATCAGGTAAACGCAGCCATGGTGGTGCTGCCTTTGAAACACGAGCCGGTGCTGTATGCGAAATTCGCCTTCGACCTGGAGCGCGCCAGACAGCAGAGTTGGTTCCGCCAGGTGCGCGGGAGCTGCCCGGCCACCACTGCGCAAATGGTCAAGGAATGCACGGAAGCGGTTCGATCGCTGGGTTTCGGAAAGTCGCGCCTTGGCTTGGTGGCGGCCGATGACTTTGTGGATGAAATGAGCGTCTCGGCTTATCAGCACATCCGGGCGGGATTGCCTCATGCGCACCTGGAGTGTGCTTCAGATCTCCTGCTGAAGCTTCGATTGGCCAAAAGTGAGGATGAAGTTAAAAACCTGCACGAGGCCGCACAATTGGCAGACGCAGTCAGCGACTGCCTCAGAGAGGCGATATCCCCGGGCAAGAAAGTCCGCTGTTCGACGGATCAGGCCGAAGCGATGGCCAGACGCGAAGGAGCCAACCAGTGTTTCATTCTGCTTTCAGCCGATCCTTCCTCCGCCGCCGTGGTACCCACCAGCGCTGAATTTCACAGCCAGAGCCTGATTAATTGTGAAATTTCCGTGCAGCTTCATGAGTACTGGGTGCAAATTTGCCGGATCTACCGCATCGGCAGACCTTCGGCGGAGCAGGACCAGGTTTTCGCAGCCTGCCGCAAGGCCTATGAATCTGCTCGCGCGGCCGCGTGTGCCGGGAATTCGGCAGCCGCGGTGGCTGAGGCAGCCGAAAGCATCATCCGGCAGTCAGGATACGAGGCCTACCAATACGGCATTGGTCATGGTGTGGGGTTGGATCTTCCCGAGATTTATTCGGTCGACAGGGAGTGTCGCGAACTGCTCTTTCCCAATTTGGTCCTGGTGCTGCACCCCAGCATCTGGCGTCCCCCAGAAGCTGCCGCGTTTGTTGGCGGTCCGATTCTCATTACCGAGAAAGGGCCTGTGACATTGGATCGCCCGCAGTCAGAAATTATCGAAATTTAACCCGGGTCAGGAGCCTGTCTACAGGATCTCATTATGCTGAATCACTTAAGCCGGAACATCAGCCGTCGAGACGCTTTGAGACTTTTTGTGATTGGTGGCGGCCTGGCGGCCGGGGCTGTGCCGGCGGCAGGATACGCCAAGAAAAATCAGGCGGCGCCCGGAGGTTCGGCCGCTGCCGCACCCGCTCAAAACCTGCCCTGGTATGGTCAAGAACTGATTCGCGGACATTTCAACTGGATCCATCCGGTCTGGACCAGACCGGAACGGGACTTCGATCCGCGCAAGTGGCTGGACCAAAGTGAACGGGCCGGCTTTAAGTCATTTGTCTTTTACTCCAAATTTCATGATGGTATTTGCAACTGGCCTTCCAAATTCCAGCCACTCAAGCCGGTGAGAGACTTCGTTGGGGACATCACCGCCGAAGCTCATCGCCGCGGGATTCGAGTGATCCTTTACTATTCCGGTTTTCTCGACGATTACGCCGCGGACAGTCACCCGGAGTGGCGATGCGTTCGACGCGACGGGCGGGCTGGTCCGAGAGCTACCAGGGGCTATGAGAACTGGTTCAAATACGCAAGAGTGTGCCCGAACTCGCCGTACCGTGATTACGCATTGGGGCAAATCGAAGAATTATTGACTAAGTACGATGTAGACGGCTTCTGGATTGACGCCATGTTCTTTCCTAACATTGACCCCACCGACCCGGAGCCTCGCCATCTCGGCTGTTTCTGTAAGTACTGCCGCGAAAAATATACGCTTCGGACCGGTGCGAGTCTTTTTGATATCGACGGCACTTTGGCGCAGAGAAAGTGGGAAGCCGATTGTGCTAGTGAATTCTTTGTTGCAGCCAAAGCCATCGTCCGAAAACAGGGCGGTGAAAAATGCATCACTTACAATGCCTGCGGCCATCCAGGCTCGCCCTACTGGCCTGAGGTGCAGCAACTGGGAGACTACCTTTCGAATGAAGGTTTCCAGTTTGCGCAAATTGAGATCGGCAGGACATCCAAGCTCGGTCGGTCCTCCGGAAAGCCCTACGAGACGATAACCGAGGCCTCCGGCACCACCCACAGTTGGACTCCCAGAAATACGGATTTGCTCCTTTTGGAAGCCGCCACGATCACGGCATACGGCGGCACTTACCTGGTCGCTCTTTCGCCCACCGCTTCCGGCAGAATTTTTGATTTCCAGGTTGATCAGGTTGCTTCTGTCAGTTCTTACCTGCGAAAGCGGCAGGACTGGTTGACGGGAACGAAACCCCTCTACGACGCCGCCATATTCCACCCTTCTTATCTTGGATCAGGTTCCTCCGAACGGGACGCTCCGCCGCTGACTCGACTTTCCAGGGGTTGGGCGGACCTGCTTGGTCAACGGAACATTCCTTATGCGTATCTTTATCCCGATGCGGATCTCTCGCCCTTCCCACTGGTCATTCTCGATACTTCCTTTCCCGTTACGGAAGAATCAGTCGACCGAGTGAAGGCATATGTTGGAAAGGGGGGATCGATCCTGGTGGAGCTAAACTCCGAACACCTACAGTCGCAGGCCGGAATCCGGCTGCTTTCAGAAGTGCTGGGCGTGCGATTGCGGGGTCGCACCGAATACGAGGCCGTCTACCTGGGACGTCTTGACTCAAGCGTGGCTGCAGGAATGACGGAAATGCCGCCCCTGGTTGAAGGGCCAAGTTACCGCGTCGAAACTACCACTGCCCAGGTTCTCGCTAATTATCTCTACCCGATCGCTCCCTGGAGCCTCGATCGGATGGTCTTTGCATTTCACAATCCACCTTCCGCTGCGGCTTCCAGCGATCCGGCCATCACGCTGAATAAATATGGAGATGGCTTTGCGATGTTCGTCGCGTGCTCCCTGGGAAACACAGAGATTCGCCGGCACCAGAACGTTATTAGCGACCCGCCAACCGGCTTTCCCAACGTCCTGCCGCAGGTGCACGAATGGTCGCTGCAACTGGGAGAGAATCTCGCATTGAGACTGATTAAAGAACCAGTGCTCCGTTCCAAAGCTCCCGCGGGCGTGGAGATAGTGGTCAACGAGCAGCCTCGCAGACACATTGTTCATCTTCTGAATCAGTACCTGACACCAATGATTTTTGCGGATAACCGTTCGGGCCGTATGGTACTGGCTGATATTTCCCTGGCGATTAATGAGAAGCGAATCGGCTCGGTGCGCCGCGTCGTGTCATTTGATGGTGCGACTATTCCAGTCCAGCGGGAAGGCGGTTGGATACATGTCACCGTGCCTCGCCTCGCAGTGCATGAAATGCTCGCTTTTGAAAAATCGTGAAGTCCGAGACAGAACGAATTCCAAATTGGGCTCCAGTATGCAGGTAGAGCTTCCGTGGACAGACTGAGCTTAGTGCATGCCCTTCAATCCGCCGGGCACGAGCCTCTGGAAATTGCCGGCCAAAACGGCACTCTGGTCGCTCTAGCGTACGGGGCCCGCATCCTGGGATTGTTTGCGGGCGATCGTCCGAATTTGCTTTGGGCTCAACCAAGTCTTGCGAATGCAGAAACTGCCGTTGAGTTTTTCGCGGCTCCCGGATGGAGAAACACCGGCGGCGATCGCATCTGGATCTCTCCGGAACGTGACCTCCACGTGCGCGACCTGACGGATGCCTGGAGATCGTACCAGTTTCAGGATTCGATAGACCCGGGTAAGTATGAACTGGTACGCACTGAATCAGAAATTCGCTTCACCACACGCACATCCGTTGTCCATCACCGAGCCGAGCGCAGTTGTGGGATTGAGCTGAGCAAACAATTTCGGCTTGCTCCAAATCCTCTGCGGTCCGATCCGGGTGCGCGATGGCTTTTGGCCGGCACTCAATATGCGGGATACGAGCAGTTGACGCAGCTCCGCTATGCAGGGGCAGAATCGGATTTCCGTCCTGCTCTGAGTATTTGGGAGGCGGTGAACCTGCCGGCTCCGGGACAAGTCTTCATTCCGACGGTACGAGAGACGAGGGCGAAGGATTTTTTTGAACCTACCGGACCTTCTCACCTGCTCCATTCGGACAACTGCATACGTTTTGTATTCGACGCGCGGGAGCGTCACAAAATCGCTGTGCGGGTGACAGATCTGCTGGGTGGCCGCGCAGGCTACTACCGCAAGCTGGATGGAGAAGAATGCACATTAGTCGTCCGGAACTTCGCCATTGATCCCTCCGCAGAATACATAGACACCCCTTGGGACGATCCTGAAGACCGCGGCTACGTATTGCAGTGTTACAACGACAGCGGTCTAAACGGCGCTTATGGCGAGCTGGAATATCACAGCCCGGCCATGGGAAATGGTACGGGCCGGATGGAGTGCTCGGACCGAGCACAGTTGTGGAGCTTTCAGGGGCCCCAGGAACTCATTCTCGAGATCATGCGGAGGCTGCTGGGCAGTGCGCTCACCAATGACCTGATTAGACAGAAAGTTCTATGACAGAATCTTTAGTTTTCGGTGTGATGCTTTTGTGTCTGGCGGGAGCCATGAGCGCGACCTTTTCCGTTCCCATGAAGTTCACATCCCAGTGGGAATGGGAGCACATCTGGGGGCTCGGCTCGTTTTTCGCTCTACTGACAGGCTGGACGCTGGTCTATGTCGCGCTGCCGGATTTTCTTGCGATCTACCAAAAATCCTCTTTTGGCACCCTGCTATTGACCTTTCTGTTCGGAGCCGGGTGGGGAGTAGGCTCCATTCTATTCGGACTCGGCATTCACCGGGTCGGCGTAAGTCTGGGAGTGACCTTGATCCTCTCTTTGAATGCAGTGGTTGGCTCAGTCCTGCCGCTTCTGATCCAGCATCCGGAACGGATCGTCGAACCGGCCGGACTTAGTTTGCTGGTCGGCCTCGCCGTCATGATTGTCGGTTTGCTGCTTCTGGGTCTTGCGGGGCATAAAAGAGACGTAGAGTTGGGGAAGACTCGCACCGTTTCGACTCAGTCTTTTTTTACCGGCCTGGTTATCTGCATTTGGTCGGGACTCCTTTCACCGCTGGCGAATTTTGCTTTCATCTTTGGAAAGCCGCTGACGGAAGAAGCGGCCTATCACCACGGCAAAGGGTTATCCGCTTCCATGACGCCCTGGGCGCTGGCTTTTGCAGGCTGCTATGGATTGAACATTCTTTACTGTGTCCATCTCATCAATGCCCGGCGGTCCGTCCGAAAGTTATGGCGCCCCGGAACCGCAATCTACTGGCTGGGCGCCCTTATTATGGGAACCCTTTGGACTGGCGCGATGTTCACTTACGGCTGGGGAGCGTCTGAGCTTGGCGAGTGGGGGCCCTATATCGGTTTTCCAACGCTGATGATCAGCTCTATCGTCTTCGCCAATGTGTGGGGAGTCATTCTTCGAGAATGGCGGCAAACATCACGGCGCACTAAGACGACGCTCCTGTTGGGACTGGCAACACTTTTACTGGCCTTCGTTATTTTGGGTTACGCAAACAAATTGACTCAAATATCAACCGAGAAATACAGGGCGGCGCTGAAAAAAGGAACAATGGAGACCAACTGCCAAGATCGTGATCAGTGTCTGGCGCTTCTGGCCGGTTTCCGCCTCGATCAGTTGCGCTCTGGCACCGGGCCCATATTTTTTCCAGAGCCCCGCGTCGTGCCAGGCAATCTGTCTGGCGAGGACTTGGCGCGGTTGGCTCAATATCGCAGCTGGGCGAATCACAGTTGACGAAAGAAGAGTTGGAGGGTGTTCCAAGAGGCCGGGCTCGAGGAAGAATCGTGAGCAGAAAAGTGCGATGGGGAGTAATCGGCTGCGGAGGCATCGCCGCAAGAAGAACCATTCCCGAATTCCAGGCCATGGTATCGAATGCCGAGCTTATTTCCGTGATGAGCCGCTCACTAGAGCGAGCCCGGCAGATCGCCGATAAGTTTAACATTCCGCATTGCTGCGCAACCGAAGCGGAACTTTTGGCGCAGGATATTGATGCTGTGTACATCGCAACTCCTCCCAACGTTCACTGTCGCCAGACGATCTTAGCTGCCGAGGCCGGCAAGCACGTCCTGTGCGAAAAGCCAATGGCGATCACATTGAAAGAGGTAGACGACATGGAAGCCGCATGTTCGAGGGCATCGGTAAAATTCATGCTCGCTTTCTGCATGCGAAACAATTCCTATAATCAGAAAGCGCGTGAGTTGGTTCAGACCGGCGCCTTGGGCCAGATGGTTATGGGGCGTGCCCAACTAACTTGTTGGTACCCAGCTATCCACGGGGCCTGGCGACAGGATGTCTCCATTAGCCACGGTGGGGCTTTGATAGATATGGGGACGCATTGTCTCGATTTGCTGGAATGGATTATGGGCTCCAAGCTCATGGAAGTCACTGGATTCCAGGACTTAATGTCTCACACCTATGCGACCAAAGTAGAAGACGCATCCACTATTGTTGGCCGATTCAGCAACAGCGCACACGCGATCGTGGACAATTACTTCAACATACCCGACGGCGCCGCTGGAAACCGCTTGGAACTTTATGGCACAAGGGGATCAATCATCGCTCAGCAAACGATCGGACAGGATCAAGGCGGAGAAATGTTTAGCATCATTCGACCACAGCAGACGTATGATGCCAACCAAATGCGCCACTTTGAACTTCAGCGCGAAAAATATCAGATTGAGGGGACCGGGCTTTATGGACAGATGATCGCTGTATTTGGAGAGTGCATTTTGAGCGGCCAGGAACCGCCGGTTACGCTGGAGGATGGAAGACATTCTGTGCGATTAGTAAATGCAATCTACCAAGCCGTACGGGAACGTCGCGTGGTTCAAGTTCAGTAACGGTGCCTGTGCACTGTTGTCGGTCTTTATGGGCTTCTGATCTATTCGGTGGCGAGCAGGACAACTGCGGGAAAGAAGCGATAGCCGGATCTGGTCGATTCGAATGCCCGACACCGCTAAGAGCCGAGGGCTTAACTAGCGCATCCCTCGCCACCAGTTTGTGTGAGGCTTGCCGAACCACCAGCGATTGAACATGAGCGCCCGTGCGGCTGCCTGATGAGGGCAGTGGAAGGATTTCGGTTTCCCAATTGCAGCCGCCGACGTATTTTCCTCGGATCAGTTGCACTCGATAGGTCTTCCG
>DASXQR010000062.1:0-43245 GCA_036507075.1 Acidobacteriota bacterium | reverse complement strand
CCTGGTGCACACTCTGAACGGGTCCGGGCTGGCCGTGGGTCGCACCTGGCTCGCAATCCTCGAAAACTACCAGCAGCAGGACGGATCGGTTCGAATCCCGGATGCGCTGGTGTCGTATATGGATGGGATTAAGGAAATTCGCTGAGTGGTCAGTTGTCCGTGTCAGTGGTCAGTGGTCCATAATGCGGATTTCGGAATGCGGAATGCGGAACGCGGAATGCGGAATGCGAAATGCGGAATAGGGAGTTTAGGGTTAAATCACCAAGGCTGACCTTAGACTAATTCCGCATTCCGCATTCCGCATTCTACATTTCTGCATTCCGCACTTGAATGACCACGGACAAACTAGCGCGCTCGCTCGACGTAACGGCCCTCGCTCGGGTCGACGCGGATGCGCTCTCCTTCCTTTATAAAAGGAGGAACCTGCACGACCACTCCTGTTTCCAGTTTGGCCGGCTTCATCACATTGCTCACCGTGGCGCCTCTCAATTCTGGTTCGGTTTCCACGACGGTCAGTTCCACAACCGCGGGAAGCTCAATTCCAATCGGCTGGCCTTCGAAGAACTCCACCTGGATTTTCAGGTTGGGAATCAGATAATCGACAGCTTCGCCAAGTGTTTCGCTGTTTAGCGCGATCTGCTCATAATTCTCAGAATTCATGAAGTAGTGCATGTCTCCATCACTGTAGAGGTATTCCATCTCATGCTCTTCGAGCGCCGCCTTTTCCACCACGTCGCTGGCGCGGAAACGGATATCAAGACTGGATCCGTTCTTCAGGTTGCGAAGCTTGGTCTGTACCATGGCGCGGAGATTGCCGGGGGTATGATGATGAAAATCGAGGACTCGGTGCGGCGTGCCCTCGTAAAGCAGGATCATTCCTTTACGAATTCGTGTCGCGGGGATCATTTTGATTTACTCCGTTCAGAATCGGCTAAGTCCGCCGATACTCAATAGCTCACCTTGGCGCTCGAAAGCAGCCTTAAGCGACAGGGCTGAAACTAATAAGGATATCCCAAATTGGAACAGGCGAGAAGCCTGACCCAAATGCGGATTTCGGAATGCGGAATGCGGAATGGGGAATGGGGAATGGGGAATGGGGAATGCGGAATGCGGAATAGGGAATAGGGAGTTTAAAGTTAAATGGCCAAGGCTGACCTTAGACTAATTCCGCATTCCGCATTCCGAAATCCGCATTTGGAAGTACGCTGGAAAATCATGGCGAAAGGCAGAGATTTTCCGCGATCGGACTTCTTAGCGCTTAATAATGATCAGCGTCAGGTCATCGACGACTTCGCTCCGGAACCGTTTTACGCGAGCGACAATGGCCCGAAAGATTTCCAGCGACGACTTGTGGCGGTGCCTGATAAGGCTTTCGACCAGCCGGGTTGCGCCAAACTCCTCTCCCTTCCTATTGCGCGCTTCAAGGACGCCGTCGGTAAAAACCGCAAGCACATCTCCCGGGCTCATCGTCACGCCGCCAACCTTGTAGTCGGCCCCAAAGTCATATACCGCTCCCAACACAGGTCCTCCCTGGCTCAAGGCCACCGCTTCATTGGTGGCCTTTACCAGAATCGGAGCCGGATGCCCCGCATTGATGTACTTGAGCAAGCCGTCCTGATGGAGCTCCCCATAAAAACAGGAGATAAAGGAGTTTGGTTGGGACGAGTTGAACATGCGCTTGTTGATCTTTTTGAAAAGCAGGGGAGTGGTTTCTCCTTCATAGTGTGACTGAAACGAAATGCCGGTATAAATAGCCGTGTTCAGATCCCGGATCAGCATGGCCGCCGAAAGACCATGTCCGGAAGCATCCGCGATGATGATGCCCAGCCGGCCTTTCAGCCCAAATCGCTTTTCCAGTTCAATGAAGTCGTAAAAATCACCTCCGACGATCGCCAGCGACAGCGTGGCTCCGTAGACGTCAAAATCGCCGAAAACGACCCTTTCGCAGCAGGCGGGCATGATTCGATTCTGAAGATCTCGGAGCGAGGTAATGTCCTCCCTGAGCTCTTCTAATGGAAGTCCTACTAAATCAGTCAACTTTTGGCTTCTTGGCATGGTTTCTTATCGTTGCAAAAATCCGGATGTGCTTAGTTAACAGTATGAAAGCGTTATTTTAACAGTCCTTTTACGTTTTGGAGATCCAATTCGGCATGCGCTGGGTGGAAAGATCTCCACTGGTTTTCCACAGGATGGGCTGTGAAAATTATTTCTGACTATAACCCGCGGTTAAACTGCAAGTTGCAGGATTGCCCCCCCTGTGGAAAACTAGTTTAACAGACCGGTTTTCCACAGATTCTCGTATAATCTACCAAAGAGACAACATGAATTTTCTTGCCTTTTTGGCAAAATAGTTCAAACTTGCCTCTCTTCTGAGGAAAGGAACAGCAAACGAAATGAAAACTGCTCGAAAACCGAGGAGAGCAGGAGCGAAAGCCGCCAAGCTCCGCAAGAAGGCGGCGAGGAAAACCCGTATTGTAAAAGCACGATCCTCGCGGAAGGCATATTCCCGAACCTCTGCCAGAACCTCTCCGCGGTTAAGCAAGGCTCGTGCCAGAAAGGCTTCCGGCAAAAAAGCGAAAGAAAAAACCAGGGTCTCGATGAAGCCCCCTGTCGGAATTCAAAGCAGGAAGAAAGCTTTCCGTTCCCGCGCCGCATTGAATGGTTGCAGCAGGCGCAAGTTGATCGCTTTTGCAGAAGGTCGGATGGAATTGGACGAAAAGCTCGACATCCTGTACCACCTGGACCGTTGTCAGAAATGCTGGGACGATCTGTACTTGATTCGGAAGTCCAAGAACGGCCGCCTGTACAACCGAAAGACACGCTCCTACTCCGAAGCGGATATCAAAGCATTGGAAAAAGACAGCACTCCCGCCGATGAAGATGCCTTGGAAGCGGAAGATGCTTTTGACGTCGCGTAAAGATCTTGCTCACGTCCGAACAAAAAGGCGCCCCAGGGCGCCTTTTTTGTTTTGGAGCATAGAATGAATTTTTACTTTGCCCTCTTTTTTCTCTTCTCGGCCATTATCGTAATCACCCTGCTGGTGGCAGTCTACTTCTGGGCCATGAATGATGAGTCGGCTGGCGAAAAACTTAACCGCCAAGATCGCCCGGAGCGCCAGGACAGCGCTAAAGGCCCGGCTGATAATTGACCACGTCGCACTTTCCCGAGCTCACGGCGGCGCGGCTTCGCCTCGCGGAGAGACGTCCTGAGGGACGTCTCAGGGAATGTCGCGGGATTGCGCTGCCGTCGACTTCGCCCGAGACGGCCATCGGGCCGTCTCTCCACTCTCAAAAATGTCCAAACGCTTGCCGATGGCAGCCAAACTAAACCACTACCCCGCACTCTTGGCGGTTAAATTTTCTGCAATAACGTGGTAAAACTTCCAGCCGGGAGGCCACCCACCATGACCCGGAGATTTCTCGCCGCCGCCGTCTTTTTGGTTTTCGGTCTGTTTGCAGGCCTCTGGTTAAAACCAGACCTCTACCGCTTCGTTGCAGCCGGTGTTGCTATTCCACCGGTCGCAGAGGCGGTCGCGCAGCCCTTCGATGTAGCTTCTGTTCCGCTCACTCTCAAAATTACATTCGGTCTCCAGGATGCCGAGCCGGCAGACTGGGATGGCGTGGCCCATCTTGATAGGGGTGAATTCCTCGACATTCAGGGATGGGTGTTTGATGGGATCGAGCAGGTCCATCTTCCCACTGTGTCCTGGCAGGTGAAAAGTAAGGCCGCCAATTTCGACACGTCCCGCAATGCGGGAGGCGAACCGGAAGCCGGAGGGGGACCGCGGCGCAATCGCTACGGATCATCACCCACCCGACCCGTTGGGGTCTGGCTGCAGCTTCGGGCCCCTGCGGATGCGACCCTTACCGTAAACACGGTTAAGGGCGAGTTTCGGACTGCGCTTTCCTCCATTTCCGACCGACAGCCGACGCTTGTTCTGAGCGGTAGAGCCTCAATTGAAAGAGCGGCGGCGCTCCATATTCCGGTGACTCAAACGGCCGCGCAGGAGGATTACCCGTCAATAGCCGCGGGACCGAACGGTCGGCTGCACGCCGCCTGGATTTCCTACCAACAGGGGGGCGACCAGGTTTTATTCAGTTCCCTGGACAGATCCGGATTCTCCCGCCCGCTGGCAGTTTCCGAGGGAAATGGAATTTGCGCCTCGACGCTGGTCGCAGTCGATGGCAAAGGCCGCGTGTGGGTGATTTACAACCAGCTTGACGCCGGGCAATTTGATTTGTGGGCTCGGCAAATGGTTCCGTCGATTGGAAAGGCGGTGCGTCTCACCAACGGTGGGGGAAACAACATCCACCCGCGCGCGCACGCAGACCGGCAGGGGAATATCTGGCTGGTCTGGCAGGGATTGCGCGACGGCAACTCCGATATCTTTCTCAGGCGGGCGCCTGGATTCGATAAAGCGGGCAGAGAGTTTCGCGTCACCAGCCATCCAGCCAACGACTGGGATCCCGATATCGCAGTGGATCAGAACGGAAATGCCGTGGTGGTGTGGGACACGTATCGCAACGGCGATTACGACGTTTATATGCGAACGGTGGATCAGCAGGGGAAGTTGGGAAGCGAGATTCCGGTGAGCGCAACCGCCAGTTATGAGGCGCATGCCTCGGCCGTCTTCGACACTCACGACCGGCTTTGGATCGCGTGGGAGGAATCGGGCGCAAAATGGGGCAAGGACACCGGTCAGGAAAGCACCAATGAAGGCTCCATGCTGCATACCTTCCGGCAGATTGGCTTGCGTTCCTGGCAAAACGGTCACTGGTTCCAGCTTCAAAACACAATCACTTCTTCGTTGCAGAAGATGCCGTTGAATTTCCAGGAGCAGCCAAGGCTTGCAGTCGATACCGGAGGAAAAGTGTGGCTGGTTTTCCGCCAGTGGATCAGCCGCCAGAACCCTCCCGAAGTTTGGAATGAATATGCCGTTTCTTATGACGGCGCTAAGTGGTCCGAGCCTGTTCTGTTGCCGCGCAGCGACGGGCGCCTGACTCAGGAGCTTTCGCTTGCGGCACACCCGGACGGCAGCATCTGGGCTGTATATTCCACCGATTATCGCGGAGCGGGCAATGGAAGGCGGGGCCAGTGGGATATTTACTGTGCGCGGCTGCAGGACACAAGCGCGACGTTGCCCCTGTCGGGTGTTGTCGAGGCGCCTGTCTCCGCTCCATCGACCACATTCACGCCTACGCCCAACAAGGGGTACCAGACCCAGGCGGGTTCAACAAAATACCGTTTGTTCTACGGCGATCTGCATCGCCACACAGACATTCGTGGTCACGGTGGCACGGATCCTTCGGTTCCCGATTTGTATCGCTACGCGCTCGATGCCGCTGAACTCGATTTCATGGCGACAACGGATCACAATCTGACCACCGGCAATGCCTGGTCGGATGGCCTGGATGAATACGCCTGGTGGGTAACGCAGAAGAACGCAGACCTGCATATGCTTCCGGGACGATTTGTCTCGCTGTATGGATATGAACGAAGCATGGTAGCGCCAGGCGGCCACCGCAACGTGATCTGGCCCAACCGGAAAAATGAGCTGATCCCGGGAGACCGCCGGCTCGCTTCGGAGAATATTCCTTTGGGATTGTGGGAGCGCCTGCGCCGCACCGGCGGAATTGCAATCCCTCATACGATCGCCGAGAAGACTCAGCCGAACGTAAGCTGGGAGTACCATGATCCGGTGGGCTCTCCGGTAATGGAAATGTATCAGGGAGCGCGCAGTTCATACGAATATGCGGGCGCAAAGCCGGAGGAAAGCCGTGGCCGTTCTGCACTTGAAAAGAAAGGGAATTTTCTCTGGGACGCATTGGAGCGCGGTTATCGCATTGGAGTGATCGCCAGCTCCGATCACGGATCCACTCACCAGTCGTATGCGGGAGTGTATGCAACCGACTTCACCCGCGAGGCGATTGTGGAGGCGATTCGTAATCGGCACACGTTTGCGGCCACAGACAACATCGTCATTGATTTCAGGATCGGCGATGCGTTCATGGGCGATGAGGTGACACTTGCGGCGCCGCCCCGGCTGGCGGTTAAGGTGCTCGGAACGGGACCAATCCGCCAGGTGGATATCGTCCGCAACAACAAGTTCGTTTACACCGCCAAACCGGGGAAAAGGGAAGCGGAGATTTCGTATTTGGATCAGGACACAAACGTCCAGCCCTCCGGGAACTATTACTACGTGCGCGTGATTCAGGAAAACGAAATGATGGCATGGTCCTCGGCCATCTGGGTGAAGCGGCAGTAACCGAAATGCAGAATGTGCCACGAAGACACGAAGACACGAAGGGGGCGATAAAGCTTGAGTGACGCGTCTGAATGATGTTCAGGGGTAGTTGCGCCAGTGTCACTTCTGATTGACCGTCAGATCTTCGTGCCTTCGTGTCTTCGTGGCTGGAAATCCTGTATTTAAGAATTGAAAAACACCCGGGGATCGCATTATGCTCCCACCGCAGACCTCGCCATTGCCGAAGTTTCACACAGGAGAAAAGATGCACAGCGGAACGCTTATTGTCCTGACGGCGCCTTTCACGGAGATGATCGACCACGCAGGCTATTTCATTCAGATGGGAATGGCGTCGATGCCGGTGTGGATGGAATTCGTCTTCAACAAAAAGTACCCGGAGTGGCAGGCCGTCAAACGGTTCGAAGACGGTTCTGCGCGGTCCGCGCCCGCCGGTTTGCGCGTGCTGGAAAAAGTTTTGGCGCGCGAATTCGGCGACCAAAACGTGGCGGTCTGCTATCCGCATGATCTGGAGCGGTTCATCGGTCCGTCCACACGCGTGGTGGCCATCTCCACACACAATCCGTTGGGGGTTACTTTTGCCTCGGGTGTTTACACTTCGCTGTTCGGCACTTCAAGCGAAACCATCAATGCGCACTATGCCAAGGCTCTGTTTTCAAGAGTTCAGAGCAGCTCCTACCGGGAAAACTTCAAGGTGATCGTAGGTGGATCCGGAGGCTGGCAGGTCAACAAAACCGGTTCGGCGGCTTCGCTTGGAATTGATTGTGTGGTGGACGGCCGGAGCGAGTCGGCTGACACGCTGGACCTGTTTCGAAAGGCCATTAATTGCGAAGCGCTGCCCGAACAGGTCAATGTGGCTCATCCGAACAATCCGGAGGCAATTCTGTTTCCGGACAAACCGACCACTTTTGGTGTGGTGGAGATGACCACCGGCTGCGGCAGACGTTGCCAGTTTTGCATGCCCGATCTGAATCCGCAGATCGACTTGCCCAAGAACGAGATCATGAAAGCCGTGCGGGCGAATGTGGAAAACGGAAACGGGCAAATTTCTCTGGCAACGGAGGACATGTTTATCTGGGGCCAGGTGCGCACCGAGACTCCGTTCTTTTTTCCCAACCGCGAAGCGCTGCTGGATCTCTATTCCGGGATAGCTTCCTATCCTGGCGTGGAGCAGCACGTCCTGAGCCATTCCACTATGGCTCCCTCCGTTGTCGATCCCGAGCTGATTCGCAGGCTTTCAGACATCCTGCTGCCAAAAAGCCCGATCCACCTGCCCGCATTGAGTACGCATCCGGAGAAAAAGGCGTTAGTGCCGCTGATCGGCCTCGAGACCGGCTCTGTTCCCATGGCGAAACGAGTGATGGCAGGAAAAGGGCTTCCATTCAGAATTGAAGACTGGCCCAGCGTCGTAATCCGGGGGCTGGAGATTCTGAACCGGAACAACTGGTTTCCGATGTTGACTCTGATGGTTGGTAATCCGGGCGAAACGGACGAGGATGTCAAAGCGACGCTGGATTTGATTTTTGAAATGGAGCGGCGCCGGTTATTTGGTTTTCTGGTTCCCTCCGTGTTTACGCCGCTTGAAGGAACATTGATGGAGAAGGACCGCGGTGTGACGCAGACCAGGGATCTTTCACCGCTGCAGTGGCAGTTGATTTTGAAATGCTGGAAGATGAATCTAAGGCCCGGCCTGTACAGTTGGTGGGGACCTACCGTCTTCAAGGTCGGCGCGCTGGTACTGTGGCTGGCGCGCCTGCGCCGCAGCAATGGTCCCAACTTCACCTGGCCGCTCTGGATGTTCGCCGGTTTGCTTCCAGAAACGTGGATGCAGCGCATGGGGAAACTCTACGAGGGCAGGCCGCTGGCGCTGAAAACCCGAGCCGACCTGCTGGCATCCGTTAAGCCTCACTACTGGAAGTACCTGCGCCCTGACAACGGTGACCTGCCGCAGACTGCCGTGGCCTAGGGTTTTCGCTGCAAAACTTTCAATCCGACAGGGATCCGTCAGTGTTCGCCATATTTGTGGCGCTTTTTTAACCGCACTTCTTTCCATCCCCCCTTTCAGACCCTCGACCCTCAAACTTTAACAGTTTTGTTTTCATATATTAAGGGGTTTTCTGGCTGCTTTTACCGGTCGGGTAGGGGAAGTGGCATGGGTCTTGCCTGATACAGCCCGCAATGCGAACGAATTGGGTTATAAATCGAAGAAAACTGACGATCAGCGTGATCCTGATGCTCACGTTCTGGTCCCTGGCGATTCCGGTACTCGCCGATAAGGATCCGCTGGACGAGTTTTCTTATAAGATTTCGCCGGTTTTACGGCAGCTCATCATTTATTACGGTCCTGCTCTCTTAAATACCAAAGATATTCCCGTTATCGTCCAGTATTACCCGACCGTGCAGGATAAAGATAAGGCCATCCCGAGCAAGGCAAAGAAGTTGCCTTCCATCAACGGGTATGCCTCCAAGCACAACGGCGCAAAAATCAAGAATCTGCTGAAGGACAAGAATGTCCGGTACGTCACAATCGACGCCGCGCTGAATCCGCACCAACTGGGTGGAGTAACCGATCTGGTGGCTCCTCCCCGGAACGTTTCACTGACTACTATTGGCGCTGACCAGGCAAACAGCCAGGGCTTTACGGGCCAGGGTGTAACGGTGGCCGTGTTTGATTCCGGGATTTATCCGCATCCGGATCTGGCCGGCAGGATTGTGGGTGCTGTTGATGCGACCTCAGGCGTCCCTGTCGTGGTTGCAAGCAACATTGATGGCTATGGCCATGGAACGCATGTCGCCGGAATTATTGGCGGCAACGGTACAGTGTCGGGCGGTTTGAATCGCGGCGTGGCCAGCAACGTCAGGCTCCTCGATGTAAAGGTGATCGATGATTTGGGCGGGGGAACGTCCAGCAGTTTGATCAATGCCATCGACTGGGTGGTCCAGAACAAGAATGTTTACAATGTCCGCGTAGCGAATTTCTCTCTGGGTCATTCCCCGATTGAAGGCTATCGCAACGATCCGGTTTGCCAGGCCGTTGAAAGATTGATCGCGGCCGGTGTAACGGTAATCGCTTCCTCCGGCAACCTTGGAAAAGATGCGACGCATGCGAAGATCTGGGGCGCCATCGACAGTCCCGGAAATGACCCGGCGGTGATTACAGTGTACCCGGTCAACACTCGGGACACCGCTACTCACTCTGACGATATCGCGACCACATATGGCTCGCGCGGCCCCACCTATCTGGACAACTTGTTCAAGCCCGACATCTCTGCTCCGGGCAACCGAATTGTTTCTTTACTGTCGCCTGGCTGCCGGATTGCGCAGCTCCATCCCGATCTGATCGCGGGTAACGGCTATTTGAACCTTAGCGGTTCGAGCATGGCCACCCCGTATGTTTCCGGAACGGTAGCGTTGATGCTGCAGGCGAATTCGGGCCTCAACCCGAAACTGGTGAAGTTGATCCTCGGCCTCACGGCGATCAAGCTGCAGAACCTGCACATGCTTGAGCAGGGCAACGGAATGGTTAACGCGCTGACGTCGGTACAGTTTGCCCGCCAGCTCGACACGAAATCCAAAACTCAAATCGGAACCATCGTTCCCTATCTCTACATCGACGGCGAAAAGGTTTGGGCCGGCGGCGCTTTCTCCAGCGGCAAAAAGACTTTCTTCAGCCCGCTGGTCAACGCTTCGGTTAACAGCAAATGGGGCAGCGGCGTTCAGTGGAGCACCTCCATTGTCTGGGCCGACGGAACGAATTGGACCAAGGGATTCCTTTCCACCACCAGCGTCGTCTGGGCTGATGACGTACTCTGGTCGGATGACGGCATCATCGTTGGCGACGACGGCGTGATCTGGTCTGATGGAATTCTCTGGGTGAACGACACCCCCAGTGGCGACGATGGTGTCATCTGGTCTGACAGCGTCATCTGGGCAGATGACGTAGGGGCTGGGGATCCCCTCGATCCCCTCGACGGGGTGATCTGGACGGATTCATTCCCAGGGGACCCGCGGTAACTTTCCAAGGTCTGATTAACTAAAATCAGAGGGTATCTTGTCTCAAGGTTCTAGTAACACGGCAAACAATCAGACGCTCTCCGCGGCGGCCAAAGGTTACATCGGCATCGTAATCGCGGCGGGGTTGCCACTGCTGGCCTTCAGCGCGTATCAAACGATGAAGGTGACAGACGTGCGGTGGCTCTACCTGGCGGCCTTCACGGTTGTGGGAAGCGTTCTGGCAGTCCGTGTTCCTCTAATGAAGATCAAGGGCCAGTCGCTGACTATCTCGGTGAGCGACGTTTTCGTTTTCGCAGCGCTGCTTCTCTTCGGATTCCATGTGGCCGTGACGCTGGCGGGCTTGGAAGGAATCGCCAGCAGCTTAAGAGTCCGCGTCAAACGGGCGTACAAGCAGTTATTCAATGTTGCCGAGCTGGCGCTGGCGACCTACGTTGTGGGGCGCGTGTTCTACTGGATGATGGGTCGAGCATACCCGCTCGATCCCTCGGAAATCGCGCTGAACCTGAAACTTCTCGTGCTGGTCAATGTGGCCGGGCTGCTTTATTTCGCGCTCAACACGGCCATGGTGGCGCTGGCAATCTCTCTGGTGCTCGGCCGGCCGTTCTTTACGATCTGGAGCCGCAATTTCGCCTGGCTTTCGGCCGCCAACATTCTGAACGAATCGACCGCGGCCATCATTTTTGCCTTCTTCAGTCCCGCTAATTACCTGATCATCGCCGCGGTTATTCCCGTGGCCCTCGCCAACTACTACGCTCGACGAGTCAATCTGTACCGCATGAGCCAGGCGAACGGCTCTCACGCCTAGTACCTTTCACCACAAAGACACGAAGGACACAAAGGGGAGCGAGCTCTAGAGCTCCTTGATATAGATATTCCGGAATTGCACCAAAGCCGGCGGCGCGGTCCATTGTCCGTCGCGCTTGCTTCCATGATGCTGCAGTGCGATCGCTCCTTCGGCGGGAATGCCGGGCAACTGCGCGTTCTGAATCACAGTCATTCCATTGAGCACCACGGTCAGCCGGTCGCCTCTCATGGTGATTTCGAATGTATTCCATTCTCCGATGTTTTTGTCGGCGTTTATCCTGGGAGTTACTCCGGCCCGCACCTCTTTGGGCATCTTCGTATCCATGCGGTAGCCGTACACTTCGCCCGAGCCGAGCGGCCAGCACCAGATGTTTACCTGGGACTTGGATGATCCCCTCAAGAAAACTCCCGAGTCTGAATCCGGTACCACCATAGTGATTTCCTTGCCGTTTTCGTCCAGCTTGTGGGTTCCATCGGGCTTGACGATCGGCACATTCGGATTCTTGTAAGGTGTTTCCTTGATTCGCCAGTCGATGCGCAGCACAAAATCCTTGTAGGACTTCTGGCTCCACAGGTTCTTGTCGCTGGAAGCTTCGCTCTGGGCGTCGTAATCGATTGCCCCGGCAGCCACCTTCCAGTGCCCGTTGTCCCCCTGCGGGACCTTCCAGCCGGAAAAATCCTTTCCGTTGAAAAGCGAGACAAATCCCTTCGGTGGCGCATCCTGAGGCTCGGGAAAGAGAAGCGCAAACGAGAGCAGGACAACGGCGAACATAGCTGCAAAAAAGGATCTTTTCATAATGAGCTCCATGGATACGCGTCTGGGGAGTTCGGAAATGGAGTCCGGTTGCGTTTCTTCAATAATTCCATTCCGAAGATCTGACCCCCAGGGCTTTGTTGTCGCGAGTATAATATCCCATCAGGCCATGATTAAGCGGTTTCTGCTCGTGATACTGATGGCTGTTTCCGCAATTCCGGCGGATCAACCGGCTCGAAAACGGACCATAACTGATTCGGTCGCGGGACCACGAAGCAATATTCCTCGTGCCTCACGATTCACGTTCGCCCGGCTTATCTACTCCGGAAACGGCTGGCGCGGGAACTCCTGGGCGACCGATTATCCCAAAGCCGATTACCAGTTGATTTACGGGCTACGCAAATTCAGCGAGCTGCTCTTTATCGACCCTGAACCGCGCGTGGTAACGCTCAACGATCCGGAGCTGTTCCGATATCCGTTTCTTTATGCCGTGGAAGTCGGCTACATGGAACTCTCCGATCAGGACGCGGCGCATCTTCGAGAATATCTGCTGCGCGGCGGCTTTCTAGTGGTGGACGATTTCCACGGTACCTATGAGTGGCAGAACTTTTACGAACAGATAAAAAAAGTCTTTCCCGAATACGAACCGGTAGACCTGGACGTTTCGCACCCCATTTTTCACTGCTTTTATGACATCGACAAGCTGATACAGATTCCCGGCGTTCAATACCTGTACAGCGGGCGAACATGGGAGAAAGACGGCTATCGGGCCAGATACATGGGAATTCAGGACAGCAAGGGCCGCCTGATGGTCATGATCAACCATAACGTGGACCTGGGTGACGCCTGGGAGTGGGCCGAAGTGAGGCAATATGCCCAGGAATACGGAAAACTCGCGTTTCAGCTCACCAGCAATTACATCGTCTACTCGATGACGCACTGAAGCCGTTCACGGGTTGCGGGTTACCGGGTTACCGGGTTCCGGGTTCCCGGGTTCCAGGTTCCGGGTCACAGGTTGAGGGTTACCGGGTTGCGGGTTTAAGAGTTCCGAGTCACGGTTATGTGCTGGGTTCCCTGGTCGAAGCTGCGTCCCATGATCCGTTACACTGAAGATTGATCAAGGGCAGCCCATCACGCTTTCAGTACCACAGCGGGAACCCGCAACCGAAATCCGCAACCTCGAGATCCGCAACCTCGAAACCCGCAACCCCGGAACCCGCAACCTCGGAACGCGCAACCCGGAACTCGGAACCGGGAACCCGGGAACCCGGAACCCGGAACCCGGAACCCGGAACCCGGGAACCCGGGGAAACCCGGTAACCCGAAACCCCGTAAGGCTCATTTCACCACCAGCGTCACCGTGCCGGATGCGATCACCTCCCCACCCGGACCGACGATACTAAACCCATAATTTCCGGAGCGCACCGTGGCGTCTGCCTCCAGCAGAACGGGAAGGGCCATCACATCGTTCAAACGCGTAATCGGGATTCGATTGGCGGTGAAGGGGGCTCCGGTAGCCGGATCCAGCAGGGCCGGCCATCCGCTGAAATCTCCGAATCTCTGCGCCTGCGTCAGAAGCAAAGGCTGCGCGGAAATCCCTTCCACTCTGAAGAGAATTCCAATACCGCAAAGCGGATCGTTGATTCGCGTCGGGAGTGGAATGTTACGCGCAAAGTTCGTCAGGTCCCCCCTTCCTACAATCACCGCCCGGACGCCCGACTGACCGGCGCTGACGTTTCCCGAAACCGAAGTGACGATTTGAAACGGATTGGCGCCCGTATATTCCGTCGACGGGCACACCACTTTGACGGGCGCGCGCGCTGATTTTCGCGGGTCTGCGACGGCCGTTGCCGACACCGCATAAGTTCCGCTCCTGGCCGGAGCCCGATACACACCGGTCCGGCTGACATACCCGGCCGCAGCGCTCCAGATCACCAGATTGTTGGAGGCACCTTGCACGGACGCGCTGAATTGTTGCAGAGCCCCGACGTTCACGGTTGCGCTGGGGGGCGTGATGGAAACGGAGATCCCCGTGGCCGTCGAGGGTGGATTGGAAACCTCGGTCTTGTAGCTGTCACCGACCCTAACCAGCGAAATCTGGTTCGTGCCGCCGGCTCCCGCTTCAACCAGCAGGACACTGTCGGTCTTGAATGAGTTCCCGTTTTTCGGCAGAAAAGCAATATCCGTCGTCCCACGGGACGGAACCCAGGACAGAAAACTCGACTCGAAGGGAAGCACCAGGAGGATCCGGTCCCGGCCTCGCTCAACAACGAGCAGGTGAAGAGGCAGCGGGCAGCTCACGCCGCTACGCGAAAGACCGATCAATTGTCTTGGGTCGGAGATGAAAGGAATGGTACGCAGATTTCCCGTACGCCGGACGTAGACTTGAACTGCAGAATTGACTGCATCTGAAAAATACACATCGCCCGTGCACGGGTCAGCGCTGATCCCGGTCGGACGATTGGCGGGGAACAGCAATGCCCGCTCAAACCGTGGAGCCGGACCCGGCGGACCTTTTGTGGGACCGGCCGAGTCAATCGCCGCCTTGGGGATAATGGAAATCGTGTCTGCTTCAGCTACCAGAAGATCCCCCGAGAGCGTGTCGATTACCATCGCACTGGGCTGGTTCAGCCCGGCGGCTACTTCAAACGATTCCTTCGTGGTTGGGTTCAGCCTCAAAATCCGCCCGCTGGTTTGGCCGGCAAGCAGGAGGTACTCCTTACCGTCGGAGGCGGCGTAGGAGATCATCTTTGAGACCGTCTCGTTGGAATAATTGATGATGGGAATTCTTATCCCCGCAGTTGTTACTTCCGAAACGCCGCTGGTGGGACCCTGGGCCGTCGGTTGTGACGTGGTGGCGGCCGTCAATTCAGCAATATAGATTTTTTGAAGCGAACCAAGATAGGCCACCGACTGAACGGCTCCCAGCCCGGTTATCAGCGTCTCCTTCTGCAACACATCGACCGAGGCGCCTGCTACCTGGTTGCTTCCTTCTGCTGTTACCGTCACAGCCTGCGCTGGTTCCACAGTGGGAGCCTTGTAAACACCAGCGGTAGTGACCGTGCCAAAAACTGCATCACCGCCCGGAAGACCGTTAACCCTCCACGTATAAGGCCCGGTACCAAACTGAACGACAAAGGCCTGCGAGCTGCCCGTTTGTACCGGAGCCAATGAAGGAAGGAGACGCCAGGTGACCAGCCCTTCATCAGGAGCGTAGCTGGCCGGCGCGGGCTGCGGAGGAACATTGGCCAGCGTATTTGCCGTCCCAAACAGCTCGATCGGATAAACCGGAATGTCACTCTTTACCCAGATCAGTCCGCCGCCCTGACCCGCGGCTTGAGGTATCAGATTCTCAATCAGGTTGCTCAAACGCTGGCGCGGCGCGAGCACAGTATTAAAACTTCCCAGAAGCTGGCCATTGGCCTGCAAGGCCAGAATGCGCACATTTGCCGCTTGCTCCCCTGAATTGAGAACGGCGACGCCGGTGTAGAACCCCAACGTCGTGCCGATGTGAGAAAAAAGTGTGTTGGTAAGACCCTGCGGCGCGGCAGCAATCGCCGCCACGGAACGATTAGAACCGTAACTCAGGTAGCCGTTCACGGCCGGTGATGTGGACTGAACCTGGATCCAGCCATCCAGCGTGGCTGTTCCCGAAAAACCGAACATCGAGGCGACATCTTCCCGCAACCGGCCTCCGGCCGCGAGTGGTCTTGTGACGGGATTGTTCTTCACGGTGCCTGCGGTGTAAAGAGTTCCATCCGGCTTGTAGGCGGAAATGGTAAGGATCACCGGCGAAGTCGAGTAGTTCACCAAGCCGATTTCCGTGGTCCAGGATCCAAGCACTGCCATCTGGGGAAAATAGATATTGCTCAGCAATTCTTCCGAATCACGGGCGTTTAATCCCAATAGGTCGCCGGCCGGGGTTCTGACCAGCTCGAATCCCGAGATTTCCGCATCGGAAGCGACACTGATGGAAGCAGGACCGGCCGCGGTTGAGCCAAAAAAGGAAGAAGCGTCAAGCCGCGCCACACCCTTGGCGGGAAGGACCAGGCTTTTGCTGACTGTAGTCAAGCCGCTGCCCGCCAGTTGCAACTGAAGATTTGACGCCGTAACGCCCGCGTTGATGATATTCAGCTCGGTGGAATATCCGGAATCCAGGCGAGCCTGGTTGAAAATGATTTTGGCTGCAGGCGGCGGAAGGTCTGCTCCATCGAAGAAGCGGTATTGATTGTCCAGGTAAGCGAAAAAACCTGTCAGTCCATCGACGGAACTGGTCGCCTGGAACCATCCGATGGTGGAAGCGGGGAGCGTTCCGCCGAAGATTTCCGAGACAAGTTTGGCCACCTGTTGATATGGCGCCACCGTCAGGTCGGAAGGATTCTGAAAGCCGGTCGCTGAAATTATTTTTCCGTCGGTTCCGTACGCGGTGAAATGCACAACCGCGCTCTGCCCGGTCGGATTAGCAATGGCCAGCGAAGTAAGGGTGTTTTCCTCAAAGGATAACCGGGGAAAGTTCAGCACACTGTCGCCTCGAAGCGTCGCGCCGAACGTCACAACGAAGCCTATGAACAGGTAGAATCGGGGCGGATGAAGGAACATGTACAATCGGTCATTGGTCATTATTGGTCATAGCCAGCGGTTATCGGAAGGATCGGCAGGGAACGACCTCGATTGCATTCACCGCGGAGCCGCAAAGTGCGCCAAGTTTCGCCGAGTTTCTTATCTTTTCTTTGCGAGTGCTCGGCATTCTTGGCGACTCTGCGGTGAATGCGATCAACCGTTCGGCAGAAATCCTGCCGTTACCGGAAACCAACTACCGATGACCAATGACTGATGACCAATGACCGATTATGACCGATGACATCCAAAACATTATCCTCTCACGCCCTGGCACTGCCGCCATGTATTACTTGTCACCCGCCAGGGGCGCCACGTATCCGCGCCTGGTTCGGACGGCCGTTTCTTTCATTTTTCCGCCTGGTCCGCAGCGTGGTCTTTGCCACGAAGACACGAAGGCACTAAGAGCCAGCCGGTCACTGAGAAGTGACACTCCGGCAATGACCGTCGAGATCTGTGAGAAGTTCCACCTTAGACTGAATTCCGACCTTCGTGGCTTCGTGGCTATCTTCACGGCGTCGAGCTGATCGCCAGATTCACCAGCTTGCCTTCGGGAAACAGCACATGCAGGCCGCCGACGGCGATTGGAATATCGCTTGTGATTTTCACCGATCCATGAAAGTCAGTGGGCCGGACCGGAGCGACAATGAAAACCTTGTTCAACAGCAGTAATTCCCAGACAAACTTGCTCAGCCGCCCGCGGGGAGGAATGGTGTAAGTATTGCCGTCGAACGGATCGCCGTTGGACTTGAGCGCCTGCAGGGTGACTTTGGCTGTTTCCGTAGCGGAAGGATTGACGATGGCGTAAGCGCTCTCTCGCGTCTCGGTAATGGTGGCGGGAGCGCGAAATTCCCTGGAGGGCCGCACGGCATGCACTTGAGCGCTGCTGACCACCTCCGTTGAAGGCCCGCTGCAAATCAGAAGACACGGCTTTGGCTCCCCTTTGCTCAAAACAATTTCTGCACTGGACTGCACAGGGACGTCCCCTTCAACCGTCAAGCGGGCCCAACCATCGAAAAGGCCGACATCAGTCGTTCCCGCCTGATGAAACAAGCCTCCTGATGCCAGCGACACCCGATAGGGGGAGACAACCACCGGAGTGCAAAAGAAACCGGGGCGAACAACGCCCTTGTTGTCGTATACCTCGATGACACCGGCCGCATTGGCTGCAGAAAGATTCAGGATATTAAAAGTGGTTCGAAAATGAAGCGGTTTATCAATCACACCGGTTACGACAACCGGAAATACCCATTCCTGGGTCTGGCCGCACACCGCGGCAGGCAACAGCAACAGAAATGCGGTAATCATGAACAACTTTGGTTTGCACATACGACACCAGCCCTTACTTAACGATTCAGATTAGAAGTTATTAGCAGGAATTTTCGAGGAGATTTTCTGACGTACTCCCAAATGCGGATTTCGGAATGTGGAATGCGGAATAGGTTTGTCCTTTGTGTCAGACCTCGCAAACCCAGTTTGAACATATTCCGCATTCTACATTCCGCATTTGATGAGTCTTAGTGACCACCGCGGGAAATACTAACGTTCGGCCGCCTGACTCTCGGGCGGTTGGTACTTTCGCTTATCCATGGGCGTGTAGTCGCGCTGGTCCTCGCCGCGATATATCTGGCGCGGCCGGGCGATTTTCTGTTCCGGATCCTGCAGCATCTCCTCCCATTGGGCTATCCATCCTGCCGTCCTGGCGATGGCAAAAAGCACCGGAAACATGTCAATAGGCAGGCCCATAGCCTGATAAATCAGGCCGGAGTAAAAGTCGACGTTGGGATAAAGCTGTCGCTGCACAAAATAGTCGTCCTGCAAGGCGATCCGTTCCAGCTCCAGGGCCAGGTCGAGCAGCGGATTTCGCCCGGTAACTTCAAAAACCTCATCAGCCAGACGCTTGATGATCTTGGCCCGCGGATCATAATTCTTGTAAACCCGATGGCCAAAACCCATCAGCCGTCCTTCTCCGGCCTTCACTTTCTTGATGAAGGCGGGAACATGCTCGATCGTTCCGATCTCGTTCAGCATGCGAAGCACCGCTTCGTTGGCGCCGCCATGCAGGGGCCCGTATAACGCCGCGATGGCGCCAGCGATGGAGGAATAAGGATCCACCATTGAACTGCCCACACTGCGCATAGCATTGGTGCTGCAATTCTGCTCGTGGTCGGCGTGCAGGATAAACAGCACATCGATGGCGCGCTCCAGCACCGGATCGGGCTTGTACTTGACTTCCGTCATCTTGAACATCATGTTCAGCAGATTTCCCGGATAACTTAGATCGTTGTCAGGGTAGGCATACGGCATGCCGATCATGTGACGGTACGCGAAGGCGGACAGCGTGGGCATCTTGGCGATCAAACGATACGTCTGTTTGAGCCGGGAAGCCGTGTTATGAATCTGTCGCGCCTCAGGATAAAAGGTGGACAAAGCAGCCACAGAGCTGATCAGCATCCCCATGGGGTGCGCGTCGTAGTGAAATCCATCGATAAACTTTTTGATATTTTCGTGGAGCATGGTGTGGTGCGTTATGTTCCACATCCAGTCTGAAAGTTCCTTTTCGTCCGGCAGTTCTCCATGAACGATCAAATAAGCGGTTTCAAGATAGGTGCTGTCTTCGGCCAGTTGCTCGATGGGATAGCCGCGGTATCGCAGGATTCCTTTATCACCGTCTATATAGGTGATGCGGCTGATGCAGGAGGCGGTGTTGGTAAACGCGGGGTCATAACTCATCAACCCGAAGTCGTCGTCGGAGACCTTGATCTGGCGCAGATCCATCGCCCGGATGGTGCCGTCTTTGATTGGAATTTCGTACTTCTTCCCGGTCCTGTTATCCAGAATTGTGAGTGTGTCACCCATCTTACGTTGCTCCATCGATCACCTGGGCCAGAAGAACTGCCGGCCTAGGCTTGGCGGCCCAAAGCCCTTAAATATGATACCGTTAAGCTGCAAATTTTAGTGAGTTATCTTGTTCCCCCAGCTGATTCTACGTCTCATTCAAACTTGCGAAGATGCCGCCGGTTCCGGCATTTGCAGGGATGAAATCCGAAACCGCCTGATACCGGAAAAGGTGCGCAAGGTTTTCAAAACAGTGGTGCCAAAGGATTTTCTCGAATGGGTCCGGGAAGACCCCGACTACAGCTATTACTATCAAGAGCTGGAGCAGCTCGGTGTGGGAGGCAATCCATCAGAGGCAGCCGCCATGATTTTAGAGGCGATCGTATTGGATGCCCTGGAATGATGAATCGCCTGGCGATAAGCCCCTTGGGGCGTGTTATCCACATAATCCGGCTATTGACCGGAACATCGCTTCACCGCAGAGTCGCCGAGAACGCCAAGCCTCGCAGAGGTTAGCAATGGAATCTCTGCGGGAACTCGGCGTTCTTGGCGGCTCTGCGGTGAATGCAACGTGTCCGTCTCCGGCCCGCTTCGATTTGGTCAATACGCGACGCCTTCCGTTGGCTCAGGCTGGATTTACGCTATCCTGAAAATGGAGATGAACCTATGAAACGACTGCTGTTGATTCCCTTTTTCTCGCTTTTGGCCGCCTGTGGTTCGGATGTCGGTTCCGGGCACAAGAGCGCATCCGCCCCTCAACCGGCGAAAGATACCCCCGCTTCTTACACTGGAGAACTTGAGCGACTGGGCAAAGACGGCCAGGACATCCTGGTGCTGGGCGTCGAAGCGACCGGCTTTGAGAAGCTGTCCCTCAATCAGAAAAAGCTCGCCTACTATCTCTATCGGGCCGCCATCGCCGGAAATGAAATTTTCACAGATCAGGCGCACCGCTACGCAGTCGAGATTCAGCGCCTGCTGGAACAGATTTTCCTTCACTCCGACGGTCTTTCCCGCGACGAGATCCACGCAGTGCAGGATTACCTGAAATATATCTGGATCAACCACGGCCAGTACGGCTCCGAGTCGCATGTCAAATATGTTCCGAACTATCTCACTTTTGAGATACTCACCAAAACTGCCCGCCAGGCCGCTTCCAAAGGAGCTCAATTCGAACTGCAGGCCGGAGAAGACCTCGATAAGAAGCTCGCCAGACTGCGCCCTTATATCTTTGACGCCAGTTTTGAGCCGCTGCAGACCAACCAGAAAAAGGGCGAAGACATCATCGCCACCAGTTTCGTGAACCTGTATGACCCGGATATCACGCAAGCCATGTTTGACTCTGTTCCGGAGCAGTGGAAAAAGCGCATCAATGTTCGGTTTGCGCTCCAAAATGGAAAGGTTGCGCCGCAGCTTTATAAGATCGGGGGTGTTTACGGGAAATATCTGGAGACTATTTCCTACTGGCTCAAACCGGCCGTGCCGCTGGCCGAATCAGATCAGCAGCGAAGAGGGCTGGAGGCGCTTCTCTCCTACTATCAAACAGGAGACGAAAACAAATTTCGCGAGTATTCAGTTGACTGGCTCAAGTCCAACACCACCATCGATTACCTGAACGGCTTCATTGAATCCTATTATGATCCGCGCGGCGTAATCTCCCAGTTCGAAGGGAATGTCAACTATGTCTCCGATTCGACGCTGATTACCCGTCTGGCCGCCAACGCCGATTACTTTGAGAAGCGGATGCCCTGGCCGGATGCTTACAAGCGCTCTCATGTCACCCCGCCGGTGGCCAATGTGGTGCAGGTAATCGTGGAAACCGGAGATTCAGGCCCAACTTCGCCGGTCGCCTACAACCTCCCCAACTACGAGGACATCAGGCGTGACGTGGGTAGCAAGAATATTATCCTGTTGAACATTGAGGAGGCGCAGTCCGAGAAGATACTGGAACAGACAATCCAGGAGTTTTTCCTTCCCAGGCATCAGGACCTCTTTCGCAAGTACGGCAAGCTCGGCCGCCAGTGGGAAGTCTACATGCATGAAGTGATCGGACATGGCGCGGGCAAGCCGGACGACAAGTTAAAAGGCGAACCGCGCACCATCATTGGACGCGCCTACTCGGCGCTGGAGGAGTGTCGCGCCGACCTGGTGGCGCTGTATCACATATTTGATCCCAAGCTGGTCGAAATCGGCGCTTTCACAGCGGCGGAGCAAAAGCAGGTGGCTGAGGCTCAATATATCGGATACCTGCAGAACCAGATGACCCGGTATCGCTCCCTGGAAGACGACATCGTGCGCGAGGCGCACCGCAAAGGGCGCGAGCTGGTGCTGGAATATCTGGTCAGCGGGGGCGAGAATGGCAACAAGGATTTCGGCGTCAAAGTGATTCAAGTCAACGGCAACTACTTTGTCGAGATTAATGACATGGCCAAAGCGCACCAGGGAGTGGCTGAGATTCTCGACCGGCTTCAGGTGATCAAGTCTACGGGTGACGCTGAGGGCGCCACCCACATCTTTGACCGGTTTGGAACGCGTGTGAATCCAGCCTGGCGCAACAACATCAGGCAGCGCGCAGCCCGGCTGAAAATTCCGCAGGAGACGGCCTTTGTTTTTCCGCAACTGGTGCCGGTAGTCCAAAACAGTGACATCACTGACGTGCGGCTCGAAACGCGCGAAGATTTAACGGCCCAGCAACTGCGGTTTTCACGATGGAGATTTAATACGGATTTGGCGGCGAAGTAAAAGCTGTCCGTGGTCCGTTGTCAGTGGTCCGTCGTCTTTCGACCTTGAGTGAGAATAAAATTGATTCGTGTAGAATCATGAAGTGGAACTTGCAGACATAGCGACCATTCTCCTGCTGGTGGCTCTGGAAGGAGCGCTGAGCGCCGACAACGCGCTCGTCCTGGCTGTCCTGGTGCTCCCGCTGCCGAGAGCCCAGCAGAAGAAAGCACTCCGTTACGGAATCCTGGGCGCTTTTGTCTTTCGAATCATATGCATCTTCTTTGCCAAACATCTGATCGCGTTCAATCTGGCCAAGCTGATTGGCTCGGTCTATCTGTTTTACCTTCCCATCAAGCACTTCTTCCGCCAGGTTGAGTCGGAAAAGGACCGCTACATTCCTCCGGCCAAGGCAATGCTGGGTCTGAGCCTCTTCTGGAGCGTGGTCACGCGCGTCGAACTAACCGACATTGTTTTTGCCATCGATTCCATTCTGGTCGGCGTGGCGGTTTCCAAAAAACTTTGGGTTGTGATCACGGGCGGAATTCTGGGAGTAATCGCCATCCGTGTTGTGATTGGAAAACTGCTGGGAATCATCGAAAAATATCCCGCGATTGTCGACGGCGCTTATCTGATCGTGGGCTGGGTGGCAATTAAACTTCTGATTGAATACCTGCACGGGATCCACTGGATCGAGTGGGAGATTCCGAAGTGGTTTTCACTCACGCTGATCGGGGTGATCTTTGTTGCCAGCCTTTTTTATGCGCGCAAGAAGCAGGCCGCCGAAATACGCCGCGATGCCAAGGCCAAGAAGATCCTGGAGGCTAGTAATCTGGATTAAGTGGAGCACGAATTTTCACGAATTCACACGAATTTCACGAATCTCTTTAGATGACTTCGTGAAATTCGTTGAAATTCGTGCTCAACCCCACCATTACACCCGGGCGGACGAAGTAGAAGAAGACATCCTGCACCGGACGCCCTGCTACTTTCTCCAGTGCTGCGCGGTAGATTTCGCCTTGTTGCCTGTAGACTGTCATACGTTCGGGAATTTCCCGCCCGGTGACGCTGTCTGTCTTGTAGTCGAGAACGAACAGGCGTCCGTCGGCGGCCTCTCCCACCAGGTCCATCACGCCTTCAAACAGGTTCGGGAATTTTTTGTTGAAAGCGTCCGCGGCTCCCGCTAATCGCGCTTCAAGCCCGCTGCAGCGCAGCAGGAACGGAACCTCCCGTTGAATCCGACGGCAGGAACGCAACAGCTTGTGCAGCGATTCGGGGAAAGTCCGGCGCGCCAGCTCAAAGAGGCCTGCCGGCTCATTCAATCCGTACTCCAGCGCCGTCTGCTCGACCAGCGCGACAAATCGATCCGCCTGGTACCCTTCGACCAGATCCGGCTGCGGAATTCTATACATCAGCCGATGATAAGCGGATCCGAGCGCGGATGCCTCCCGCGTAACAAACGCGCGAGGCGCCGCAAAGGACGCCTCGGCCAGCTCCGGCTTTGCTTCACTGGCGGTTACCGGCGCCCAGGAAATCGACGCGCGGCGTAATACTTCCGTCCGATCCTTTTTCCAGCTTTCAAGTTGATCCGTCCAGGTCGATTCCTTTTCCGGAGCGATTCCAATTGAAGTGGACAGCTCGGGGTCCCGCTGCAGCTCCGTGGGCGGAACTCTCCAGATCCCGATTCCATCATGGATCGTCTCCTGCTCCCCTTCGGGAATAAGACCAGGATCCGGAAGGTACTCCTCCAGCTTCTCGCACAAACCACTGGGCTGCCTGCCATATTGAAATCCGGAGACGAGAAGATAGTCCCGAGCTCGGGTTGCCGCGACATACAGCAGGCGTTTTTTCTCCGCGTCGAGACGCTTCTGCTCTATTGCCCTGGCGACTTCAAACCCTGAAGTCTCCAGAACCAATTTGTCTTCATTGGTAATGTGAAATTCCAGCGAGCGCCGCTCCCGATCGAATGCGTCATTCAATCTGTCACTGTCCTTCACGTTGAGATTGGCAAGTATCACAATCGGAAATTCCAAGCCCTTCGATTTATGAATTGTCAGCAGTTCCACGGCATCGTCGTACGCTTCAATCAGAGCGGATTCGGGTTCCGGTCTGGTGTCTTGTTCCAGTTGGTTTATCCAGCGCACGAATCTTCGGAACGTAGTCGCTCCGGCCTGCTCGAATGCCCGGGCGCGCGCGACGGCTTTCTGCAGGTTGGCGATCGCCTGATTGCCGTATCGGATTAACAGGTGTTTTTCCAGCGCGTGGGTTTCACGAAAAAGGCGCTCCAGCGTGTAGGCGAAAGATACCCGGTTTCTTTCCTCATGCAGGCTCCGCAGCAACGCCAGCGCGGAAGACAATTCCGGAGAGGCTTCGTCGGATTTGTAATAGGAAAACGACCCCTGAAGACTGCGAAAGCGGAAGAGCTCTTCATCTGAAAATCCGAAAAACAGAGAATGGAGACATGCCACCAGAGCAATCTGATCGGAGGGATCGTCGATCGCTTTCAGACACGCCACCAGTGAATGGATCTCCTGCCGGCTGAAGAACTGTTTTCCACCGTCGAGCCGATACGGAATGTCTGCGGCGCGAAGCGGCCCTTCGTACAGATAGGACTTGGTGAGGCTGAAAAACAGGACCGCGATGTCACCCCAGCGCGCCGGCCGAAGAAGGCCGCTGCCCTTTTCTCTGACAGGCCAACCCTCATCGAGAATGCGACGCAGCACGCTGACAACCGCATTCCCTTCGGCGGCGCGGTATTCGTCGGCGCCCTTCAGTGGCTGTTCGTTGTACAGCACAGTGACACAGGGCTTCTCCGGGCCGGGCTCCGGTTCTGCAGTCAGCAAAGGATGATACTCAGGTTGGTACTTCTCCTCCGGCTTGATCATCTGCGAAAAGATTTTATTGATCCAATCCACCAGGAGCGGCGCTGATCGAAAATTCTGTTGAATCTGCAGCACCTTCCCCTGGCTCCTGATGCTCTCCTGAACGTTCATGTAGATTTCGATGTCGGCGCGGCGGAAACGATAAATCGATTGCTTTGGATCTCCCACGATGCAAAGTTTGCCGGGACGGAGTATTACTTCATCCCAGTTCTCCGCGGCGCTGTCTTGTTCACAGAGAAAGAACACAATCTCCACCTGCAGCGGGTCGGTATCCTGAAATTCGTCGACGATCACCGAGCGAAACCTCTTCTGGAAATACGCGCGAACGCCCTTGTCATCGCGCAGCAGGTTTCGAGTCTTGATGAGAAGGTCGTCAAAATCCAGGCTGTTTCGCTCCTCCTTCGCCCCTTCCACCGCTCTTACGGCGCCGGCCAGCAGATGGAGCAGTTGCTCGAGAACGAGGCTGTAAATAGAGTTGCGGATCAGGAAAAATTTCTCGGCAAGTTCCTTCTGCTCGCTGTTGTGATGGCCAAACCAGTTATTGTTGTTGCCGCTGCGGCGGTTGATCTTGAGATCTCTCAAGCAGCGAATCAAGTTGTCAGGATCTACCTGCGAGGGATCTCCTGAGAGTGTGGAGTAGTAGCGCTGCTCAAGGACGCGAATCACATTTTGCCACTGCAGCAAACCCGGGTCGTCCTCACGATGGCAGTGTTGGAGCAGGGGCATGACGCTTTCGACAATACCGAGAAGCTCGCGGCACTTGTCTTCCACCTTTTCGGATGATGTTGGCAGGCACTCCAGGTACTGCCGCTGATCGTGCAGGCTTTTGAACAGCTCATACATCTTGGAGATCTTCAACCCACATATCAAGGCTCTCTTGAGCACCGGATTACTCTCGCCCAGCGCCTTCTGCAGCCATTTTTGCCATACTTCATCCAACAGCAGCGTGGAGCCTAGCTCGTCCAGTTGCACGAAGTTTGGATCGACGCGCGCTTCCACCGGCCGCTCTCTCAAAATCGATGCGGCAAAGCCGTGAATCGTGGAGATCTGGGCGTTGTCGAGGTCCGCAAGCGCTCTGGCGAATACCGTCGCAGACTCAGGATGCTCACGCCTTTGCGATTCCAGCGCCTGCCGGATCCGGTGCTTCAACTCTCCGGCCGCTTTTTCCGTGAACGTGATGGCGACAATCTCTGAGACTCTCACGCCCGCCCGGACTTGCTCAACCACGCGCCTGACCATCAGGCTGGTTTTTCCCGTCCCCGCTCCGGCCTCGACACAAAACGTAACGTCGAAGTTGCCGGTCACCTGGTCGCGGGCTTTCTGATCGAGATATGTCATTCGAATTTTCCCAGCTCCTGTTTGAACTGAAGCAGCGGCGACCGCGACTTGAATCCGTGAATGCGCTGCACTGCTTTGTCGCAAATCAGTGTGTAGTCGCACCAATCGCAGTGATCACCGCTCACACCGGGATCGACGGGAAAGAGGCCTTGCAAGATAGCGCCGTGAAGCGTGGAGAGGAGTTGTGTCAGGCGTTCAAGCTTCGCCTCCCAGTCTTCGCCGGTGAAGGAGTGGACGCCAAATTCGCCGTCCGAAGAGACAAAATAGTATTCCGCCAGGCTTTCCTCCAGGTCCTTCAGCCCATAAATTTTTGCGGCTGCCATCAGGTAGATGGCAAGCTGCAGCTTCTTGCCGCCCTGAAATTCGGCTTTTTCGTCCAGGCGATTTTTGCCTGTCTTGTAGTCCACCACGCGGATTGCCGTCCGGGCGTTGTTGAGGTCGATTCGATCGATGCGACCACTCAAATTCAACGCGCGCCCGCCGGCCAGCTTCAGTTCGACCGGATACTCTGCGCGTCCGAAGCCGGCCTCGAATCGATCGGGAATGAACTGCTGCTGGCGATCGATTTCCCGTTCCACGAAGGCGTGCAGATCGGCGCGAATTCGTTCGGAAGCAAGCTCCCACAAAAGACGGTAACCGGTGATTCCCTTTTCTTCCGTCTCAGCAAAATCCTTATCGGCAATTTCGTCCATCAACTGGTGCAATTCGCCGGCGCGCGAGCGAGCCAGAGGAAACCAACCCAGTGAATGCGCGCGGCGCATGTAGGTATCCAAAACATGATGCACCAGCGTTCCTTTGTCCAGCGCCGACAGGGTTTCAATATCCTCCGGCTCTTCGGTCTTCTCAAGGCCGAGCAGTTGTCTGAGAAAGAACTTGTAGGAACAGGTGGCGAACATTTCCAGAGCGGAAGGCGACATCCGGCGAGTGTCCGCCCACGCGGCTATCCGCGCAATCAGATCGATGGACTGAATCTGACCATCGTGCGGCGTAAACTGGTCGCTCCAGCGGGCGCGATAGGCGGAGAGCGAGCGCTGCAATACGTTCTTATACAAAGAGGCTGGAACTTCTGACGGATCTCGCAACGCCCGCAGCGCAAACTGATTTTCCGTCAACGCATCCTGGGACTCCTCAGGAGCAAGCTCGGACAGTGCCACCCGATCGAACTGCGGCAGCTCTTCCAGCGTCTCGAAGTCCTGTGGCGCGCCTGCAAGGGCTTCGGCGACGCCGATCAAATAATGTGATGGCAGGCGCGAGCGGCTGCCCTGAGCTTCCAATCGCGGCAGCGTCAAAACCAGTCGCTCGCGCGCCGCGCAGGCGCATGTCTGGAACAGCAGCTTCTCTTCCTTGACGCGCATTGATTTCAGCGGCAACCCCGCCGAGGAAACCTGGTTAAGCGCCGTCCGTTCCCAATCCAGCAGGACGGAATCCTGGCGCGAAAGCAGAGGGAAGCCTCGCTCCGCCATCCCTGGAACAATAACCACTCGATGCCTCGTCCCGCGTGAACCCATCACGCTAAGCACACTCACGCCCCCGGATTGAAAGCGGCCGGAGCGCACCCGATCGTTTTCCAACGTTTCACGGAGGGCGGAAATCCATCGCGTCAGGGAGGCGTCGGCATCGACCTGCTCGAGCGTCGCGATGGCATCGATTACCGTAATCAACTGGTCCCAGACTTGCGGATCCTCGGCCTGGCTGGTGGGCGATCGATAAAAAAACAGCTCGATGGCTTCTTTCGTGGCTTCAGAAAAATCGCTCCAGGTGCGGCACGACTGGAATTTTTGCCTCCACTGATCCAATGTGCCGAGAAATTCAAGCAGTTTTGAAATCTGAAAGGTCTTAACGCGCAGGTGAAATTCCCGCCCTTGTCGCGCCGCCGCGGCCGCGGATGCGGGCGATTTCGCCTCGGTAACCGCTTCCGAGCGGGTGAAATCCTCCAACTGTTTGCGCTCCAGAGCGCGCAATCTTCTGTTCCAACTCTGCAGCCCGCTGACCACGCCCGCTTCAGCACTCAGCCTGTTCCACGCGGACGGGGAGACATGCAGATCAGAATCAGAAGGCTTTTCCGGCAGCAGAATGGCGCGCCAATTGAGCGGCGCAAAACTGGCGAATTCGACCACTTCAAAGCGAGGAAAGTCGCCGTCAAGCAGCTCCAGCAGCAAAAGGAGCGCTTTTGCCGGGTGAGAGTGCGCCAGTGGAGTACCGGACTGCAGATAATAAGGAATTTCGCTCGCCCGGAAAATATCTTCAATCAACGGGGAATAGACCTCCGGATTCCGGAGCAAAATGGCGATCTCGGAAAAATCGATCCCCTGACGGGCCAGCCGCTGAATCTGACGGCCTATCGCTATTACTTCTTCCTGTTCGTCGCGCGCGGAAATAATCAGGACAGAGCCGTCCGCTTCTTCCGATGTCGAGATTTGTTCTTCAAATAAAGAACCTTGTTCAGGAATTTGACTTGTCTTGGTCGAAGCCTTGCCGCTCCGGCTCGAAATCACCACAGAGGCACAGGGGACACTGAGTTTCTGCGCTCCCTGTGTCCCTGTGGTGATTCCCTGCACGGCAAACAGCGATGACTGCAATCGCGCGAGATCTTGACCGCTCCCGGCTTCTCTGTTTGACCGGTTCCCGGCAGGATCACCTTGCTTGAAGCCTTGCGCCGCCAGGAAATCGAGTGTCGGTTGCGCAAAATCGGCGGCTTCTCCCTTTCCCGAAGGCAGAAAGGCGCAAGCATGAAGGTTTCGAGACGCTTCAATCAGAAAAAGTTTCTGCAGCACGGTAAAGTCGTAGAAGCCGTACACCGTCAGTGAATCGGAACCGAAGATTTCAGCGAAGCGATGCACATTGCCGGTGGCGATGCGCAAAGCCTCGGCTCGGGAAATAAACGGTTGTGCCGCTTTGCGAAAGGCCGCGAAGATGCGCGCGAGATCTTTCAGTTTCTCCGACTTCCGGGCTGGAGCCGGGATTTCATCAATGCCTGCATCCACCAGGTCTTGAATCGTCGCAAGCAGCGCAAAAAGGAACCCGATCTTGTCGCGAACCGGAGAAAAGTATCCGGGTTGGGCTCGCACGATGCCCTTCAACAGCGTGAGCTCTCCCAGCGGGCTGATCAGCTTTTTCTTCTGGTAATCGAGCGGCAGCAACTCGGCGGCCAGCGTGTCGAAGGTGTGAAAACGCAGATTGAATGCGGGATAGTCCAGCAGCGCGATCTGTCGCCGCAGATAGTTGGCAAGCAGATGACTGGCGCACAGCACTACCCGCGCCTGCAGCGGATCGCGGTCGGTTTGGCCGGTCAGAAAGGCGATAAATTGCGCTTCAATGGAAGCGAGGTCACCCGCGTAATAAGTCTTGTTCATCTTATTCCGTAAATCCCGCTGGCAATTAGTCACAACATTCTCACCACCAAGGCACCAAGACACAAAGTCAGATCGCTTGGTGCCTTGGTGCCTTGGTGGTGAGAAACCCAAACGCGAATTTATCCAACTAAGCACCAGCGGGGATCAGGTGGAGGTTCCAATTTCGATGTTAATATACCGGGCGAGTCCCTTGCAGAATTTTTATGTCGCGCTCCCGGTGTTTGAATATTTTTGGAGAGACGGCCCGCTGGCCGTCTCAGGGGAAGTCGATTGCAGACCAGCCCCGAAGCCACCCTGAGACGTCCAGCGGGACGTCTCTCCAAAACATCAAACGTTTCTCCTTTGCGGCGTTAACCATTCTCCTTTTCACGTTTAACGCCCTCGCACAGCAAGTCACCACACCGGAGTCCTTCCTCGGTTTCAAGGTCGGGGCGGACCGAAAACTGGCGCCCTGGCCCAAAATTGTGGAATATTTCCGCCTGCTGGACCGCCAGTCCGACCGTGTGCTGGTTCAGGAACTGGGAAAAAGCACCGAGGGCCGCCCCTTTATCGTCGCCTTCCTGTCGGAACCGGAAAATCTGAAGCGGCTGGATTATTTCCAGCGCTTAAACCAGCGGTTGGCCGACCCCAGAGTTACTTCCGAACAGGACGCGCTCAGGTTGATCAACGGCGACAGCAAGGTGATCGCCATGATCACCTGCAATATCCATTCGACGGAAGTGGCCAGCGCCCAGACGTCGATGGAGTTCGCCTATAACATGGCCACCCAATCGGACACCGAGACGAGACTGATCCTGCACAATGCCATCACGCTGCTGGTGCCGTCGTTGAATCCCGACGGGCAGGAGATGGTAGTCAACTGGTACAACAAGACTCTTGGCACGCCTTACGAAGGAACATCGCCGCCCTTTCTGTACCACCGATATCTGGGACACGACAACAACCGTGACTGGTATATGTTTACGCAGGTGGAAACCCAGCTTGCTGTCAGCAAGCTGCACAACGCCTGGCATCCACAGGTTGTGTATGACGTTCACCAGATGAGCAGCACGGGAGCGCGCATTTTTGTTCCGCCCTGGCTCGATCCTGTCGATCCCAACATTGATCCCATTCTTCAGCAGGAGACCATCTTTGTCGGCTCTTCGATGGCGACTGATCTGACTTCCGCCGGAAAGACGGGCGTGGTAATGAACGCCATCTATGATCTGTGGACGCCCAGCCGGCACTATCAGAACTACCACGGAGGGTTTCGCATTCTGACCGAATCGGCAAGCGCGCGCATCGCCACTCCGGTACGCCTGAATTTCGATGAGTTATCGGTGCAAGGTCGTGGATACAGTCCGAAGCAACGCAGTTGGAATTTTCCCGAGCCTTGGCGCGGCGGCGACTGGCGCCTGCGGGATATCGTCGACTACCAGTTGATCGCCTTCAAATCGCTGCTCCATACCATGGCCAACAACCGGCAGAGGTTTCTGGCTAACTTCTACCGTATAGGAAAGAAGGCAGTCTTACGCAGCGAAGGTCCGTTCGCTTTCGTGGTTTCGCCGCAGCAGAAGGATCCGGAGTCGATGGCGCGCATGCTGAACACGCTTCGCTTCGGGATGGTGGAGATTTATCAGGCAAGCGCTCCTTTTTCTGCCGGGGGCGTCCGGTATCCGGCGGGCAGTTATATCATTCCCTATTCACAGCCCTACGGCAGTTGGGCCAAGACGCTGCTCGAACGGCAGGACTATCCGGACCTGCGTGAATATCCGGGAGGCCCACCGAGGCGACCCTACGACGTCACTGCCCAGACTTTACCTTTCCTGATGGGCGTAAAAACCGCGGCGGTACGGGAGCGCTTCGACTTTGCCGGAAAACTGGTGGAGAAGATCGCCGCTCCTTCCGGAAGAGTCGAAAGGATCGGCAACGCGGCCGGCTATATTCTGAAACGATCCGCCGTAAACGACGCCCCGGCCCTGCTTCGACTGATGAAGCAAGGTTTTCAGGTTTCGTTTGTCACCAAAGCGCAGGGCGAAATTCCATACGGTGCGGCGTTCATTTCCGGAGATCGAAGGATCGCGCAGGCAGTGGAATTGCCGGCTCGCGAGTTGGGAGTTATTTTTACCGCTTTGCCGCCGGCGCCGTTGTCGACGGTAAAAGCCGTTGTTCCCCGGATTGCGCTCTACAAGAGCTATATGCCGTCGATGGATGAAGGTTGGACCCGCTGGATTTTCGACCAGTACCAGATTCCGTACGAAACAATCCTGGATCGCGACTTTCGCCAGGGCAATCTGAGAAGGCGGTTTGATGCCGTCATTCTTCCGGACGTGGATCCTGAAGGCGGCCGGGATGTTGTTTCCGTCGTGGTAGAAGGACACCGGAGCGGCTCCATGCCCGAAGAGTATACCGGCGGAATCACACCGGCCGGCCTTTTGCACCTGAGAGAGTTCGTGGAGAGCGGAGGCACGCTGGTAACATTCAACCGCGCCGCGGAGGTGCCTCTGACGTGGAATATCGGTGTCAGCAATGTCACTCGCGGCCTCTCTAATCGCGAGTTGTACGGGCCCGGATCCATCCTGAACGCCATCGTGAAACTGGAGCATCCGGTCACAGCGGGAATGGACAACAAGTCTTACATCTGGTTTGAAGAGTCGCCTGCCTTTGACTTTATTCCCTCTCCCAACATTCAACCACTCCTGCAGTATCCGTCCTCCGGCCTTCTCGCCAGCGGCTGGCTTCTAGGCAGCGACAAGCTCGCAAACCGATATGCGGCCGTGGAAGTAAAACTGGGAAAGGGTCGGGTCGTCCTCTTCGGCTTCCGCCCTCAATACCGCGCTCAAAGCCTGGGAACTTATCCGCTGGTCTTCAACAGCCTTTTGTATTCCGCGACGAAAGACTAATCTGCCACAAACACACGAAGGCACGAAGATTCAGCAATTCAGTGGGAAGCGTCACTCCTGCATAAATTTATTGTTGATGTGAGGAGTGTGACTAGGGGATAAATCTTGATTCTTCGTGCCTTCGTGTCATCGTGGCGACTACTTCAGGTGCACCGGCTGAGTAAATGCTCCATTGCCCGCAGAATCCCAGGCCGCAAAGCGAATCCATTTCTTGCCGGCCGTATCAAAGGGAATTTGAAACAGGTGCGAGCCGAAAGGAGCATAAGCGGTCGTGGAAATTATCTGTCGCTCGACTTTTTGCCCGTCGCTCCAGACCATTTCCACAAAATCGAGCGGAAAAGTCCATTCCAGATCGGCGTTGAGAGTTCGCTTTGGGCCGGTTCCTTGCAGCGAAAATTTACGAATCAGCACTTCGCCCGTCGAGACAAAGAAATCTCCCGCCCGCAAAGCGCGGGCCAGCGCGCCCCAGTCGTTGAAGTCCGGCAGGCGATCCAGCTTCACATAGTTAATGTTGAAGTCGCCGTACAGGTCGTAATCGGGGAATTTCTTGTAGGTGTCCACTTCGGCGACAAGATATTTGCGGCCGTTCCAGTTATTCATGTCATCCAGTGTGCCGAAGCAGCGTTCTTCGCAAAGCCGTTTCTGCGACAAGTCAACCGGCAGAGCCTTAAACGCAGCGCCCAGCCAGTGATCGCTCAAAAAATAATCTTTGTCGCGGATCCGGTCCGGGTAAAAAGTGGACCCTTTGGTGCGCGGATGCGTTTGCCACACAAGCCCGTTTTCTCTCTTGAGGATTTCAAGCAGGTCGCCGGTGCTTCCGGCGTGGTAAACAGTCCCCAGCTTCGGATCATTTTCCGCCAACGGCTGACCCGGCTGGCGCACGTGCGTCCAGTAGACCGGCCTCGGAAAAAGAAGATTGTAATGCCCCCCGAAGTATTCATTCGGCTCTTCGCCGGGAACAATCAGAAACTCGCGATCGGAATGGCGGCGGCAGGCGGCAAAATAATTTTCGAGTTCCCTGAGGCGGACCGGTCCCGGGTCGCGCGGATGCCCGTCGCCGTGGAAGTCGCAGATGAACGCGATATTCACTCCCAGCGATCGCATGCTTGGAATCCAACCCGGCTGTGTATCCAGGCTTTTTGAATCCATGAGCTCCTGCGTGAATGCCGTGTGGAAGTGAGTCGCCACAGTCTTATACCCGGGAAGGGGTTTGAACCTGTCGCCATGCGTAAAAGCGAGCGCAGATTCACGGCAGGCATCCGATGTCTCGGCACTCGGATAAAAATAAACCGCCATGCGCTGCCAGGTTCCGGGAGGGGCGTTGTACAGCGCGAACACCTGCTGGATCCACGCCGGGTTGTAGCCCTCATGGCTTTCACCGTGGCGAATCCCGGCCGAAAACGTTGTCTCAGCTTCTTTGCGGTACCAGACAAAACCGAGATTGATTTCGAGCTGGCGCGCGAAGAAAAACTGATGAGGCGGAGGAAAGAACGCAAGCGACCCGTTTGGCCCCGACAATATTGCAATCCGATTTCGCGCCCGCAACGGAACGGGATCGCTGTTGGCCGCGCCGCCGAAGCGAACCTGCTGCGCATTTCCTCCCGTGTCGCGCCACTCTACACGATCGAAAATATCGGTGGAAAATCCTTTCAGGCCTCCGTAGTACTTGTAGGCGACCGAGGGCTCTTCCGTTTTGGCAATCACTTCCATTCGCATCAGGTTCGTTCCCCGATAAATCGTGAATTGAAGATCTCCCGCGAAGACGCCCATGGAGACGCCGCTAAAGAGAATTTCCAGGCGCGCGCCTTCGGTTTTCACCCGGCATTCGGTGGCGTGGTAAGAGGCTGTGAAGCGCCGCACCTCTTCCGGCTTCCGCGGAAGATTGGGATTTCCAGTGGGAGCACCCGGGATGCTGAGCGGCGCATCCCAGTAAACATCCCATCGTTTTTCATCCGGCAGGTCGTGCCCGGAACGCCGCACGCCGGTGGTAACACCAAACTCCGGCTGCAGATTCCGGCCGAGCGTGCGCCAGGCGGCTTTTGCCTTCTGTACCGACAGTGTGGCGATCACGGGACTTCCCGATTGCACGCCAAATTGTGCGCGAAGCTGCGTGCCCGGCTCCCCCTGCCAGGTGACCGTCAGAGTGTTTTCACCCCTTGACGCCGCCAACCCCGCCTGCGGGCTGTAGCCAGTCATATCGCAGGACAGAGCGTCGGCGTGGAGGAAAGGCATGAGACGGAAGACAATCAGGAAAGGCAGAGCGTGTTGGAGATTCTTCATAAGCTCTATAGAGACGCCAATCTTGCCGCGGCTATTTTAACCCTGTGGAAGGAAGGTGATGAAGGGTTATGAAGGGGAATGAAGGGGAATGAAGGGTTATGAAGGGGGATGAAGGGGGAATGAAGGGGAAGAAGACGAAGTAGTGAAGGCGCTCGTCCTTCGTTGGCTTTGTGTCTTAGTGGTTCAAGTTCTGGCGCAGCCATCGGCCACCACGGGCGCAAACGTGACGGGGATATCCATTGATCCACCGGGTGACAGCGACTGCGGCAAAGACAGCGGGCCGACCAAGAAACCGCTGCTGCCGCCGATGATTCCCAACTTCTTTTGACCCCGCCACACCCTTGCGGGACGTGGCTCTGCGCTTCGCGTGCAACTCGGAGCCAAGTGGGCTGAAAGCTGATTATCGGTGCTGGGGATTCCAGTGCTAGAGTCTACCGAGCGCCCGAACGCGGGGTGAGTTCGGGGGCTCGAGAACATTAGGAGTCATCATGCACAGTCGCAGACAGTTCCTGATCGGCGCCGCAGGTCTTGGATTTTCCTTGGGCGCATTAACTCCCGTTGCCTTCGGCCAGGAAAGGAAGGGCACACGGCTCATCCTGCTTGGAACGAAAGGCGGGCCGCGCCTGGGCGAAGGCCGCAGCAATCCCTCGACGCTGCTGTTGATCAACGGCACTCCCTACCTTGTGGACTGCGGCTACGGGTCATCGAGGCAACTGCTCGCCGCAGGCGTGACGCTTGACAAGCTCCGTTATATCTTCATCACCCATCATCACTCCGATCACAACCTGGAGTACGGCGCCGTTATCTATAACGCCTGGGCCACGGGCCTTCCAATGCGCGTGGATGCCTATGGCCCAGCCGGATTGGAGAAGATGATCCAGGCTTTCTTCCGGTATATGAACTTCGACATCGAAACCCGGATCGACGACGAGGGCCGACCCGACTTGCGCAAGCTGGTTTTCGCGCACGAGTTCGAGAGACCGGGTGTCGTGTTGCAGAACGATGACGTGAAAGTAAGCGCCGCTTTGGTGCGCCACCCGCCGATCAAGCAGGCTTACGCCTTCCGGTTCGACGCGAAGGACCGTTCCGTGGTTATTTCCGGAGACACGACCTACGCGCCCGAGCTTGCCGATTTCGCCAAGGGCGCCGACGTGCTCGTGCACGAAGTAATGTATCTGCCGGGTGTCGAGGCCTTACTAAAGCGCGTCCCGAATGCCGCGCGGTTGCGCAAGCACCTGCTGGCGGCTCATACCGTCCCCGAAGACGTCGGCAGAGTCGCGGCTGAGGCGGGAGTCAAGACGCTGGTGCTCTCTCACTTTGTTCCCGGCGATGATCCATCAATCACCGACGAGCAGTGGGCGCAAGGTGTGCGCAAGCATTTCAACGGCCCAATCATCGTCGGCAGGGATCTTATGGAAATCTAGCGCTGCGCGCGCTTTGGTTAGGCCGTCCCTTCGATTACTGGCTTCTTACCAGATCGCCCACCTTTGTGCTTGCGCCGGAAATAACTTTGGCCACAGATGATCCTTCATCGGTCTGAGTGACTTCAAGCTCGGCTACGCTTTCGGTAATCTCTCTTAGAACTTTGCCTGTCGCAGGGTCCTTAACCGTGCGGGTGACGCGCAAAATCTTTAGATGATCGCCGACTTTCACGCCTTGTGAGGAACCAACGTTGAGAATTACATTTTTCCCATCGACATCGGCAACCATTCCACGGATTTCCACCTTTGTGGTAGAAACTTTACCGCTGGCGCTGATCAACTCCTTTGCTGCTCCCTGGACTGCCTGGCGCGTGGCCTCGCCGATGATCGTCTCCTGGAAATTACTGCTGCCCATGTCTATCCCGCCGGCGCCGAAGCCTCCGCCACCCGCTCCGCCTCCTCCGAGCAACAATCCGCTGCGTGAGGATTCCCCCTTTCCCGTAGCCACCGCCAGGATTTCACCAGTGTTTACATCGACCAGGCGGGCATCTATCACGACGTTTGCTTTCCCCTTCGATGTCCCGACCTTTCCTCCTCCAAACCCGCCAAACCTCCCGGCGATACCTCCAACATTGAGACTCTTGTCCTCGGTGCCGAACTGGGTGATGCTTCCCACCAGGATCACGTTAACACCCAGGAGTTTCCCGATCCTTGCGGCAGTGGTGGCGTCGGCGCGGTTGCTGTTGGAAAAATTCTGCTCCGCCAGGACGGCGTCCAATGCTTTGCGCTCAATCACGCTGTAGGTGCCGTCTTTGACCAGCTCGGTGACAATCAGGTCGGCAATTCCTTTTCCAATGTCCCAGTCGCCGCTCCACCACCGGTGCACAGTGCCGAAATCAAAGTTCAGTATTGCCACCCGCTTTTTATCCGAGGCCGGGAAAATTAGTGCGGTGAAACTGATGACCAGGATGAACACAACAGTAATTTTCTTCATTGTCACTCCCAATTTTACTAAGTTTCGTGATCAGCGGATTTCTTTGAGCAGGCCGCTTTCAAATAAAAGTGAAAAGCCGGAGTATTTCCAGACCTGCCGCTCTCCCAGTTGAATCCGCTGGAGCGGGGATCCCAGACGTTTGACAACCTCCTCCTCCTGCATTCCTTCTGCCAGAAGTGTCGACTGCGTCAAGTCTGGTGCCGGCCCCTTCATGATCGGCTCGCGTCCTTTCCATTCTTCGACGAAAGGCTGGCTAGCGTAACTGGAAGAACCGGTCGTTTCCGCTCCGTATGCGCCCGCATAATAGACATCAGGATATCCCCTGAACAGCAAAAAATGGTCGCCCGCACTTTCGCGCGTGGGTCGATGATTGCCCCATACGAAATGCTCTGCAAACGAAAACGCCAGCCATTCTCGGGGAACGTGTAGGATGGGAAAAGCCCGGATTCGGGGCCCAAAGAGGAAATTCGAGCCGAACGCGGGATGGTCGAAAAATCGGAAGATTTCGCCGGAGTTTCGGCGATCATGAGATTGGCGGTTTCTCTCCTGCCCGATCAAAAAAGGAGTCGTCAGTATTCCCAGCAAAGCCGCCGCAGCGACTTTCTGTTTCATAAAAATCCTCCACTTGCTTTCTCCACTGAGGTAATTACATATAATCTCTCAGAGTTGAGCTTGGTTGAGCAAGGAATAAAAGAATTGGCCGCTGATCTACCCGGAAAACACGGATTAGCGTTGTCCGCGTAAATCGGCGGCTAGTTCCTGCAGTTTTGGAGTGGGCTTATGCGGCGGCCGGGGCCCTATGGCCTACGAATCCGACAATCAGCGCGACGGCTGCAATGGCCAGATGGAGAATATTGTCTGCCATGTTAAGCGTCATGCCGAGCAAGTTTCCCGTGGCAAATCCAATGATGGTCACCAGCAGGTACACGACGCCGAAAATCTGGAAGTACATGCGGGCGTACCGCTCGCCGGCCAGAGCCGCGCCGATGGCGGCTATGCCAGACAGTAGATGGACCAGGTTGTGCATCTGATTGACCGCAAAGTAACCCAGCAGCATGCCTTCCCCCATTCTGAAGCCGAGGATTGCCACCAACAGGAAAACAACTCCGAAAATCCAGGCAAGTGTTTTAGCCATAGTTTACGTCCTCCTTCAAAAAAACAGCTGTGAGCAGAGAGATATGTCGCAAACAGCCTATCCGATGCCCCAAACGGGGACCGGCCTGCCTGCGAGATTTACCATAACTTAAATTATATCATGAGTTACAGTAAGAGAGCCGGCTGCCGGGCAGCGAAGAACCGTAAAATCTGATAAATTCCTATAAATTCCTAGGAACACTTTTGATGCAGGCCGCGTCTAACTCTTCAGCATCCTAACGGGTGCGGTATTTCGCTGATTTTCGTTCAATTCACAACAGTCCAGCTGGTCGGAGCTGAAATTTGCCACGAAGACACGAAGACACGAAGGACGTGATTTACCGCGAAGTGACACTTTTCATCAATCTCTATACGTTATTGCCGGGAGTGTGTCACTTCGAATAAACATCAGAACTTCGTGTCTTCGTGTCTTTGTGGCAAAAAAGGGATCTGAGGGTCAGAGATGAGAATGCGCTCAGTCGGACTATGGGCCACGATTCTGATAGCGCTGGCAGCACTCGCGGTCAGCCTTTGGAATTCCGGCAGCCCTACGTCTGCCCAACAGAACAACCAGGAGACCTCCGCAAGGGTCCGCCGGGACAAGTTTGTCCGGTCTCTGATTGTGTCCGGGGAGCTGTCCGCGTCGCGCGCAGTTCGAATCACTGCCCCTCCTTTCCGGAGCCAGGGTCCCTTTTCCATCAAGGCGTTGCCGCCTGAAGGTTCAACGGTTCGCCCGGGCGATCTTCTGCTTCAGATTGACAATTCAGTGCTGGTCAACAATCTGTCCACCGAAGAACTGGAGCTGGAGCGGGCTGAAAACGACCTGGTAAAAAAACAGGCTGAGTTGGAGATCCAGGTCAAAGATCTCGAAATGCAGCTCGCCCAGAACAAACTTCAACTCGATCAGACCAAACTGAAGGCCGACATCAGTCAGGAACTGATTTCCGTGCGGGATTTTCAGGACAACCAGTTCGCATATCAGAAAGCAAAAAAAGAGTACGACAAGACTCTTCAAAGTCTGGAACTCGCCAGGAAAGCATCCACCGAGGAGGTGGATTTGCTGCGCCTCAAACGCCAGCAGATAAAGTCGGGTATGGAGCTGACTAAATCCGGCATCCAATCCATGGAAATGCGTGCCGATCGTCCGGGGACCGTGCTTTACGAGATTTACCCGCCCTCGCGGTGGAACAACAACGAGATGCCGCGAAAATTCCAGGTTGGAGATCAGGTTTTTTCCGGCTGGACGGTGCTGAGTATCCCGGATCTGCAGGACATGGAGGTCCGCGCCTTTGTCAGCGAAGTGGACGGCGGGATGCTCCGAACGGGCCAGCGTGCGCGCATTATCACCGATTCTCGACCGGACATGGTGTTTGACGGAACTGTGGAGCATGTTCCGGAACTGGCGGAGCGTTATGGCAGAAGCTCGAATGTGCGAATTTTTAACACTACGATCAGGCTGGACAAGACAGACCAGAAGTTCATGAGGCCGGGAATGTCCGTGCAGGTGGAAATCTTTCTGGATGAGCGACAGGGCCTGGTGCTTCCGCGCAGAGCTGTAAAAGAAGAGCAGGGAAAGTTCTACGTAACGCTCGACTCAGGAAGCCGCCAGGAGATTCGTGTTCTCGGCCGCAATTCAAAGCATTTTCTAATTGAAGGCCTTTCCGAAGGGACGATCGTGAAGCTATGAAAATGGGCCTTGTCGTTGGTGTGCGTAAATACTGGCGGATTCTGGCCATCGCCGCCGTGATTCTGATCGCCGTCTCGCTGGTATCGGTGCGACCTGGGGTTGACTCGGTTGCCTCGACGGCCAACGAAATTGCCACTGTGCGGCGCGGTGACCTGAAGATCGAAGTCACGGCCATCGGTCCGCTGGTGGCGCAGCGCGCTTCTGACATCGGTCCTCCGTTTGTGGAAGGTATGTGGGATTTCAAGATCGCGCGCCTGGTTGACGAGGGGACGCAGGTCAAGCCCGGGGACATGCTGATCGAGTTCGACGGCCAGGAAGTAAACCGCCGGCTTACCGAACAGCAGGCCGACATGCAGAAGACCGAGGAGGAGCTGAACAAGCGAAAGCTGGAATACGACATCCAGCTCCGCGACCTGCGCATCCGCGTTGAAGAAGCGAGGGTTAATCTCGAAAAGGCAAAACATAAGGCCGAAGTCGACGCCTCGCTTATCTCGATGCAGGACTACAAGCTGGCTCAGATTCAACTGGAACTGGCGCAGACCGAGTCACAACGGTTGAACGAAAAGCTTGAGGCGACGCTGCGAATGCAGAAGGCCGAGCTGGCGGCCCTGCAGAACAACCTTCAGAACACGCGCAACCGCGTCAACCGCCTTCAGGAGCAGCAAAAAGCTTTAAAGGTTGTGGCTCCATCCAGCGGCGTGGTGATTTACAAAAGAAGCTGGAACGGCGAGAAAAAACAGGTAGGCCAATCGGCCTGGCGCCTGGAAACGATTATGCAGATTCCCGACTTGTCCTCTTTACGCCTGGAAGCAATGGTGGAAGAAGTGAACGCCGGGGGTGTGAGTGCCGGGCAGCGTGTCACAATAAGGCTGGATGCGTTTCCGGAACTGAAGCTTAGCGGGCGAGTGGCTTCGGTGGGAACTGTCCTGCGCACGAAGCGCTTCGATATTCCCATAAAAGTGGTGGATGCGATCATCACGCTGGATCGCCGCGAAGGCAAACTGCTCCCCGGAATGACGGCCACGGCGCTGATAGAAGTCCAGCGCATTCCCAGCGTGCTGATGATACCGCTCAGAACGGTGAGGGAAAGACAGGGCCGGGCGGTGGTGACCGTGTTGGGGGCCGATGGAAAGAAGAGCGAAAGACAAATCCGCGTGGGACGCCGAAACACCGAATCGATTGAGGTGATTGAAGGTTTGAAAGAAGGGGAACGGGTGGCAGTGCTTTAGCGCCGGCAGAGTTTAGGGGATATAAGAGCTTTTGCTCAGGCGCCCTGGATGGAGAGCATGAACGATTTTTTGGTTGCGGTTCTGAGCGCTGTGCCTGGGCATTAATGAACCGTTTAGCTCAAACTTCTATATGAAGAAATGGATTTTTCTTTCTTCCCTTTCCGTGATTCTGATCGTGGGCGGGGTGTGGGCGTACACTACCAGACAGTTTCCAAGCTGGAGCGATTTTTTCGCGCTGGCGCAAAACCAGCCGGTGATCTACACGCTGAAGAAAATGCCCTTTACCATCGAAATACCCGCCTTCGGTGAATTGCAGACCGCCAAGTCCACTCCTATTTCCGTCCCCCAGGTTCGCACCGGTGGATTGAAAGTCTTCGCCATCGTAAAAAATGGAACGATGGTGAAGAAAGGGGACGTGCTGGTGGAATTCGATGCGTCGGAACTTCTGATGCAGGCCGACAAGACAAAGAACAGTCTGGAGTCCGCATTAAAACAACTTGAAGTCACCGTGCTGCGCGGCAATTCCGATACCGGCCAGGTTTCAGCCGACCGGGAAATCGCTTCCATGGAACTGGACAAAGCCAAGACGCAGGCTCCCAAGGACCAGGAGATTTTCACGCGCAATCAGATCATCGAAGGCGAGCTGGATGTTAATTTGTCCACCACAAAAGTCACCGAACTTGGCGGGAAGGTGGACACCAAAAAGAAGATCAATGACACCTCCCAGCGCATCCTGGTGATCGAAAGAAAGCAGCACGAGAGCAAGCGCGACATGCTCCAGCAGAGCCTCGGCTCTCTGAAGATCCTCTCTCCTCACGACGGCCTGGTGCTTCACCAGAAGGAAGGATGGTGGATGGAGCAAGGCACCAGCGTGGGCGACACCCGCTGGCCGGGGATGGTAATTCTCACCATTCCCGACATCACTTCGATGAAGGCGCGCGTTTATGTGCTCGAGTCGGACGCCGGTAACCTGAAGGTCGGGCAGAGCGGTCGTATCGTGGTGGACTCTCATCCCGGCATGCGCTTCGACGTGACCGTGGAGCGCATCGAAACGCTGGCCCGACCGGTCGAGAAGGATTCGCCGGTCAAATACTTCGAAGTGCTTCTCAACGTCCCGGCAAAGGGCAGCGAGATTCTAAGGCCGGGAAAGCTGGTGAGAGCAAAGATCCAGGTGGCGCACATTCCTGAAGCGCTGGTAGTGCCGCGAAGCGCGCTGGTCGAAGAAAATCGAAAATTCTCAGTCTGGGTGCAGCGCGCGGACGCGCCAGAACGAAGGGAAGTAGAAATCGGCACCGGTGACTCGGCGCGCATAGTGCTTCAGTCGGGCGTTCGTGAAGGAGACGCTGTGCTGTTGAATCCTCCCAGGGTGGACCAGGGTTCCAAAGAAAAGGCGGGCAGCGCAGCGCCTTCCGTTTCAAACAGCCGGCCCGGGGCGCAATGAACATTCGGGAAAGCGTCGTACAATCCCTGGACAATCTGGCCAAGCGCAAGCTCCGGTCACTGCTGACCATGATTGGAATCATCTTCGGCGTGGGGGCGGTCATTTCGATGCTCTCGATCGGAGCGGGCGCCCAGGACCAGGCGCTGAAGATCATCCGCCAGATGGGACTGCACAACGTCATCGTCGAGGGAAAGGAATTTGATCCTGAGGATCTGCGCAAGGTGCGTGAGAAATCCCTTGGCCTCTCCCGCCGCGATTTCGACGCTGTGCTTCAGGTGACCCCGAACATCAGGCGCGGTTCTGGAAAAAAGAACATCAAGACGTACCAGGTCTTCTCAGGCGATCATAAAGTGGAGTCGCGTGTGATCGCCGTCGATGCAGCGTACTTCGGCATGGGAAATCTGGATCTGCTCGACGGCGCGTTTTTTGACAAGCAGGACGAGGCCGTCTACAGCCAGGTGTGCGTGCTGGGGGCAAAGGCCAAGCAGGGACTGTTTGGTTTCGAGAGCGCGCTGGGAAAATCGCTCAAGGTAAACAACGCCTGGTTTACCGTCGTGGGCGTGATGGCCGACCAGAGTCTGTCGCAGGAAGAATTCCAG
>DASXQR010000061.1:0-28971 GCA_036507075.1 Acidobacteriota bacterium | reverse complement strand
AGGGAGCGCAGGGAGAATGTTTGTTGCTTTCACAAAGCCCAAAATGCTGCGGGCCAACGACCAGTTGCGAAAGAGTCGGTGCAATTTGTCAGATTCTCCCTGCGCTCCCTTACGGTCGCGGTACTGATTTCTTCTCACGTCATTGCCCCGGTGGTCAGGACGATGCCAGAACGGCTGAAACGCCGGTGGGGTTTTCGTTCTAGTGAAAAATCCTCCGCTCCGCCGGGACAAGCCCGGCGTGGCCGCCACGCGCAGCCACTAGCAATTCATCCGTTACAGTCCACTAGCTAGCGCAACTGACTCCGCGAAGGTATCAAGCCCCATGCCTCAAGAGGGCGGCAAGGAGCCCCGTAAATTACCATTGCAGGACAACACCTGCTCCCTGAAGTAAAATAGATTTCCCAGGCGGCAGTAAAGCAGCACCCGCGCGAAAGTGGCGGAAATGGCAGACGCGCTGGACTTAGGATCCAGTGGGGAAACCCGTGGGGGTTCGACTCCCCCCTTTCGCACTTTCAAGTTACAAGTTGACAGGGGCAAGAGTTACCAGTGCTCTGACTCGGGCGTTTCGCATCGGACTTGCTGTTCTTGCAGGCTCGATATTGAAGGACAGGTGACTGCGGTCTACGAATTGGTGGTGGGCCTAGAGTGTGCTCTGAGCCAAGCTGCCAGCGATTTTAACTTGAGCGTGCCGCTCTCGTCGATCAATCAGTCGTTTGTGTGTAGCGATGACCTCTTCCGCAGAGGGGCAGTAGGTCATTGCGCCAGGCGACGCAGTAGCTCAGGATGCTTGTCGATGAAGTCATCAACAGCCGATAAAAAGGGGCTGGTTTTTGCGCTCTTAAGGTAGGCGATGAACTGCTTCACCGCCGCTTGTTGTTGTTCGTCAAGCTTCTCGATCTCTTCGATCAATTTCTTCGATTCAGCGGACATACTTGATCCATTATAGCCTTTTTCCTCAGCAGGAAAATCCTGGAGCAGGAGTTACCAGTGGCCAGTCAGTTTGGGGTGTTTTCTCCGCGGCTGGGCGACTGTACGGCTTGCCTTCGAGAATGTGAAGTCGGTGCCGCGCTCGACTCGCTCTTGAATTGACTGGCCAAGTATCAGAAGTGACAGCGACATTAAACAACCCACCCGTCTGCTTAGAACCATAGCCGCCCCCGGGACATAATCGATGTTCTAAGGATGACGTGGCGCAAAAAAAGTGGCATTGCTCGAAGGTTCCAGCGCGACTGGGATCCGAGCAGCTCTCACTGGCGGCGCGTGCGTCTCGCTCTATTCAGAGGGCTTTTTTTCTCCAATTAATGCTTTCTCGAGAGGGCGCTGAAATCTCGTCGGAGCCGCTCGAACAGCGTGTTTGACTTTGGAATGATATCGATGTAAATAAGACGGCACGCGATAAATTTACAGGCAATGTCCGCGAAGGGTTTGTTTCCGGAGAGCAATCTCTGTCTTGCAGGAAGGAGCCTTATGAGAACCAGCCTCGCTGTTTTTCGACTCACGATCATCGCTGCAATAACTTTACTGGCCTCTGCCTTTGTTGAAGCGCAGCTTGGTCCGTGCGCCGTTCCTATCGGGCCGAATCTCCCTGATTTGATTGTCGACTCGGGGCTGATGAAAGCGCAGATGTATATCACTGAAGAAACGTTCAGCGCGGCGGGATGTACGGTCAGGGAAGGATGTGTCGATTCGCCTGGCACGCACTTATTGCTTCGCTTCACTTCCAGTACGCCGAATATCGGCAAAGCGGATCTATTTGTCGGCGATCCGAAGAGCTGTTTGGGAGATCTCTTCCGGTTCAGCGAGTGTCACCAGCATCTGCACTTCCAGGAATATGCGGACTATCGGCTCTGGACACTCAACGGTTACGAAAGGTGGGTGGCCGAGCGCGACTTAACACAACCCACAAACTCGGGGCGAAACGCCCGGCTGCTGGATCAGGCTAAACAGAAAGGGGACCTGGTCGTCGGCCGGAAGCAGGGTTTTTGTGTCATCGACGTCGCGCCCTTTAAGTTCGGCGATGTCGAACCCGGCCCTCCCTCTTACCAGTCCTGTGGCAGCAACCAGGGCATCAAAATCGCCTGGGCTGATCAATATGTCGCCCTGCTGTCGTGCCAGTTTATCCAGATGACAAACGTTCCGGAGGGCGACTACGTGTTGGAGGATCAAGTCAATCCGGAACAGTTGTTTCCAGAATCTGACTACACCAACAACACGGCGGCCGTAAAGTTTCACTTCGTGCCCAAGCAGGGACGCTCCGGCCCGTCAGTTATTTTGCAGTAGATGGGAATTGAGGCGTCGAGTCATTGGTACGGAGGGACTGGCGCCTGTGCTTCCAGCTCGGCCAGTGGAGGGTATCTGGATGAAAGAAAATGCAGCGGGTATGACTGAAAGAAGACGAGGCCCGGTGTGTAGATGAAGGCGAGCAGCCACAGGAGTCCTGTGATGATCACTGACCCGCTTACGATCGCGGCGCTGATGGTGAGCACGTTCCAGGAAAGACCGCCGGCCTGTGCAATTGCAATGATCCCGAACGCGGCAAGGGCGACAGGGACCAGCGTTATGAACAGAACAATCAGATCAACAATGCCAAACAGGATTGCGCTGCCGAATGACAGGACGATTCTCATCGCGAAATATCCCGCGTAGTGGAGCTTTTCAGCGCGAATCAAAGAACCCAGTCTTTTCAGGGCCTGTTTGAGAGTCAGATTCTCGAGCGCCAGTACCGGCACCAGGAAATCCTTGCCGAGCAGCGCCAAAAGAGCGGTCGTCAAAACCAGACCTCCCACCACCACCAACATCGTCAATCCTCCCGCAATCAGGAGCACCAGGTGCTCGCGTGGATTGTCAAACACGCCGGCACGCCAGGCGATCAGGACCGGAGCTCCGATGATTACAACCAGGCCCGCCAAAACTGCGCCGGAGAGCGCCAGCATCCATACGAAGTAACGCCCGCCCTGGGGGCGCCAGCGCCGCCAGCCCTGCATGATCTCACAGCGGTCCTGCAGCACGGATTCCAGCAGAATGAATCTGAAAACGCTCGCCACGTACATCCAGGCCAGAATCAATACTATGGTGGCCAGCACGGCTATGCCCACGACTGCGAGGGATCCAGCATCCGGGCCCCAGTTCGAGTCGGATGCAGACTGAAACAACATGCCGATCTTCCGCTCCCCGCGATTTGCCGGAATTCTAATGCCGCTGCCGCCCCATCCCGTGCTGGCAAACTCCCCGGTGGCGAGAGCGATGATTGAAAAACGCATCCAGCGGCCAAAACGAAAAGGGCGGAAAAGCTGCCGCTGCGTCTGACGAAACGCCGGCCCGATGGCATCGATCGCCGATTTGGGCATATGGCCTCCTTGTCAAATGCGGAATGTGGAATGCGGAATGCGGGATGTGGAATGCGGAATGCGGAATCATTGTTCGTCCTCTGTGGTCCGTGGTCAGTTGTACATGGTTACGTAATTGGTTAAGGAACAATGGACCACGAACAACTGAGCGCGGACGACAGACAGCTTTTATTCCGCATTCCGAAATCCGAAATCCGAAATCCACATTCCGCATTCCGAAATCTGCATTCCGCATTTCGTCAATAGTACTTCAGCTTTCAGCAATCAGCTCTCAGCTCTGCGAGTATTGCAAAAGGAACTCAGGGTGGTCGGTGATGATTCCGTCCAGTCCCAGCTCCGCGCATTGGCGGTGCTCCTCTTTGCTCGTCATCCCCCATGCAAAATTCTGCATGCCCTGCTCGGAAGAAGCATCCAGCATCCCCTGTTCCAGAATCTCGAAGTACCAGACAATCGCTCTTATCGAATCAGGCCGGACGGCGCTATTCGCGCCGCCGTAGCCAGGGCTCGCGATCAGAGCGAGTAGCTGATCAACACTGGCCGGGCGATGAGCTATCAGCAGGCCGCAAGGTACCTCCAGGTGGCGTCTCACAGCCTCGATCGCGTCGTGCCAGAAAGATGAGATCAGCAGTCGTCTTGAACTTTGATATTTGCGCAAGACAGGGATTGTGGCGTCCAGGGCGGCAGGTGTCTTGATTTCCACGTTCCAGATCACGTTGTCCCAGCGCTCCAAAACTGAGTCCAGGGTTGGCACCGGGTATCCGACAACCGCATTGAGTTGATCGCGAGCCAAAGACGCGACGGGCCGTCCGTCCGGCGCCAGACGATCATGAAAGAGGACCGGCAGTCCATCGGCGCTAAGGCGGACATCGGTTTCTATCCCGTCGACGCCAAGAGCGATGGCTTGCTCGAATGCTTCCAGCGTATTCTCGGGGACCTTCTTGTGGTAGCCGCGGTGGCTCAAAACCAGCATCATTTCACGATTGCAGATTCCGGGGCCGCGCGCCACCTTTTTTCCCTGGAAAGCAAGTCTTTACCGCTTAGTTTTTTTCCTCGAACTCGTTGGATTTTGTGCACGTGCCATGTCCAGGCCTATCCAAATACTGTGGTATGGCTGACTTATAGCCCGCCGCTTTTGGGCGTGTTGCCCGAAATCGAAGCCGGCCGTAGAGGGACACGTTGCATTCACCGCAGAGCCGCAAAGAACGCGGAGTTTCCGCAGAGTTTCATCACAACCTCAGCGAAACTTGGCGTTCTCGGCGGCTCTGCGGTGAACATAATGTAGTCGTCTCCATTCTGTTCCGATTTGGGCAACACGCCCTTCTTCTTGTAATCCTGAAGCTAATTTGGACAGAGGTGACGTGCACGTCAACGATCGACGGCAACGACCACCTCTACGCTCACGAACAAAAAGTCCCAAATCTTCCTGTCGAAAGGCCACCGGCGTGACTCCGATCACTGTCAGCGCGCTGTCAGTGCAGCGACAGGAAACCGTAACAGCGGTCTTCAAATTGAAACTTTGAGGAATCCGCTTCATCTCACAGGTCAGAGGCAAGGTGCCCTGGAGCCGACCGATGCGTGGAGTCTCACAACAGTGTCAAGCCGGTGACGCTTTCGACTTCACTGATGAGGCAAACTGTTACCGGCATCTGTGACATTGATAACCGCAGCCCCGGGATAAGGGGAGCAGAATAAGCTGCAGGGTTTTCCGGAGATGGTGAACAGGATCGAACGAATTCGATCCTCTGGGACGCATCCGGACCTTGGAGCAATATGAGAGTACTAAAGGGTGAACGAGATCTTCAGTCGCTGGCGATTTTCGTGCACGGTGCTCTAGCCAGCCTGCACATGCTTGGAGTGATTTACAACCTGCGGCGAAAGAATTGGGCCCAAGCCGGCATTCACGGTGCCGCCGCAGCCTATGACGCCTGGGCGACATCCAACCATATCGTCGCCATTCGCCGTTTGCCCGCGATGGTTTGCGATTCTGATTCGGATTCGACGCTTGCGGCCTGAAAATTGGCCGTGGGTTTGGCGTGAGACTCTGTGAAAATGATTCACCGCAGAGGACACAGGGTTGTCCGTTGTCGGTGGCCCGTTGTCAGTGGTTCTTGCATACTGGTCGTTAGGACTGGCAACTGACAGCGGGCCACGGACAACGGACAATCCTGTACCACTAACCATGGCACCGCAGAGAGACGGCCCTCAGGCCGTCTCTCCTTGATGGTTGCAGCTTTGCCGCGCTAAGCCTTGGTGGTGAATTTGAGCGCGCCAGCGCCCGCCGTTGAGTCTTGCGACTTCAGAGAGTTCCCAGGAACTGCAACAGTTGCTCCTGCTGAAATGAGGTCAGCCCCTCAAAAAGCAGCCTCACAGTGTTCGCCTCGCCTTTGTGCCGTCCAATTGCGTCGACAAATGTCAGCGATTCTCCATCATGCATGAGACGACTGCGCGTTCGAAGACCCCACAGTGGCGCGGTACGCACCTTGTTTCTCGTCGCTTGACCTCCGTTCTGCACGATGCCGTCGCCGGTGCCGACGTCGTGAAGCAGAAAATCGCCGAACGGATGTATCACTTTGTTTCCCAGCGCCGGAGGGACAACGAAGGTTCCGCCATTGATTACCGTGCCGGGGGGCGCCGTTACAATCGTCGGAGTGTGGCATGTAGCGCACCCTATACTGTTGAACAAAGCAGCACCAGCACCTGTGTCGCCGGCGCCGCGCGGGGGCGCCTTGGTAGCCCGCATGAAGGCTGCAAACGCCCGCACATCATCGCCCTCATCTTCGGGATCGGGGACTGAGTCGAAGTCTGACAGGGACCGGCCATTAGAAGTGTTTTCGGTCGGCTGTAAAGGACTGGTGATCCCCATCTCATTGAGATAGGCGTCGGCTGAAAACGAAAGCAGGCTGGCGTGCTGGTTCTTCCATCCGAAACGCCCCACGCGCAGCGCACTGTTGGCCTCCAGTACCGGCACCATAATGACCTGGCCACGCATATCCGCCGGTTGATTGTTGGAAATCGCAATCAGTGTATTGTCATCGACGCACTCCACGAATCCGTCGCCCAATGTGTTCAGCGACGTGCGGAAGGTACGGACTTCGTTGCCGTACATTACGGTTTCCTGAATGGAGCCGTGAATCGTACGGTCATTGATCAACGAACCACCGGGATGATCGGTGAAGTGCGTGGTCAGTTCATCGTAGTGGCCCGCACGCAGTTCTGTAATCTGGCTGATACCGCCGGTCACCGGGGTCTGGTGGCACTCCCCGCAGGACTGCGCGTTAAACACGGGTCCGAGCCCCTCTTCTATTTCCTCCCGTTCCTCGAATTTTGCTTTGGCTTTCTTGAACTGGATATTGGTGAGAAGTCCGTTGGTCTGATTGTCAAAACCGGCCGGCGCCTCAGATATCGCTGTCTGCGTAAACCCGGTGAATGGCAAGCCCAACGCAACGACCAGCAAAAACAGCATAAGCACTCTTAAAACTCTCAATTCCGATCGCGATCGCGCGCCGACGCGCCAGGAAAGCCGCTCGCCGCGATTAAATGCAAATTTCTTCTCCATAATCATCTCCATGGTTTGGAAAACTCAAACTGAAACACTGGCGTTGTTCTTTGAAAGAGCCTCTTCCTCCTTTGGGCCCCTTTATCGCGCGCGCGTTGACCAAGCAAACCGCTCGATCGTCACCCTAAGCTACTCCTGTTCCCGGCCTTCTTCAGGACAGGCAGGCGCGCGACTTGCCGGAATTGTGAAAAGTTAAAATCGGAATTGGCCCCATTATAGGAAATTCCCTTCGCGGGTCAAGTGCGGGCAGACACGCCTGCTGAGTGATTCACAAACTGCAGGAACCAGCCGCCGATTTACGCGGACGACGCTGATACTAATCCGTGTTTTCGGGGTAGATCAGCGGCCAATTCTTTCAGTTTATGCATAATCCGGCGGTTGTGATCGCGATCGACAAGCGCACGGGCTTTGACATGGGCTGGCTTTGCCACGTACAATCCAAAAGACTCCCTGAGAGGTTTTGATCGGAGAGGTTTTGATCGCGAGATCCGGACCGATCCAAGGCGGAGAGAGAATGTCGACAGAGAAGAACCCCGCTCTCAATCCGGAAGCTTCACAACCCCCGCCGGCGGAGGGCAAGTACATTTACTGCATTATCGAATCCAAGGAACCACGTTCGTTTGGGCCGATCGGAATCGGCGGTCGCGGCGATGAAGTTTATACCGTGCACCACGAAGGACTGGCGGCAGTCGTTTCCAACACCCCCTTGATCGTTTACGATCCGACCCGCGAAAACGTTTTTGCCCACGAACAGGTGAATGAGACGGTAATGCGCGAATTTACCGTATTGCCGATGGCATTTGGCGCGCTGTTCCGCACCGAACAGGACATCATCGAATTGATGCGCGGCACCTACGACGCCCTGCACGATGTGTTTGCAAAAATGGAAGGCAAAGTGGAATTCGGGCTGAAGGTGAATTGGGACCGGGACAAGGTAATCGCCGAAATCGAACAGGAAAACGAGGAGATTCGGCACCTGAAAGAGCAGATAACCTCGGCCAGCGGATCGACCTATTTTGCGCGCATGCAACTGGGCCGGCTGGTGGAAACAACACTGACGGAAAAATCCGACGCTTATGTGCGAGAAGTGTATTCCATTCTGCGCGACACCGCCGTGGCATCCCGGGCAAACAAACCGATCGGGGACAAGATGATCATGAACGCCGCGTTCCTTGTGGAGCGGCAGCGCGAAGCGGAATTCGATCAAAAAGTTAAGGAGATCGCCGGCAAGTACGAGGGGAAGCTGTCTTTCAAATACAGCGGTCCCTGGCCGCCTTACAACTTCGTGCACATCCGGCTGAAGCTGGAGCGCGGCGACGCGGCTTCAGAAGCCGTTCTAAAATAGCCGATGTTCCTGATAGACGACCTGCTGTTGGCTCCCGTCAACGGCTTCACATTCATTCTCAGGCAAATCCAGAAAATTGCGGACCAGGAACTGAATGATGACACTGTAATCAAGGAGCAGTTGCTCGAACTGCAAATGCGCCTCGAGCTGGGTGAAATCTCAGAAGAGGAATTCGCCGAACGCGAAGCCGAGTTATTCGCTCGATTGCGGGCGATCAAGGCGCGGCAGCTCGAAATGCTGCAGCAGGTACACACCGCCGATTCGTCTTCCATTGTCATTGAAGCCGGAGGAGACGAACAGGGTGGTCCATGGGAACCCGGCGAACGCTGAGCGGAAGGATCCGTGCCAGCCGCCCCCTCCCGGACCAGATACCCCTCAAAAGTAGAAGTCCATCTTCCCCCTGCGCGATATCTGTTCTTCGGAGGAAAAGGCGGCGTGGGCAAAACCACCGCCGCCTGCGCGGCCGCGCTGGCGCTGCTGGACATCGCGCAGGGAGCAGAACAGATTCTGCTCTTTTCCACCGACCCCGCCCACTCTCTGTCCGACAGCCTGGAAACACGCATCGGCGATGAACTCGTGGAAATCGCCCGACGAGGCAGGGCGCGCCTGATGGCCCGCCAGATGGACGCGCCCGCCGCTTTCGAGAAATTCAGGGAAAAACATCGCGCCATCCTGGCCGAAATTGCCAATCGCGGAACTTTGCTCGATGAAGAAGACATCGCCGAACTGCTGGACCTGTCGCTTCCCGGAATGGACGAAGTGATGGCGCTGTTTGAATTGAGCGAGGCGGACAGTAGCGCCCGATTTTCACGCTGCGTCATCGACACAGCACCTACGGGACATACCGCCCGCATGCTGAGTCTTCCCGATGTTTTCGCCCGATGGATCGGCGCCCTTGATCGGATTGAAGAAAAACATCGCTTCATGGTGCGGCAACTCACCCGCGGGCATCGCGTGCGGGAAGACGAAGTGGACCTGTTTCTGCGCGATTTGACAGAACGTGTCCAGCGCGTGAAAAAAATGCTCTACGACGCAAAACAGTGCGCCTTCACCCTTGTCACCATCCCGGAAGCGTTGAGCGTGGAGGAATCGACGCGATATCTGCAGTCACTGCGGCGCCTGTCGGTGCCGGTGACGGACTTGATCGTAAATCGCGTCGAGCAGGAGCACGCGGATTGCCTTTATTGCCGGGCGCGCGTTGCGAGCCAGCAGCCCTGGCTGTCGGAGATCGCCAAGCGCTTTGGAGATCTTCGCACTCACCGGGTTCCCCTTTTTGAAAAGGAGCTGCGCGGGCCCGCCTTGCTGCGGCTTTTCGCCGGCTTTGCCTGGAATGAATCCACATCCGACCTGCCCGTTTCCGTTGATTCGGGGAAGGCGCAAAAAGCGGCGCTGCGCGATTTTGAAAGAAGTGCGCCGGCGCGGGAGGAATTTCCCTTGTCACTGCGCAAACTGCTTCTCTTTGGAGGCAAAGGCGGCGTGGGAAAGACAACGGCCGCCGCTTCCGTGGCGTTGGCACTGGCGCAGAAGAATCCTGGAGCGCGGGTGCTTATCTTATCCACCGATCCGGCCCACTCCTTGTCGGACAGTTTCGCAGAGGCGATTGGAGAGAAAAAGAGCGGGCTTGCCGGCTTATCCAATCTGGACGGCATGGAGATGAATCCGGAAAAACGGTTTGAAGAGGTGAAGGAGCGCTATCGGGCCTGGACCGATGAGGTATTCGAGTCGCTGACAGGAGATTCGCGCTGGCAGATCCAGTTCGAGCGCGACTCGCTGCGGGAACTGGTGTCGCTGGCGCCTCCCGGAATCGACGAGATCATGGCTTTGAGCGCGATCAGCGACCTGATGGATCAAGACGCTTATTCCGTCACCATTTTGGACACCGCTCCAACGGGACACCTGCTGCGATTTCTGCAGATACCTTCGATTGCCATATCGTGGGTGCACACATTTATCCGTCTACTCTTGAAATATAAAAATGTGGTCCGATGGCGCTCGCTGGCCGAAGAGCTGGTCTCGCTTTCGAAAAGCATCAAGAGAGTGGCCGCGTTATTGACCGACGCGGATTGCTGCGAATTTGTGGGCGTCGCAATCCCCGAAAAAATGAGCTTGGAGGAAACAGTCCGACTGGCGGAGGCATTGAAGAAACTCAAAACCCCCATGCGGTGCCTGATCATCAATAATGTCATTCCTGAAGAAGCGGCCGCAAAATGTGAATTCTGCGCCGCTCGTCGTCAGGGTCAGGACACAATAACCGGTCAGTTTCGGAAGGCATTCCCTGCGCTGCAGTTATTTATCGCGCCGCAACAGCCGGGTGAAGTAAGAGGCCCTGATCTTTTGCAGCGGCATTTCAGGCAATGGAGGGCTGTGGGTTTAGACGGAGTCAAAGGCCCCCGCGCTGAAAGAAAAAAAACACGTGCACGCCTGTAAGGACGTGATGTTCCAATCTACCGTCTGCCGATTCGCCACACTGCCTTCACCGCAAAGACGCCTTGCGACTCGGCGGTGAATGCAACGGGCCGTCTTCACAAACCTGTTAGAATGGCTTTCATGTTGAAAATCTGAGTTGCAGACATGCGTAAGCCAAAAGGCAGACGACAGCCCACGCCACCCCGCAGAACGCGAAAAAAAAGACCTGCCAGCGCCATCTATGTTTACTGCATTGGGTTGCAGGGTGACCTATCGGAGTATTTCACTGCGACGCTACCCGACTCGCTGGAGCCGGGAAGCAGACTGGAACTGGTCGCAGCCCGGTCCGGTAAGGCTGACAACTCACAGCCGGTCTTGGCGGCGGTGGTAAGCGCCGTCCCGTTGCGCGAATACGGACGGAATGAACTCGAAGTCAACCTGGCGGATCCTGCCTGGACGGCCACCCGGGCGATACGCCATGAAAAAGTGGTGCAACACTTTGCTTCTGTGATCAGCGTTATCCCCCTTCGATTTGGCACCCTCTATCTGGATCGTATGCGGCTTGGAAAAATGCTGCGAGAACGGACTGATGACCTTCTTCCCGTGCTGGAACGCTTGAGAGGTCGAGAGGAATGGGGAGTGAATGTTTACTTTGACGCATCGAAACTGCGCGCCGGCATTCTTCGTTCCGGCCATAAAACGGCCGGGCTTGAGAACAAAGCCGCCGCAGCATCTCCCGGCCAGTCCTATCTGGAGCGCAAGCGAATCGACAGCTTCCGAGCCCGGGAGGCGCGTCTGGAAATCGGACGGGTACTTGACCGCATAGAAGACAGGCTTTTGGGCGCCAGTGACGCCGCAAAGCGACTGCGCGTTTTGAAAATGGAATCCGGGGATCAGGGAAGAATAGTGGGCCGCTTTGCGTTCCTGGTTCGCAGGCGCCGCTTCGAACATTTTCAGGCTGCTGCCCGTAATCAACTGAAATCCTTGCAGACTGCGGGTTTCAGCCTGGAGCTCACCGGACCTTGGCCCGCATATAATTTCATTCAGCCCTGATCTTATGGCCGAAGAAAGAATTGATATTTTCGATGAGGAAAGCGAGTTGACGCTGCTTGAAACAGTCGATCACGTCTTGACGAGCGGACTGGTTATTGCCGGCGAGATCACAATTTCGGTGGCGGATATCGACTTGGTTTTCGTTGGCTTAAACGTGCTCCTCGGCTCGGTGGATACCATTGACCAGATCCTGGCGAAGCGCCAGGGGTTAGGAATTGAAAATTCAAACTAGAGCACTACCGACAATCGGAACCCCGCAATCAGAACCCGATGAAAGTTTATGCCTATTGCCTTGCCGCCGATCTGGATCCCGCCGCGATAGCCTCTGTTCCGGGAGTCGCCCAGACCATGCCTGTGCTGAATAATTGCGGCGTACTCACTGCTGTTGTTTCGGAATTGGACAACCCTTATGTTCCCGCCAGCAGGGAAAACATCTTTGCGCATGAGCACGTAGTTTCTGCAGTGATGCAAAAGGTAACCCCGCTGCCGTTCCGGTTCGGAATGATCACTTTGGGGGCGAACTTAAAGCGCTACGTCGAAACCAACAGCCAGAGGCTGCTATCCCTGTTGGAGCACGTGTCAGGCTGCGTTCAGATGAATGTCAAAATCCTCGTAAGAACTGATTCGTCGAGATTTGCGCGCCCATCTCATGACAATGGCGTACTGCCGGAGGAATCCGGTCCTGGCACCCGTTTCCTGGCCAGGAAGCGGGTCGAGCATGGCGCTGCGGTGATAAATTCGCCCCTTGCAAGCGAACTCGCCGGTTGGATATCCAAGGAATTCTCAACAATGGCAAAGGATTCCGTCGTTTCCACGCATTCTTCCAACTCGCTGCTGGCGGTTCGGTTTCTTGTTCCCAGAGGCCAGGTTGAAGCGTTCAGCGCTATGCTTGAGCTTGCTCGTCAGAGGCGACCTGATTTGTCCATCATGAGCAGCGGACCCTGGGCGCCGTATCATTTCGCACAGCTTCACTCTTGAAACACTGGTAAATTAAGAATATTCTGAGCGTTCAACTTCAACCTATGGTGCGTCATTCCCGGAGCCGGCCTGAAATAGAGACTACACAGCCAGAGGAGTTTGCCAAGGAATTGCGCCGCGTGGCGGATGCTCTTCCGGAACGCATTAATATTGATGCGCAATCGGTAGAGCAGGGGTTGGCCAAGCTGGTTTTGACGCTGATTGAGTTTATCCGGCGATTGCTGGAGAAACAGGCGCTGCGTCGCGTGGAAGGCGGCGGGCTGTCGCCCGAGCAGGTGGAAGACCTGGGTCTCGCTTTAATGAAGCTGGAAGCCAAGATGGACGAATTGAAAGACCGTTTTGGACTTACAGACGAGGATCTCAATCTCGATCTCGGCCCTGTGGGCCGCTTGCTGTGATGCTTGGGAAAGGGCGAACCGTTGTCAGACCAAAGAACTAGCTTAATCTCGGCACGGCCACCTGGGCTGGTGGACGTGCTGGACCGGATTTTGGATAAAGGTTTGGTGGTAGCGGGTGACATCAAAGTGTCGCTCGCCAACGTTGAGCTGCTCACGCTTCAAATTCGCCTGCTGGTTTGCTCTATCGATAAGGCCGAGCAGATCGGTCTTAACTGGTGGCGCTATGACACGAATCTTACGGCCCGGACGGAGCGGATCAGCGCCGAGAACAAGGAATTGCGCACGCGGCTCGCTGAACTGGAAAGGGAAATCAAACGGCTCGGCGAATCGACTGCGGGTATAACGGGTATAAAAGGTGCCGCCGGCAGAGCGCGCGCCGGCGTGAAGAGCGGCCGAGTCGGGAAGAATAAATAGGATTTCCCGGCTGGATGATGGTTTCGGCCGGGTAGCTTAATCGTGTATCCAAATGCCTGAAGTACCGGCAATACCGGGCCGGTATCAGCGGGCTTTAGCGAGGTTTGGCACAAAACCACTAATTATCGGGAAAGAGGAAGAGAGAATGGCAGTCGAACGAGCTCCTGGCGGATCCAGCCTGATTGATGTTCTTGATCGCGTCTTGGACAAGGGCATTGTAATAGACGCGTGGGTAAGAATTTCGCTGGTCGGAATCGATCTGATCACGATAGAGGCTCGCGTAGTCGTGGCTTCCATCGATACCTATCTGAAGTACGCGGAAGCTGTCGGTCTCACGCCCGCGGTTTCACGGCCCGCGCTCACACCGGGCGCCGAGACCCTCGAAGCAGAACCGCGTCGCCGCGTCGGCGCAGAAGTGGAAAGAAAGTAGTGGTTATGCGTTGCCCGCACACCGGCGCCTGATGGGGGAGGCGCCTGGAACGGGCTTCTGACGTTGGACGATGAGCAACCGAGCCCTGGATAACCAAAACAGCCAATCGGTGGCGACCCCCAGTCAGGAGGGCCGGCCGCGCCCGCTCAGCGTCGAGCAACTCGAGACTCTCTTTGTTCTCACAAATCAAACGCTCGCTGCCAGGAGCCTGGACGAGCGCCTCTTTCTTGCCCTGGACACTCTTCGCGCTGATTTCCATTTTTCCCCAGCCGCCGTGGCCCTGATCGATCAGCGCCGTTCCTTGCTGAGGATGCGCATGGCGGTCGGTTTTCCCGAAAACAGCAAGGTAGAGCGGCTGGAGATGCCTCTCGACTCCCTGGCGCCGGGTGTTTCCGTGGTGCATGAGGGAAAGCCGTCATGGTACAGCCGCACTCCGGATCAGGATGGAGACCCGTACTCCGAGCTGCTCATTCCCGAAAAGGAACTGCTGGTGCTGCCTCTGGCTGGAGTTGGCAGCGGGCAGTTGTTTGCCGAAAAGACCCGAGACGATTTCGACGCCAAGGACATACCGCAGTTCTGGGAGCCGGAAAGCAAGTGCGTGGGCGCTCTTTATGTTGTGACCGAACGGCAGCCTGCCGAGGAGTCTCTGGTCCTGCTTTCCCGATTTGCCGAGCGCGTGGCGGTAATTATCGCCAGCGGAATGCACACAGACCGACTGGTGACGACCGTCAATAAGCTGCAGCGGGAACGCCAGTGGGTCGAATCGATCATGAAGTCGGTCGCCGATCCAATCGTGCTGACGAATCTGGACAATGAAATACTGCTGCAAAACCGCCGGGCCGAGGAGCTGTTCAGCGGCTCGGTGGACGCAAGCGAAGGAAAGAAGCGCGCCCTTAAAATGAACGATCTGCTTTTCTCCGCTTACTTATCAGGGGAGGCGGTTTCCTCCACCGAAGGCGTCGGCTGCGACTTGACGCTGGTCGATCCGCTGGAGGGTTCTGATATCCATTTTGAAGTTATCTCGACGCCCGCGTTCAACACGCAGGGTGAAAGAGTCGGCCTCGTTTCGGTGTTTCGCGATGTCACCGATCTGCGGCGGGCGAACGAGGAACTGGCGGGGAACTTCTCCAAGTTGCAGACGGCCGAGGCGGAAGCGCGCCGCGAGCGAGACCGGCTCGATCTGATTATTGAAAACGTCGGCCAGCCGGTCGTGGTGACAGACGGCGGCGGAAATTTCATTTTATTCAACAATCGTGCGGAGCTTTTATTCAAGCAGCGCGAAGCTTCTTTCCCGCGCGCTCTTGCGGCGGTGCAGACTAATTCGGTGAAGCTCACTTCCTTTCTCTCGGGACTCGCTTCGGAAATGCGCACCGGACGGCAGGCCGAAATTGATTTGATCGATCCGGAAACGGGCGCCAAGCTGCCGATGGAAATCACTTCGGTGGAGGTATTGGACGCCAAGGAACAAGTGACAGCGGTCGTGTCGGTGCTGCATGACCTTTCGGAAATCCGCGAGCTAGAGCGCCGGCGTGTGGAGCAGCAACTGTTCGAGTCGGAAAAGCTGGCCGCCGTAGGCCGCCTGGCGGCCTCCATTGCGCATGAAGTGAATAACCCGCTGGAAGCGATCAAGAATTCCCTTTTCATCCTGAAGACCGGCAAAGATGAAGCTGCCAATGCGCGCTTCATGGACATCGCGTTGAAGGAGACCGAGCGCGTCTCGCATGTGATCCGGCAGATGCTTGGATTCGCGCGCCGCTCCGGCGGCACCGAATGGGTTGATGTGAATCAACTATTGGAAGAAACGCTGGTGCTGGTGGAGAAAAAGCTCAGACAATCCAATATCGTGTTGACAAAGGATCTCGACGGCAACTTGCCGCGAGTTCATGCCATGCCGGACCAGTTGCGCCAGGTATTTCTGAACCTGGTCATAAATGCGCAGCAGGCCATCGAGCGTGATGGTAATATAACGATCAAAACCAAACGGCATAGTCCGTGGGTCCAGCCGTCAATCTCCGTTGAAATCAGTGATACGGGGCCGGGAATTCCCGAAACAGACCTGGAGAGAATTTTTGAGCCCTTTTTTTCCACCCGAAAGAAGGGCACAGGCTTGGGGCTGTGGGTAACGCAAGACATTATTTCGCACCATGGCGGAAAGATTGATGTGAACAGCGCGGAAGGCAAGGGGACAACCTTTAAAATCATTCTGCCGCTGGAGTCAGCCGTGTCGGAAAAGGAAGGCAAAGGCTAATTCCGTGCCGGGACGCCGCCAGGCGCTTTCGGGATGGATTCAGGTTACCACCATGAGTTTGTTCTCCAGTTACGCAGACATGCCTGACGCCAGAGCGGACGTCTTCTGGCGGCAGGCGCGTCTTTTGGTTGTGGACGACGAAGAAAGCGTGGCGCTCACCGTGAGCGAAGTGATGCGTCAGGACGGCCTGGTTGTCGAGACAGCCCTGAGCGGCGCGGACGCGATATCGAAAATCCAGGATACCGAATACGATGTCGTTCTCACCGACCTGCACATGGAAGGAGCGGATGGCATTTCCGTGCTGGCGGAAGTTCGCCGTCACTTTCCCCTGACCATTACCATCGTACTAACCGGATTTGCGTCACTGGAATCGGCAATCGCCGCCATGAGGCAAGGCGCCTACGATTACCTGATCAAACCTTGCATCATCGATGACATGAAGCAGACCGTGCGCCGTGGAATCGAACACCGGCGATTGATGCTGGCCGAGCGGGATGCGAGGATAACGCTGGAAAAGTTGAACCGGGAGCTGGAACACCGGATTGCGGAAAGAACGGCGGAACTTCAGATTGCCAACGAGAAACTCGCCGACGCCAACCGGGCCAAGGATATTTTCTTTGCCACGCTTTCCCATGAGCTGCGCACGCCGCTGAACGCCATCCTCGGCTGGGCTCACATCCTTCGCACTGGAAAGCTTGATCCGGAGCGCGCCGCGCGCGCGTTCGAGACTATTGAACGCAACGCCCAGGTCCAGGCGCAATTGATCTCAGACATCCTGGACATCTCGAGGATCATCTCGGGGAAGCTGCGGCTTGATTTCCGGGCCATCCGGCCGAGCGTCGTGGCGGAACAGGCGGTGGAGGCAATTCGGCCCGCGGCGGAAGCGAAGAAGATTCAAATCGAAACCAACTTTGCGCCGATCCAGGAAACTGTCTCCGGAGATCCGGATCGTTTGCAGCAGGTTGTCTTGAATCTGTTGTCGAATGCCATAAAGTTTACACCGGAGGGCGGTCTCGTAACCGTGTCCGTAAGTATCGTGGATGCCGAAGTGGAGATCAGGGTCTCTGACACTGGAATTGGAATTCGGTCGGAGTTGATTCCGCATATTTTTGAGTATTTCCGCCAGGGGGATGCGGCTGATTCAAGGTCGCATGGCGGTCTCGGGCTCGGCCTGGCACTGGTGCGCAATATCATCGAGATGCACGGTGGAACCGTGCGCGCCGAAAGCGCCGGCGAAGGGCGTGGTTCTACGTTTACCGTGACGATCCCGCTGAAACCGCATGACACGGATTCCGCGAACAGCGCGTCTAAATCGGCCGAAAAGCTGGCGCCGCCCAGTACGATTTCGCTGCAAGGCGTGACGGTTCTTCTGGTCGACGATGAACAAGACGTGCTGGGGTTGTTCACCACCATCCTGGAACAGCGTGGCGCAAACGTGCAGGTAGTGAAAACGTCTGCGGAAGCGCTGAAAACCGTCGAAGAACTCAAGCCGGATATTCTGGTGGCGGACATAGGAATCCCCGACAACGACGGCTACACGCTGATTCGGAGAATCCGAGCACTCGGGCCGAAGCGCGGAGGGAATCTGCCGGCCGTCGCGCTCACTGCCTACGCCGGGCCGGAACACCGGTTGCAGGCGATCACGGCCGGATTCCAGGTGCATCTGGCAAAGCCGGTCAATCCGGCCGAACTGATTTCCACCGTTGCGGGACTGGTCGGTCGAAGTTAACCGGCTCCTGTCCGGATGCGGACCGGCCGCTCTCAAATGCCGATTTCGGAATGCGGAATGGGGAATAAAGCTGTCCGTGGTCCGTTGTTCGTTGTCCATTGTCAACTGACAAGTAAAACACTGACAACTGACTACAACTGACGACAAACCTATTCCGCATTCCGCATTCCGAAATCCGCATTTGGACGTTTGGTTGGAAAACTTGACGAAAAACTCTATGAGTATCAAAGCTCAACGGAGAATGTCGGGGATGTCACTCGCCGTGGTTGCCGTCCTGGTTTCCTGTCTCTACGCGCAGTCAAAGAGCGGGCAGGAAGAAGTTCGCAGCATCTTTGAAGAGGAAGGAGATCCGGCCGACGCCGCGCGATGGTTCTTTGAGCAGCGAGCCTACCCGCTCAACACGCTTCCGCCCGACTACCGTTTCGAAGCCTTCAATTACGTTAAGAAACGATGGGGGAACGCGCAGCGGCAGACGAAGACCCGATCTGCTGAAGCGACGGATCGATGGATAGAAATCGGGCCGGACAATGTTGGAGGGAGAATCCTGTCGCTTGCGCTTCATCCTGGCGATGACAACATCGTGTACGCGGGCGCTGCCGATGGCGGCGTTTTCAAGACTATCGATGGTGGGCAAACCTGGCGAGCGCTGAACGATAACCTTCCCAGCCTGGCGATCAAGTCGCTTGCGCTCGATCCAGGAAATCCTGAAGTGATTTACGCGGGCACGGGAGAAGGAAGCTTCAACATCGACGCAGCGCAGGGACGGGGAGTCATGAAGTCCACAGACGGCGGAGCCACCTGGACGTTCGGACCGGCGTTTTCGTCGTTTGTCAACCGGCTGGCCATTAACCCGAACGACACGGGCATCATTTATGCCGCCACGCGAAACGGCGTTTTCAGGAGTACCGACGGCAACATCTCCTGGAAGGCAGTCCTTTCCAATCACAATTGTACTGACCTGTCGCTGGACCCCTCGAGTCCCGACAACATTCTGGTTTCTGTCTGGGATCGTGCTGCCGACACCAAAGAGAACGGCATCTGGAGAAGTAAAGACGGCGGGACCAGTTGGTCCCGACTGGAGGCGGGGTTGCCCGCCGGGAATGTCATCGGCCGTGTAGCGCTGGCGCGTTCCAGATCCAGCCCGCAGGTTGTGTACGCGGGAGTTTCACGGTTTGTCAGCAACGAACCCGTGATGGGCATCTTCAAGAGCACCGACGGCGGGCAAACCTGGGCTCAGATTGCGGGTACTCCTTCTTATTGCGGGGCGCAATGCTGGTACGACAACGAGCTGACTGTCCATCCCACGAATCCGGACATACTTTATGCCGGAGGGTTGTTCCTCTGGAAGAGCACTAATGGAGGCGCTGCATGGTCCCGCTCGGATGTCGGTGTTCACGTAGACCATCATGCTTTGGCCATCAGCGCCCGTAATTCAAACGTCGTGTACAGCGGAAACGACGGAGGCATGTACCGCTCGACCGACGGCGGCGGCACCTGGGCTGCTTTGAACTATGGTCTGACAGCGACGCAGTTTTATGCGCTCGCAATGTCAGCGACCGATCCCAGTCTCAGCTACGGCGGCACTCAGGATAACGGCACGCAAAAGGGGAGCGGGCCTTCGGGATTCCAGCTCGTGCTCGGTGGAGACGGGATGGTATCGCTGGTGGACCCTGTGGACCCCAATTTTGTCTACGCGGAGTCGCAAAACGGCGGCCTGGCACGGTCCACCAACGGCGGGATTTCCTTTGTAAACGCGCGCTTCGGAATTTTAGCGTCGGATCGGTTTAATTGGGTGACTCCCTGGATCATCGATCCGGTGAACCCGCAAGTGCTGTATGTCGGGAGCCAACGCCTTTATCGATCCACGAACCGGGCCGCTTCATGGACGGCAATCAGTAATGATCTCACCAGGGGAACAGGGACACTGACCGCTATCGCAGTGGCTCCCTCGGATGCAAACACCATCTATACCGGTTCCAGCGATGGGTCGGTCTGGAAAACAACTGACGGAGGGTCTGCTCCATCGGCGTTCCGGCAGATCATCGCCGGATTGCCCAATCGCTGGGTCACGCGATTGCGAGTGCATCCGTCGGATCCACAGAAAGTTTATGCCACATTTTCCGGGTTCAACGGCACCGGTGTACCCGGGCACGTCTTCCGAAGCGCTGATGGAGGTGAAACCTGGGTTAACATTTCATCCGAGCTGCCTGATCTGCCCGTGCAGGTGATCGTCATCGATCCCCGGAATCCGTCGACACTTTTCATTGGAACTGACCTCGGTTGCTTTCGCTCGTTGAATGAAGGTACTTCATGGGAGCCGTTCAACGACGGGCTGCCGAATGTAGTGGTAGACGACATGGGTTATTTCGGCAACACTAACTTCCTGCGTGTCGCAACGCATGGGCGTGGCATGTGGCAATACACCAGCGGCGGCCGCGTGCCTGCTTCTATCCGGGTAATCGCAGGGAACAATCAGAATGCATCCGCGGTTTCCGACCCGATGTTTCCCGTGCGTGCCGTGGTGCTCGATAGTGACGGCGTCCCGGTACCGGATGCGGTGGTCAATTTCGAGATCACTGGCGGCAACGCAGGCGGAAGCTTTGCAGGTGGCGCTTCCAGCGCGCAGGCGGTCAGCGATCGTTTTGGTGTCGTCAATCTTCCGTCGTTGAAGCTCAGCGGCGTTCCCGGGAGTATTACGGTTACGGCATCAGCGGCAGGCGTTGCCTCGGCCGCTGCCATTATGATCAACAGCGTGACGAGCGCTCCTGAACTGACTCGCATAGTTCCAGATTCTGCGCTCGCCGGGCAGGTAATTATCGCGGGACAGATATTGGCCTTGTCCGGATCGCGCTTCGCCCAACCGCTTTTCGTTTATTACATCCAGAACGGCACTTGGTATGCCAGTGCCGCCAACACCACGGTAGCCTCGTCGAATCTGATCTATTCCACTGTCCCATCGGGCCTCGCACCAGGTAAAGCATCCGTAGTGGTCAGTCGCGGCGGTGAGCTTTCAAATGCGCTCGATATCACCATAAACAAGACACCCACCTCTCTGGCCTTGCAAGGGTTAGTCCCTTCGGCACCCAGTCCGGGGCAGCAGTTTTTGGCGAACTTTTTTGGCCAGCAGTTGGGCACGGAGCGGTTCACTGTGACCCAGGGATCGAATCAGTATACCGGGTCGGCTGAATTATTGCTTTTCGCCGGAGCGGTGTTCACCATGCCCGCTTTCCCTTTCGAGTCCGGCGGCGCAATGATGGAGCTTCGAAATCACAACGCGTCTGCGCCCGCGGTTGTTGCGTTCAATATTCCCGGGCAGCCGGAGCCGCCCACGATTGGGCCGCCTGCAGGCGCGCGCGCTCCGGAACAACTGCTCCCCCTGGCGAGCGCTTCACTCTCAGGATTTGCCACAGTTCCCGAGAACAATGTCGTGACTTTCAGCCAGGGAGCAAACAGCGTGGAAGTACCCGCGCTGGCGGTCACTGGAGGCGCCGTGCTGGCGCCGATTCCGGGCAGCTTTTCGGAAGGGACGGCCATCGCGTCGGTCACAACGCTGCTGGCCAATGGAAGCGCGCGAACCAACAGCGCTGCGTTCACCATTGGTCCCCCGCCCGCGGCTAATCCTTTTTCCGTTTCGCCCGCTGCGGCTGCCCCGGGTTCGCGAATTACGCTGACCAGCACCAGTGTGGGCGTGTTTAATACAAATCCCTCCCGAAATACAGTCCTGATTAGAGCCGGTGCGAATGAAGTGAGAGTTCCCGCCGAAACGGTAAACGCGTTTGGCACCAGTTTCAGCTTCACGCTTCCGAACGGGCTGGCGGCAGGGCCCGCTGTCATCCAGGTGACCTCTGCTTTTGGCAATCAGAGCTATCAGCGCGGTGTGAATGCGATCCTCAGTATCGTAAGCACCCGAAAGATCGAGATTCAGGGAGGCAATTTGCAGGTCACAGACGCCGGCAAACCCTTCCCTGTTCCCCTTTCCGTGAAAGTGACCGACGATGCAGGTACTGCGGTCCCCAATGCTCCCGTGGCGCTTGCCGCGCCAGCCCGTGGAACCTCCGGCTTCTTCGAGAATGGAGGCGGGCCGGCATTGACCGTCATTACCGACACACAGGGAGTTGCTTCGGCTGTGTTTAAAGCTCGAAACAATGGAGGATCCTTTTTTGTCCGAGCCACGATTTCCGGCCAACCGGCAAAGGGTGTGTTCACGCTGCGATCCCGAAATCCGGCGAATCAGAGGGAACTTAGTATCCCGGCCGGCAACGCCCAGGTCTCCGAGACAGCCGGCGCTGATGCCGGAGTGACCGCGGGATACGTCACGGCATCCGCATCGGGGGCCAGGCTGGTGGGAGTCTCCATTTTCAGTCTGCGCGACCGCGATGGGAACCTGATTACAGAAGCCGCCGTACCAGAGTCTGTGCCGTCAACCAGCAGCCTGATGTTTCTCGATGGACGCGCGGGAGCTCAGACGGGCGTGGCCCTGGTCAATCCAAACAATGCCACCGTTACAGTCTCTTTTCGTTTGTTTGATCCGGGCGGAAACCCGGTCGGGGAAAGGGCTATGCTTACGCTTAGCCCGGGTGCCTACGCAGCCCGGTTCTTCTCAGAACTCTTTGGCGGTCTTTCGCCCGGCTTTCGCGGGACTGTGCTGGTGGAATCGCCGCAGCCGGTTGCCTCCGTCACGCTGCGAGCCGTACCGAACGCGCGGGGACAGACCATTCTCTCCACATTGCCTGTCGCGATTTCCAGCGCCCTTCGCTCCGGCGATGTGGTATTCCCGCATCTGGCGATTGGGAGCGGCTACCGAATTTCAGTTATTCTCCTGAATCCGACAAGCGGCGCAATGAAAGGCAAGCTTCGCTTGTTCGACAGCAAGGGGTCTCCGCTGGGGCTTGAGTCCAATCCGGTGATTGATTACTCCATTCCAGCCTTCGGACATGTTCTGGTGGAGTCGTCCGGAGCCCCCGGAGCGGGTCTGCTGTCGGGATATGCGGTGGCCAGTCCGGATCCGGGAAGCGGAAGCCCTGCGGGAACATTGCTCTTCAGCAACTACTCGGGAAATACTCTGGTAACGGAAGCGGCCGTTCCGGCCTCGGCCGCCGTCTCGCATGCGTTGCTTTACGTCGACACCCAGGCGACCGAGTTGCTGAGCGCAATAGAGACTCGTCTTACCGGCATCGCCCTGGCCAATCGCGGCAGCGCGGTTGCCAGGATCCGCCTCATCCTGCGATCGATGGATGGAACGGTGCTGGGGATTCCCCGCACCATCGAGTTGGAACCGGGAACGCAAGCGGCGCGGTTTGTCGATGAACTGGCCGGCTCGCTTGCCTTGGGCATTCTGGGAACGCTGGAAGTCTCCAGCGATCGACCGATTGAAATGCTAACGCTTCGCGCCACGCTCACCGCCCGGGGAGAGCTCGTTCTCACTACGCTGCCGGTGGCTGATTATGCGGGCAGCGGGTTCAATACTGCGGTCACCTTTTCCCATTTTGCCGACGGTGGGGGATATTCGAGTCAGGCAATTTTGCTCAACGCATCGCCTGCCGCAGGCACGATCACGGTTCGCTACTTCGGACCCGGCGGATCGCCCCTGGTGGTGGATCTGAGATAGCCATTGCCAGAAACAAGGGGCGCAGAAATGGGGACTCGCAGAAATGGGGGACCAGAAATGGGGACTGTCCCCTTATTCCGGTCAAATAGGGGACTGTCCCTCATTTAAAAGGGGACTGTCCCTCTATTGCTCTCTTCTGTTGCTCTATTGGAGTCTGTCCCCCTATTTGGTTCACATCCTGCGGGTTGCCTCCTGCTGATCTGGTTGTTTAGAATCGCCTGACAGGGAAATTCATGGCCAGGTCAAGAATCTCGGATGTTGCCAGGCGCGCGGGTGTCTCGGTAGCGACTGTGTCGCGCGTGGTCAACAACAGCGAGCATCGAGTGGGGGAAGCAACCCGCAGGCGAGTCCTGGAGGCGGTGCGGGATCTCAATTACCATCCCGATATTCTGGCCCAGGGCCTTATCACAGGGGCCAGCCGCGTTGTGGCGCTTCTCGTACATGACATCACGGATCCCTATTTTCAGGAAATTGTCCGGGGCGCAGAATCGGTCGCAGCCCGCGCCGGATATATGGCATTCCTTTGCAACACAGATCGCAGTTTGCAGCGCGAGCGCGCCTACCTGATGAAGCTGCAGCAGCACCGGGCCGAAGGCGTAATTGTGGTAGGAGCGGGATTTCCGGACGACTCCCACCTGACGGACTTTCCAGATATTCGAAGGCGCATGGTGCTTGTGGGACGACGGCATGTGGACGCTCCCTCAGTGGAGGTCAATAATTACGACGGCGCCCGTCGCATGACCGAATTCCTGATTTCGGTCGGGCATCGCAACATCGCTTATATCGGGGGACCTCAGTTTCTTACCACTTCGCAGGATCGGCTGCGTGGTTTTCAGGATGCGATGGCTGAAGCCGGCATTCGTCCGAAGAGCCACTGGATTGTCGCAGGAGACTACTCCCCGCAGGGAGGGATCAGCGCGGCGGAAGAAATCTTTCGCCGCAAGCCGCACCCGTCGGCGATATTCGCCGCCAACGATCGCATGGCCATCGGCGTGTATGCGTTCGTGCAGGGCAAAGGGATGCGAATTCCAGCGGATGTGTCGGTTACGGGATTCGGGGATATCGACATGGCCACCTACCTCAATCCGTCGCTTACCACGCTTCGGATCCCGCTTCATCAGATGGGTGAAATTGCCATGCAGAACCTGCTGCGCGCTCTGGTTAGCAAGGATGAACACCTGCCGGTGACCCGGCAGCTTGTCGACACCGAACTTATCGAACGGGAGTCGGTCAGGCGTATTAAGAAAGTCTGAACGCTTTGCGATGTCGAAAGTCTGAAGGTCGAAAGTCGAACGTCAGCCGAACCGCGCGCGTCAGCAAGCGGACCCTGAGTGGTAACCGGTCATCGGTGGTTTAGTTTCTTGCCAAGGCGCCAGGAATCGATGGCCATACAGAGTCCGCTTGCTGACGCGCGCGGTTCGGCTGACGCGACCTTGACTTTCGGCTTTCCCGGATTAGTTACACGAAGATACTTTCACCCAGCCCGCCGGAACATCGCAGGGTGTGGGAAAGAGGCGGCATTCTCCCGTCAGCGGATTGCGGGCAGGCTGGATAACGGTAACGCACGCCTTCGCCGGTTCAGGATTCACAGTCACGGCGGCAAGCTTGCCATCTGGAAAGATCACGTTGATCGCTGCCGCACCGACGGGTGTAACGCTGCTTACTCTCAGCGAGCCCATGAAATCTGAAGCAGCGGCGGTCAGCATTTCGCCGAGAAATTTACTCACCCGCGCGTGTGCGGGAATCTTCAGTGTCGCGGAGCCGGCAAGTGTGCCGCTGAAATTAAGGAGCGACAGGAAAACCTCCGCAGTCTGCTCGGTAGGATTCAAAATCGCGTAAGCGCTCTGCCGGTTGGGCCGGATAACAGCAAATCCTCCACTCCTTGCCGCGGCGGCCACGCCACGCACTTCAACGGTATTGATGATCTCTTTCGACGTGCGGCTGCAAATCGGGTGTGGACCCACGGGAGCGTCAATCAATGCGACTTCAGCGCTTGCCTGAATCTGCGCCGAGGCGGGAAAGGTAAGGCGAATCCATCCGTGAAATGCCGGCTCATCGCCGGCCGTGGAAAGCTCCAGCGATCCGAAAGGCTCGATTTTGAAAACGGACTTCGTTCCCGGCCGTGGAAGTGGAAATAATTCGAAAAGCCGGGTTGCGGTGCCGTCGTTCTGAAAGCCCTCCACTGTGATCTCGACCGCCTCCCCTGCCGCGTTCAAGACGCGCACAACCGTCTGGTAATGGAGGGGAGGCTTGACGTAACCATTGGCCACAACAGGGATGATCAGCTCCTGGGCGGGCGCCTGCGCCAGCGCGGAAAACACAAGCAGAGTTAGAATCATTGAGATGCAAAATGCAAAACGCATATTTACCTCACTTTTCAAATGCGGAATGCGGAATTGGGAATGCGGAATGCGGAATAGGGTAGTGATTTCGCTCTAGCTTGGAAGGCCTAATCGAACATAATTCCGCATTCCCAATTCCACATTCTGCATTCCGCATTCCCAATTCCGCATCCCGCAGTCCCTGCCTCCCTTCACTTAGCCGTTGCCGGCTCGCGATTGACTTTTGAGAGCAGGTCTCTGGCTCCTGCCGCCATAAAGCCAACGTCGCTGGAGGCTTGAAAGAAGCGGAAACCCTGAGCGATCCGCTTCTGGATCTCGGCGGGACTGCCGGCAGGATAGCCGACCGGGATATTATGCTTTTTGCCTGCCGCGATAACCCTGGCAACCGCATCCTCTACGAGCGGATCGGTCAGTTTTCCGCCGACTCCCAGTGAAAACGAAAGATCATTGGCTCCAATGAACAACACATCGATGCCGGGCACTGAAGCGATTTCTTCAATGTTATCGATCGCCTGTTTCTGTTCGATGATTACGATAACCATCACGTTTTCGTTGGCGAATTTGACATAGTCAGGGGCGCTGAGCCCCCATCGTGATGTTGCCAACCCGGGCCCGAAGCCTCTTCCACCCAGCGGCGGGTATTTGCATGCTCGGACCGCTTTTTCGGCTAGCTCGCGCGTGCTGGTGAAGGGGAAAATCACGCCCAGGCTTCCGATATCGAGCACGCGCTTGGCCGTCCAGAGTTCGTTGACGGGCACGCGAGTAAACGGCATGGCCTGTAGACCGCGCGTCGCCAGAATCATCGACCGCACGGTCTCCAGCGTGAGCGGGCTGTGTTCCATCTCGATCCAAAGGAAGTCAAAGCCTGCGCCGGCAAGAGTGGCGGCAACGTCCACGTTGCCCGCCGTAATAGTGGCTCCAATGACCACTTTGCCTTCCTTGAGGGCGCGCTTGACCGGATTTGCTTCAATCGCCCCCGCACTGGCAGAAGGCCCCGTCTGATATTGAAATGCCACTGCGCTGCAGGTGAAAAGCGAAACCACCAGGGAATACAAAATCTTCTTCTTCACGGCGACTCCTCTCGGGTTTTCGGGTTACGGGTTTTCGGGTTACCGGTTTTCGGGTTACGAGTTTCTCGGGTTACGAGTTTTCGGGTTACGAGTTTCTCCGGTTACGAGTTTCCGAGTCACGAGTTTTCGGTTACGGGTTTTCGGGTTACGAGTTTCCGAGTTACGAGTTTCCGGTTACGAGTTTCCGGGTTACGGGTTTTTGGGTTACGAGTTTCCGAGTTACGAGTTTTCGGGTACGGGTTTTCCGGCTCGGCCCAGCTTCAATAATACATGCAATTTCTAAACTGGAATTTGGGAATTTGCCATTCGAAGTTAAACAGCAACCCGGCAACCTGTCACCTCGCACCTGCAACCCGTGAACCCGACAACCGCAATCCGCCACCCCGCAACCCGCAACCCGTCAACCCGCAACCCGCCAACCCGTCAACCCGTCAACCCGCCAACCCGCAACCCGCCAACCCGTGAACCCGCCAACCCGCCAACCCGCCAACCCGCAACCTGCCAAGTTGCGATATACTTTGCTGACTCACCGGAGACACTTATGCCACGCAAACTGATACGTTGGGTTGTTCTTTTTATCGGCGTTTCCCTGGTTTTGGCGCATGAAGCGTATACCGTTAAATCCGCCCGAGACATGGCGGCCGCGGCGGGCAAATTCCTTGCATCGTTGACGGCGGAACAGAAGGCCAAGGCGACGTACAAATTTGATGACGCGCAGCGGTTCGACTGGCACTTCATTCCGAAGGAGAGAAAAGGAATCCCGCTGAAAGAGCTCGACGCCGGCCAGCGCAAGCTGGCACATGATTTTCTGAAGACGGGCCTGAGCCAGCGCGGCTATTTGAAGGCAACCACGATCATAGAGCTGGAGACCGTGCTGCGGGCACTCGAGGCGGGCGCCGTACGCCGGGACCCGGAGCTCTATTTCTTCACAGTTTTTGGCACTCCTTCGGCCAACGGCGCCTGGGGATGGCGTGTCGAGGGTCATCATTTGTCTTTGAACTTTACTATTGTGGACGGCAAGATGGTCGCCACCACCCCCTCTTTTTTCGGCGCCAATCCCGCCGAGGTAAGGGAAGGACCGCATAAAGGACTGCGCGCGCTTCAGGGCGAAGAAGATCTGGCGCGCGATCTGCTCAACTCGCTGACAGCCGAGCAGCGCGAGCGTGCCATCCTGGACAAGAACGCCCTCACAATGGTGACCGGAAATTCCAGAAAGGCAAATCCGGTAAGCCCCGCGGGGATTTCCGCCGCCGAGTTTACGGCGTCGCAGAAGGCATCGCTTAAAAAACTGCTGCAAGAGTATGCCTCGTCCATGGCGCCCGAGTTGTCGCAGGCGCGCATGGAAAAGCTGCAGCGTGCGGGAATGGAAAAAATTTCTTTCGGCTGGGCGGGAAGCGCTGTTCACGGCCAAAAGCATTACTATCGCGTGCAGGGCCCCACGTTCCTGATCGAGTACGACAATACGCAGAATGATGGAAATCATATTCACAGCGTGTGGAGAGATTTCAACGGCGACTTCGGTGATGATCTGCTGGCCGAGCACTATCGAACCACGCGGCACTGATCGACAGCGGCAATCCGATCACAAGAATGCGGAATTGCGGAATGCGGAACCCTTTCAAATGCGGAATTGGGAATGTGGAATAGCGTAGTGATTTCGTTTTAGCTTAGAAGGCTTAATTCGAACATCATTCCGCATTCCGCATTTCGCATTCCACATTCCCAATTCCGCATTTGATACCATCGCTCACGAATGAACCAACAAGACATTCTCCGGCTCTTTGATTTTGATGCCTGGGCCACGGATCGGGTCTTCTCGGTAGTCGAGACGCTTACCGCCGAACAGTATGCCCGCAATCTGGGATCAAGCTTTGGCGGTGTCATGGGCACGCTCAATCATATCCATTTCGCCAATTGGATTTGGCTCCAGCGATGGAAGGGAACCAGTCCCACCTCCGCTTCCAAGTCCGACGAAGAGCTGGCGACCTTTCAGGCGCTCAAGCAGGACTGGCTCGAGTTGCGATCAGAAGTTGGACGTTTCGTGAAA
>DASXQR010000060.1:0-100894 GCA_036507075.1 Acidobacteriota bacterium | reverse complement strand
ACCACAAAGGCACAAAGAGCACAAAAAGTGGCGCCTTGTGTAACAGGTTGGCAACTTCTCGCTTTTTTACAAAGTTTTGTCTGGCACTTACATTCCTTCACCGCAGAGGCGCAGAGGACGCAGAGAATGCGCAGAGTTTCGGTTGCATGTCTCTGCGCAACCTCTGCGTTCTCTGCGCCTCTGCGGTGAAGGAATGTGACTTTCCACATCAGCATATGACGATCAAGCTGCCAAGCGGGAACATCCTGTTCTTGGTTGCGGCTTTGCAGGGCTGCCTCTTTGTGGTGATCCCTGATTACTTATGCAGCCCGCATTCGGTTTTGTTCATTCCGGGCCAACGTCCCGAGCGCGGATCCTGCCCGGGAAGCACCGGCGCGGTGCAGGGAATGCATCCAATACTTGGATAATTGTGGTCGTGAAGCGGGTTGTAAGGAACTTTGTGGTGGTGGATGTAATTCCAGACGTCCCTTTCCGTCCAGAATGCGAGCGGGTTGAATTTCACCAAGCCGAATCTCGCGTCCCATTCACGCAGCTCTGCGCCTGCTCGCGCGGGGCTTTGCTCTCTTCGGATCCCGGTGATCCATGCCTGCTGCGTTGCCAGGAAGCGCTTCAGAGGTGCCACCTTTCGAATCTGGCAGCATTGATCCGGCCGGCGAGACCACAGCGCGGGACCATAGAGCTGTTCTTGCTGCTCCAGGGAAAGATTGGTGGCCACGCGCTCCACCTGGACCGGATAAATGCTCCGCACCTTGTCGATCAACTCGTAGGTTTCGGTGAACAGAACCTCTGTGTCCAGGTAGAACAGACGAGCTCCGGGCTGGGTCTGTGCCAGCGCGCGCACTAGTACCATATCTTCAGCCCCGAAGCTGCAGGCGAGGGCAATCCGGGGATGGAATTCTCCTAGAGCGCCCTCCAAAGTCGCCAGCAGTTCTTTTTCCTTTTCGCGCCAATCCATCATTTTCTTTCCTTTGTATCCACAGCCCACGCGGCTCTGCCGCCAGCTCTTGCGGAAAGGCTTTGCCTTTCCGTTGGGCTATTCCCTTCGGTGCGAGGCTATGCCTCGCAAGTTCCGAGGCGCAGCCTCGGATTTTTTGTGGAGGATCCTCGACGGAAAGGCGAAGCCTTTCCGCAAGAGCTGGCGGCAAAGCCGCTTTCCATTGCTTTATTCATTCGCATAAGAACCTGCAACTTGCTGCACAGAGGACAGCGGCTTCACGACCCAACCCCAGCGTCAAAGACAGGCTCAGCGGAGACCAGCTTTTCGCGAAGACGGACCACCGGGCCGATTACTATCAGCGTGGGAGCTTCCAGGTCTTGCGATGTACTTTGTGCTGTCGCCAGCGTTGAGACAACCACCTTTTCATCCTTAGTGGCGCCCCGCGAAATGAAGGCCAGCGGCATTTCTCCCTCCACGCCTGCCTCCGTCAAGGCGGACCGGATGCGAGGAAAACCATCCAGTCCCATCAGAATTACCAGAGTTCCGGACCGTCGCAGGCAGGTCGCCCACTGTCGAGCTGTCTGAGGCGTGCATTGATGGCCGGAAACGACGGTCAGTGAGCTGGAGTAATTCCGATGCAGGACAGGAATTCCAGCCAGGGCGGGAACCGCGATGGCGCTGGTTATTCCCGGCACCACCTCAAAGCTGATCCCGGCGCGAGCGAGAGCTTCGGCTTCCTCACCGCCGCGACCAAAAACAAAGGGATCGCCCCCTTTCAAGCGCACGACTACGCGTCCCTTTCTCGCCTCGGCGATCGCGAGCCGCTGGATCCACTCCTGGCTTTCCGAATGGCCTTTCTCCTTCCCGACGTAGACCAATCGGGCGCTCCGGGGCGCATATTCGAGCAAATCGGGGTGCACTAAACGGTCGTAGAGCACAACATCGGCCTGCCGCAAACAGCGCAAGCCCCGCATCGTAATCAGGTCGGGATCGCCTGGTCCCGCGCCCACAAGATAAACTTTCGCTTGTTTTTGTGTGCTCATTTCAAAAACTCTTGGCGTTTTTTGCGGCCTTTGCGGTTAAGTCTTCGAAAATCGGCGGCGGATCTTTTTCAATTACTTCCTGCCACGCTTTCACGCGCGCCCGCATCGAGGGGTATTGAGCCTTCATTCCGGATCTGAGGCGCGAATAGCGGGCTACTGTCATTCCCAACCTGCGATTGAGAAAACGATCAAGCGCCTTCGCCAGCCACGCTGAAAATGCAGGCGCTTTTCCGTCTGTAGAAATCGCCAGTGCCAGGTTGCCCCGCCTCACAACCGACGGCACGTGAAAATCACAATGGAGCGGATCGTCGGCGAGATTGACAAGACAATGCCGCTGCTTGGCGCTTCGGTAAACGGCCTGGTTGGCGCTGCGATCGTCAGTGGCTCCAAAAACTACCTGCATGCCGGCCAGGTAGCCTTCCTTGAAGGTGTCCCGCGTCCACTCGACCGCTTCCCGTTCGGCCAGACGCCGCAGCAGTCGGCTCACCTGCGGGCTCACAATCCGAACCGAGGCTCCGCAACTGAGCAGGCTCTTAACACGTTTTTCCGCGATTTTGCCGCCTCCGATCACCAGGCAGCTCTTCCCGGCAAGGTTCAAACTCGCGGGAAATAATCTCTGGTTTTTCATTAGACTCTGATTAACCCGACAAATTTTATCGGAATTATAGACTTTCGGGTAGATGATTGCATGTTGGGTAGTTGGAGTCAAGCGGGAACAAGCCGCCGATTTACGCGGATCAAGACGGATAGAAGGGGCCGCCGATTTACACGAATTAAGACGATAGAGTTGGCCGCGGATTTACGCGAACCAAAACGGAAAGCAATCGGCGTAGTTCGCGTAATCAGCGGCCCGTGTTAATTCGTGTAAATCGGCGGCTGGCGGAGCTCCCCAACCGCCAGTTCGTGAATCCGCCGCCGAGCATCCTTGATGCCTTCGGTGCGGCGCGAGGGATGGACCCGATTGCTCAAAATGCATATGTAAATGTCCCGATCGGGATCTATCCAGAGGGAGGTTCCGGTAAAGCCTGTGTGACCGAAGCTGTTTTGGCTCAGAGCGGGACCCGCTGAACTCTCCGGTGTGGGCGTGTCCCACCCCAGTCCCCAACTGGAATTTGGAAGCCAGGGTTGCCTTCGAGTCCAGGTCTTAAACAAATCACCGGGCAGAAATGGATCTGCTTGTCCCCTGGCGATACGCAGCAGCCTTTCGGCAAATTGCGCGACTGTTGGCAGAGTGGCAAATAGTCCGGCATGACCGGCGGAGCCACCGAAAAGACGGGCGTTTTCATCGTGAACGGTTCCGGTCGCAAAATCATGCAGGCCAAAATCCAGCTCTGTGGGCGCGATCTTCAAAGCCCCGGTCTTCGGAAGCGGGCCGAATTGAATAGATGCGTCGCCCAGTGGCTCGAGCACTTCGCTTTGAATCAAGTCCCGGAATGGCAGGCCGGCGACCATCTCCAGCACTCGACCGAGAAGCATGAAACCAAGATCACTGTAGACCGACTTTGTGCCGGTTGGATATTCGGCCTCGATCGAGATGATGCGTCTGATGACGTCTTCGCCCGTGGCGCAACTTTTAAAGAAGGGAACGTAAGCCGACAGCCCGGAACTATGACTGAGCAGGTGTCGCACGCGCGCCCGGCTGACTCGGATTCCTGGGAAAAAATCGGAAAGCAACCGGTCCGGATCGAGCTTTTGCCGGTAGGTCATGCGGAGGGCTGCCGTCGCGGTTGCCAGCGATTTGGTAAGCGACGCCAGGTCATACCAGGTATGGTCGTCAACGGCGGGCGACGACCGACGGTAACCGAGCGCGCCGGCAAAAACCATCCGCGGTTCCCCATAGCTGCGGCCAAACGCAAGGGCGCAACCGGGGAACAGGCGGCGTTGGATGCAGTCGAGGCAGTAAGTCAAGACGTCGGACATACAGGCAATTCAAGATCAATTCACCACAAAGACACAAAGGACACAAAGAATTTCTCCGTGCCCTTTGTGCCTTTGTGGTGAAATCTTAGCGGTGCAAAATCTCAGATCCGAGAAGATGAGGCCTCCTTCACTCCGCATTCTGCATTCCGCATTCCTGCTTTGCACTCTATCGCTCAGCGTGGCGGCGCAGCCGGCTAAGGGCCGGTCTCAGTTTAACCTGCGCGCGTTGAAGCGAATCGACAAAGTGGTCGCCCAGGAGATTCGCGACAAACAAGTGCCGGGGGCGGTCGTGGTGATTGGATCCAGAGATCAAATTCTGTACCAGAAGGCGTTCGGATTTCGCACGCTCGGCCCCGCGCCTGAAGCAATGACACTGGATACGATCTTTGACATGGCTTCCCTGACTAAAGCCACAGCTACGGCAACCTCCATTTTGATTCTTGCCGAGCGCGGCCAGCTTTCGCTGAATGACAAAGTGGTGAAATACCTTCCTGAATTCAAGGAGAAGGACAATGTCACCCTGAAGCATCTGCTGACACACTATTCCGGCTTGCGGCCCGATCTGGACCTGAAGGAGACCTGGAGCGGATACGACACGGCCCTGCAGCTGGCATTCAAGGAAAAGCTTCAGGTCGAGCCCGGAACGCGCTTTATTTACTCAGATATCAATTACGTTGTGCTGACGGAAATCGTGCGCATCGTCAGCGGCCAGACGCTCGATCTGTTCTCCCGCGAAAACATCTTCGTCCCACTGGGAATGACCGATACCGGATTTCTGCCGCCTGAGTCGAAACGCTCCCGAATCGCCCCCACGGAAACGCGTTCCGGAGCTCTCAGTTACTTTGATCCTTCGTTAAAGAATCAGGGGGAACCGCTCCGCGGCGAAGTCCACGATCCTACCGCATACCGCATGGGCGGAGTAGCCGGTCATGCCGGTTTGTTCTCAACGGCGCGTGATATGAGCATTTACTCGCAGATGATTCTAAACGGCGGTGTTTACCGCGGCGCGCGGATCCTGTCTTCCTACGCCGTGCTGGCTATGACCACAGCTCAAAACCCCGAAGGCACTGTGCACGCCCGCGGGTACGGATGGGACATCAATACCAGTTACTCGGCCCCGCGCGGCGATTTTTTCCCGGTGGGGAGCTTCGGCCATACCGGTTTTACGGGAACTTCTCTCTGGATGGACCCTCACTCCGGAGTGTTTGTACTGATTCTGACCAGTCGCCTGTATCCGGACGGGAAGGGAAATGTCACTTCACTGCGCTCCCGCGTGGGCTCGGTAGCGGCGTCGGCGGTTCGAATGGATATAGGCAAGTTTTATAAGTGAGAGCGGGAGAGTGGGTGATAGAGGGAGGGAGGGACGGAGGGATGGAGGGACGGAGGGCGGAGGGATGGAGAGATGGATGGAGGGAGGGCGGGACGGAGGGAGGGATGGATGGAGAGATGGAGAGATAAGGGGATAGAGAATGTGGGAGGCTCCTTGAGCATCCCTCCTTCTCTCCATCCTTTCACCCCTCCCTCCATCCATCTCTCCATCCCTTCCACTCGCTACAATAATCGATCATGGCCTACGTAATTGGAATTGACGGCGGCGGGACAAAGACGACTTGCCTGATCGCCGACGGCAGGGGAAGGCCTCTCGGTATCGGCCGGGGCGGACCGGGAAATTACCTGCGCGAAGGCTTGATGGTAGTGCGACTATCGCTGCAGGAAGCCATCGAAGGCGCCAGAGCCGAGGCGGGCCTCAAGCGGCAGCAAATATCGGTCGTATGCGCGGGGTTGGCGGGGATGGATCGCCGCGAGGACAAGGAGGTGATCCTGAGAATTCTCCAGGAGATCGCGCCGGCGGGAAAATATCGTCTGGAGAATGACGCCTACATAGCCCTGAAAGGAGCTACAGCCGGAAAGCCGGGAGTGGTATTGATCTCCGGCACCGGATCGATTGCCATCGGTGAGAACGCGGAAGGCCGTCGCGCTCGCGCGGGCGGATGGGGGCATGTGCTGGGAGACGAGGGAAGCGGCTATGACATTGCGCGGCGCGGAATCGCCGCCGCGCTGAAATCATTTGATGGTCGCGGGCCCAAAACGCGCATCGATGACAAATTGAAGCGGCAGCTCTCCATTCGCAGGACGGAGGAGATTATTACTTTGCTTTACCGCAGCGGCGTGAGTTCAAGCAATATTGCCGGATTTTATCCTATCGTTCAGCAGGCCGCCGAAGAGGGGGATGCGGCAGCGCTGCAGATTTTCGAATATACAGCAGATGAGCTATGCGCTGGCGTCATGGCCGTGGTGAGCAGGCTGAAAATGACTGCTGAGAAATTCCCCATCTGCCTGATGGGAGGCGTGTTTACCGACAATAGAGTACTGAAAAACCTGGTTCGGGAACGGCTCGCCCGGCTGGTACCGAATGCCCGTCTGGCGGCCCCTCTGTATCCTCCCGAAGTGGGAGCCGTGTTGCTGGCGCGTGAGTTGTTGTAACCCTAGCGCAATTTTTGCTTTCGCGCCTTCGCGCCTTCGCGGTTGATTTTTTCCCGCCAGTAATGGATCAGACCGGGCAAAATCGAAAGAAACACGACGATGGCAACCACGGCGTAAATGTACCGATCCAGGTTGGGAATGGTTTTGCCGAGCAGGTAGCCGAGCATTGTCATGCTGAAGACCCAGCCAATGCCGCCCGCAATGTTGAAGAACACGAAGTTTCGATATTTCATTTCAGCCACACCCGCCACCACGGGAGCAAAAGTGCGGACGATGGGCATGAACCGGGCAAAGACAATCGTTTTGCCGCCATGCCTTTCGTAGAAATCCCTGGCGGCGAGCAGATGTTTTCTTCGAAACAGGCGGGAATCGGGCCGCGAATAAATCTTAGGCCCTGCCTTGGCGCCGATCCAGTACCCCACCGTGTCTCCCAATATCGCAGCCGCCATCAAAATGAGGTTCAGCCAGAAGATATTGAGCGTGCCTTTGGCCGCAAACAGCCCGGCCGTCACCAGCAGTGAATCGCCAGGGAGAAAGAAGCCGAGCATGATCCCCGTTTCGCAGAACACGATAATGGCCAGTCCCGGATAACCGCCCCAGCGAATCAGTTCTTCCAGGTCATAGAGGCGGTAAAAGAATTCGCGCAGCCAATCAAGCATTTCTAAGAAAGAGGATGTAATGATGAAGGTTTTTGGAGTTTAGCCACATGCCAAAGGTGTTGGTACGGAATGCGGAATGGGGAATGCGGAATGCGGAATTGCTAAAGCGCACTGTGGGAAAGGGGATTAGGAAATGTGGAATGTGATTCTCCTGCTCGGCAGAGATCTTGGCCATCAGGGACTTGGCCATCAGGGACTTTCCTCACTCTTCATTATCTATCATTCCGCATTCCCCATTCCGCATTCCCCATTCCGCATTGTTTTTCTAGATCGTAACCACTCTTGTCAAATGCAGCGGAGTATCAGGATTGGCGCCCATGCTTACAGTCTTGAAAAAAGCAAACAGCTGTGGAATATGAACCAGAGCCAGGGGCTGAAACAAGGTGGTAATGGAGAGGTCCGTGTCCGGCAAGCTCACCACGGATTCGTCTTCGATCTTTTTCCTCCCAATCTGCACGACGGTAGCTCCCATAGATGAAAGATCCCTGATGACTGCATTGACATAATCCAGTTCCTCAACACTGCTGAAAAGGAAAACCAGCGTGTTGCCATCCACGATCGCCTTCGGCCCGTGCCGGAACTCATAACTCTGGTAGGGTTCAGCCTGCATTCCCGTCATCTCCTTAAGCTTGAGCGAAGCTTCCCGGGCGAGTCCCTGAAAAACCCCGGATCCGAGGAATATTACTTTGGTCCACTTCCTGTTCTCGGCCAGCTTCCTGATGGCGGCTTCATTGCAGTCGATGCTGTGCTGGATCCAGGCAGGAATGGTGTGCAACTCCAGCGCAGAACGGTTCATCGCCTCCAGAGCCATGCGGCACAGTCCATAAAGGATCACCGTAAAGGCGCGTGTCATGACGAGTCCCTGCTCCTGACCGCGATGAAAGATCAGACTATGCGGGCTCTCGGCAAGAATATCGGAGTCCTGGTAACAGGTTATGGGAATAATGTCCCGCACACCCAGGCCGCGCACGCGGCGCAGGGCGAGCACGGTTTCTGTGGTATTGCCGCTGCGGGTTATCCCGATGACCGCAGGACACGGAGCTTTGAGAAAAATTGAAGGGTAGAGGAGCAATTCTGACCCGGGAACAGCCTGTGCGTTGTATCCGAGCGAGTTGAAAACAAAACTGGCAATTTCGCCGATGTGAAAAGAAGACCCGCAGCCGGTAAAAATAAGCTGGCGGGTCGAACGAAGGATTTCTCGGGCCGCTACGAAATGGGGATCTTCTGAAAGATCGCGCGCTGTTTGAACCAGCACATCCGCCTGTGAAATGATCTCCGAGTAGGTTTTGAACTTTCTCTCCATCAGGTTTCGTCCAGACATTCCCGCAGTGATTTTTCGGCCAGCATCCGACGCGCTTTTTCCGGGGAAATGTTCAGGCGCAGCATCAGGAGAGCTACGGGAAGGTTCCGGCCGGACTGCTCGATTGCCCGCGCGGCAGCGCCGGCCGCTACATTACAGGCTTGCATAATAATGAGTTTGCCGCGCTCAATCAATTTTTGATTCGTCAAGTGGACGTAAACCATCAGATTGCCGTAGACCAAATCCATGCGGATCATCAGCGCGGTACTGATCATGTTGAGGGCTAATTTCTGGGCCGTGCCGGCCTTCATCCGCGTCGAACCGGCCAGTATTTCCGGTCCGGTATCGAGGACCACCGGCTGGTGAGCAAGCTTCTCCAGTTCGGAATTTCGCACGCACACGATACAGCCGGTCAAAGCACCGGCAGAGCGGGCGAACCGAACCGCGCCCATCGTATAGGGGGTGCGGCCGCTGGCCGCGATGCCGATCACGCTGTCACGATCGGAAATATCGAATGACCTCAAATCGAGCTCTCCTGCCGTCGGGTCATCCTCGGAAATTTCAGACGCCCGGGAAAGCGCGTCCACTCCCCCGGCGATCACGCCCACGACCCGATCGCTCGGAAGGCCGAAGGTAGGCGGGATTTCCGAAGCATCCAGCACTCCCAGACGGCCGCTGGTCCCGGCTCCGACGTAGAACAAGCGTCCGCCGCCCGCAAAACGCGGGTAGATGGCGTCCACCAGCGTTGCGATCGAATCGATCGACTGCCCCACGATGGGAGCGACTTTACAATCCTCTTGATTGATGATCTTCAGGACTTCGGTCGTATTCTTCAGGTCCAGATCCTGGGAGGCCGGGTTGGTCTGCTCGCTTGAACGCATTTAGTAATCAGATTAACGAATTAAGACCGCGTGACGCGCGGTTGCCGGGTTACGCGTGACGCGCGGTTTCGGGTTTTCGGGTTCCGGGTTACGCGTGATGCGCGTGTTACGGGTTTTCGGGTTCCGGGTTACGCGTGACGCGCGTTTCGGGTTTTCGGGTTTCCGGGGTTACGAGTTCCAGTTCCAAAACCCCTAACCTGAAAACCCGCAACCCGGAAAACGCGCAACTAGGAAAACCCGCAACCCGAAAACCCGAAACCCGAAAACCCGAAACCCGAAAACCCGAAAACCCGAAACCCGACAACCCCCAACTCAAAAACCCGCAAACCCGCAAACCCGCAAACCCGCAAACCTAAAGCAGTGCGCGCTCGAGAATCTCCGCCAGATGAAGCACCTCTATACGATGCCCCGCCCTCCTGAGCCCGGCCCCTATCTGGAGCATGCATCCAGGGTTTGCCGTCACCAGAATGCCGGCCCCTGTGGCTACAATGCTTGAAATCTTGTCCTGCAGTACAAGTTCAGACATCGCCGGTTGTGCCATGCTGTAGGTTCCAGCCCCTCCGCAGCACCACGAAGCCTGATTCAGTTCCACATACTCAATACCCGGAATCTGACCCAGCAGTGTACGCGGCTGCTGTGAGATCTTCTGCCCATGTATCAAATGACACGGATCGTCGTAAGTCACGCGGGCGCGCAGCGGGCGAAAAGCAAGCGCCCGGTCCAGTCCTGCGAGGAATTCCGACAAATCCCGCACGCGACTGCTGAAGGCAACTGCAGCCGCACGCCGGGAATCGGCCGGCTCGAACAGGTGCTCGTAGTGTTTGAGCAGCGCTCCGCATCCCGCCGAGTTTGTGATGATGGGAATATCTCCCGAGCTCCGGAAAGCCTGAATATTTCGCCATGCAAGATCTCTTGCCGACAGGCGCTCCCCGTTATGATCGTGCAGGGCGCCGCAGCATGTCTGTCCAGAAATCACCTCGACGTCGCAGCCGGCCGCGCGCAGGACGTTCACTGTGGCAATCTGCGCTGGAAAGTAAATTTCGTTCATCACACACCCGCGGAAAAATGCGACCTGCTGCCGGCTTTGTGACAAGGCGGGAAAGCGGCCCTCCAGAATCCGCACGCCGGGCGGAATTACAGGCAGGCTGTCAAGCTGGGCCAGCGAGCGCGCCGCGATTGAAGCTGGAGGAAACATGCGACCGAGCCGATGCACCCCCAGTTTTTTCATCCAGCGCACCAATCCAAACAACAGGTGCAGGCGGCCGGGAAAAGGAAGCAGGTGGCGAAATCCAAGTCGCCTGAGCATTTGCGTGGAGCGGCTGCGCGGCATTGCCTGCTCCATCCGCGCCCGCGCGCCGGTAAGCAGAGATTCAAACTGAACTCCGGAAGGACAGGCGCTCTCGCAAGCGCGGCATCCCAGGCACAGGTCCAGATGCTGCTGTACCGTGCGATCGAACTCGATCTTTCCTTCGCGAACGGAATTGATCAGATAAATCCGTCCTCGCGGAGAATCCGCCTCGCGGAACTCGCGCGTGTAGGTGGGGCACGCGGAAAGGCAAAGCCCGCAGTGGATGCAATCCAGATTCTCGACTTTCTGAATAACTTCAGGTGCCTGTGACATATCTTCCAGGATTGAACCTGCGCTCCGGATCCAGTGTAGCCTTGATCGCCTGCGTCAGGAATAAATCACCACGCGTCGAGCCCCAAACATCGATCAGCGACTTGATTGAAAGCGGCGCCTTCTCGATTACCAGCGCGGCATTCATCCCCTTGAGATTATTTCGGATACGCTGCACATTATCAACCGGCGTGGAGTCTGCGGAAAAGTAGCCCCGGCGCGAGCTGAAATCCACCAGCGAGATGCGCGGCGTCAGCCCGCGCTGTGCCAGAGGCACGGTCTGACTGAGCGAGCCGGAAAGTGTCTCCAGCCGCAGCCGGAGCGGTAGGGGATCGGAATAAAACCGCTCTATGGCTGTCTCCAGCACATCCTCTGTTGTTATCAGGTTGCGGGAGAAAGCAGCCCGGACTTCGGAGAGCTGCGCGTCGACCGAGCGAGCCGTTCCCTGGAAACGCATCACGACCTGTCGAGGCTGCGATGGCTCTTCCAGGTAAATCATCCCGGCTGGATTGACGGCAAGCTTTCGCACATCCCGCCAGACACCGCATGCTTGGTCCAGATTTTCGACTTCCAGGCGGACGCAACGGAGCGAGTCAGTGCGGGGGAAGACGCGAAACGTCACTTCAAGGATGGCTACCAGTGTTCCGAATGAACCGCAGTACAGCTTGCACAGGTCATATCCGGCGACGTTCTTTACCACTTTACCCCCGGCGCGCGTGATCGTGCCGTCCGGATGTATCACTTTCACGCCCAGCACCTTGTCACGCAGCGTGCCATAACATTGCTGCAGCGGGCCGGACAGACCAACAGCCACCATGCCTCCCATGGTAGCGGATCGTGCCGCGGGCGGATCGACAGGCAGGGTCTGCATTTCCGAGGCCAGCGTCTCCTCCAGTTTTGAAAAGGGGATGCCCGCCTCGACGGTTACCGTCAAGTCGCCGGGCGAATATTCGAGAACGCGATCGAAGCGGCGCAGGTCAACGCATGCCCCGACAGGAAGCGGAGAATTTCCCATCCACCACTTGCTGCCGTTTCCCGCAAGCAGGCATGGCTGGCGGCTCGCGCGCAGAAACTGTTGCAGATCCGATTCTGTATCGGGCTGGAAGAGGACGGGAGAGGGATGCTGAGAGATCTCGCTCCAATTTTCCAGAACGGGATGGGTCATGGGTAGATGTTTTCCTCGTCCCCGGGCGGTCGAGTCTTCCATCGTTTGTGCACCCAAAGCCAGCAGTGCGGGTATTTCCGGATGACGTCCTCCAGCACCTGGTTGAATCTCTCGGTAGTGAGGCGGATGTTTTCTTCCACTGTTCCATTATGGTGCAGCGGAACCTCTTCGCCAAAATGAATGCGGTAGCGGCCGCGACGCTCCCCCGGCAGCAGGAATGCAGGCAGCACCGGGGCCCCCGTCCGCAATGCAATCATGGCAAGGCCATTGGTGGTGCAGGCGAGTTTTCCAAAAAGAGCCGCGAATACTCCATCTTCGGGCAGCACATTCTGATCGATCAGGATCCCCACGTCTCCTCTTTCATTGAGGACCCGCAAAATGGAACGGATAGCATTTTTCTTGGGAATCAGTTGATTGCCCGCGATCTTTCGGTAGCGCTCCAGCACTTCATTCAGGTCCTCGCGGTTGATCGGCCGCACCACAAAGCTGAGCGGGTATCCGTACGCGGCGTGCGCGAAGGGAAGCAGTTCCCACGCTCCCACGTGAGCAGTGAGGTAAAGCAGGCCGCAGCCCTTGCTCTTGGCCGCGACATAGCGATCCATGCTTCCTTCCGTGTAGGAGACAAGCTGTGCGATGTTCTGAGGCGTGATTTTCGGAAAGCGGCTCACTTCCACCAGCAGGTCGGCGAGATTCAAGTAGCTGCGGCGCAGCACCTCGGCCCGCCACGATTTCGGCTGCTCGGGAAAGGCGATGAGCAGATTGGTCATTCCGATGCGTCGGTGACGGCCGTCACACCGGTAATAAAGAATTACCAGGGCATGTGCGAGCGCGTACGCGACCGGACGGGGCAGACGTGCGAAAATTTTCAGCGCAAGCAGCGCGCCCAGGTATGTCAGTCGTTTCATTCCGTGCAGCGATAAGTTAACTTGCAGGCCCGGCGAGCGCAATCATTTTGAAAGATAATCCTCTGGCTATGTTATACTTCCAGCAATTTTTTTCTTGAGGCCTCATCAGAGATGAAAGACGTTGAGATCGACAGAGCGTACCAGAGTGACTTTGAAGACGTGCTGAAATTTCGCACGCTGGAAGAAGCGGAGCTCTCGCTCCAGAAGATCGATACGCTGTACCGGCAGTTTCTGAAGAAGGGAGATCTGAAGGGAATCAGTTACTGTCACCAGATTTGCATCTTAGGCCGGAAGCGTGCGGAAGCGATATCGCGCAACAGCAAGGTGTGTGGAGAAAAAAGGGTTGAGAAAGCGGAGATTTCCCGCTGGTTCACCATCTGGAATCAGAACCCCGATATTTTTTTTGATTGGCTGACGCTTCGCAAAGAATGTCACGAATTCCGGTCCATTTTCTACGGACCGGATGAATAGAGATCTCCTCTTCCACCTCGATCCCGTCTCCGAACTGGAGATGTGGATTTCATGCCTGCAGGGTTACTTCAAGTACCAGGCGCTCTCTTTCGCTGAGTCGGAACGCGTGGTGGGCCTGGGAAAGAACTTCGTCGAAGAGGCGCGCACCGCCGCCTGGATTCTGGAGAAGATCGGCGAACTGGCGACCGATCTCGCGCTGAGCGAGCTTTCCGAAGTAAAGGATGTGAAGTGGGAAGACGCAAGCGTCCGCGGAAACCTGCCGCTCGAGTTCTTCCGCTATCGAAAACAAACCGCGGTGGCCGGTCGCGTCATCCTGCTGGCACAAACAGTGAATGATTTTCGCATCATCCTGCGCGAGAAGCTGGAATCGCAGAGTATCCCGCTGGTTTTCTTCAAGAGCATGGGAAGGCTGCTGAACCATGAGTTCATCGCCTTCCGAAAAAACAAAACCGCCACCAAGCTGCGGCACAAATACATCGAGCGGACCTGGCAGGACATTGTTGAACTGGAAGTGCTGGGAGAAATTCGCTCGGCCGAGATGCGGCTGGAAACCCTTGCACTGTTTGCCCGCATCTATCGAGTACTTTCGCGTATTCGATACATCCGAACCGGGCTGCGGAGCCACTTCAACTATCGCGCCTTTTTCGCCCTGCTTTCGCACATGCACACGGATGGGAAGGGAATTCTGCAGCGCCTGGAGCAGTGGTCTGCCCGCTGGGAGTTGCTGGTTCCCAACAGCGCCGAGGAAGTGACCACCCTGATCTTTGCTCTGAAGGTGGAAATGAAACGGGTGTTCAAACAGGAACTGGGAGGAATCGAGAAGGAAACACAAATCGAGGAAATTTACTCGCACCTGGAAGATGCAGCCGGTCTGTTGTGGAACTGCTTTCAGAACGTTTTTATTTCCATTGCGCGCTCTTTTAACAGGGGTTTTGATGAGTACCTGCTGTTCACGGATATCGAGCTTCGTCTGGAAGAAAGCGTGCGCGTGCAGGCCGACCTGAGCACGCTGCGCGAGCTGGTGGGACAACTGGCAGAGAACTTCAGTGCGGCTGGATTCGCCTCGCTTCAAAGGCTGCTCCACATTTTCTGCGAGAACAGCATGCGCTGCCTGATGTTCAAGGATTGGGGCCTGGTGGAAGGTTTTGTCGATCAGTTGAAGAGCTGCCCTGCCGGCGAGCTGAAGGATGTGCTGCATCGTTTCCATGTGTTCCTGGACACCCTGCTGGGCGCAGTGGAAAGACGCGCCGTCTTCCGCGCTCTCGAACCGGCAGCCGAAGAAGGGGAGATGCTCGGATAGTTGCTACGAGTTACGGGTTTGGCGGGTTGGCGAGTTACGGGTTGTTGAATTTTCTAACTCGCCAACCGTAGCTCGGCCAACTCGTAACCCGTCAACCCGTAACCCGACAACTCGCCCTTGTACTCTACGAAAAATTAGACACCTCTGGCGAGTCGCTGCGAGAGGAAGTCGGGCAGGCCGGCCGCCCGGATTTTCTGCTGCGCCATCTGGATGTCGTACTCGACGCGGTGGAACTCCACTTCAAACTTCTCCGAATCGAATACCAGGAATGCCGCCCGCGGATCGCCGTCGCGCGGCTGGCCCACCGAACCTGGATTGATCAAATAACGGGAGGCGTCCCTCATCAGGGACATGGAGACGGGTGGAATCACCTGCGTGGAGTAAACCGTCTGGCCGATTCCGTAGAAAACCGTCGGGACATGCGTGTGCCCGAAAAAGCAGACCGGTGTGGTACAACCTTCGAACACCTCGTCGGTTGGGATATTGGGCACCAGATATGCGTCCTCATCAAACGGGGCTCCGTGCGCTATGGTGATCGTCTCATCGATCTGCAAAGGGCCGGCTGGAAGATTGCGGATGAAATCAAGATTCTCCGGGCTTAGCTGGTCGCGTGTCCAGCGCGCTGATTCGCGCGCATGGGACACAAAGGATTCGGATCCCTCCAGGCCGGCGATCACTTTGTCATGGTTGCCGCGCACGATCGCTGCCGGAGCGCTGTCGCGTATCCGCTGCACGGTTTTGTCCGGATCGGCGCCATAGCCGACAATATCTCCCAGCACAAGCAGCCGGTCATAGTTCCGGTATTTCAGGACGGCGTCGAGGGCCTCCAGGTTCGAATGGATATCGGCAATAACAAAGTAGCGCATCCTCACTCGACTACTATCAGGAAATTGATCCTAGCTGAAGCGCATTCACTCGAATTGTGATCTTATCCGAAGCCGTGTGTGTCTGCGCCGGTCGCCGCAATCGGGGAAGAATACTTTAGTCAAGCTTAGAATGGGAAAGAAAAACGAGCAGCAGGAATTTTTGCGTTTACATTCAGGACCTTTGGCTTATTCTTTAGGGCTCTCGGAAAGCAGAAAGGGTCATTGGTCATCAGTCATTGGTCATTCGTCATTGGTCAAGCATTATGGAAGTCTGGGTCTTGGTGCGTTGGTGGTAAGAAAAATGAACCACCAAGACACCAAGCCAGCTCAACGCTGTTGGCTGCTAATCGGCAAGAGCTTAGTTTTTCAACAAGATTTCCGACGATCGACGACCGATGACCAATGACCAATTATGACAATGACCGATGACCAATGACCATTGACCAATAACCCTCCGGTTCCAGCAAAATGAAAAAACTCAGCATCAAAGACCTGGATCTTAGGAACAAAAGACTTTTCCTGCGTGTGGATTTCAATGTCCCGCTCAAGGACGGAAAAGTTGAGGACGATACCCGTATTCGCGCCTCGATGCCCAGTATTCAATATGCCCGGGAGCAGGGTGCGCGCGTGGTGTTGGCTTCACATCTGGGGAGGCCCAAGGGAACACGCAATGAAAAATATTCACTCGAACCGGTGTCGCGCCACCTGCAGGCTTTGAGCGCCGGCACAAAAGTTCATTTTGCTCGCGACTGCGTCGGTTCAGAGGTAGAGAAGGCCGTCGAGCAGCTTGCGCCAGGCGAGGCTCTGCTGCTCGAAAATCTACGCTTTCATGCCGAAGAAGAAAAAAACGAGGAGCGGTTTTCCGCCGGCCTGGCCCGCCTGGCGGATTTGTACGTGAATGATGCTTTCGGTGCGGCGCATCGTGCGCACGCATCCACCGTCGGCATCGTCAAAGTGCTGGGCCGCGGGGCTGCCGGCTTTCTGATGGAGAAGGAAATCGATTATCTTTCGCGCGCCCTCCAGAATCCGGAGCGTCCGGCTACCGCAATCTTCGGAGGAGCGAAGGTCAGCGACAAGATTGAGATCATCGAAAACTTCCTACAAATTGTGCAGAATATCCTGATCGGCGGAGGCATGGCGTACACATTCCTCAAGGCGAAAGGCTGCTCGATCGGCAAGTCTCTGCTCGAAGAGGACAAAGTGCCCATGGCCGGCGACTTGATGAGGCGGGCCGTGGCGCAAAGAGTGAAGTTTCTCCTGCCGGCGGATCACGTGGTGGCGGCCGAGATCAGGCCCTCTGTCGAGTCGCGGGTTGTGGAAGAGATTCCCAGTGATGCAATTGCGCTCGACATCGGTCCCAGGACCGTGGAGGAATATACTTCTGTGGTCCGGAAATCCAGAACGGTCATCTGGAATGGTCCCATGGGTGTTTTTGAAACCTCCCCTTTTGAGCGCGGAACGGTCGCCATCGCCCGTGCGATGGCCGAGGTGGAAGGCCTTACGATTGTCGGCGGAGGCGATTCGGTCGCTGCTGTCAACGCCGCCGGAGTTCAGGATCGAATCGACCACGTCTCAACAGGCGGAGGCGCATCCCTGGAATTTCTGGCAGGCAAGAAGTTGCCCGGTATTGAAGTTTTGACGGATCAGCCATGACGGTCAATTACGCGGAAATCAAGTTGAACTAGCTTGGTGCCTTTGTGGTTGAAAAAATGAACCACAAAGACACCAAGCCAGAATCGGCGCGCCTTGAGAAAATGAGCCGAATTCCTTTCATAATCGGCAACTGGAAGATGTACAAGGATGCGGGCGAGGCTGTGCAATTCTGCGAGCAGCTTAAAAGCAAGATTCGTGTGGCGGGCGACCGGGAAGTTGGAGTCGCGCCCCCTTATCCGGTATTGCCGTTGGTGCACCAGAAGTTGCAAGACAGCCACATTCGCGTCGGCTCGCAGAATCTGCATCCTCAGAAGGAAGGGGCTTTCACAGGCGAGGTCTCCGCCGAAATGCTGGCTTCCGTGGGCTGCAGTTTCGCCATCATCGGCCATTCTGAGCGCCGCCAGTATTTCAAGGAGACCGACAGCTTCATCGGCGAGAAGATTCAGGCTGCCTGCCGCGCAGATCTGGATCCGATCTTTTGCGTGGGAGAAACGCTTCAGCAAAGGGAAGCAGGAGAAACAGAGGCTGTGATTCGTGGCCAATTGGAAGGAGCGCTGGGGTCAATCCCAACTTCTTGCTTGCGGCGCATCGTGGTGGCCTATGAACCGGTCTGGGCTATTGGAACCGGAAAGACGGCCACTCCCGAAACAGCTCAAGAAGCGCATGCCTTTATTCGTGCCTTCTTTGCGTCACGCTACGGAACGCAATCAGGAGATCAGTTGCGGATACTTTATGGGGGCAGCGTGAAACCGGACAACGTTGACGGGCTGATGGCCCAGCGCGACATCGACGGAGCCCTGGTCGGCGGGGCGAGTCTAAATGCGGACCACTTTGCGAGAATCGTGAATTATAATGGGTAGCTTGGCGGACGAACAATGGAACCGCCAAGAAACAAAGAACGCCAAGGAATTAAGATCACTTTGGCGAAACCTTCGGGCGATGTTGCATTCGTCTGACGCTTCGAACTGTTTACCAGATCAGATTTACTAGATCCACTTTAAGTCTTGGCGCTCTTTGCGTTCTTGGCGGTTGGGTTTTTGAAATTCCTTAACTAAGAGGAAATTGAAATGCTTTTTTATCTTTTTTTGGCCTTGCACATCATGGTTTCGGTGGTATTGATCGGAGTTGTGCTGTTGCAGTCGGGAAAGGGCGCCGATCTGGCCGGCGCGTTCGGAGGAGGCGGAAGCCAGACGGCCTTTGGGTCTCGCGGTGCTGCAACCTTCCTGAGCAAGATGACGACGGCCTGCGCCATTATCTTCATGGTCACTTCGCTGGCGCTGGCGATTCTTTATAACAGGCAGTCCTCCAGCGTTGTGGATCGGGTGCCCTACAAGGCGCCCGCGCAGAATACCAGCCCGGCGAAAACCACTCCCGCCCCGGGTCCTGCACAAAAACCGCCCGCACAGCCTCCGAAGAAATAGCCTGCAGGTGGCAGGTGGCAGGAGGCAGGTGGCAGGAGGCAGGAGGCAGCGGGCAGGAAGCAGAAGGCGGAAAGCGGAAGGCGGAATTGGGTACACGGCACACTATCAGAGCCCGAACGCAGTGAGGGACCTCCAGAGCGCGAACGAAGCGATTCGAGAATTACGAGATATTCGCCGCTTCGGAGGGTCCCTCTCGGGCTCTGACAGAAGTGTTGCTTAGTTGAAACTTGAATGCCGAAGGGGGGACTCGAACCCCCACACCCTTTCGGATACCACCCCCTCAAGATGGCGTGTCTGCCAATTCCACCACTTCGGCAAAGAAAATGATTTTAGCGGTTGGTTATACCGCGTGGCAAGCCACTCGGGCTAGCACGCGAAGCGCAGAGCCGCGTCCCGCAAGGGCGTGGCGGAAACCATGCAAGTCGGCTCGCTGGCGGCGCCTCACGCCCCCGCCACGCCCTTGCGGGACGTGGCTCTGCGCTTCGCGTGCAAATCGCCAACGTGTGGCGCTATCCGACCGCCTCAACCGCTACGCTTTTTTGCTCCGGATCGTAGGCCAGGTTCGGCCCTAACCATTTCTCAACCTCTTGCACGGCCATTCCTTTCCGCTCGGCATAATCAACCACCTGATCCCGACCGATCTGACCCACCGCGAAGTAGCGCGACTCTTTGTGGCTGAAATAAAACCCGCTGACCGAACTCGCCGGGTCCATTGCAAAGCTGTCGGTAAGCCGGATGCCTGCGTTCTTCTCAGCCTGGAGCAGGTCAAACAAGAGCCGCTTTTCCGTGTGATCGGGGCAGGCCGGGTAGCCCGGAGCAGGGCGGATCCCCTGGTACTTTTCCGAGATGAGATCCTCCTGCGTAAGTTTCTCGTCCTTGCCGTACTGCCAGTCTTCCCTGGCCTTTCCGTGAAGCCATTCGGCCGTCGCTTCCGCAAGTCTGTCCGCCAGCGCCTTGGTCATGATGGCGTTATAGTCGTCATGGTCTCTTTCAAATTCAGCGACAAGCGCTTCCGAGCCGAAGCCTGCCGACACGGCAAATGCCCCGATAAAATCCTCTCTGGCGGATGTTTTCGGCGCCACAAAATCGGCCAAAGCAAGCTGTGGCTGGTCCTGCTGCTTTTCTGTCTGCTGGCGGAGCGTATGTAAAGTGGTCAAAACGCGCCGGCGGCTTTCGTCTGTGTAAAGCTCGATGTCATCACCGACGCTGTTGGCGGCGAAGAATCCATAAACGGCCCGGGCCGTGAGGCGACGATCATTAACAATTCGGTCCAGAAGCCGCCGGGCGTCGTCGTACAGTTCCCGGGCCCTTTGGCCGACGACAGGATCCTTGAAGATGCGTGGATAATTCCCCCTTAATTCCCAGGTATGGAAGAGCGGCGACCAGTCGATGTATGCAGCGATCTCCTCCAGCGGGCAAGGGTCAATCGTTCGAACACCCGTGAAGCGGGGCCTGGGCGGGGAATCGGCGGACCAATCCAGGGCAAGCCGCCGCTTTCTGGCTTCCTCCACACTAAGCAGTCGCTTTTCTGACCGCCGCGCCTCGTGAAGCTGGCGCGCGCGCGCGTGGTCGCTTCTGTTCTTCTCGATGAAACCGGAGCGCAGTTCCGCGCTGACCAGGTGTCCCACCGTACCGACGGCGCGCGAAGCGTCCAGAACGTGAACCGTCGGTCCATGATACTGGGGTGAAATTTTCACGGCCGTATGGGCCTTGCTGGTGGTGGCTCCGCCGATCAACAGCGGCACGTCGAAGCCTTCCCGTTGCATTTCCCGGGCCACGTGCACCATCTCGTCGAGCGAGGGAGTAATCAAGCCGCTCAGCCCGATGATGTCCACCTGCTGTTCGCGCGCCGTCTTCAGAATCTTCTCGCTGGGAACCATCACGCCGAGATCGATCACCTCGTAGTTGTTGCAGCCGAGCACCACACCGACGATGTTTTTGCCGATGTCATGGACGTCTCCTTTGACGGTAGCCAGCAGTATCTTGCCTTGAGCTTTGTGATTGCCGGTCCTTCTCTTCTCTTCCTCCATAAAGGGAAGCAGGTAAGCCACCGCTTTCTTCATCACGCGAGCGCTCTTCACAACCTGGGGAAGGAACATCTTTCCGGAACCAAACAGATCTCCCACGATGCTCATTCCGCTCATCAGCGGCCCTTCAATGACGGCCAGGGGAGCTGGATACTTTCGACGTGCCTCTTCCGTGTCCTGTTCGATAAAATCAACGATGCCTTTGATGAGCGCGTGCGAAAGGCGTTCTTCGACGGGAGCCTGGCGCCATAAATCATCCCTGGCCTGAACTTTCCCGGAGCTCCTAAAAGATTCGGCGAACTCCACCAGCCGTTCGGTGGCATCTGACCGCCGGTTGAACAGTACATCTTCGACCATTTCCTTGAGCTGAGGATCGATTTCCTCGTACACCTCGAGCTGTCCGGCGTTCACGATGGCCATATCCAGTCCGGCCTGAATGGCGTGGTAAAGAAATGCCGAATGCATCGCCTCGCGGAGCGGATTATTGCCCCGGAAAGAAAATGAAATGTTGCTTACCCCACCGCTGACCCTGCAATGAGGAAGCCTCGCTTTGATCTGCCGCGTGGCGTCAATGAAATTCACCGCGTACGCGTTGTGTTCTTCAATTCCCGTAGCGACGGTCAGGATATTGGGATCAAAAATGATGTCGCTTCCATGAATTCCCGCTTCTTGTGTGAGAATGCGGTAAGCGCGGCTGCAGACCTCGATCTTTCGCTCCAGAGTGTCGGCCTGTCCCCGTTCGTCAAAAGCCATCACCACCAGCGCGGCGCCGTAGCGTCTCGCAATGCGCGCCTGGCGTTTGAAGACTTCTTCGCCTTCCTTCAGGCTGATGGAATTCACGATCGCCTTTCCCTGGACGCACTTCAGCCCTGCCTCAATGACCGACCATTTCGAGCTGTCTATCATGATGGGCACGCGCGCGATGTCCGGCTCGGCAGCGATCAGATTAAGAAACCGGACCATTGCCTGCTCTCCATCGAGCATCGCCTCGTCCATGTTTACGTCGATGATATTGGCGCCGCCCTCGACCTGCTGTCGCGCCACGGCAAGCGCCGCCTCAAAGTCGCCACCCAGGATCAGCTTTGCAAATCGGGGAGAGCCGGTGACATTTGTCCTCTCTCCGATCAGCAGGAATGGAACTTCGGCGCGAAGCGTCAGCGCTTCTAATCCGCTGTAACGAGAGGAGGGCTCGATGGCGGGCGGAACTCTCGGCTTCAGTCCCCTTACCGCCTGGGCGATGGCGCGGATGTGCTCGGGCCGGGTGCCGCAGCAGCCGCCCACGAAATTCAGCCAGCCATTGGCGGCGAAATCTTGCAGCACCGCCGACATTGACTGGGGGGATTCGTCGTATTCACCGAACGCGTTTGGCAGACCGGCGTTCGGATAGCAACTGATGAAACAGGGAGCCAGCGAGGATAACTCCTCCAGGTAGGGCCGCATCTCGCGCGGGCCCAGCGCACAATTGATTCCCACACTGAAGGGCCGAGCGTGTTCGATGGAAATCCAGAAAGCTTCCAGGGTCTGCCCGGACAGCGTGCGCCCCGACTGGTCGGTAATCGTCACTGAAATCATTACCGGCAGGCGCGTTCCCGTTTCGTCTGCGAATTTTTCGATCGCGAATATCGCGGCCTTCAGGTTAAGGGTGTCAAACGTAGTCTCCGGAAGCAGCAGATCTACGCCGCCATCGACCAGGCCGCGAACCTGATCATAGTAGGCCGACGCCAGTTGATCGAACGTGACTTCACGCGCCGCCGGGTTATTTACGTCGCGCGACATCGAGGCGGTGCGGTTGGTTGGCCCCATTGACCCCGCCACCCAGCAGGAGCGCGTCGGGTTTTGCGCCTGAAATTGGTCGACGGCCTGGCGCGCCACGCGCGCAGCCGCGAGATTGAATGCGTACGCCTGATCCTGCAATCCATAATCGGACAGCGAAATGGTGTTGGAATTGAAAGTGTTCGTCTCGATTATGTCCGCGCCCGCCTCTAGAAACTCGCGATGGATCGAGGCGATGATCTGCGGCTGAGTAATGGACAGCAAATCATTGTTGCCTTTCAAATCCCGCGGGTGGTTCTCGTACTGCTCGCCTCGGAAATCTGCTTCTAAAAGCCGGAAGCTCTGGATCATCGTGCCCATGGCTCCGTCGATGATCACGATCCGATCACGCAGCAGTTCAGTAAGCGATTTGTTATTCATCGTTTATAGCCGCGGCCGAATGCCGGCCGACCTATTATTTGACCACAAAGACACAAAGGACACAAAGGCAGTCTGTTGTCCTTGGTCCGTTGTCAGTGGGTTCCTGCATGCCGGTCGTCAGGAGTAACAACTGACAACGGGCCACGGACGACGGACACGCTTTGTGTTCTTTGTGTCTTTGTGGTGAAAACCCCTTACCCGAATTTATGCAATTGGTTACTCGACCTTCCAGCCTTTGATAAGAACCTGTCGGCTGGCAGTTAGCAGCAGGGGGCCGTTTCCAGACAGTGGAATTGCCGTAGCAAGCGCGGAACCGACAGATTCGCTTCCCTGAGAATTTCCGTCGAGGCTCCAGAAAATCCACGCATCTGCGGCTGCCGCTTCGAATTGCAGGGTGAGCTTTGAGCGGTTACGGAATATCAGAATCGCGGGAAAATCGGCAATCAGCCACTGAGGTTCCTCCAAATCGCAGGGATGGGAAGATTCCGAAAACGTGATCATGCGATCATTCAGTTTCTGCGTTTTCACTCGCTCGATCATCGCCGTGCACAGCGGGGTATTTTCCTTCCGGTTGAAAAGCACCACCGCCCTGCGCAGGTTGGCTGCTGCTTCGGAGGAATCGGGATCAAGCAGCAGCGCCCCCCGCAGAAAACGAACCGCGCCTGATGGATCGTTCCGTTGGATCAGAAGATAGCCGAGGTTGGAGAGAATCCGAGGCGAATCTGGACGAATACGGGCGGCGCGCAGCAGGTAGTCATGCGCCTCGGACAACAGACCTTGGCGCGTGGCCAGAACACCGGCAAGATCCAAAGCCTCGGCAGACTGCGGCGCCGACTGCAGGAACTCGCGCATCCGCTGCAGCGCCAGCCCGTTGTCTCCCTTATCGGCCAGCGCCAGAATGCCGCGAAGCCGGGCAATATCCGTCTGCTCGGAAGCACGCGCGCTCAACGCCAACGCGAAAAACGCCGCCAGACAGATGTAGAGACGCGGCATGCCGCGTCTGAGTTGGACGCGACATGTCGCGTCCCGAGCCCCGCAAATCAGCGCTGGGGCGCGATTTATCGCGCCCGACTCAGACGCGATGTATCGTGTCTCTACGGGAACAGGCTCGAAAAAATGGGGGTCTGTCACGCTAATATCCGACGGCCAGGCTGTCTGATCTGGGATCGGCCGCGCCATAGCGTATCCGGGTTTTAAGATCGACCAGAATACTATGGGCATCCCCGATCTTTTCGCGATAGTTCAGCTTGTGTCCTCTGGCCCGCAATGCGTTTTCAACGTCCTCAGGGATCGTGTCGCGCTCTGCCCGCAGCTCGTCGGGGAGCCACTGATGGTGGACGCGGGGAGCATCCACTGCCTCCTGGATGTTGAGGCCGTAATCGATCACGTTTAGCACGATCTGAAAGACGGTGTTCATGATGGTGGGTCCACCGGGCGAGCCGGTGATCAGAAAGATCTTCTTTTCCCGTTTGATGATCGTGGGCGTCATCGCGCTCAGCGGCCGCTTGAGCGGCCCGATAGCGTTTGCTATTCCCTGGATTAAGCCGTACGCATTCGGCGCGTCGGGCTTGGAGGAGAAATCGTCCATCTCGTTGTTAAGCAGAAACCCGGCCCCGGCGACCGTCACGCCGGAGCCATAACTGCCGTTGAGGGTCGTGGTCGCGGCCACTGCGTTGTCGTCTTTGTCTATTATTGAATAGTGGGTGGTCTCAGGCGACTCATATGCGTTTGGATTTCCGGCAGTTGTCTGGGCGCTTGCGCCGGCATGTTCGAGCGAAATGGTCTGCGCCAGACCGGCGGCGTAATCTTTGGAAGTCAGGCCGCGCACCGGAACGCGCGTGAAGTCCGAATCTCCGAGGAACTTGGCGCGGTCGGCAAACGCGCGGCGCATGATTTCCGCCTTCAGGTGAATGCTGCGCGATGAATTCAATCCCAATTCCCTGAGCGGGAAGCGCTCCATCATATTGAGCATCTCGATCAGCGCGATGCCTCCTGAGCTGGGCGGTCCCATGGATACAACTTCGTATCCGCGGTAAGTCCCGCGAACGGGAGCGCGAAATACCGCCTGATAATTCTTCAAGTCATCCAGAGTGATAAGGCCGCCATTTCGCCGCATTTCATCGACAATGAGCGAGGCGACCGGGCCTTCATAGAAACCGGCCGGACCAAGTCTGGCGATACGCCGCAGCGTGGATGCCAGCTCCTTCTGCACCAGCGTGTCTCCCTCTTCAAAGGAACCGCCGTTCTTGAGAAAAAGCTTTTTGCTTTCGGCAAAGCGCGCCAGTTTTTCGGAATTCTCCTTGTTCTTCAATGATGCCGACAAGGACGCACTCACCTTGAAGCCATTCTGCGCCAGCAAAATAGCGGGCTGCAGCAGTTCCCTCCATTTGAGTTTCCCGTACTTTTGCCAGGCAGAGTGCAAACCGCGAACCGATCCGGGGACCGCCACAGCCTTGTGCCCGATCGTCGACACTCCCGCAATTACATTGCCTTGCTGATCCAGGTACATGTCCCGGGTGGCTGACGCGGGTGCCCTTTCACGATAGTCCAGACTGATTTCCTGGCCAGGGCGGTCCAGGTGAATCACCATAAAGCCGCCCCCTCCGATGTTTCCGGCTGCCGGATGAGTGACTGCCAAAGCGAACCCGACAGCAACGGCGGCATCAACGGCATTACCGCCCCGCCGCAGTATTTCAATTCCCACCCGGGACGCTTCGGGACTGACTGATACCACCATTCCGTGCTTTGCGGCGACTGGAGCCCGCGAGGCGGCGTGGAGGGCGGAAAACAGCGTGATTACAACCACGAGAGTGGTTTGGCGCATTGAGAAGCTTGGCATCAAAACCGGAATTCGGAATGCGGAATGCGGCATAAATGCGCCGGCACAATCTGCGCTGGAAGGGTTCTCGGCTTTATTCCGCAATCCGCATTCCGAATTCCGCATTTGTGAACGGCACGGCGATTGTAAGTCCTTTAACCGTGATACCCCTGCATGTCCAGCGTGACATGGCGGTAACCGATTCGCCGAAATTCGGAGACCACGCGCTCGAACAGTTTGACATCCAGAAAACGCGGCAGCTCGTCCCGGCCCACTTCGATTCGGGCAAGTTCGTCGTGATGGCGAACACGCACCACCCGGAATCCCAGCGATCGCAGGACTTCTTCTGCCCGATCGATGCGCTGCAATTTTTCCGGAGTTATGGCGATGCCGTGCGGCACGCGCGAACTGAGGCATGGGGAGGCTGGTTTATCCCAGATCTCCAGCGCCAGCTCCTTTGCCAGGGCACGCACATCCGCTTTGCCGAATCCGGCTTCGCGCAACGGGCTGCGTACGCCGTGATTGGAGGCGGCGCGCATTCCCGGCCTGTCGCCTGCGACGTCTTCGGCGTGTGAACCGTCAGCCAACCAGGCAAAGTTCAACTCCTGTTTCAGCGTTCCCAGCTTGTTGTAGAGTTCGTCCTTGCAGAAGAAGCAGCGATTGGTTGGATTGGCCGCGTAGCGAGGGTCCTCCAGTTCGTCCGTTTTGATTACCCGGTGAGGTATGCGGTGCGTTTTGGCAAACTCTACGGCGCGAGTTAACTCCAATTCCGCCATCGACGCGCTCTGGGCTGTAATGGCAAGCATCCGGTCCGACAAAATGCGGCTCGCGACATACGCCACCAGCGCGCTGTCTACTCCTCCGCTGTAGGCCACCAGCAGCGATTCCATTTGGCCGAGAAGGTTCTCCAGTTGCGAGCGTTTTTGGGCCAGCGTCATCCGTTCAATTCTAACACTTTACGCCCGACTTTCCAGGTTCGGGATGTGACTCTTCAATCCGCTTCAGGATTTCCGGCAACTCCCGAATTGATCCTATAGTGACGATCTGCGCGTCGAATCCGCCGCCATAACCCCATCGGGCTCCGATGAATCCACATTTAACGAAATTTGCCGCTTCCCAATCAGATGTTCGATCGCCGACGTAGATGGTTTCGGCGGCGAGCCGATCTGTCTTGGTAAGAAGTTCTCTGAGCAAAATGCCTTTGCCATCCAGCCTCACATCCTCCACGCACAGGGAGAATTCAAAGTAGTTGCCGAAATCAAAATAGTCCGAAAGCGCCATCAGGTATCGGCGAGAGCAGTTAGAGATCAGTGCGAGGTTCCAGTCGCACGCTTTAAGCTGCCGCAGTACGTCGGAAACTCCATCGAAAAGCCGCGCCTGACCGTCCTCGATAAGTTGAAGTTCCTCCTCTTCGATTTCCGACTCCAGGTATTTGGCAGCCTCTTCTTTAAGATTGAGACCGAGGCGGGAAACAAATTGAAAAACGGGAATCCCGAGCAAAGCGAGGATCTCGTCGCGCGCAGGCTGCCGCAGATCCAGCCGGAACTTTCCTGATGTGCGGTCGACGGCTTTGGAAACAGCATCCAGCACGATGCTTTCCGTATCTAGCAGAGTACCGTCGAGGTCAAAGACAATTGTGTTCAACTCTGATTGCATTTTGCCAAAGTTACAAGTTTGCGGGTTACGGGTTACCGGGTTCCGGGTTACCGGTTCCGGGTTACCGGGTTTCGGGTTTCGAGCTGGAATTTGCACGTCGGTGAATTTTCAAGTTTGAATTTTCTAACTTGCTAAGCCGTAACTCGACAACCCGCAAACTCGACAACCCGTAACCCGACACCCCGCAACTCGTCAACCCGTCAACCCGTAACCCGTCAACCTGCAAACTCGCAAACTCGCGAACGCGCCGAGCGCGTCGAAACAATGTGTTAGAATATTAATCATATCTAGAAAAGGGCGTGTTCCCATGAAAAGATTCTTGGCTCTGCTGTCGATTTGGGCTCTGCTTTTCCTGACAGTTACAGGGGCGGAGCAAGGCGGAATTCGCGGTGTGTCTGCGGCGCAAGAAAAGCCTCAGGAGAAGTCCGATCCGAAGACTGATGATCAAAAGCCCAAAGACCTGAAGGAAAAACAGGAATCTCCCCGCGGACGGACCTCGATCCGGGTGAGTGTGGAGCAGGTGAGCGTTGACGCAACGGTCACAGACAAGAATGGAAATTTGATCAAAGGGCTGACCGTCGAAAACTTTAAGATCTACGAGGACAAAATCGAGCAGAAGATCAGCAATTTTGCTCCCGTGGATGCCCCCATTACAGTGGTGCTTCTGGTCGAGTACAACAAACTGATTTGGTACGGGTTGTATGAGGTCCTGACGGCGGCGTACACGTTTGTGGAACAGGTCCGCCCGGAGGATTGGATGGCGCTGGTGGCGTACGACATTCGTCCGGAAATCCTGACGGATTTCACGCAGAACAAAGGGGAGATTTACAATGCATTGCGGAGACTGAACTATCCGGCTTGGAGCGAGGCTAATTTTTACGATGCGAGCATCGACGTCCTGTCTCGAGTTCAGGAAATTGATGGCAAGGTTGCAATCGTGATGCTTACCACCGGACGCGATACTTTCAGCAAGGTGAACCTGGATAAAGCCTTGAAAGCAGTCAAGAGCACGAGCGCCATCATTTATCCCATCAGCATTATGGGCAACCTGCGCGCCCGCTACGAACATCAGATGGCCGATGAAACGCGGCTTGATTTCTATCAGGCGGATGCCGTGCTGAAGGAATATGCCAAGGCGACCGGTGGGGTCGCGTATTTTCCTCGTTTCCTGCAGGAATATCCTTCGATTTTTACCGACATCTCCAACATGCTGCGCAGCCAGTACCGTCTCTCCTACACCCCGACCAATACCGCCAAAGACGGGAAATTCCGCAAGATCCGCGTGGAAGCAAAGGCTGACCTGAACGCCGACGGAAAACCGGACGAGCTAAAGGTGCGGGCCCGCGACGGGTACTACGCCTCAAAGGACCAGTAAACTTTACGTAAGTTGCGGGTTAGCGAGTTTCCGGCGTAGAGATGCGGCATGCCGGGTCAGAGCTCAGACGCGACATGTCGCGTCTCTACGGGCGGCACAAAGCGCCGGCCTCTGGCCGGCATTCCCGTCGGTGGGCAGGCCGGCGCTGCAGGCTTTTTAGAAAGATTACGACGGCTTTGAAACACCCGCAGGACATTGCGTAATAAAGAGATGGGGATGGCCGATCCGGAAGATCATGTTCTTGTGAAGCGCGTTCTGGACGGCGATCAGTCGGCGTTTACCACGCTGGTGAAGCGCCACCAGGGCGTCGTTTCCAGAACGGTACACCGCACTCTGGGAATTTCGCTGGATCATGAGGATGCGGTTCAGGAGGTGTTCATCCGGGCGTACAATTCTTTGCACCAGTTTGACCGTTCCCGGCCGTTCGTGCCGTGGATTGCGCGAATTGCGGCAAATTATTGCGTCGATCAGTTGCGCCGGGAGAGAGTGCGGCGCCACAATTTGTGGACGGACCTTGAGGAGACGGAACAGGAAAGGCTGCTGAATTCGCTTTCCAGAAAGCCTGATTTTGATTCCATGATCACCGAGCGACCGGAGACTTACGAGGAAGTTGCCATGTCGCTGCTCGAAGAGCTCAAACCGAGAGATCGGATGGCATTCCTGTTGAGAGAAGTGGAGGGACTGCCGTACCGGGACTTAGCCGAGGCGTTAAATACCTCCGAGCTGGGCGCCCGGATTCGGGTGTCGCGCGCGCGCAAGCAGGTACAGCAAAAATTCCGTGAGTACCTGAGGGGAACACGGAAAGGAATGAAAAAATCATGAAGCTTTGCTCAATGTTGGATCGATATCGCGACGACGAATTGAATCCAGCGCAGTGTCTGGAGTTTGAAAATCACTTGCAGGAATGCGAAGAGTGCCGCTCGACGGTAGGCCTGCTGGACAGTATTGTGAAAATCATTGAAGCCGTCGACGTTCCGCTTCGACTGCACTTTGCCGAGCGCACCGCGAAGGCGGCGTTCAGCCAGTCGAAAACCTGGGACGCTGTGATGCTTTCGCTGCTTCGCCCCGCTCGAGTCTGGGCTGCCGCCGCGTTGCTTTTTCTGGCGGTGAGTTGGTTCATGAAGCCGATACTGTTTGTGCCTTCCGATGCGGAGCGGGACATCGAAGTGCTGCTTTCTGGAAGTGAATCAGAGTTCGCAGGAGAGCTGGGGAGAATTCAGACGGATGAGGAGCTGCTTTCCTTGCTGCAGCAGGAGGGAGGCAGATGAGCACTCGTTTACATGCCGTTCTGATACTCGGTTTGGTCTTTGTGTTGGGCTGCATTTCGGGCGCTGGTGGAGTTTACGTGTGGCTTGGCAAGACCCGTGCCAGCAGCTACCGCGGCAATGACAAGAATCAGCGTGTTGACCTGGAGAAGAACTTACGGCTCTCCGAACAGCAAAAGGTTCAGTTCGAGAAGATCATGGACGAATCGCGCGGAAGATTTTCATCAGCCCGGGCGGAAGCCACGGCTCGTTTTGACGGGATTCGTAACGATATGAGACAGAAGATCCGGGCGATTCTGACGGAAGAGCAGGACCAAAAATTTGAGGCCTTTTTGAAAGAAAAGGACCAGGAGCGCAAAAAGTTCAGACGCGATCATCGCTAATTAGTCATCTTTTTCCTTCACCAGAGCATCTTTATTATTAGATCGTGAACCTCCCTCCCAGGAAGAATTTCCTTCCTGGTAAAAGCCCTGCCAAGGCAGGGCTTTTTTAATGTTTTGATTTTTTTTCCGAAGAGGTCAGTTCCCGCCGCACGCGCTCCATGTTCCGGAGAGTATCGTGAAGTTGTGTTGAGTATTGATAGGTTTCTTCCAGCAGCGTCTTTGTTCTCTCTCCCAGCACTTCGCGCGCCAGCATGTGGCTGAGCCCAAGGACAGCGGTGAGATAGTTCTTAACGTCGAACTCAAGGAAGGTAAGCTGCAGGCCTAAGAGTTGAACCTTGGTGCGCATCACAGCGCTGCGCAAATCGGTGGCTGCCGTGTATTTTTCCACCATGTCATAAAGTTGAAGCAGGCTGGCCGACATAGTCGAGGCCATGTTCTTTATCTCCAGGGATTGAGGGAATTCAATTCTTTCCACCACGTAAGCCATCAGTTCGACCTGGTAACTCGAGAGGTCGAGACTGATTTGATAGGCCTCCTCAAGCTTCAAGTCAGGGGCGCGCGCCCGCTTTTCCAACTGCCCTACCATTCCGGACAGAGCCTCAATCTTTTCTCCATCGCCGCCGATTTCTATATGCTCGGCAAGATGGGCCAGTTTTTCGCAGTGGTATCGTTCGCTTTCTGCAAGCTCGTACCAGGTCTCCTGCGCTTTGGGAAAGTGGGGCATGCGCTCGGCCAGTAAACCATAGACGGCGGCGATACGTTGCTTCAGACCGACGGTGAGGGCGATGATATCCAAACTCGTTTGTGTCGGGATGTATTCCAAGACGGTCCACAGTTTGACGCCGCGGCCGTTCCGGTTAAATGTGAGCGAACTACTTCAGCGCAGACAACGCCTTGTCGTAGTCCGGCTCGTTGACGATTTCCCCGACCAATTGGTTGTACACGACGCGGTTGTTCTCATCAAGGACAACAATTGCCCGGGCCGCGATGCCTGCCAGGGGCCCATCCGAGAGCAGGACTCCATAGTCATTGGCGAAATCGCGGGAGCGCATCATCGAAAGCGGAATAACATTGGCAAGACCCTCGGTGGAGCAGAATCGATTTTGAGCGAAAGGAAGATCCGCAGAGACGACCAGAATAACGGTATTGTTCAATTGAGAAGCTTTTTCGTTGAATTTTCTCGTCGACGTGGCGCACGTCGAGGTGTCAAGGCTGGGAACAATGTTCAGCAGTTTTTTCTTCCCCTGGAAATTTCCGAGGGTGATGTCATTCAGCTTCCCGTCTACGAGCCGAAAATCAGGAGCTTTTGAACCTACCTTGGGAAGATCCCCGGTCGTGTGAACCGGGTTGCCCTTCAGCGTTACAGTCGCCATCGAATTCTCCTCCCAGTATCAGATGCGCCGAAAATCAGCGAAAACCGTTCGAGAACAGGCGATTCTATAAAAAGCAGGCGAGCGTGTAAAAGAATTTCCGGTCGGAATTGAGTACTAGCCTGGATTATTCACAAAAAACTTAACCGCCAAGAACGCGGTTAAGTTTTGTGAATAATCCAGGCTAGTGCCTTCCGGTCTGCTTCAGCTTTACGAGCTGTTGCAGGCCGCCTCGGACACCTTTGACCACTGCGGCGATTTCCGCGGAAGGCCGCAGCACAGCTTTCTGAACAGCGACCGTTGTTGACTGAAGCTGATCCAACGCCCCGGTAACGCTCTTGTTCCAGACCTGGATTTTCTCACGACTCAATTCAACCGTGTCATCAATGGTCTGGCCCGTTTTTCGCACCTGCTCAACGATAGTGTTGAAATCTTGCGATATTTTTTCCACGTTCTCGATGCCTCGAGTGAGCGGGCCCTTGATAGAGTTCGCATTGTCGGAAATAAGCTTCAGGGTCTGCTCCAGCCTGGGCGTGAGTTTTTCCACCGATGAAACTGTCGAGTCCAGCGCCCGCGTTGCCTTGGAAGCAATCATCAGGATGGCGATCGCCTGAATCGCACAAGAAAGCGCCACAATGGCGAGGAAAATGATCAGCAGTTGTTCAAACGCCATTTGTCCCTTATATACCGGCTGGCGGAAGGCGTCAAATCAGTGGAAGGCGGAAAGCGGAAAGCGGAAGGCGGAAAGGAATGATTGCCAAGGCAGACAGTTTTGCTCCAAGTCAATAAAATCTTGATTTTGCCAGCCCGCCTTCCTGCTGCCTTCGCTTTCCGCCTTCCGCCTTCCGCTTTCCGCCTTCTGCCTTCTGCCTTCTGCTTTCCGCCTTCCGGCATTTCACGACCCGACGCCGAATTCCCGGAACATGGATTGGTAAAACGGATCACTGGTGTATTCCTTGAACCAGTTCAGGCCCAGGACGCATCTTTCGAACTGGTGGGCCATTTTTCGACACAACTGGGTGGCTTCCGCGTTCAAAAGAAGCTCGGAAGCGGCAATATAGGAACGTCGACCCTGGCTGGCATAAAAAGTCGGGTCGATGCAGCGTCTGGGACGCTCCAGGCTTTCCGGGTAAACACCCAGCATAAACAGGGCATAGTCTCCCACATGCTGGTAGATCTTCTGTTTTTTACGCAAATCCGATTGTTCGGCCATCTGAATCAAGTCGGTCACGTAGCAGGTTTTCGCTCGTGAGGAATCTGCAAACGGATATAGGTTCTCCGTGTACAGAAAGTGCAGCAGCAACCGGGAAACGTACATAACTACTTGATTATCCTCCAGTTGCGCCTGATGCATCGCACGCTCCGTAAGCACTCGAAACATCCGGGAAACCGGATGGTTTTCAGGCACTGCGTTCATTAAGTCCTCCGCGGGTTATCTGGAAGTAGGGACTGGAGAAAGAAAGAGCGGCGCTGGCTGGTGAATCCTGATCGATTTGAACAAGCAGACCGATCATCGTTGGCTTGATTATATTTAGCCCACACAGAAGTTCAAGGGTTTACGTCACATTTGCCTCAGGCAAATGGTGCACTAAATCACTTTTCCCGCCCGGATTTCGATAGTCCAGCGCCTTTTGCTTACTCCGTGCCTGAATTTTTTGCCACAAAGACGCTCCTCGTCTGCCTTTTTGCTTTCGCGGCTTGACACGAAGACACGAAGACACGAAGGAGTGTTGTTTCGCTTTGAAGTGATACTTCTCAGGACTCAATCGTAGTCTCACAGAAGTGGCACTTCTAATTTAAATCATTGAACTTCGTGGCTTCGTGGCAAACTGGGCCGCGGCCATAGGCTGCTTAGTCAGATGCCCGGGCCAGGCGACGGTTGCGCCTTTGTTGGGCCTGCTCCACCTTCTTTCTTTCTTCTTCTGTCTCAGCAATCAGAGGCGGGACTGTCTTTGGTCGCCCGGCTTCGTCTATGGCGACAAAAGTGATGAAAGCGGTGCTGGTGGGCCGTCGGGTACCCGTGAGGATGTCTTCGGAAAAAACCTTGACCTCTACCTCCACCGACGTGCGGAAGGCGCAGGTAACCTGCGCGTGAAGGATTATCAATTGTCCTACCTTAATAGGAGAGTGAAATTCCAGCTGATCCATTGCCACCGTTACCACCATGCTTCGGCTGTGCCGGTGAGCGGCGATAGCTCCGGCGATGTCAATCAGGTGCATTACCTTGCCGCCGAGGATATTTCCCAGCGGATTGGCGTCATTAGGTAGAACAACCTCCACCATTTCTACGCGAGATCCGGAAGGAGTTTTCGCTTCCATTGTCCGAAGGTTATCCCACAACGGAGAGGGCTGCACATACTTTCAGCATTTTGCTAAAAGTTATTGTGCTCGTTTTGGTTAGCGCGAAAGAAATCGGGAAAGGTAAAACCTTTTCCACAAAATTTGTGGAAAATTATTCCACCTCGGGGAAAATTTTCACAGGTAGTGACGCGGCATGCCGCGTCGCTACAAATGTCCGAAAAATGTTCACGCCTTGGACTTGGCAGTATGGCTCGCGTTGCGGATCCACCCTGAATATCGCGTGCGGCGGATGGCGCTCTTTTTCGTCAGCTTTTGAAATTCTTCGCTGGTGATGTCTGCGGCTTGGTCCAACGCGGGGTTGAGGAATTCGGGGCGCGGCTGAAAGCGTCCTTCCGTGCTTAGCTTGGGAGCGTGATTCCAGGGACAGACATCCTGACAAATATCACATCCGTAGATCCACCCTTCCGTGTCGACAGCGAGCGTCCCGGCTCGGGATTCAATCGTCTGGTAGGAGATGCAGTGGTTCGAATCGACCACATACGGCTCGACGATGGCGCCGGTGGGGCACGCGTCAAGACAGGCGGTACAGGTACCGCACTGATCGGCGATTGGCTGCTCGTCATAATCCAGTTCCAGATTCAACAGCAGCTCTCCCAGAAAGACCCATGATCCGAAAGTCGTGTGAATCAGGTTGGAGTGTTTGCCGATCCATCCCAGACCGGCTTTGGCAGCCCACGCTTTATCCATCACGGGGCTGGTATCGATGGCAATTTTCCCGTGACTGGAAGGTTCCTCTTGCTGAATCCAGCTCAACAGGGTTCGCAGGCGCTCGCCTACGATGTCATGGTAATCATCGCCCCAGGCATAGCGCGACACCTTTCCCCTGCCTGGCGAATCCGACATCGCATGATCGGTGTAGTAATTCAGGGCGACGCACACAATGCTGCGCACGTCGGGCATGTGGACAAACGGGTCGACTCTCTTCTCGAACGAGTGCGCGATCCAGCCCATTGTTCCTGCAAAGCCCCGGTTAAGCCAGCGTCGCAGTCGTTCTGATTCCAAAGAGAGTTTTTCCGCCGGGACGACGCCGGCGGCGCTGAAGCCGAGCTCAAGGGCGCGTTTTTTTATCGCATGCGAAGAAAGAGCCACACCCGATTATACATCTTGGAACGTGAGAAAGAATTCACCACAGGGGGCTCCCAGACCGGCATTCTGAATTCGGATTTAGATTACCCGGGAATGTGGTAAAAACACGCTCTCACAGTTTCGGGGGCCCAAAATGATCGATGTGCTGGCGGTGATTCTTGGAGGAGGGACGGGCACGCGACTGTTTCCCCTGACCAAGGTGCGATCCAAGCCGGCAGTTCCTATCGCCGGAAAATATCGGATCATTGATATTCCGGTGAGCAATTGTCTTAATTCTGACATCTACCGAATTTTCGTCCTGACGCAGTTCAATTCTGCATCGTTGAACCGGCACGTCAGCAATTCGTACCATTTCAGCCTCTTTTCGCGCGGCTTCGTCGACATTCTGGCCGCTGAGCAGACCATGGAGAGGCCTGATTGGTTTCAGGGCACCGCCGATGCTGTGCGACAGAACCTGCATCATATTCTCAGCCGGGAGCCGACCCACGTTCTTATCCTTTCGGGAGACCAGCTCTACCGGATGGACTACAGATTGATGCACTCGCAGCATGTGGAGAGCGGCGCCGACCTCACGGTGGCAGCGCTGCCGGTGCAGCCCAGCCGGGCTTCATCCTTTGGCATTTTGAAGGCGAATTCAAAAGGCCGCGTGCAGCAGTTCCACGAAAAGCCGAAGGAAAAGTCGCTGATCGAAGAAATGGCTTCGCCTTCTGCTTTGCTGGAAGATTCCGGCATCACGGGTCGCGGCAAAGAGGTGCTCGCTTCGATGGGAATATACCTGTTTAACACGTCGGCGCTGGTGGAATCACTGCGGAGTCAAAAACTTGTCGACTTCGGCCATGACGTTATTCCTCGCGCGATTCAGGATCGGAAAGTCTTCGCATTTCTCTTCAACGATTACTGGGAAGATATCGGAACGATCAGGGCATTTTTTCAGGCCAATCTGGATTTGACCTCGGACCGTCCCCGCTTTAACCTTTTTGATTCCAACAATCCCATCTACACGCATCCCCGCTTTCTTCCCGCCTCAAAGGTGCACCGGTGCAATGTTTTTCAATCCATTATTTCAGACGGATCGATGATACAAGGCGCGACGATCCACCAGAGCGTGATCGGCGTGCGCAGTGTCATCGGTGAGGAAACCTCGTTGAGACGCACACTGATGATGGGAGCGGACTTTTTTGACAAGACCCCCAAGGCCCATTCCGTGAGGCTGGGGATAGGCAAGGGCTGCGACATTCAAAATGCGATTATCGATAAGAATGTCAGGATCGGTGCGGGTGTAAAGATCCGGGACCACAGCCGATCGCCAGATTTCGACGGGCCGAATTATTACATCCGCGACGGCATTGTCGTGATCGCCAAAGACACCATCATTAAGGAAGGCACGTTAATTTAGAATGCGGATTTCGGAATGCGGAATATCTCTAATGCGAAATCCGCATTAGAGAGTGGCGTTCTTTAATCTTCCAATTTAGTACGGCCTTCCCTTGAATTGCAGCAGCGGATCGTGGATCGATTTTTGCCAGTCGCTGAGTCGTGTCTGGAGGGAGTCGCGGACTTTTTGGTAATTTTCGTCCCGATACAGGTTCTTGGTCTCTCCGGGATCGGCTTCCAGGTTGTAGAGTTCATCCAGGCTGTTTGCGAAGTGATGTCGGACCAGCTTCCACTGGCTGGTCCGGATCATTCTCATAAACGCAAGTCCGTCATTGTGCAGGTCATACTGGCCAAACAATGTGTCGCGCCAGTGAGCCACCACCGGGCTGCGCAGTATGGTGGAAAAATCGAGCCCATGCTGGCGTGTCCCGTTGGGTAGGGGGATACCCAACATTCCAAGCACCGAAGCGAAGGTGTCCAGGTTCACCACCTGCTCCTGAATCTGGCTGCCCGGTTTTACCACATCGGGCCATCGAACGATCAACGGAACGCGCAAAGAGTCGTCGAACATGTTGGGCCGCTTCGGGCCCTGCACGCCGCCGGCTGCCCACCAGGCGTTGCCCTTCGTGTGCAGGCCGTGATGACCGATCATGTATCCGTGATCGCTGGTGAATAGAAGGATTGTTTTCCGGGAAAGATTGAGTTCATCCAAATGTTTCAACAGGCGTCCGATGTTGCGGTCCACGGAATGAATGCTGGCGTAATAATCACGCGTCCACTTCTTCACCTGCGACACATCTGCACCGGCGGCCTGGGGAACAGTCGGGTCGAGTTGCGAGAAAGGCGCGGAATCTTCCTCCGGCACCGGTCCATAAGGCAGATGAGGCTCGCGGAAGTGAATCAGCAAAGCAAAGGCGCGCTCACGGTTGTCGGCAACAAAACGCAGCGCGTCGTCCGTCAACAGGTCTGGAAGGGATCCCCTGAATTGCTGTTGCCTGCCATCGGTTTCGAGCGTGGGATCCATCGGACGACTGCTGCCACCCAGAAAGCCAAAAAAGTGATCGAAGCCGTGCTGAGTAGGATGAAACCGGGGTTGGCTCCCCAGATGCCACTTTCCAACAAGTGCAGTCCGGTAACCGTGTTTCTGGAGAACCTGAGGCCAGGTGGTGGCATTTGCCGGAATACCAAGGCCGGCCTGCTCTTCGACCGGGTTAAGGTAGTCGGTAATTCCAACTTCGGTGCCGTAGAGCCCGGTCAGGAATGCAAGACGGCTGGGAGAACAAACCGGCGTGGCCACGAAGGCGTTCAGGAAGCGCGCTCCTTCAGCGGCCAGGCGATCCATATTGGGAGTGCGGCTTTCCCTGTTTCCATAGCAGCCGAGAGACCAGCGTGCCTGGTCATCCGTCACGATCGAAATAATGTTAAAACGCTCGGGCGCCGGAGCCTGATTTGCCTGGGAGCTTAATAAAAAGAAAAAGACGAGAAGAAAGAAAGTGCAGATTTTTTTCATAGGATCATTCGGCTTGCGTTGCGCACGGACACGTTGCATTCACCGCAGAGCCGCAAAGAACGCCGAGTTTCCGCAGAGTTGCATCACAACCTCAGCGAAACTTGGCGTTCTCGGCGCCTCTGCGGTGAACAGAATGTGGCCGTCTCCATCCTGTTCCGATTTGGGCAACACGCCCTTTTTCTTGTAATCCTGAAGCCGATTTGGACAGTCGTGACGACTAAATCAACGGAAAACGTCTACGCGTCGCTGTGAACGTCTTTCGTCACCGTGGACGTGGAGCGTGATCATTGACGTGGTGGTGCACGTGAACGTAGACGGCTTTTTATTTGGTTTTAGGTCCCGGTGATTCCCCATCCCTCCCAAATACCTCCTCCGGGTCAAACAGCAGCGGAAAGAATTGACCGCCCATCTTTTCGCCGCTGGGGATTGCCGGCACCCCTTCTAATAACGGATCATTTGACGCTGACCGGACACCGTCGCGAAAGACGTTGATCACCGTCGCCCGGCGCGGCCGTTCTGTTCGATTCTCTGAAGAGCCGTGGATCATGCGCGGATGATGGAAGGCGCACTCACCCTTCTTGAGCTCGATTGCAACCGGCTTGAAGGCGGCTACTTGCTCTTCTGTGAGCACTTTTCTAATGGCGTCCATTTCCCCCGCCAGGCCGGTGATGGGCAGCAGGTCCCAGTGATGGCTGCCGGGAATATATTGCAGGCAGCCGTTTTCAACTGTGGCGTCGTCCAGCCCGATCCAGCAGGTCAGATGCGCCAGCGGTTGTGTCCGCGTCCAGTAAGAATAGTCCTGGTGCCAGGAGACGACACCGCCGTGGCGCGCCGGTTTGCAGAAAAGTTGATCATGCCAGAAGCGGACGGGTCCGTCCAGCAACTGAGACGCTGCGACGGTGAAGGCGGGACTCCACAATATGTCATGAAAGCCGGGGGTAATGCGCCACGCGCCCAGCGCGTGAAAGAGCACCCTGGAAGGATCGGTCGATTCGTTGGAATGGTATTCGTAGAAAAGATGCCGGTTGGGATGGGAGCCGTCGACCAGCGAAGCGAGTTCTGCGCGCAATGTTTCCACCTGCTTGTCGGTCAGAATTCGAATCCCGGCGAGATATCCGTTATCCCGATAAAAATTGATCTGATCCTGGCTCAGAAGGCAGCGGTTCCATTCTTCGGGCGTCGAAGGAAGCTTGAAGTTGTTGCCCACCGGATGATGGTATTGAGAAAGATCGATGTTCATCTCATTCATTTCGCGCTTTCGCGCCTTCGCGGTTTCACTTCGCTGCCCTTATATGTCAATCGCAACGATCTCGTGATCGAGCACCGAGGGCACAGTGATATTTATATAACCGTTCGACTCGGTAACCGATGGAATGCTGGCCCCTGAGAGAAGCTGTACTCTCCGTGGTCTGGTGCCCAATGGCAGCTTCAGTCGAACCTTTTGTTCGCCCACCGGAATCAATTCACGAAACGGGCCCTTCATCATCATCGGGTTTGTAAGATTCACCAGGTGCACGGTCATTGAATCCTTCTGTTTCCAGAAGGCGACGTCGATTACTCCCGGACCCGTCACGCTTACCGGTCGTTCTTCATTCGTGGACCAGTCAATTACATTGCGCAGCAGTTTTCCGTGATCCACCGACAGCACTTCCCAGAATGTTCGATCAGCATCCCATGGGAAATACGCAATCCGGCTCTTTCCATTTTCACGCAGATACAGCTCGGGCTTGTCTGAGTCCTTGACGCGAGGATAAACCATCTCCATCGGGAGGTCCGGGTATGTGGGAATCAGGGTCAGCGGAGGGCTGGGAAATTTTCCTGTCCCTTCCACGACAACACGCCAGACACCGTTGATGATCCGCGGGGTGTCTTCCAGCTCTCGCAGCACCGGATGGTACTTTCCAGTAACGGGATCTTTCCGGACGCTCAGATAGGAGTTCTGCATCGGTCCGTCCAGCCGCCCCTGGTAGGTGACGCCGAAAAGATCAGCCAGGCCGAAATCCTTGCGCCGCACTCCCCACTGGTCATAGAGCGATGTTTCGAAAGTTGCCAGAATACTGCCTCCATTTCCGGCGAAAGCTCGAAGCTGCTCGCACTGGAGATCCGAAAGTGCGGCCACGTTCGGCAAGATCAGCAGTTTGAAAGAGCCTGTGTGCTCGGGATCCAGCAGATGGTCATGCACCATTTCGAATGGAATGCGTGCCTCAACCAGAGCCTGATACATACCCAGGGAATGATCCTCCACTTTCTGTTGCGCTCGCGGCCCGCCGTAGAACCAGGCTGTCTGCTGTGAGTAGACCAGGCCTACACGAGCCAGCGGGGTCTCATTTCGCAGGTAGCGCTGGGCGCGATAATGCCGGTCATAAATGTGTTCGACGATGTTGAGCCATCGCCGGTCGTAAAGCGTCCCCGAGAACTTAGTGAACCAGGGACGCATGCCGTGCGCGATGCCGTCGGCCACCCAGATGCGGATTTCCGCTTCGCTCTGCACCGAGTCCTTCCATCGATAGGGCTCTTCCACCCCGACGCTGAAGATGCCGCCCACCGGTTTACGTCCCAGTGTCGAGCGATACTCCTTTGCGTTCTTGCCGTTGGCCCAGGGGACTGCCAGGCCGCGCCGGGCCTGCCGGTCGGCAAACAAAATACTGGCGCGCTGTCCGATTTCTTTCATGTCGAGGTCGCTCAGGGCGCCGCCGCCCGAATTGGCAATGAATCGCGCGTTGGGATTGACTTTGCGTATTTCGGAATCCCAGAGGTCCCATAACTGAAATAGTCTCTGCTGCCGCCAGAGAATGTATTGGCGGCGCTCCGGGTCCTGCGGATCGGCGGTGCGGGGAAGCTTCATGCCGGTCGCTTCGGCGAAGTTCTTCCGGCAATGTTCGCAGTAGCACATTCCCGAGCCCGCCCAGCGGTTGGAAAAGATTCCATCGACTCGATACAGCGTCATAATCTCCCGATGCACCGCGGTCATGAACTCAAAGTTATAAGGCCCCAATGCGCATGTAACCCAAAGCTCGGGAGATGCCCAGTGGCGCCGCCTTCGGCCTTCCGCGTCTACTGCGATCCAGTCGGGATGCGCCTCATAGGTTTGCTGGTGTGTGGCATGCGGATCCGTGCGGGCGATCACGTTCATTCCCATCCTGCGGCAGCCGGCAAGCAGCTCTCCGAACGGATCGCTATCACGCATCCAGGCGCTGCGGTGATGGAGAGCGATCTGCGTCGGGTAATAAGCCACCACGCCGCCGGCACTCAAGCAGGCGGCATCCGAGTGCGTGCGCTTGAAATAGTTAAGCCAGAACTGCGGATCGTAGCTCCCGGGATCGTTTTCCACCAACGTCAGTTGAGCCCACCGCATGGGGCGGTCAAACCATCCCGGGCCGGCAGCGGGGCTTACCGCAGACTGAGGGAAAGCGTAAGTTCGGGCTGCAACAGCGCCGCCGGCGAGAAGGGCAGCGGCAAACTCGCGCCTGGAGAGCGGGAGGTTCTTAGACATACCGGGTATCAAACCACAAAGACGCAAAGGACACAAAGGGGCACGGGATTGTCCGTTGTCAGTGGTCCGTTGTGACAAGATTTCAGAAGACAAAACCGACCGCGTCAACGTCGACGTTTATCCGTCTACGGCCACGTGCACGTCAATGTCCACGGAACACGTCCAAGCTGCTTGAGGGATTTAGAGCTTAATCATTTTGGTCAACTTCGACAGGATGCGTTCGAGGAGTTGCCTCCTGGCATCCCTAACCGTGCTGCTGGTAAGCTTGCGAGTTTTTCTTCGTTAGCGTGGAGGTGGTTGTTGACGTCTATCGTTGAGGTCTGTCGTTGCGGCCTACGGCCGGGCTGCGCCTCTGTGGTGAAGTCTTTTTCCCGATGGCGGCCAGCTTCCCCTCTGACCCTTATTCCGAAAGTTAGTTTTTGTAATCCTCAGAACACTTTCCCTTTAGCCCGCTTTTGTGCTACAAAACTTCTTTTTGTATTTGCGTTTAGGATCGATCCGAGGCGGTTGCTCTTGGCTTGCCCCGGGGTGCAGAACCCGAAACTTGCGATGATTGAAATCCACCTTTACGAGCTGCTCGCGGCGGCAGGCATTTTCCTGTTTACTCTTTTCTGTTTGAACGCGATTCTCTTCAAGCCGTTCATACGAATAATGAAGGAGCGCGAAGCGCGCACAACGGGGCAGCTTGAAGAGTCCGAACGGCTTCTGGAACGTTACCGCCGGCTCAGCGAGGATTACGAAAATCGAGTCCGTAAGCAGAAGTCTGAAAGTTATCGCCTTCAGGAACAACGCCGTAATGAAGCGATTGCCCGCCGGGCACAGGCCATCGCTGAGACCCGTAAAAAGGCGGACCAGATGATTGCCGACTCCAGGAAGGAAATATCGACTCAGATGGAAAAACTGAAGGCGCCTCTCGAATCTGAGGCAAGGCAGATTGCGGTGCAAATCGGGCGAGCTATTTTGGGGCGTGAGATAGGATGAATTCCCAGAGGTCCAGGCCAAAGGCCTCAAAGAGAAGGACGTCTACGTGCACGACCACGTCAACGTCTACGGCTACGTCTACGCTGACGAAAACAGATTGGTGCAGTAGTTTGAAAACCTTAGTTCGACGTTCGATTCTTGTACAAGGTGCTGTGGTTTTTCTTTGTGCGGCGCCGGTGTTTGCTGCCGAAACAGCCGCGGAGGCGGAAGCGGGCTGGGGCGTCTGGGAGACGGTCGGTCGCTTCTTTAACCTGTTCCTTCTTTTCGGTGGGTTGATTTATTTGGTACGAAAGCCGGCGGGGGCTTTTTTTGAACAGCGGCGCCAGGAAATTCACCGCAAACTGGCTGAGGCCGCGCGCCGCCTGCGGGAAGCGGAAAGCAAGATCCAGGAAATTGAGCTTCGCATGAACCGTATCGAAGAGCAGCTCGCCGAAATTCGGGCCAGATCGGAACAGGAGATACTCGACGAGGCTCACCGGCTCGAGGAATTGGCGCGCCAGGAATCCGAGAAGATTCTGGCAGTAGCTCGCAGGGAGGTCGATGGTATGGTGAAATCGGCACAGAAGGAGCTGAGACGTTATGCCGGCAAATTGAGCGTCGAACTGGCGGGCGATATCATCAGGAAAAACATAGATCAAAACGACCAGGAACGCATGCTGAAAAAGTTCGTCTCGGAAGTGGAGGCGATAAGGTAATGGCCAGTGCTCTGAGCCGGAAATATGCCAGGTCACTGGTGGAAGTGGCTCTGGAACGGCGCAACTCTGACCGCGTCGGAAAGGATCTGGCGGATTTTGCGGAACTGTACGCGCGACACTCAGAGCTTCGTAACGTCCTCGAGAACCCTGTCATCCCGTTTGCCTCCAAGCGTGCCATCATCAGTCAGATCGGCGCCAAAGCCGGCAGCGCTGTCGAGGTTTTGAACCTGGTCGTCGTGTTGCTGCAGAACAATCGCATCCGGCTCTTGCTGGAAGTCCGCACGGCGTTTCAGGATGTGCTAAATGACAAACTGGGGATTCTCAGCGGCGATGTCTTTACCCCCGCTGCGCTTTCTTCCAAGCACAAAGGAGAAATTGAGGCCAGGGTTTCGGCTCTGACCGGCAAGAGCGTAAAGTTTGGATATCATCAGGACCCCTCTCTTATCGGGGGTATAAAAATTCATTTACGCAGTACTATTTACGATGCATCAGTTAGCAAGCAACTTGAAGAAATCCAGAAACGGATATTTTAGGAAATCCAATGGAAATCAAAGCCGATGAAATCAGCAGAATCATCAAGCAGCAGATTGAAAACTACGAGGCCGGCATTGTAGTGAGCGAGGTCGGCACGGTCGCGAGCGTGGGTGACGGGATCGCGATTGTTCATGGTCTGGAAAAAGTGATGGCCGGCGAGCTGCTTGAATTCCCGCACGATGTTTTTGGGCTGGCTGCCAACCTTGAGGAAGACAATGTCAAGACGATGCTCTTTGGTGAGTTTCATCTGATCCAGGAGGGCGACACCGTCAAGCGCACGGGCCGCATCATGCAGGTGCCGGTCGGGGAGGCGCTGATTGGAAGAGTCGTCAACGCCCTGGGCGAGGCGATCGACGGCAAAGGTCCGATTTCAACCGATGAATACGCTCCCGTGGAAAGGCTTGCGCCGGGGGTGATCGATCGCCAGCCCGTCAAAGAGCCGCTTCAAACCGGAATCAAGGCGATTGACGCCATGGTTCCCATCGGTCGCGGCCAACGCGAGTTGATCATTGGAGATCGACAGACCGGAAAAACGGCAATTGTGGTCGATACCATCATCAACCAGCGCGATACGGGCGTGATTTGTATTTATGTCGGGACCGGTCAGAAGAAGTCCACCATCGCGCAGGTGGTCAAGACGCTGACTGACCATGACGTCATGCAGAACTGTGTGGTGGTGTCGGCCAGCGCCAGCGAACCGGCGACGATGCAGTACCTGGCCCCTTATGCCGGATGTGCCATCGGCGAGTATTTTCGCGACCGCGGCCGCCACGTGCTGGTTATTTATGACGATCTGTCCAAGCACGCCGCCGCCTACCGCGAAATCAGCCTTCTGCTGCGCCGGCCTCCGGGCCGCGAGGCATTCCCGGGCGACGTCTTCTATCTCCACTCCAGACTTCTGGAGCGGGCCGCAAAACTGAATGACGAGTTGAAGGGGGGTTCGCTGACGGCGCTTCCCATAATCGAGACGCAGGCAGGAGATATCTCGGCTTACATTCCGACCAACGTCATTTCCATCACCGACGGCCAGATCTTTCTGGAATCTGATCTCTTTTACTCGGGTGTTCGTCCGGCGATCAACGTCGGCTACAGCGTCAGCCGCGTCGGGGGCAACGCGCAGATCAAAGCAATGAAGCAGATCGCCGGCACCCTGCGGCTGGAGCTTGCGCAGTATCGCGAGCTGCAGGCATTCGCTCAGTTCGGAAGTGATCTGGACAAAGCGACACGGGCGCAGCTTTCGCGAGGCGAGCGGCTGGTGGAGATCTTGAAGCAGCCCCAGTACCAGCCGGTTTCCGTCGTCAACCAGATCCTGATCATCTCTGCCGGCACCAATGGTTTTCTGGATGATCTGGAAGTCGCGGACATTCGTTCTTTCGAGGAAGGCCTGTATCGTTTCTTTGAAACCGCGAAATCCGGGTTCGTCTCGCGTCTGCGGGAAAAGAAGGCCCTCGATGACGCCTTGCGAAAAGAGCTCAACGAAGCAATGGCGGAGTACAAGGAAAGATTCGTGGCCGAAAAACAGGGCAAGGTCGCCTAGACAAACGCTGTTGAGCTGGGTGGCAAATGCTGCAGTTCAAGCAGGATACTCAGAGTACCTTGAGAATGCGGAATGTAGAATGCGGAATGCGGAATGCCGAATGTGGTATGTGGAATGCAGAATTGGGAATGTGGAATTGGGAATGCGGAATTCGGAATGTCGAACGCGGAGTGAGGATTGGGCAGGCTGTAAAGAATGCGGGATACGCGCATAGAATAAGAGATGAAAGTCAGAGTCACCGGCCGATCATGTTTTTTTATTCCGCATTCCGCATTCCGAAATCCGCATTTGTCCAAGGTTCCGCATTCCGAAATCCGCAATTATTCCCGGGTTCTTAGTCGCGGTTTCGGCTGCACCCCTTTGGATTATTGAACCGATGCCAAACTTAAGGGACGTCCGCAGGCGCATCCGGAGCGTCAAAAATATTCAGAAAACCACCCGCGCAATGAAGTTTGTCTCCGCCAGCAAACTGAAGCGCGCCCAGGACCGGATCATCGCGGCGCGCCCCTATGCCAACCGGATGCTGGCCGTGCTGAACAGCGTGATTACACGCGTCGAAGACAAAGAACATCCGCTTTTGAAGCGGCGCGGGTCAGATCGGATTCTGGTGGTGGTGATTACCGCCGATAAAGGCTTGTGCGGGGCCTTCAATACCAATATCGTGAAGGCGGCAAGCTTGTTCCTGACACAGCATTCCAATTCTGAGCTGCAGCTCACCGCCGTCGGACGGAAGGGCTATGACTATTTCAAGCGCCGCCCATACAAGATCCGCGAACACTACATCAATGTAATGGCCAGGATTGATTACCAGGAAGCGCGCCGCGTGGCCAGGTCGGTGATCGAACAGTACGAGGCCGAAACACTGGACGAAGTGCATCTCGTTTACAACGAGTTCAAGTCGGTCATCCAGCAGCGCATCGTGGTTGAAAAGCTGCTGCCCATCGGCGAGATCCACGATATCGAGGAAAAGACCGGCGTCAGCCTCGACTATATCTACGAGCAGGAGCCCCAGGTGATCTTCAGCCACCTGGTGCCGCGCCACGTTGAAGTGCAGATTTTCCGCGCTTTGCTGGAATCTGCCGCCTCTGAACATGGGGCGCGCATGGCGGCCATGGACGCGGCGACTTCCAACGCCAAGGACATGATCGAGAGGCTGACGCTCAATATGAACCGAATTCGCCAGGCGACAATCACCAAGGAAATTATCGAAATCGTCAGCGGCGCAAATGCGCTCGCCGAATAGTTGCGGGTTGGCGGGTTTTCGGGTCGCGGGTTTACGGGTTACAGGTTTTGGAGTTGCGGGTTACGGGTTGCGGGTTTTCGAGTTGTGGTTTCGGGTTGCGAATTTTCGAGTTTTCGAGTTTCGGGTTCTGGGTTAGGAGTTTTCCATGGAGGTCGAGGGATCAATGAGCGGTGGGTTGACTGCAAACCCGCAACTCGCAACCCGAAAACCCGCAACTCGCAACCCGAAAACCCGTAACCCGTTACCCGTTAACCCGTAACCCGTTAACCCGAAAACCCGTAACGAAGTGGAGAATCGAGGTTTGAATGCAGAAAGGAAAAGTGACGGAAGAAAAAGTACAGGAAGAAAAGGGTCAGGATGGAAAAGTTACTCAGGTAATCGGGCCGGTCGTTGACGTGAAGTTTCCGGAGGGCCACATGCCGCAGATTTACAACGCGGTCCGAATCGTCGGCGATGGATTCGATGTTCCCTACGAAATAAACGTCGTTACCGAAGTTGAGCAGCACCTGGGAGAAGGGGTAGTACGCTGCATTTCCATGCAGCCGACGGAAGGAATCGTTCGGGGAATGAAAGCGACAGACGCAGGCGAAGGGATCACCGTGCCGGTGGGCCGCGAAACCCTTGGCCGGGTGCTCAACGTTATCGGAGAACCGGTGGACAAAATGGGTCCCATTTCAGCCAAGAAGCGCTATCCGATCCATCGCCCCGCTCCCAGCTTTGAGGATCAGAGCACGGAAACCCAGATGCTCGAGACAGGCATTAAGGTAATCGACTTGATCGAACCCTTCGTGCGCGGCGGAAAGATCGGGCTGTTCGGCGGAGCCGGCGTCGGCAAGACGGTCATTATCATGGAATTGATCAATCGGATCGCGACGCACCACGGAGGTTTTTCGGTTTTTGCCGGAGTGGGCGAGCGCACGCGCGAAGGGAATGATCTCTGGCTGGAAATGAAAGAGTCGGGCGTCATTTCAAAAGCGGCGCTGGTGTATGGCCAGATGACCGAGCCGCCGGGGGCGCGGCTTCGGGTGGCGCTCACGGGTTTGACCGTGGCGGAATATTTCCGGGATGAAGAAGGGCAGGACGTGCTGCTCTTTATCGACAACATCTTCCGGTTTACACAGGCCGGGTCGGAAGTTTCCGCACTGCTGGGGCGCATGCCCAGCGCCGTCGGGTATCAGCCGAATCTGGCGACCGAGCTGGGAGAGCTTCAGGAACGGATCACAACCACCAGGAAAGGATCGATCACATCGATTCAGGCCATTTACGTGCCCGCCGACGACTACACCGATCCGGCTCCGGCCACGACGTTCGCGCATCTGGATGCGACCACAAATCTGGAGCGGTCGATTATGGAGCAGGGAATTTATCCCGCCGTGGATCCACTGGCTTCAACGTCCCGCATTCTGGACCCGCGCATCATCGGCGAGGAGCACTATCAGACGGCCCGCGCGGTTCAGAGTGTGCTGCAGCGATACAAGGAACTGCAGGACATTATCGCCATTCTGGGAGTGGACGAGCTGTCGGAGGAAGATAAACTGATTGTGTCGCGCGCGCGCAAAATTCAGAAGTTCTTCTCGCAGCCATTTTTCGTGGCCGAGCAGTTCACCAACTTCCCGGGAAAATACGTGCCGCTGAAGGATACAATCCGGGGATTCCGGGAAATTGTAGACGGCAAGCACGACGAAATTCCGGAGCAAGCATTTTACATGGTCGGAGGAATTGAAGAGGTGCTCGAGCGTCATAAGGAAACACAGGCCAAGTCCTGAAAGCGGAAAGCGGAAGGCAGAACGTGGTACTGACCTGGTTGGCTCCAATTATGTTGAAAGCGTAACAACACATGGCTCTGCCTGAAAAAATAAGACTTGAAATCGTTTCACCCGACCGGCTGCTGTTTTCCGGCGACGTGGATGAAGTGTCGGTTCCCGGAGTGGAAGGCTATCTGGGGATTCTGCCGGGTCATGCCCCGCTTCTCTCGGAATTGAAGATTGGAGAGATCATGTACCGGCAGGGAGACAAACGGACTTATCTTTTCTGCTCCTGGGGCTTTCTGGAAGTCCTGCCCGACCGCGTGTCTGTGCTTGCCGAGATTGCCGAACGACCCGAAGACATTGACGTGTCGAGGGCCGAACAGTCCAAGGAACGGGCAGAAAACCGACTCAAATCCAAGGATCCGGACGTTGATTTTGAGCGCGCCCGCATCGCCCTTGAAAAAGCGGTCAACCGTTTGCAGGTGGCAAGCAAATCCGGCATAAGCCGCATGGGTGGCTAAAGGGGACAAATGCGGAATGCGGAATTTGGAATGCGGAATGCGGAACGAGGAATTCGGAACGATTCAAGCTAAGCTGCAAGAACAAATTACTGGGCTATTCCGCATTCGAAAATCCGCATTTGGGTAGCGTTTCTTGAGTTGGCGGGAAGTTTTGCTTAAAATCTAAATGCTAAATTGTTGTGAATTTCTTGTGCTGCCCGGTGGTGTAACGGCAACACGCCTGGCTCTGAACCAGGTTATCGAGGTTCGAATCCTTGCCGGGCAGTTTCCCCTAAGCCGCGCTACGATTCCCGACAAGTTCCACGTGGTCCTGAGAGGCACAAAAACAGTTTCCGTTCTGCTCACGGACAACGACGTAAACTCTGTGCGAGCTGTTAAATCCGTCCGCCCACCATTCGGTGACTTCACCTTCCAAACCGGGGGGGACAACGGACCGCACGCGGTCGCCTTTCACAAATCTGCAGGTCAAGTTTTCCTTCCTCCGCTCCATTAACGCTTCAGTCATGCAAGGGAGTTGAAAGCAAGTTCGGGACCCATTTGAAGATCTCCGAAATCCCGGACGCCTTTCCTTGTACGCGGCGGTGTAAATTCTTTCCGCGCAAGCGGTTTACCGTGATCCTGTCCGGATATGCCGGTTGAAACCAACCTTCCAGAATGTGAAAACTTTTCACCAGGCGTCATTATTTCCGTAAAACGTCAAACATTTGTGCAGTACGGGCGAGAAGTATTATGGTAGTGAGATACGGATCAAATTTGAGTCGTGCGCCGCGCTGTGACTGAAAGTGGCACAGGTTGAAGGGCACAAGCCGGCAAGGTGCGCTTTGGGGGGTGCCATGAAAAAGCTCAGTGTCATCGTATTTTTCTTGTTGTCATTGCCGGCGTCTGTGTCGGCTCGCGAAGCAAAGCTGATTCGCTATCCTCACTACCACCAGGGACGTGTGGCGTTCACTTATCTTGGGGATATCTGGACCGGGGACGAGGATGGGCAGAATCTTCGGCGCGTTACAGTGCACAAAGCACGGGACGTGTATCCGCGTTTTTCTCCCGATGGCAAATGGATCGCGTTCTCCAGCGACCGCAACGGTAACCTGGACGTATTTGTGGTGCCGTCCTCGGGCGGCACTCCAAAACAACTGACGTTCCATTCAGCCGACGACACGGTTCTGGCCTGGTCACCGGATTCCCGTGCCGTACTCTTTGCCACCAATCGGGGCGAAGATTTCATGGGCAAGTTGTATCTGGTTTCCATAGACGACAGGCGGGAGAGAAATGCGGGCGCCGATATGGGGGTGTGGGCCAGCTATTCGCCCGACGGCCGAAAGCTGGCACTCAATCGGAAGGCGCAGCAGTACTGGCGCAAGTATTATCGCGGCGCCTACCAGACCGACATTACCGTGATGGACATCGCCGCCCGGAAATTTTCGGAGCTGACCAACTTTGAGGGAATCGATTCGTGGCCTATGTGGAGCACCGACGGGCACATTTATTTCGTGAGCGATCGCGAAGGCGCCGGCCTGACAAATATCTGGCGGGTGCCTGAAAACGGCGGGAAAGCGGAACGCGTCACCAGTTTCACCAGCGGAGACGCGCGCTGGCCCGCAATCAGCGCGGACGGCAAGGTGATCGTGTTCGAGCACGATTTCGGCATATGGAAACTGGATCTTCCGAGCCGTAAAATCACGCCGCTGAAGTTCGATATCACGGCGGAAACTCAGGAGAATCTTACCGAAGTTCGCGACTTTGTCTCCGAACTGGACGATTACGATCTTTCCCCCGCGGTTCGAAGGATCGTGCTTTCCACTCATGGCGAGATATTCACGGCTCCCGTGGAAGAGGGGGATCTGAGGCAGATCACCGAGGGTCCGGCACGCGACAAAGATCCGCAGTATTCTCCGGACGGGAAGTGGATCGCATATGTCTCGGACCGCAGCGGGCGCGAGGAGATCTACCTCTCGGCCTCGGATGGCGCCGGAGAGCCGCAGAAAATCACAGATCTGGACGCCCTGAAATTCTCTTTTGCCTGGTCGCCGCAGTCAAAGGAGGTCGCTTTCACATCCTCGGACCTCAAGCTGCGCAGGTATAATCTGGAGAATAAACAAACCGTGGAGCTGTCCTCGTCGCCGTACGGCAGCATCGGCGCGCCGGCATGGTCTCCCGATGGGCGCTGGATCGCGTTTTCCAAATCGGACCCGACCCGTAATTCAGACATCTATCTGATCCCTTCGCCTGGGGGTGAGGAGAGGAAGGTCACGTTTGACTCGTACAATGATTTCAATCCACGCTTTTCTCCTGACGGCCGCAAGCTGCTCTTTATCCGCTCAGAAGGGAGTTTTGGCGGCGGCGCGTTTGGCAGTTCGGCTTCCTCCCAGATTTATGCGATTACGCTCGAACGGGAAGAGCGAGATCCCAATGAACCCGAAGAGCGTCTGGAATCGACGGATCCCTCAGATAGTGGCGCGGAGTCAGCGGTCCGGGAGGGAGAGAGCCGCAGGCAGGGACTGCGCAACCAGCCGGCGCGGGAAATCAAGATTGACTGGCCCGGATTGAAGAGACGAACCCGTCAGATCACCCGCATGCCGTTTGCTGTCGGAACTTTTGCCGTGGCTCCCGACAGTCGCACGATTGTCTTTTTGACAAGCGAGCCGTCGGGCACGCGTACCACGCCGGTGATCTACTCGATCAAAGATGACGGGAGGAATCTCACTCGTGTGACCGCGGGAGCGGCCTCCGCTTCAGAGGACGGCGGAAGTCCTCAGCGTTTCGGTTTCGGAGAAGGGATTTCCGGTTTTCGATTCTCTCGCGACGGGAGATCCCTGTTCTTCAAGGAGGGAAAATCGGTTTACTCCGTTTCTATGCCTGCTTCCGCGGGTGCCGGTGGTTTTTCGGGGATCGGCTTTGGACGCGGAGGCGACACATCGCGCACCACGGAAATTTCCAGAACTGCGGACGCCGGCAGGGGTGGCGAGGGTGCGCGCCGCCGCGTCAACTTTGTTGCCAAGGTAAAGGTCGATCGTCCTGAGGAATGGACCGAGATGTTCGAAGATGCCTGGCGCACGATGAAATACCGCTTCTACGATCCCAAGATGCATGGCCATGACTGGGACGCCATGAAATCGAAGTATCAACCCCTGGTGGAGCATGTCGGCGATCGTCAGGAACTGTTGAATATCATCAACGAGATGATCGGGGAGCTGAATGCGTCCCACACAGGCGCGGCGCCTCCGCCTTTTTCCAGGGGAGCAGGTGTGAGCAGCGGAAATCTGGGACTGGAGCTGGTGAGCGACGAAAACGCCGGCCGTTACCGCGTCTCTCACGTTTATGAAAATGGACCGGCCGACAAGGATTGGGTGCGCGTCGGTCCCGGAAATTACCTGATCGCGATTAACGGCAAAGAAATCCGGGCGGGTGACAATTACTGGCCGCTGTTGAATTACCGGCTGAATCGAAAGGTCGATGTTACCTTCAATGACAAACCGGCTGCCGAGGCCGCCTGGAAGACGCGCATTGAGCCGGTTTCTTCGCAGGATTACGGCCAACTGCGGTACGAACACTGGGTAAAAACGCGCCGCGAGATGGTCGATAAGTTGTCAGTGGGACGGATCGGATATCTCCATATCCAGGCGATGAATCCGGCTTCACTTCGCAAATTCGAGAAGGAACTGCGAGAAAACAGAAACAAAGAGGCTCTCATCATTGACGAACGTTGGAACGGCGGCGGAAACATCGAACAGGAACTGCTTGGAATTCTAGTGCAGCGCCAGTACCAGGTGTGGCAACCGCGCGGGACCGAGCCGACGCTCCGACCGTTTGCCGGCTTCTTCGGTCCCAAAGTAGTGCTGCAAAACTGGAGATCCGCCTCCAATGCGGAGATGTTCCCGGCTGGTTTCCGGGCGCTCGGGTTAGGAAAGGTCATCGGGACACCTACCATGGGAGCGGTGATCGGCACGGGCAGTTATTCACTGATCGACGGTTCAACGGTACGAACTCCAGGCGTAGGAGTTTTCCTGGCCGATGCGAAGCGTACCAATATGGAAAACTACGGAGTCCGCCCGGATATTCTGGTTGAAAATACGCCCGAAGATAATCTCGTCGGCCGCGATCGCCAACTTGAAACAGCGGTCCAAGAGCTGCTGAAAGAACTGGGCCAGAAGAACGGAAGGCCGTAAAGTCGACTCGGCGGGAAGCGGGACACGAGCCGCGCCAGCCGAACCGCGCGCGTAAGCCCGGATTATTCATAAACTGAAAGAATTGGCCGCTGATCTACTCGGAAAACACGGATTAGTATCGGGGTCGAGGGATGGGCTCCATCACGGCAGTGTGTTAGTTTCGCCGAGCGTCGACGCCCATCCCTCGACCCCGATACCACCAGCGTTGTCCGCGTAAATCGGCGGCTAGTTCCTGCAGTTTGTGAATAATCCGGGTAAGCAAGCGGACCCTCGATGTCGCACTTCCAACCAGTCTTGACTGTAATCGCCAACTGCGAGGGTCCGCTTGCTTACGCGCGCGGTTCGGCTGGTGACTGGTATCCCTTCATCCTTCCTCTTCCTTCCCCTTCATGATTGAATAACTAAGGGAAAGAGAACCTCCCCAATGAAGGAGGGTTTCGGCCATGAAAAAGTTCTGTCTATGCGGCTTGTTTCTGCTTTTCGTGGTTGCAGCAGGCTGCAGTAAGAATAGTGATACCGCCGGCGCGGCAAAAAGCGCCGCCAAGGATGCCGGACAAATCATCGCGAAGAACGCCGAAAAAGTAGGTGAAGAGGCCAAAGAACTGGCAAAGAAGGCGGGAGAAATGTCGGCCGACGCGACGATTACCGCTGCCGTCAAATTGAAGTTTGCCAATGATGACAAAGTTTCGGCAACCAAAATAAACGTCGATACAAAAGATGGTATGGTCACGCTGAACGGGCAGGTGGCGAGTAAACAGGAAGCGGACCGTGCCGTTGAACTTGCCCGCAGCGTGGACGGTGTAAAACGGGTGACGTCAAACCTGATGGTGCCGCACGGGGCAGAACCCGTATCACACGCAAAGCGAGCTCATAAATCATAAACAGGAGGTTTATATGCTTTGGACGATAGCCGTGATTCTTTTGATTTTGTGGCTGCTCGGGATGGTTTCGTCGTACACGATCGGCGGGTTTATTCACCTGCTGTTGGTGCTGGCCATCATCGTGATCCTGATCAACATAATCACGGGCCGCAGACCGGTTTTGTAATTCTAAACCGCCAACGCGCGAAAGGGCGCGAAGACCGCAATTTTTGCATCCTCCTGCTTTCGCGCCCTTTTTATTGCGTTGCCTGTAGAGGGAGGGACTTCACCGCAGAGGCACAGCCCCGGTTAGGTAGCCAGAAGGCAACTCGTCGAACGCATCCTGTCGATGTTGACCAAAATGATTAAGCTCTAAATCCCTCAAGCAGCTTGGACGTGTTCCGTGGACATTGACGTGCACGTCGCCGTACGTCGCCGTAGACGGATAAAGTCGACGTGGGCGGTTTTGTCTTCTGAAATCTTGTCAAAAAAACAAGAGGTTGCCAACAGGTTACACAGGGGACACAGGATTGTTCGTTGTCAGTGCCCGTTGTCAGTTGTCACTCCTGACGACCAGTATGCAAGAACCACCGACAACGGACCACTGGCAACGGACGATTCCGTGTTCTCTGTACTACTAACCATGAGAATTTTCGCGGCCTGCGCAAGTTATTCGGGAGCGGAGAGACGGCCTGAGGGCCGTCTCAGCTTGGCAGGACACCTCAGAGAGACGGCCCTCAGGCCGTCTCTCCTTGACTTTTGGTTGCGGCTTCGCCGCGCTAAGCCTCTGGGGTGAAGCCCTCGATATAGCCGCACAAACCAGATCACTTACGCCCCTCCCTCATGCCCCCTTCATAACCCTTTCTTCCCCTTCATAACCCTTCTTTCCCCTTCATAACCCTTCTTTCCCCTCATAACCCTTCCTTCCCCTTCATCACCCTTCCTCCCCCTGAGCTATAATCTCCACCCTTATGTCTCAGAACAAGACTTCAGAGATCGTAGAGGCGCGCGGACATCTTATTGACTCACAACTGATGACAAAGATTTTTGACAAGGTCATTGAGTTGCAGGGTCAGTTCGAGATTCTGAATTTCGAAATCGGTCGCACCAACCAGGATTTCTCCATCGCCAAACTGCGTATCAGCGCGCCCAGCAAGGAATTGCTTGTCTCTCTGTTGGAAGAACTGATGTCGCTTGGCTGTTATGTTCCTATAGAAAAGGATGCAGCCATTCGACCGGCTGCGCGCGACCGCTGCGCGCCGGAGGACTTTTATTCCACCACGAACCACCGAACTTACGTCCGGGTCGCCGGAGACTGGCGTGAAGTCGAGGATCAGCGAATGGACGCGCTGGTGGTGGTTGAGGGAGGCCGGGCACAATGTCGCAAACTGCGCGACCTGCGCGCGGGAAATCACGTGATATGCGGCGTGGAAGGCATTCGAGTGCAGCCTGAATTCAAGTCCCGGGACCGTTATGGCTTCGCCTTTATGGCCAGCGACGTGTCAACGGAACGTCGCGTGGAAATCTCAACTGCCAAACTGGCCCAGATGATGAAGGACATCAAGGCGCGCCGCGGCCGGATCGGCCTGGTCGCCGGGCCGGTGGTAGTACATACTGGTGGTGTTTCCTATCTTTCTGACTTGATCCGGCGCGGTTTTGTGGACGTTTTGCTGAGTGGAAACGCGCTCGCGGTTCATGACATCGAACACGCGCTTTTTAAAACATCGCTGGGTGTAAATCTTGAAACAGGCATTCCGGTGCGCGACGGCCATCAGAATCATATGCGCGCCATCAATATCATTTATCACGCCGGAGGAATTGCAAGTGCGGTAGAGCAGGGAACCCTGAAATCAGGGATCATGTACGAATGCATTCGCAAACCGGTCCCTTTTCTGCTGGCGGGCAGTATTCGGGACGATGGACCGCTTCCCGAAACAATGATGGACCTGATTGAGGCCCAGGAAGCTTACGCAAACTCAGTGAAAAATCTGGAAATGATTTTGATGCTGGGGACCATGCTGCATTCCATCGGCGTTGGAAACATGATTCCTTCCTGGGTGACAACCGTCTGCGTCGATATCAATGCAGCCACCGTAACCAAATTAAGCGATCGCGGAAGCGCGCAAGCCATCGGCATTGTCACTGATGTCGGGCTTTTCCTTTCACTACTTCACAAGGAACTTGTCCGCTAGAAAACTACCGGTTAGCGGGTTGCGAGTTATCGGGTTACGGGTTACGAGTTGACGAATCGGAAAAATTAAAATTAAGAACTATTGGACCCCGGAGGTTGGCACTTTGGGTAACTTCTCCTTGAACTCGTGAATCTTTAAGTTTCCGCAACCAGTGATTCATCAACCCGCAACCCGTAACCCGATAACTCGCAACCCGTAACCCGATAACTCGCAACCCGTAACTCAATAACTCAATAACCCGCAACCCGATAACCCGCAACCCGCCAATCCGCCCCCGACCGCGGCGTATAATGAGCGCATGAACGACATATTCAGAAGATTTGCCGCTGTGATTTCCGTGGCAGCCGGCAACGCGTGGGCTTTCATTATGGCGCTGGCAATCATTGTCGTCTGGGCAGCAACCGGTCCCATGTTTCGCTTTTCGGACACATGGCAATTGGTTATCAACACCGGTACGACAATCATCACCTTCCTGATGGTTTTTCTCATCCAGAACACCCAGAATCGGGACGCCAAAGCAATGCACCTGAAGCTTGACGAATTGATCCGCGGCGTTCGGGGAGCCAGAACCAGTCTGGTGGATCTGGAAGAGCTGTCAGACGAGGAGCTCGAAAAGCTTGAAGAAGAATTCAGGCGACTGCAGAAGCGCGTGCGCCGGAAAGAGGAGCACGTGGAAAAAGCAGTAGAAAGAAAGCACCACAGGGAATAAAGGCCGGAACCGCGAAGGCGCGAAAGCGCGAAAGTAAAAGTTGCTCTAGTTTTTACCAAATGACTGGGAACGAGTAAATTCCAGCTCTTCGTCCCATCTCGCTAGCCAAGTAATATCTTATGTTCGGGCTTTCGCGCCTTCGCGGTTCAAGGCTTTTGCCGGGAGGCCACGCTACGTCGCCGGCTGCCGGGAGATTTCATTGAGGAGAAGCGAAAGTTTCCGAACATCGACCGGCTTGACAAGATACGCGTCAAAACCTGCTTCCAGCGCCCGTTGCCGGTCGCTGGGCTGCCCGTAGCCGGTCAAGGCTATTAGAAAATTTCCACGTCCAAGTTTGCTGCGCACGAGTTGGGCCACCTGATAACCGTCCAATCCGGGGATTCCGATGTCGACCAGGGCCACTTCAGGCCTGCTCTCAAGCAGTTTTTCCAGTCCCCGCGCGCCGTCTTCGGCGACTTCCACCTGGTGACCCCATAACTCGAGAAGCTGCCGAAGCGTTTCGCGGCTGTCATGGTTGTCCTCGATGATTAATACGCGCCTGGGTTCCTGGGGCAAATCGACACGTTGATCCCGAAGGCTCGAATGCAGGCGTTGTGCTTTAGCCTGCGCCAGGGGAAGCTTTACCACAAACAGGCTTCCCAGGCCCTTCCCCCCGCTCGACACTTCCACGCTTCCACCATGCATTTCCACGAGGTGCCTCACCAATGTCAGGCCAATGCCAAGACCTCCACGGGACCGCGCCAAAGACTGATTGGCCTGCGTAAACAAGTCGAAGACTTTCGGCAGCATCTCGGCGGAGATCCCCACGCCTGTGTCCCTGACCTCAATGATCGCATTGCCGTCCCTGGAATCCAGATTCAGCCAGATGCCCCCACCGGGATCGGTGTATTTGGCCGCGTTGCTCAGCAAATTCCCGATGACCTGTTCAAGCCGCGTGGGATCGGCGTCCACGTAGACAGGAGTCTTCGCCCGTGAAACTTCCAACGCATGATTGCGGGATCTAATCAAGGGGTTTGCGGCTTCCACAGCGTAGCCGACAATCGTATCCAGGTCGACTATCTCGCGACGGAGATCCACTTTTCCGCGGGTAATCCCCGAAATATCGAGCAGGTCGTCCACAAGGCGAGACATGTGGGCCGCCTGCCGCTGCACAATATCCCGCACACGCTGCAGGCTGGGATCAAGATCCCGTCGAAGCCGCAAAACCTCCATCGCGTTGGAAATGGGGGCGAGTGGATTGCGAAGCTCGTGCGCCAGCATCGCCAGAAACTCATCCTTGGCCTTGTTGGCTTCCTGCAACTCTCGAGTGCGTTCCTGCACGGTCTGCTCCAGGTTGGACGCATGGTGTTCCAGGGCTGCCTGCTGTTCTTCTATTTTGCGGCTCAACTGCCGCATGTGAATGGCGCGTTTCAGAGAAATCACGAAATATTCGCGGTCGATCGGCTTGGGAATGTAATCATTGGCGCCGCCACGAAGGGCCTCCACGGCCAGATCGTATTCGCCATGGCCCGTGATGAGCAGCGTAGGAGTATTGGGGCGGATCTCACGAATTCGCGAAAGCAGCGCCAGTCCGTCCATCCCTGGCATCTTGATGTCGGTCACGATGGCGTCGTAGTCATTGTTCTCGATGAGACTGAGCGCTGACAGGGCCGAATCAGTTTTCTCGACGGATATGCCTTCGGTCCTCAAGCGAATCGCTTCCGGGAGGGCAAGGAGCAATGCCGGGTCGTCATCGACTATCAGAACCTGCGCAGAACTCATATCGCTGCTTCCAGTTTTTCCTCGGCTGCCCGGGGGAGTTGAATCACAAAAGTGGCCCCTTCACCGGGACGATTGATGACCTGGATATTTCCCTGGTGGTCGTTGATGATCCCGTAGGTGATCGACAGTCCCAGGCCGGTCCCCGCTCCCACATCCTTGGTGGTGAAAAACGGGTCAAATATTCTTTGCTCCGCTCCGGCGGGAATTCCCGGCCCGGTGTCGCTCAAACTCACCTCGACTGAGTCGTCACATACTCGCGTCGAAATATGGATTTCCTTGCGTTCGGATTTCGCCATTGCATCGCGCGCGTTGGTCAGCAGGTTGATCAAGACTTGTTCCAGTTGAATCGCGTTTCCCATGATGGTCGGACTTTTCGGACTCAAATCTACCTCGATTCGAGTCTGACGCAGCCTTAACTGCTCGCTCATTAAGGATACCGCCCGTTCGATGATCTGATTTATCAAGACAAGCTCGTGGGTGGTAGGGGCAACTCGACCGAATGTACGCAAATGAGAAATGATTTCGGCGGCCTTGCGAACTTGTTGCATGGCATTTTGCAGCTCCCTGAGAATGTGAGGCTTGTCAAACCGTCCCAGTTCAATCAGGTCAATCGCGTTTCCTAAAAAAAGGCCGATATTGTTGAGAGGGTTATTCAACTCGTGCGCCACGCCGGTGGCCAGTTCTCCCAGCGTTGCCAGCTTGCCGGCCTGGATCAATTGTTCATGTTTGTCTCTCAGCTCATGCTCGCGCCTCTGGATTTCGGCGGTGGTTTCGCGAAGATCTCCCATGATGTGGATCATCGCCTTACGGCTTTTTTCCAGCCGAAGATTGGAATGGTGCGAGTCTTGGAGGATGTGCATCAGGGCGCGCCGGGAATTGTCGAGTCGTTCCCTCTGCCGCCCCAGGCGACTTCGGTCGCGTTCATAATCACCGAGGATGTGCAACATCGCCTTGCGCTGATTACCGAGCCGCTTGTTGAACTCGTTCATGTCCCCCATGATGTGGATCAAAGCGTGCCTGCGTTCTTCGGCCCGCTTGACCTTGCTTTGCAGATCCCGCTGGTTAGCCTCAAACTGCTCGCGGTCCGTCTCCAACTGCGCTGCCAGTTGCAGGTTCCTGATCGAGGCCGCCCCCAGCAATGCGTACAGCTCCATCAGGCTGATTTTGTGTTCCGACGGCTTTTCCCGATGCCGGAAGTAAACCGCAAGTATCCCCAAGGCATTGTTGGGGTAGATGCAAAGGGGCACGCTGCAAATGGTACGATATCCCGCCGCCCGGGCGGCGGCGTCTCGCGTGGTAGAGCAAGGAGTAGTGCGGAGATCTGCGCCCGGCATTCCGCGATCGGCGTCAGAACTGTCGCATGCGGGCATATCTGTGGGGATGCGCCTGACCGTATGGAGGTACTGTTCGGGGAACCCAATCCAGACAGCGGGCCAAGGTTCGCCTCCGCCGCGATCGAACAGCATCGCCGACCCCATGTCGGCGCGCTGCGATTCCATTACGGCCCTGACCATCAGCTCCAGGACGGATTTAATATCCGAGAGAGTCCTCAGGTGATTGCCGAACTGCCGCAACCGGGCCAGTTCAGATGAGTCGTGTTGATCTCTCCTCATAGCAACGCTATTCATCACCACAGCGGAAAAATGGGGACAGACCCCAATTAAATTTACCCCCTAATTGCCTAATTGGGGTCTGTCCCTCTTTTTCCTCGAATTCAAATTTCAAGACCTGACCCCTCCCTGCTTTTATCCTCCCCGCGCCAACTGGCCGCGCAGCCGTTCGACTTCCTGTTGCAGGACTTCCAGTTCCTTTTCCAGCGCAATCATCTTGAGCTCGCGGCCCACAACGACTTCTTCGAACTTTTCAAGGTCCAGAATTTTCTCCTGAAGCTCAGTCTTGGACGCCTGAAGATCCCGCACAACCTGTTCGTAAGCGCGCATGTCGCGCAGGATGCCGATTGCGCCTATAACTTTGCCGTCCCCATCCCGCAGCGCGGAGGCGTTGAGCGTCGTGGGAATGACTTCACCGCTGGCGCTGCGCGGATTAAGGCGCGCGTTTCGTGTAACGCCCCTTTCGACAACTTCCCTTAAGGCCGCCGTGAACTCCCTGGTTTCCTCAGCGCTGATGAATCTTGAAAGGGACTGTTCCAATACTTCGTCTTGTCGAAAACCAAGAAGCTGCGAAACGGCGTCATTGGCTTGCAGGATCTTGCCTTCAAGGTCGCTGACGAATACCGGATCGGGTGCATTCTTGATCAGGCTCTCCGCGTATGCCCGGGCCTTGTCAAGCTCGCGCATGTCGCGCAGGATTCCAATCACACCGATCACTATTCCCTGGGCATCCCGCAGAGCGGATGCATTCAAAACAGTTGGTATGTTTTCGCCCGAAGCGCTTTTCGGATTGAGGATGACGTTACGGGTCACGCCGTGTTCCACCACTTCATCCAACGCCGCCATCAACTCGCGCGTTTCCTGGGCGCTGATGAATTGCGAAAGAGATTGTTCCAGCACCTCATCCTGGCGGAACCCGAGCAACTGAGAAACGGCGTCGTTCGCCTGAAGGATCTTACCTTCCAGATCGGAAACAAAGACCGGATCCGGGGCATTCGCAATAATGATGTCGGCCGGCAGCAAGACGGGACGTTGTGCTGCTGTTCTGCCTTTTTGGGCAGGCGGAGTCCTTCCAGCGCTGGGTTTGCGGATCGGCTTGCGGTCGGTTTTTTCCTGGCGTAGAACAGGTTCGGCCATATTCCTCCTGTTGTGCAGATAAGTGCTTTGGATGCCGAAGTTACAGGCTGGCTAACACCAATCCACAATTATTCAATCCTGAGGTGGAAGAGTTGTCAATACGTGCGGCCGCCGGCGCATCACAACTTGTTCGACATCGGCATCTAAATCATGGTCCTTTAATTGAATTTCTCCTTCTTGTGCATGACACTTCCGGAAAGGGTTAAGGGTTGCGAGTTGGCAGGTTGAACCGCCAAGAACGCGAAGAACGCTAAGCTCATCATGGATGAGAGCAACCGTCTGACTGCGAGCAATTGAAAGGTCTGAAGAAGTGTTGCGTGTAAAGTGCAGCAACATTTGGGGTGCCGGACTGAAAAAGAAATTCTTAGCGTTCTTCGCGTTCTTGGCGGTTCAACCCGCAACCCGGAACCCGCAAACCCGCCTACCTTTTGGGGGCCGAGCCGTCGGGCAGCGCCCAGGGGCGCTGCGGGTGAAACGGCATCACCACCAATTCGGGCAGGGTTAACTCTTCCGGATCTCTGTACGCCGGAACCCCGATGGTGATCTCGGACGGCGGAATTCCCGTTTTGAGTGTGCCATGAATGCGGTCCCAGAAGCTGAAGATGGTCGACCAGTTGCTGTTTGTTTCCTCCAGCACAAGCGAGTGATGGATGCCGTGCATCTCCGGCGTAACGACCAGCCACTGAATCCGGCGATCCCATCGACCCAACCTCAGATTGCTGTGATGAAAACGAATGGCGACCAGAAGAAAATTATCAAATACCATCAGGTCCACAGCCTGTGCGCCGATCAGGGCCACCTGGATTGTCCGGAAGAGAATAGAGAGCGCGAGCTCACCGAAGTGAAAACGGATGGACGTGGTGCTGTCCATGTCCAGATCGGTGTGGTGCACGTTATGGAAACGCCACAGGTCGCCGGCTTCATGGTTCATCCGGTGCCACCAATAGAGCGTATAGTCGAGCAACAGCAGCGCCGCAATCCTTCTCGCCCAGCCCGGAAGTGGGATGCGGTTGAGCAGGCCGATGCGCTTGCGATCCGCGATTCGCACCGTGCGCCTGACAATGAAGTAATTACAAACGGCGATGGTAGTTGCTCCGGCAATCGCCAGCCCGCTGTTGGTAAGCGCGCGTTTCTTTTTCTGCAGCGTGTTAGGGCGTAAAGGATGGGCCTGCTCTAGATACCAGAGCAGGGCAAAACCGCCGAGAGCAATCAGGCCCTGGAAGAATTTCCTCATATCCGCACATTCTTATCACAGTGATCCGGCACTGTTCCGAAGCTTGTTGACCGTCTGCTGAAGATCGTGCAGAACGCTGTGCATCGCTTCAGCATCCGGATATGCGTGCCGTGGCCAGAAAAATCCCTTTAATCCGTCCTTGCGCCGGCGGGGCACGATATGGATATGGAAGTGTGGAACGCTTTGGCTAACCCGATTGTTGATAGCCACAAAACTGCCTTCGGCTTTCAACGCAATTTCAACAGCACGAGCCAGCAGCTTCGCATTTGAAAACAGAGGCGCAAGCAAGTCTTCGGGCAAATCTGTCAGAGTGGTGTAGTGAGATTTTGGTACCAGCAGGCAGTGACCGGGAAACAGGGGGCGATGGTCCAAAAAGGCAGCGGATACGGGGTCCTGGAACACGTAAGGCGTTGGGACGGTTCCATCGAGAATCTCACAGAATCCGCAGCTCTTTTCCGAATTGGTTGACATCGTCAGGATTTAATCACAAAGCGGCAAAGGATCGCTTCGGATTTAGGCAACACGTCCTTAGAACGTGCGAAAAAATCGACGCCACCGGGCTTGTCCCGGTGGCGTCGATTTTTTCCAACGCAATAGGGCCAAGCCGGAACGTTTTGTTCAAACGTTTCGTGCAAGGACTCAGCCGGGGGATCGCTGAACCTGCTGTTTTCCCTGGCTTTGGAGACCCAGTCACTCCGGCACAGGAATTGCTGAGGTGCCGGGGTCGCTCCGTGGCGCGCGGCACATTTGGAGTCAGGGGCATCTGGTATACTCTAGGACCCTTTAACGCAGGGTCCACAAAACCTTGCCGGAACATATGAAACGAACAGGCGCTCAGATAATTTGGGAAAGCTTGGTTAAAAAAGGAGTGGAAGTAGTCTTCGGGTATCCCGGCGGGGCGATTCTGCCTGCTTATGATGCCATGTTGGACTATCCAATCCATCATGTCCTGGTGCGCCACGAGCAAGGCGCCACACACATGGCCGACGGATACGCCCGGGCTTCGGGAAGAGTCGGCGTCGCGGTCGCCACTTCCGGTCCCGGCGCAACGAACATGGTCACCGGAATTGCAACCGCTATGATGGATTCCATTCCCATCGTCTGCATTACCGGCCAGGTCGGATCAAAAGTGATTGGAACGGATGCGTTTCAGGAAGTGGATGTCACAGGTATAACGCTTCCGATTACCAAGCACAACTTTCTGGTAACGAGAGCCGAGGAAATAGCGGAGACAATTCGCGAGGCTTTCTTCATCGCAGAATCGGGCAGGCCCGGGCCCGTATTGGTCGACATCACCAAAGACGCCCAGCAGGCAAGCGCCGAGTTTCAGTGGAACGAAACACCACTGCGCCTGCCAGGGTATCGACCCAAGCTGCGCGCGTTTTCCGCGGACCTGAAAAAAGCTGCTGAATTGATCGCAAGCGCCCGGCGCCCGCTCATTCTGGCGGGCCATGGCGTAATCATGTCCAACAGCGGAAGCGAGCTGCTCCAGTTTGCCGAAAAGACCGGAACCCCCATCGCCATGACGCTTCTCGGTCTGGGAGGCATCCCGGCCGCGCACCCCCTGAATCTCGGAATGATGGGAATGCATGGCGAGGCATGGGTGAATAACGCGATTCAGGAGGCTGATCTGCTGCTCGCATTCGGCATGCGGTTTGACGACCGCGTTACCGGAAACCTGAAAACCTATGCCCTCAACGCCAAGAAGATCCACATTGAAATTGATCCGTCAGAGGTCAATAAGAATGTCAAAGTCGACGTGGCGATTATCAGCGATTTGCGAGAGGGACTGCTTGACCTGTTACCGCATGTCTCCGAGAAGAGTCACGACGCCTGGATAACTCACATCAACGAGATGAAAGGTGAAGTTGCCGTGCGCGATATCCAGTGCCTGCCGGATGAGGGCCACCTCTACGCGGCACACGTGATCCACGATCTGTGGCGGCTCACCAAAGGAGACGCCGTGGTCGTCACCGATGTGGGGCAGCATCAAATGTGGGAAGCCCAATACTACAAGCACAGCCGGCCGAGGACCCTGATTACATCGGGCGGGTTGGGAACCATGGGATTTGCAGTTCCAGCCGCTATCGGCGCAAAATTCGCCCGGCCCGACGCCAACGTCTGGGCGATTGTGGGAGACGGCGGGTTTCAGATGACGGCTGCGGAGCTTTCGACGGCCGCTCAGGAGAATATCAAAATCAACATCGCCATTATAAATAACGGGTACCTTGGAATGGTGCGGCAATGGCAGGAGTTCTTCTATGAAAGGCGCTATGCCGCCACTCCGCTGCGCAACCCCGATTTCGTCAAATTGGCAGAGGCGCACGGTCTTAAAGGCATTAAAGTCACCAGGCGCGCTGACGTTGCATCAGCTTACCAGCAGGCAATGGAAGACTCGGGAGCCGTGATTGTAGACTTCTGCGTGGAGCAGGAAGATTCAGTATTTCCCATGGTTCCTGCCGGAGCAGATTTGGAAAAGATGATCCGCCGTCCTACCCCGCTGGCCGAAACGGGCGCCGATCCGTAACTTCGCAACTGGTTTGCGGGTTACGGGTTTTCGGGTTCCGAGTTCAGTGCGGCTCCATGCCGGTCTTTTTCACCACAGGGACACAGAGAGAACAGGGCCAACTCGCAACCCCAAAACCCGTAACCCGTAACTTTTTAGCAAGATTCCGCCTGAAAAAGTAACTAATGCTGCATACACTGGTGGCTTACGTAGAGGACAAACCCGGAGTGCTCAATCGCGTGGCGTCGTTGTTCCGGCGGCGCGCCTTCAATATTGAGTCTCTGACCGTGGGTCATACCGAAAAACCTGGCGTGTCACGCATGACGATTGTGATCGACAGCGATCAAACCAGTGTTTTACGCGTGGAACAGAACCTGTACAAGCTGGTAAATGTGTTGCGCGTTGACGATGTCACCGAAATTCCGTCGGTGATCCGGGATCTGGCGTTGATCAAAATGCGCGCGGCTGCCGACACCCGCTCGGAGATTCTTCAAATTGTGGACGTTTTCCGCGCTCGGGTTGTGGATGCCACCACTACCACGTTAATTCTTGAAGTTACGGGAAGCGAGGCTAAGATAGAGGCTCTTTTGGACCTGCTCCGGCCGTTCGGGATTCTGGAAATGGTTCGCACCGGAAGTGTGGCCATGGCACGGGGCGAGCCGCTGTTAAAGCAGGAACAGCCGGATACAGGGGAAGAAATACGGAATGGGGAATGCGGAATGGGGAATGCGGAATGAGAGTTCGAAATGCGGAATGGGGAATACGAAATGGGAATTTGGAATGCGGAATGCGGAATAATCTTCAGGCAAGGTCGTCGAAGCTAAACCGGGTTACTTCCTTTTATTCCGAATTCCGCATTCCCCATTCCGCATTTGTGTCTATTCCCCATTCCGCATTTGTGTAGATTCTACATTCCGCATTCCGAATTCCACATTCCGCATTTGAATTTAGGGGGGATTAATGGCAAAGATTTATTACGACAAGGATGCTGATCTGAAGCTGATTCAATCAAAAAAGGTCGCGATTCTTGGATACGGATCTCAGGGACATGCTCACGCGCTCAATTTGAAGGACAGCGGAGTCAATGTGGCGGTGGGCCTGCATTCGCCAAGCAAATCACGGGCGAAGGCGGAGGCGGCCGGCCTGACCGTAAAAAGCGTCTCGGATGCTTCCCAATGGGCCGACGTGATTATGATCCTGGTACCGGATACGCGGCAGTCAAAGCTGTACCGGGAGGAGATCGAAAAGCATTTGAGCGCGGGAAAAATGCTGATGTTCAGCCACGGATTCAATATTCGATTCGGCACCATCGTTCCTCCAAAGAATGTCGACGTCACCATGATTGCCCCGAAGTCTCCGGGACACCGCGTCCGCGAGGTCTTCGTTGAAGGCGGAGGGACTCCAGCCCTGCTTGCCGTGCACCAGGATTCGACCGGCCGAGCAAAGGCGCTGGCGCTCTCCTATGCAAAGGCGCTGGGGGCGACGCGAGCCGGCCTGATTGAGACGACGTTCTCGGAAGAAACCGAGACTGATCTTTTTGGAGAGCAGGCGGTATTGTGCGGGGGCGCAAGCGCGCTGGTGAAGGCGGGTTTCGAAACCCTAGTAGAGGCGGGTTATCAGCCCGAGATCGCTTATTTTGAATGCCTTCATGAGTTGAAGCTGATTGTGGACTTGATGTACCGCGGCGGCTTGAATTACATGCGCTACTCGATCAGCGACACTGCCGAGCACGGCGATTACACGGGCGGCCCCAGAATTGTGGACGATCGGACCCGGTCAGAGATGAAGCGCATGCTTCGGGAAATCAAGGACGGGACCTACGCGCAGAAATGGATCAAGGAGAACGAGGCGGGACGGCCCTGGTTCAATTCCACTCGTAAGAAGGAACAAGAACATCCCATCGAAAAAGTGGGAGCAGAACTTCGCGGCATGATGCAGTTTCTGGATCCGGTAACGGTCCGGCCCGACGAGCAAAGCTAGCAGTTAGTTGCAGAAATTCGCGCATGAAATTTTCACCACCAAGGCACCAAGGCACAAAGGGAGACGAGTGGAAGGGAGTGGCCGGTCAGCCATGCAACTGGGGGCTTGGCGCGATGTTGCGGGGCTGACCGGCCACTCCCTGCCACTCGTCTGTTTGTGTCTTGGTGCCTTGGTGGTGAAAATCTCTTTCCAGGAGAAATATGAATACTCCCAAACTTCAAAGTCGCACCATATTGGAAGGTCGCCAGCGGGCCGGTGCCCGCTCCATGCTGAAGGCCATCGGCTTTACCGACGAAGACCTGCGAAAGCCCATTGTGGGCATCGCCAACACCTGGATTGAGACGATGCCCTGCAATTTTCACCTGCGCCAGCTTGCTGCAAAGGTCAAAGAGGGAGTGCGCGCCGCGGGGGGAACTCCGATGGAGTTCAACACGGTTTCCATCAGCGATGGAGTAACCATGGGAACCGAGGGGATGAAGGCTTCGCTGATCAGCCGCGAAGTGATCGCCGATTCCATCGAGCTTGTCGGAAGAGGCTACATGTTTGACGCCATAGTCGCGATGGTGGGCTGCGATAAAACCATTCCCGGCGCGGCCATGGCGCTCCTTCGCCTGGACGTTCCGGGTCTGATTCTCTACGGCGGGTCCATCGCCGCGGGCAAATACAAAGGTAAAGACGTCACGATTCAGGATGTCTATGAAGCGATCGGCGCCAACGCCGCGGGAAAAATGACCGACCAGGATCTCTACGAGTTGGAAAACGTGGCTTGTCCCGGGGCGGGGGCCTGCGGCGGGCAGTTCACAGCCAACACGATGGCCACGGTAATGGAGTTCATCGGTCTTGCGCCATTGGGAACTGCCAGCGTGGCAGCCACCGATCCCCGTAAAAACGAAGTTGCCGTCCGTTGCGGGAAGATGATCATGGAACTGCAGCGGCGCGATATTCGCCCCAGCGCCATTGTCACGCGCAAGGCCTTCGAGAATGCCATTGCCGGCGTTGCCGCGACCGGAGGTTCTACTAATTCCGTTTTGCACTTGCTGGCGATGGCATCAGAAGCAGGCATTCCTTTGGCGATGGAAGACTTCGACAGCATCAGCAGGCGCACTCCATTGATTGCCGATTTGAAGCCGAGTGGAAAGTATGTCGCCGTAGACGTCGATCGCGCGGGAGGTATTCCAATTATCGTCAAACGCCTGATCGATGCGGGGCTGGTGGATGGAAAGCAGATGACCGCGGGGGGCACCACGCTGGCCGAAGGTGTTCGGAATGTGGTGGAAACACCCGGGCAGGACGTGGTGCGGCCGGTGAGCAAACCGATAAAGTCGACCGGCGGCCTGGTCATTCTGCGCGGGAATCTGGCTCCGGATGGAGCAGTGGTCAAAGTAGCAGGACACGAGCGGACGGAGCATCGCGGGCCGGCCCGCGTTTTCGATTGTGAAGAGGACGCAATGAAGGCGCTAACTTCACACGGATTGCGGGCGGGAGACGTGGTGGTGATTCGATACGAAGGTCCTCGCGGAGGACCAGGCATGCGTGAAATGCTCGGGGTCACGGCTGCCATTGTCGGCGAGGGGCTGGGCGAATCAGTCGCTCTGGTCACGGACGGACGTTTCAGCGGAGCCACGCGAGGCCTGATGATCGGACATGTTGCACCGGAGGCTGCAAAGGGAGGACCGATTGCCCTCATCCAGGAAGGAGACACGATCGTGATTGACATCAACAATCGCCGCCTGGAGGTTGACCTGTCTCCCGAGCAGATCCAGTCGCGACTGGCCTCATGGAAACCGAAAGCGCCGCGCTACACTTCTGGAGTTTTTGCCAAATATGCGGCACAGGTGTCGTCCGCCTCGGAAGGCGCCATCACACGAGCGGATCTGTAGGAATAGGTCATTGGTCAATGGTCATTCGTCATTGATCTTAGTCATGCAGTAAGGAAGTTCAGGAGCTTGGTGCCTTGGTGGTGAAAAAAATCTCAACCACCAAGACACCAAGCCAGGTTCCTCACAGCCCATACTTGCGAATCTTTCTCTGCAGTGTGGGATGGGAAATGCCCAGCAGGCGGCAGGCCATGCTCTTGTTTCCATGGGCGTGCTCGAGCGCCTTGCGAATGTGCTCCTTTTCCACCTCCTCCAACTGCGCAAATCCGCCGCTTCGGCCGGCGGCGGTTTCCTCATGCGATCGCTCTTCCTGAAACAGATCGAACTCCTGTTCCAGCAGAATGTCCGCCGGTGACATCAGCACCGCCCTGCGCAAATAATTTTCCAGTTCCCGGACGTTGCCGTTCCAGGCATGCTGCTGGAGCTTTTGCATTGTCTCGCGCGGGATACGCCTCACATTCCGATTCAGTTCATGGTTGATCCGGTTTACCAGGTGCTGTACCAGGTCGGGAATGTCCTCGCGCCTCTCCCGCAGCGGCGGCACTCGGATGTTGACGACATTCAAACGGTAGAACAGGTCTTCGCGAAACTGCCCGCGCCGCACCATCGCATCCAGATCACGATGAGTCGCCGCGATGATTCGCACGTCTGTGCTGATCGGCCGTGTGCCTCCCACGCGCTCGAAGATCCGCTCCTGAAGAACCCGCAACAGCTTTACCTGCATCGCAGCCGACATTTCCCCGACTTCGTCGAGGAAGAGCGTTCCCTTGTCAGCGAGCTCAAATTTGCCCGGCTTGGGCGCATAAGCTCCGGTGAAGGCGCCCTTTTCATGACCGAACAGCTCGCTTTCCAGAAGATTGTCCACCAGGGCTGAACAATTCACGGTTATAAAGGGCTGCTGCGGATCCGTGAAATCGTGGATGGCCCGAGCGATCAACTCCTTGCCTGTCCCGCTTTCACCGGTAATCAATACGGTCGTCTTACTCTTGGAAACCATGCCGATCGTTTTGAAAATAGCGAGCATGGATTTGCTTTTGCCGACCAGATCCTCCAGTTTCAATTCTGATGGCACGCTGGCGAAGGACCGGTCGGCTCGCTGGGCCATCTGACGCATTGCCAGCGCCTTGGCCAGCGCGTCATCCAGTTCTTCGAGCGCGATCGGCTTGTGGATGTATTCGCAGGCGCCCAGCTTTATCGCCTGGACGGCGGTAGGCATGTCATGAAAGGCGGTCATCACCACGACCGGGACACTGGAGTCCTGCCGATGTATCTCGCCGAGCAACTCAAGCCCGTTCGCGTCCGCCAGCCGTATGTCCAGCAGCACGGCATCCCACGCATCTTCGGTGAAATGCCGCCGCGCCTCATGCGCCGTGCGGGCGCTCTGTACTTCAAACCCCCGGTCCGAGAAATACAACGTCAGCGTGCGGACTATGGAAGGATCGTCATCGACAACCAGGATTTTGTCGCGCATGGTCACTGGCCGGCAGGCAGAAAGACTCGGAAAGTCGTCCCGCTTCCTTCCGCCGACTCGACATGGATACTGCCATGGTGCGCTTCGATGATCCGTTTTGTGATGGTGAGTCCCAAACCGGTGCCGTCGCTGCGCGTAGTGAAGAAAGGCTCAAATATCTGAGCAAGGCGCAACGCGGGAATGCCGCTGCCAGTATCCTGGATTTCAGCCACTTGAAAAGCGCCGGTCCTGGATTGTGACTCAGCCGATCGGGACTCGCTTGCAGGGCGGATGGCGATAGAAAGCTTTCCTCGACCTGCCATTGCCTGAATCGCATTGAGGATCAAATTCAGGAAAACCTGCCGCATCCGCACCGGATCGAGCCGCAGCGGCGGCAGCTTTGCATCGTAGTCTTGAACGACTTCAACTTCCGATTTGCTCAGAGAATCTTCTGCCATCAGCAAGGCTTCACTCATGATCTGCCGCAGCGAGGCCTGCTCCTTTTCCAGCTTCTGCGGCCGCACAAAATCGACGATCTCCGACAGAATCGACTCCAGATGATCAATCTCCTGCAGGGCAATGTTCAGGTGCTCGCGGGCGCGGCCCTGCAATTCCTGTGATCGCGCCAGGATTTGCATGTTCATCTTCACGGAGGAAAGCGGGTTGCGGATTTCGTGTGCGATATGAGTCGAAAGCTCACCGATGGTAGCCATGCGCTCGGAGCTGCGGACCTGCTCCTGCAGTTGCTTGACTTCGGAAATGTCGCGCACAATTCCCAGCGTCCCGACCGCCTCGCTGGCTTCATTCTTCAGCAGCGCAATCGAGATGCTGGCGTGAATGGAGCTGCCGTCGACCTTCTTCAATACGGTCTCCCAGTTCTGCACTTTCGCGCCGCTGAGAAGATGCCGCATCACGCGCTCTGCCTCCTGCTTGCCGGCAAAGTAAATCTCGGTCACCGGTTTTCCCAGGGCCTGGCGCAAGGTATAACCGAGCATCTGCTCGGCCGGCTTGCTCCAGAAATCGATTCGGCCGTGCAGATCCGTGGTTACGATAGCGTCGTTTGAACTGGAGATTAATTTACTGAGAAACTCAGAATTCCTCCGGCTCTCTTCATGCGGTTCCTGATGGCTGGCCGATTCCGTTTTTGAAGGCATAACGAGAGTATAAAGGATATTGAGGGATTGAGGGATTGAGAGACTGAGGGACTGAGAGAGGGAGGGACTGAGGGAGGGAGGGACTGAGGGACTGAGAGACTGAGAGACTGAGGGACTGAGGGACTGCGGGAGGGAGGGACTGAGAGCCGAAATCTGTATCCCTCAATCCCTCCATCCCTCCATCTCTCCATCCCTCCATCCCTCCCTCCCTCGATCCCTCGATCCCTCCATCCCTCGATCCCTCGATCCCTACGTTCCTCCATCCCTCATCCCTCAGTCCCCTTCCGTGGGCAGATTTCTACCCTTCCATGCCTTCCAGCCCCCATCCATTGAGATCACGTTTTTGTAGCCCATCTGCTGCAGGGCATCGGCCGCCAGCGCGGACCGGTAGCCTCCGCCGCAGTACAGAATTAACTCCTGGTTCTTGTCGGGAAAGGTGCTTTCGACATCTCTTTCTATGATGCCTTTGCCCAGATGCACCGCCCCCCTGGCATGACCCTTTTCCCATTCGTTGTCTTCACGAACGTCGATCAGGACAAGCTTCTCGCCTTTTTCCAGTCGCCGCGCCACTTCGTCCACATTGGTTTGTTTGATTCTCGCCTTCGAAGCATTCACGATTTTCAAAAAGCCCTCACTGTGCTGCATGAGTTCTCCTTCTGTATGAAGTGGAGTTTGCCACGAAGGCACGAAGACACGAAGAATCACTAGTTATTTTGAAGTGACACTTCTCATAACTCGATCGGGTTGTCGGAGAAGCGGCACTTCTAACTCAATCTTTGTTCTTCGTGTCTTCGTGCCTTCGTGGCCAAAATGCCACGTACCAAACTGGCACAACTGAATACTAAAAGCTCTGCTTCAATCTGATGTACATGCGGCTGTTTTCATGGTACTGGCCGAGGAAGCCACTCCTGTGCCCGCCCAAAATCAGGAATCCCGCCTGCAGTTTCCACGACTGTGAAATATCATAAAGATATTCCGGCTTCAGCAGGAAATCCGCATCCTGAAATCGTATCACTGCATTGACGTGGACGCTGCTCCAGGAATTCAGGGTTCTCTCCACCCTTCCCAGGACCGCCTGCCCGAAGCCCCGGTCGGGAAACCGGGGTGGTCCTCCCGGAATGTCGAAGGTGGAGCGAGTTCCCAGCGAGTTGTCACCTACCCACTGAGCGATTGCATACCAGTCGCCCCAGCGCCAATCAGTTCCCAGAGCGTACTGGATATAGTTTCGCCGATCGTTGATGAGCGGTAAGTTATTTTTCCTTTCGGGCCGGAAGAAACCAAACTCGCCTCGCAATGCCCGCCCTCCCAGCACTCCGGCAAAATCAGCTCCGATCACCTGCAATCTGCTGAAGCTTCTCGCCAGATCAAGCTGCACGCTTCGGGACGAAACTGCGAACTGAATGTTATAGTCAGGGATGTCATTCCAGCCGGAGAAATAAGACGCGGAGTAATCCCAGCCTCTGCGGCTGTCATCCCAGCGCAGCGCGACCTGCGAGTGTGCCGGTGTGGTTGCAGGATATTTCACACTGGATCGAACTTCCACACCACGGGCCTGGTCTCGCGCGCGCAATGGGAACCACCGCTGTGCCAGCAAAGGGAGACGGGTAGGGGTGAAAGTGGGAATCCACACCATGTCAAGACTGGCCGAGCCCCAGTACTGTCGGGCTCGCAGAGCAGTAACGCCGATCCGCTCGTTCTCCATCAAATCGAGATAATCGAATGGCGTGAGATTATCGGTTGGATTGAAACCGTCGGCGCGCCCCCAGACAATTTTCTGTTTTCCCACCCGAAGGTCCAGGGATCCGAGGGGTATCAGCAAATAGAACTCATTTGTCGAAAGAACCGGCCTTTGGTCTGTTCGATCGGAATAGCTCGCCTGGTTTCTCCTCACCTGATGGCGCGTGTCCATCCAGATGCTGGGCTCGAAAACAAAGATGTTTTTGCCGAATCGATATTGTATTTGGGTCTGAAGATGGCTGTCTGCCTCGGTGTGAGGACAGCCGGAGCAGGAATTTGCAGCGTAAAGAAATCCGCGGTTTTCCCAAAAGCCCTCAACCGTCCATTTTCCGGCGGCACTGAGTGATGCGTTGATGGCCAGGTTCGGCAGTAGAAGAAAAATCAAACGCCGAAGGCGCTGTTCGAAAATGCGGATTTGGGAATGCGGAATGCGGAATGGACCCAAATGTAGATTCTGGAATGCCGTATGTATCCGAATGCCGATTTGGGAGTAAGGAATGCGAAATGGGCCAGAGATTCGATCTCGTCTTCCGAAGCTTAACCTGGATATATTCCGCATTCCGCATTCCGAAATCCACATTTGGATCCATTTCGTAATTCAGTCACGGATTGGATCGAAGACTGCGCAAAGTGAAAATATCGTCGGAGACGGGCTGATTGTACTGCACTCCGGACAATCGAATAATAGTGCGACTGCTGCGCCTTACGTCCTGCATTTCAAACTCCTGGGGAGTCCAGATGTTCTGGATTTTTTCGACCGAACGGGCGAACAGCTTCTTTATCAGCTTGCCGTCAGTGTAAAACTCGGTCACCGGAATTACCCAGGTGTTCTTATCAACCCAAAGGAAGAGAAACGAGTACTGCGAACGGACGTCCTTTTTCGGTGTTGCCTTGATCTTGTAAACGCTGCTGCCGGTGAGAGTCTCCTCTGCCAGCAGTTCGTATTCGCTGTCGTTGATGTCCCGCTGCTCCATGTCTTCGTAGGAGAAGTCCGTTCCCAGAAAGCGCACCGAGCGGTCCTGCGGCGCGATGCGCCGCTCCCGCTGGATAGAAGGGGTGTACAACCACTGGTCTGAAGAGCCGCGCGTGTGGTTTATGATCAGCAGGCCTACACCTCTTACTTCGGCGGGCGCGGTGAACCGCACTATGATTTTGCTGTTGCCGCCGAATCCGGTTCGCCACGACTGCCACGCTTTTTTCAGGACCTTACCCCCCTTGTCGTGAACTTCGAGGCTTCCCAGGTGCTGCTCACTGTGGCTGCGCGCCTGCTGGTCTACCTTCTGCATCATCTCCAGGGCGCTGGCCGCATTTACGTGGGCAAAGCAAAGGATGAACCACAAAGACACAAAGATCACAAAGACTCTTGCTGCCCTTTGTGTCTTTGTGGTGAAAAGAGTTTTATTCATATCCGAGCGCATCCACCAGTGGCAGTTTGACCGCGGTATTTGCAGGGTACCATGCCGACAGCACGCCCACGGCGACCATAATGGGGAATATCAGCAGCGCCGTGCTCCAGGCGAAGGTGTAGGGAATCCACCATCCCGAAAATGTGAGGCCGATGGTTCGGTTTGTGAAATAAGCAAGGTAAGCCCCCGAAACGACCCCCAGCAATGTGGCAATCAGCGATATGCAGCAGGCTTCCAGCAGAATCATTTTTCGAACCTGGCGCTGCAACCCTCCCACCACTTTGAAGATTCCAATATCACGACGTCGATCCGAAATAGAGATGAACAGCGTATTGATAATCCCCAGGATCGCTACTGCCATGGCGACGATGATCTGTACGTAGGAGAGAGCGAAGAACTGATCGATGATAGCGATGATTTTTGCGCGAAAATCCTCGTTGGTAAGAACAAACAAGCGTTTTTGGAGCCCGAGACGGGACAAAATCAGGCGTTTTACATTCTCAGCCGATACGCCCGGTTCGAGCATCAGGTCGAAGGTATCCACCAGATCATCTTTCCAGTGCCTGACGTAGGTCTGCCGGTCCATCGCGACCGTCCCCTTGTCCGATCCGTAATCCTCCATCACAGCCGCGACTCTAAATCGCACCAGACCGGTGGGCGTGGCAAGCTCCAGTGTGTCGCCGGAATGAATATTGTAGAGATAGGAAAAGTTGTCCGATACGATCACCGCATCCGATCCCGTCAGGGCGCGCTCGATGGTGCCTGCGTTGCCCTCTTTTAGTATGAAACTCGCTCGCCGGAAAAAGTGTGACATCTCGATGCTGAAGAGCAGAACAGGATTCCCGCGATAATCATGGTTCAGTATCCGCACTGAATCGACCTGGCGGACGCCGGGGACGGCGGCAAGGTCGGCCGCCATTGCAGGGGGGAAATGGAAGACGCGCGACGCAAGGTTTTCCGTGGAGGTGACAAACATATCGGCATTTATGGTCTGTTTCATCCAGTTGAGGAAAGACTGCTTGATGCTCACGGTGAGCGTGCTGTTTGAGACGGTGAAGGCGAGGCTGAACATCAGGGCTCCGACCGTAGACGAGGTGCGGCGCGGCGCCTGGATCAGGCTGTCACAGGCGAGTGCTCCTTCCACGCCGAAAAATCGCTGCCAGGGATGCCGCAGCAACCGTGCCAGGCCATGCGCGATGGAGGGAACCAGCAGGGCCAATCCCACGAAAACGAGGATGAAGTTGGCATATTGCGCGGTAAGCCCTGCTCCCGGAGCAAAAAATGAAAACGCAAGCGCGGCGACCAGCAGCGTGCCCCCAATCAGGCGCCTGCGTCGTGATTCGCCTGCCATCAGCATCTGAAATTTTCCCTTCTGCAAGGCGAGCACGGGATCGACCCGGGCAGCCGCGCGCGCCGGAATCAGCGCGCCTATCAGAGAAGCGGAAATTCCAAGAGCTACGGCAAGAACAATGAAAGCAAGGGAGGTTTGCACCGTGACCGTCTTGACGCTTACGTTGTAGGATTCGCGAACCACCCGGTCCATGAAAGAAATTACCCCACGGGCGGCGTACCATCCGATGGCAACTCCGGCGCACGATCCGGCTGTTCCCATAAATAGAGCTTCCGCGATGAAAAGCCACTCAATCTGACGGCGGGTGGCTCCCAGCGCCCTCAGGATGCCGATGTCTTTGCGCCGGCGCGTCACGGAAACAGCAAAAGAATTAAAGATCAGGAAAACGCCCACCAACAACGCGATCAGACTGCTGAGGAACAAGCCGATGCTAAATCCTGAGGTAAGGTTTTCCATTTGCTTGCCGCGCTGGTCCGGGGTGTCTACCTTGAAACCGACTCCCAGTTGCCTTCTCAGGGCGGAACGCGCCGAATCAATGGCAATGCCGGGTTGCAGGGTGATATCGATGCGGTCAAAGTGTCGCCCGCGGCTGAACATGTACTGCGCCGCATAAATGTCCATTACGGCAACGTTTCCGCCGAACGCCGTCGCCAGGTCGCCGGGCGCTATCAAGCCGCGGACTGCAAAGCGCCGCGGTCCAAGCGCTGTTTCCACAGTGATTGCGTCGCCCACTTGGATGTGGTTTCTCAGCGCAAATTCGTGCGTCAGGCAGATCGAGTCCGGCTGCGCCAGGAATAGCAGCGGGTCATCAATCTCAGCATTGGATTGATCTTCCAACTGATATCCGCGCAGCCGGGTGTCTCCCGTGAAATCGACTCCCAGGATGAGCAGGTTACCTTCCTCGCGGATCTCGGTTTGAACGACGGCCTCGATTACCGGAACAGCCATATCGACGCCTTCAACGCGTTGCACCTTCTCGAGCAGTTCCTCCGGCAAGCCTACCTCGCCGGCCGTGACTTGTAATTGAGCTTTGCCGGCCACTCGATCAAGCGTGTTGCGGAAACCTTCTCGCAACGACAGGTTTGCCGTTCGCATGGCAAAAAACACGGCGACGCCGAGAACAATGCCGAAAGTAGTAAGCAGGTTCTTAAGCCAGTTGATCCTGAAATTTCGAAAGCTGATCAGCCAGAGGCCCATTCAAATTCTCCAAGTCTGAAAGTCCGAACGAAAAGCTTAACCGCGAAGGCGCGAAGGCGCGAACAAGCAAATTCTCTTCGTGCCTTCGCGCCTTCGCGGTTTGCTTTCAGACTTTCGACCTTCGACTTTCAGACTTTAGACTTTCAGAGTTGCGGCTGTCGGCAATGATGCGGCCATCCTTGAGCCGGATCAGGCGCTCGCAGAAAGAGGCAGCCCTGGGATCATGGGTCACCATCACGACGGTGGTCCGGAACTGTTGCTGTACATCGCGGAGCAGGTTCAATATTTCATCGCCGGTTTCTGAATCCAGGTTTCCGGTCGGTTCGTCGGCGAGCAGCACGGGCGGATAAAATGCGAGCGCGCGCGCAATCGCGACGCGCTGTTGTTCTCCACCGGAAAGTTCATCCGGCAGGTGGTCGGCCCGATCCGCGAGGCCGACCAGTTCGAGCAGCCTGGAAACGCCGTCACTGATTTCGCCGCGGGACTTATGCCTGAGCAGGAAGGGAAGCGCGATGTTTTGAAACGCGGTGAGGGTCGCGATCAGGTTGAAAAACTGAAAAATGAACCCGATCTTCTCCCGGCGCAGCCTGGTCAGCGCGTCATCCTTAAGCGTGTTGAGCACGGAGCCTGCTACCTCGACGGTCCCCGAAGTGGGGCGATCGAGCCCGCCGATCAGGTTCAGCAGCGTGCTTTTTCCGGATCCTGACGATCCCATCACGCCGACCATTTCACCTGAGGATATGGAAAGATCCACATTCTGAAGGGCGACGACCGGTTTGCGAAGATGGAAAATCTTTGAAACAGCGCGCAGGTGAATCATGCAAAGTGTGATGCCGCAGGCCATTGTCAACGCCGCATCAAATGCGGATTTCGGAATGCGGAATGCGGAATAAGCGCCGAGTTAGTCTCAGCTCTAAAGAATTAAGTTGTCTATATTCCGCATTCCGCATTCCGCAATCCGCATTCGCAAATATCGTGATTCAGGCGAAAACCTGGCGGTTTCTAATCCGCCACAATCACTTCCGGCCGGTAGCCCCAGAACAGCCCGCTTTCAATGACGCCGCAGATGGATTTCAGGTCCTTTTCCAGCGACGCACCGATCTGTTGGAATCTGACGTCGAGCATTATGTTGCCGTGCTCGGTGAAAACAGGGCCGTCTTTGCCCGATGCCGAGCGGACCTGAATCTCCGTCGCTCCTAATTCGCGAATCTGATGCTCCACCCAACGCGCCGCCGGCGGATGGACTTCAACCGGAATAGGAAAGGTCGTTCCCAGTCGCGAAACCAGCTTGCTTCGGTCGGCGATGATAAAAAGCCTGGCTGCGGCGCCGTCGACGAGCTTTTCGGAGAAAAGGGCGCCGCCCCGTCCCTTAATCAGATTTCCGTCGCCGTCGATTTCATCGGCTCCGTCGAAGGCCCAGTCCGGCCGATGTTCCAGCAGCGAAGCGCAGCGGATGCCGAAGCGCCGGCATGCCAGTTCCGTTTCGTAGGAGGTGGGGATGCCGACAAAATCCAGTTTTTCAGAGCGCATCCGGGCCGCAACTTCCTCAAGAGCGACATAGGCGGTAGAACCCGAACCTATGCCGATCACGTCACCCGTATTCACCCGTTGGGCAATCAGCCTTGCCACTTTCCTTTTGCTTTCCAGATTTGTGATCGTGGAGGTCCAGTTGAAGGTGGAGCTCTCCGTCCATTTCATAAATGTGTCTCCCGTTCACGGAATGCCGCCGGCTTCCAGTATCGGTTCAGCGATTGTCTCATGCCGTGACGCAGCAGAAATATCTGAAAAGCGCGATGCGCCATCCGGCCCGTGACGTAATCCACCAGTGTCTTGAGCAGTCCAGGGTCCCGGTTGGCGGCTTCGACAATGCGATCGATGCGTCCGGTGTCATTCAACAGCAGATGGTGAACCTTGACGGAAAAACTTAGCTCCGGTCCAATCTCCTTGTTCCAAAGTTTTTGATAAATGCGCAGAGAAGACGCTGCGAACTTCCCGTTCCGCAGTGCCTGCAGTGCGGCCTCAGCCGCCAGTTCGCCCGACACCATCGCGTAGTAAATGCCTTCGGCAGTAAAAGCGTTAACAAAACCGGCGGCATCGCCGCACAACAGCACTCGATCCGCATAGGTTCGTCGCAGTACGCCCCCAACCGGAACGACAAATGGCTGGAATCGATCAGGATCGGAAGATCCTTCGAGACGGCCGCTTCGAATCAAGGAGTCGACCGTCGAACGATGGTGGCTGTAGGCGGGTCCTCTTTTAAGGCGCTTGAAGTAATCCATTCTCCACCCCACGCCTACGTTCAGGTGATCGGTCTTGGGGAAAACATAGGCGTATCCAGGCGAGTCTTCCAAACCATAGAAGATCTCCATTACGTCACGGTCCCTGTAATTGAGGCGCGTGTAGGGGGTTTCCTCCATCATATCGATTGCCATGCTCTCGTCATCCCACCGGCGGCGCAATCCGGTGACTCGAGCAACAACGCTGTTGGCCCCGTCGCAGCCCAGCACCAAACTTGCGTTGTAGTCGCTGTGGCGCGTTTTTACACGGCAGCCGCTGCTGTCCGCCTGCACCTGCACGGCCGTCTCACAGCGCACTGTGCATCCGCGCCTTTCGGCTTCCCTTAACAACAGATGGTCGAATTCCACCCGCCGGATCATCAGGTAAAGAGGACTTGCCTGTCGATAGGCGCAGCGCAGCCCCGAAGGCGAATGCAGGATTACGCCGTGTACCTGCCGGACTGGAATGCCGGAAAGCAGCGGTTGGAGGGAAGGAAACCGGGTCACGATGCGTGCGCTGACGCCGCCGCCGCACGGTTTGTCCCGCGGAAACGACTCCTTGTCCAGGATCAGCACGCGGCTGCTCCCGGCAAGACGCATGCCGGCCATCGCTCCCGCAGGACCGCCGCCGACAATCACCACGTCCCAATGCATAAGCCGGATTGTAGCATCTTGCAGTCCGTTGAAAGATGTTCACTCGTGCTCGATGCTAGACTGAAAAAGAGGAGATCGGATATGACCACATTCAAAAAAGGTTTTCTTTTACATTGTATGTTTGCCGCTGTAGTGATTTCGGTTTTCGCGGCCCAGCGCGTCACCAGAGGCACGGAACTTACGATTAGGCTGCGCGATTCGATCAGCAGCCACACAAACAAGGTCGGCGACACCTTTTCCGCTTCGGTAACATCGCCCAGCCAATTCAACGACGCGGTAGTAACCGGACATATCGCTTCAATCAATAAGAGCGGGAAGTTTGAGGGACGCACGAGCATGCGCCTGGCATTCGACAGCATCCAGTATACCGACGGCGAAAGCACTCCGTTCCGGGGGGAAGTAGTGCAGGTAAGGGAGTCGGGAGGAGATTCGGTCAGCCGCGTTGATCCTGAAGGCCGGGTCGAAAGCCACAGCCGCGGCAAACAAACGATCAAGCGTGGCGGGATCGGAGCGGCGACAGGAGCCGTAATTGGCGCCATTGCCGGGGGAGCCAAGGGAGCGGCCATCGGCATCCTGGTGGGAGGAGCTGCAGGGGCCGGATCAATCATGGCTCAGGGAAGCAAGGATCTCGACCTGCCGGTCGGAACCGAACTTTCGGTGCGCACGATTGCAGCGCCCCAGGGCAAAGTAATGTCGAGCAGCTCGGCCAGTGACATTCAGCGGGCGCTCAAGGACAAGGGTTATTACACGGGTGCCATTGATGGAAAGATCGGGCCGGCGACACGCCGCGCCTTGATGAACTTCCAGAGGGACAATAATTTACCGGTCACCGGACGCGCCGATGACAAAACCCGAGAGGCGCTGGGCGTCCGCTAAATTGGGGACTGTCCCCATTTTAAATTGGGGACTGTCCCCATTTGACTCCCATTTTGACTAAAAAAAGGGGACTGTCCCCATTTTTGATTCGCTGAAAGCTTAACCGCGAAGGCGCGAAAAAAGGTCGTTTGCAGCGCCGCGGAAAGACGTCCTGGGGGACGTCTCGGGGAGAGTCGGAGGATGGCTGCAGTCGACTTCGCCCGAGACGGCCATCGGGCCGTCTCTCCAAAAATGTCCAAAACTCTGCCCTCCACCGGCCTTTGTGCAGGTGGGAGCCCAGCCACTGCTTGTTTTTGCCTGTTTCTTCCAATATACGCCGTCTTTTGCGGATTCTTGCAATTCTTCGTTGGCTATTGCTCACCAGTGTGAATAGAATAAATCTGCTGTTATGGGGGATGCACCGGTAGCGGATTCAGAACGCGCAGACTCACAGCCTAAAAGCTCGCCCAAAGTGAAGGTGGTGGTTGCCACCACCGTACTGCTTAGCTTCATCTCCTTCTGGCGCGCAGCCGCTATTGTCCTCAACGATCTGGGCTCCTCGGCCTTTTACGCGGGCGGTATTGCGGAAAGGGCCGTTGGCCATTCGGCTCCCTGGTTCATTCTTGGAGTAATGCTCTTTTCATATGCTGTGCGCGCAGTGTATGTCGAATCGTGCGTGATGTTTACCCGGGCCGGCGTTTACCGGGTAGTGCGCCAGGCGATGGGCTCGACCCTTGCCAAAGTGTCTGTTTCGGCGCTGATGTTTGACTACATCCTGACCGGTCCGATTTCCGGAGTAGTGGCAGGACAGTACATTGTCAGGCTGCTGTCCGAGACAGCTACTTACCTGGGCCATCCGTGGAAACCTCCGGTCGCCACTATGAATCTGTTGGCGGCCGGGATTGCCATCGCAGTGACGCTGCATTTCTGGTGGCGCCACAACAAAGGGATTTATGAATCTTACGACGGCGGTCTGAAGATCATGTACGTGGCCACCGTGATGGTGGTCTTGCTGATCGCCTGGAGCACGGCGACCATCGTTACCCTGCCTGAGACACAACGACTGCCGCCTGCGCCGATACCGGACAATCTGTCGTTCAGCGCGGATGCAGTGGGATGGCTTCCACAAATCTCACCGGATGCTGTCCATCCTATCTCGCCCGAGGCGAGTGCCGCCGTTTCAGCCCCCGAAGACAAGGGCGAATGGCGCTTCGGTCTGAATCCAACGCGCGGCGCACTGCTGGCTCTGATCGGAATTTTAATGGCGTTCGGCCATTCGATTCTGGCTATGTCGGGCGAGGAGTCGTTGGCTGAAGTGAACCGGGAGCTGGGACATCCCAAGCACAAGAATCTGATCAGGGCAGGTCTTGTGATCTTCGTTTATTCACTCGTGTTCACCTCGCTGGTTTCATTCTTTGCTTACGCCATTATCCCTCAATCCATCAGGCCCCAGTTTTACGAAAACCTTATCAGCGGCATCGCCATGCACCTGATTGGTCCCCTGCCGCTGAGGCTGCTATTTAACGCTTTCATCGTGACCGTCGGTGTTCTCATGCTCTCGGGTGCGGTTAACACGGCGATTATCGGTTCCCACGGAGTGCTTAGCCGTGTCAGTGAGGACGGTTTGTTGACCGACTGGTTCCGCGCTCCGCATCGCAGATACGGCACTCCTTATCGGATGATCAATTTGATTGTGATCCTGCAACTGGCTGCGATCATCGCCTCACAAGGTGACGTTTATACTCTCGGTGAAGCGTATGCCTTTGGCGTGATTTGGTCGTTTACATTTAATGCGCTCGCGACTCTGATCCTTCGATTCAGGGATAAGTCCCCGCGAGAATGGAAAGCCCCTTTTAACATTCGAGTTGGAAGGACTGAAATCCCCGCGGGACTCGGAATTACTTCTCTGATTCTGCTGTCGATCGCGGGAATCAACCTGATCACCAAGCAGGTTGGGACGATCAGCGGTGTTGCCTTCACGCTGGTTTTCTTCTGCCTTTTCGTGGTCTCGGAAAGAATCAACGAAAAACGCCGCGCCGACAAGCCCATGACCGATGAGTTCCGCCTGAGCGAAAAGGAAGTAGTCGATTCCCGTGTGATGCAGTGCCGGCCGGGCGGCATCCTTGTGGCGGTGCGGGACTACAATACTCTGGGCCACCTAGCCTGGGTTTTGAACCGTGTAAATCCCGACCTGCGTGACGTTGTGGTCATGACGTCAAAGATGGTCCGGGGCACTACCGGAGGAACGGAATATTCCTCCACGTTCTCTGATTACGAACAGATGCTCTTTTCCAAAGTGGTTGCCATGGCTGAAAAATACGGCAAACCGGTGAAGCTGGTAGTGGTTCCAACAACGGACATCTTTCAGGCAATTGTTCAGACAGCCGACAATCTCCAGGTCGCCGAAATCGTTGCCGGCGCATCGGCTAAGATGAGCCCGGATGAGCAAGGCCGTCGCACGGGCTCCGCCTGGGAAGGGCTTCCGGCCAGGACAAGAAAGCAGCTCATCTTGAAAATCGTCTCGGGCCCGGCCAATGTCCGCACTTATTACCTGGGTGCCCACGCTCCCAATCTCACGCAGGAAGACATCAGTCTGATTCACTCCGTCTGGCTGGAAATTACCGCCGGGGGACATCCGGAAATTCATCATCGGGATGTGGTTCGTCTTGCCATTGAAGAGTTGAACCAGGAACTTCGTTCCCGTGGAAGAGATGAAGTGTTCAAGCGGTTTGAGGAATGAGCTAAGTGTTACCGACCGAGCCGCGCGCGTAAGGGCGTGTTGCCCAAAACGAAGCCGGCCGTAGACGGACACGTTGTATTCACCGCAGAGCCGCAAAGAACGCCGAGTTTCCGCAGAGTTTCATCACAACCTCAGCGAAACTTGGCGTTCTCGGCGGCTCTGCGGTGAACAGAATGTAGCCGTCTCCATTCTGTTCCGATTTGGGCAACACGCCCGTAAGCAAGCGGACCCTGTGGTGTCGATAGTCATTAATCATCAGTCATTAACTGTGCGAAAGTTCAGCCAAGTTTGCACAAAAACGAATGACGAATGACTAATGACCATCCAGAGTCCGCTAGCTCACGCGCGCGTCTCGGTCATTTCCTCCCGCTCGCCCTTCCGCATTGCAGCGCCTGCGGCGTAGAATAATAATTCTTGTATGGTGGATACTCCGGCGCCTGGCTCACCTCCTGCAGAGTCACAGCCTCGAACCTCAACCAAAGTCAAAGTGGTGGTTGCGACCACCGTCATGCTCAGTTTTATTTCTTTTTGGCGCGCCGCCGCCATCGTGCTGAATGATCTGGGCTCGTCGGCCTTTTACGCCGGGGGAATAGCTGAAAAGGCGGTAGGGCAGTCGGCCCCATGGTTCATTCTGGGCGTGATGCTTTTCTCCACGGCCGTACGAGCCATTTATGTTGAGTCTTGTGCGATGTTTACGCGCGCCGGTGTTTATCGCGTGGTACGTGAAGCGATGGGCTCAACTCTGGCAAAGGTGTCAGTTTCAGCCTTAATGTTTGATTACATTCTCACCGGTCCGATTTCCGGTGTTGCCGCCGGCCAGTACATCGTCAAGCTGCTGCAGGCCACGCTGGTCTATTTCGGATACGGCTGGGCTCCCGCCGAAGAAAGCCTCAATCTCCTGGCAGCCGTCATAGCGGTTCTCATTACGTGCTACTTCTGGCGCAGAAATACCAAGGGCATTCACGAATCTTCAGAGGATGCGTTGAAGATCATGTATGTGACCACGACGATGGTGGTGATACTGATCTTCTGGAGCAGCCTCACGATCGTCTCAAGGCCGGAGAATCGTCGCCTGCCTCCCGCGCCCGTGGGCCGCAATCTTTCCTTCAATCCGGATGCGGTAGGCTGGTTGCCTAAGATTGCTCCCGGAGCGCTGCGCATCGAGGCCAACCCGGACACACCGACCCTGACCGCCTCATCGGAGAATGCGCGGGAAGAGCATCGATTTAGATTGCCGCCGAACGCAGGCACACTCCTCGGGCTTATCGGGATCCTGATCGCCTTCGGGCATTCCATCCTGGCCATGTCGGGCGAGGAGTCCCTGGCGCAGGTTTATCGGGAACTGGAACATCCCAAGCATAAGAATCTGGTCCGCGCGGCGATTGTCATCTTTGTGTTCTCCATCTGCTTTACCGCATTGGTCTCATTTTTCGCTTATGCCATCATTCCTCAGTCCGTCAGACCGCAATATTATGAAAACCTGATCAGCGGAGTCGCGATGCACCTGGTGGGACCCCTTCCGCTGCGCCTGCTGTTTAACGCCTTTATCGTAATCGTCGGGTTTCTGATGCTTGCCGGCGCGGTAAACACGGCAATGATCGGGTCCAACAGCGTTCTTAACCGTGTTAGCGAAGACGGTGTCCTGACAGACTGGTTCCGAGCCCCGCATCGAAAGTACGGCACGACGTATCGAATGATCAACATGGTCGTGGCTCTGCAGTTGATCGCCATCATCGCTTCCCGGGGAAATACCTACGCATTGGGTGAAGCCTATGCTTTTGGCGTGATCTGGTCATTCGTGTTCAATGGGCTGGCCACCACGGTGCTTCGTTTCCGGTCGAAGATGCCGCGCGAATGGAAAGTTCCCCTGAATATTCCGGTTGGCAGGACTGAAATTCCGCTCGGCTTGGGGATCATCACGCTGATCCTGATTTCCATTGCGGTGATTAATTTGATCACCAAGGAGGTCGCCACCATCAGCGGCGTGGCTTTCACCCTGATCTTCTTTTCTCTGTTTGTCGTATCGGAGCGAATAAACGAGAGGAGGCGGGCGCGCAAGGGCGAGGTGACCGACCAGTTTCGCCTCTCCGAGAAGGAGGAAGTGGATGCGGGAGTGATGCACACCCGCCCGGGAGGAATTCTGGCGCCGGTGCGCGATTACAACACGCTTGATCATCTGGACTGGGTGCTGAACCGGGTCAACACCGAGCTGCGGGACGTTGTGGTAATGACTGCCAAGGTGGTGCGCGGCGCGTCCGGAGGAATTGATTTCTCAGGCGGCGCGGCGGTATTTTCCGAATACGAACAGCTTCTTTTCTCGAAAGTCGTCGCGATTTCCGAAAAGCACGGCAAGCCGGTCAAGCTGATGGTGGTGCCGACCACGGATATCTTTCAGGCTATTGCGCAGACCGCCGACAATCTGCAGGTGAGTGAAATTGTGGCGGGCGCATCCGCCAAAATGAGTCCCGACGAACAGGCCCGGCGCATCGGCGCCATATGGGAGAGCCTTCCTGACAGAAAACGCAAGCAGCTCGCCCTTAAAGTGGTGCTGGCTCCGGGCAACGTTCGAACGTACTACCTGGGCGCGCACGCCCCCAACCTGACGCAGGAAGATATCAATCTGATTCATCAGATCTGGCTGGAGATTACCGCGGGCGCCCATCCCGAGGTCCATCATCGGGACGTAGTACGCGTAGCGGTTGAAAATCTGCGGAAGGAACTTTCGACCAAGGGAAGAGACGCCGTCTTTGGGAAATTTGAGCGGTGAGGGTGCAGTTCTATCCTCTGTGTGGCAAGTTGGCAAATTCGTGCTTTTTAGTACGGTTTTCGAGCATACTTACGAATGCGGAATACGGGATGCTACTTCTTATTCCCCATTCCGCATTCCGAAATCCGCATTTGAGGCCTTACCGCTTAGGTCGCTGCTTCAATTCTCCATGCGAGGTCATGTAAAACTCGGGGGGCAACTGCTTCTGCATCTTGTCGCGGTGCTCCGAAGGGACTTTCCAGTTTTTCTGCGCCGCCAAGTCTGCAAAGCGCAGCCAGAACCTGGCGGATTGCTCATCGGCAAAGATAGCGTTCAGGATCGCCGAGCGTCGATGATCGTTGGGTACTGAGAAGAGATACTCGAGCGCCGCGATACGCACATCATCGCTCGCGTCTGTCAGGAAGTTCTCGCCGATTTCAAAGAGCCTGGGATGCTCCAGTCCGTGGACCTGACGGATCAAGTCGCGCTTCTGGTCGGAAACCCGCACGTAGGAGTTCTGCAGGTGCAGCAGAATTTCCGCCATCGTCTCCTTGAATTCGTCTGCGCTCAGGACGCCCTGAAGAGCCTTGGCGGGCCAGTAAACCTGGACCTCGCTCAGCAAAAATGCCTTCACCGGATCGACGATCTCCCGACCCAGGCCAATCAGCAGATTGCAGACGTGCTGCTTTTCTTCCAGGTCGAGCGTGGCAGGCGAAGCGACAACTGTGAACCGCTTCAGGATGGCCGCTATGCTTTCCCGCGTGTTCCACTCCAGCAATTGCTCCACTGCGGCCATGCGGTTTGCCGATTCGCCGTGCGGATGCACCAGTTTCTTGACCTGGCGGTCAATCTGGCTGCGCGTCGGCTGGTCTGTTCCTGTAAACAATTTCCAAATCATAACTATTCAAATTAACACACTTTCGATTTGATAGCTTGGTGTCTTGGTGGTTCAATTTTTTCACCACCAAGGCACCTAGCCAGGTCAACAAACAGGTCAAGGGCTACTGCCGCGTCGTGGTTCGCGCACTGCCAGGAGTTGATTGAGCGGGGGGTTGTGAATTGTCTGCACGGCTCCCGAGGGCCATGTGATTTCCAGACGGTCCAGTTTCGAAAGAGACCCAAAACCAAAGCTCAGCACCGGCTCAGAAGCGGAAAGATAGGAACGTCCGGAGGTAAGAGACCGGGTCCAGGTTCGGCTGCCCTGGAGTGCGCGAACTGTCCCTCCGTATCCGGTCCGGTTGCTCGCACTCCCGATTAACTGAATTCGAAGCCAGCGGTGAGGTGCCGCATCATTTCGCAGCAACCGGGGAGGCCGGCCGTTTTGCGTAATGAGCAGATCCAGATCGCCATCGCCGTCAATATCTGCAGCGGCCAGACCCCGTCCCACTATGGGAGTTTCCAGCGGGCCGGCCTTCCCCCCAGTGACGAGGACGAAGTTCCCATGCCCGTCATTTCTGAAAAACTGAGGCTTCTGAGCATAGGTTTGCAGTTTCTGACTGCTGGAAATATCAGGTTCAATGTGCCCGTTGGCGATCACCAGATCAAGCCATCCGTCATTGTCGAAGTCGACCCAGAGCGTTCCGAACGCCAGGCTCATCAGACTGGGAAAGCCGATGCCTGCCTGGGCGGCATCGTCGGTGTAGTAGCCGTTTTGAGAGCCGCGGTAAAATGCCGACATTTCGTTGGCGAAATTGCCGATAACGATGTCGGTGTAGCCGTCGCCGTCCACGTCGGCGGCATCAATTCCCATTCCGCCGCGCGTCGCTCCCGATTCGCTGTATGCCATCCCGGAGATGACGCCCATTTCCGAGAAGGTACCGTCGCGGTTATTGATAAACAGAAAATTCCGTGCCGTGTCGTTGGCCACAGCAATGTCCGGCCATCCATCGCGGTTGTGGTCGAGGATAGCCACGCCCAGAGTTTTTCCGTCAGGATTATAAGTACCTGAGCTGCGGGTGATGTCTTCAAACCTGCGTCCCCGGATGTTGTGATAAAGGCGATTACTCTGCCCGCGATACACTTCCGGAGTGCAGTAGACGCGGTGTACTCCGTCGGGTTTGCAAGCGATGTCGGTGGCTGGACTCCATTGCACGTAGCGGCCGACGAAAAGGTCAAGGTATCCGTCTCTGTCATAGTCCAGGAAAGCGGCGCTGGAGCCGAAGCCTCGGTCGGCCAACCCCATCTTTTGGGTCACGTCTTCAAAACTTCCGTCCCCTCGGTTGCGGAAAAGACGGTCTCCGTCAAGCCCGGCAACAAACAAGTCGATGTGACCGTCATTATCGATGTCGCCCACCGCGGCCCCCATCCCGTAGAAAACTTCCGCCAGTCCGGCCTGGCGAGTCACGTCCTGGAAGTGAAGCCCGTCCAGATTGCGGTACAGGACGCCGCTTTTGGCGCCGTGCCGGTCGCCCAAAATGGGGCAGCCATTGACCAGGTACAGGTCAGGCCTGCCGTCTCCGTCATAATCGAAGAAAGCCGCGCCTGACCCCATCGTCTCAGGCAGATACTTTCGGCCCGAAGCATCGTTGAAGTGAGAGAACTTTATGCCCGCGGCTGCAGTGATGTTGGTAAAAATGCCTTCAGATGGAGGTGGGGCCATCACCGCAGTCTGTTGCGGGGTGGAGCGGGGCGCCTCCTTGATGGAATCGGGCTGGGACGACTGAGTCGCTTCCTGCCGGGGAGGCCCCTCCGGGCGGCAACCGGCGATCAGCAGCAGGATGATCAGCAGCGATTTTCTGTTCACAGCCTCTCAGTTATGCAGATCGCGCTTTTGAGAAGATTCTTTTTGCAATCCATGCTTCTTGATGAAGTAACCCAGATTGCGCTCGTCCACTCCGAGCAACCGCGCAGCCTCGCGCTTTACCCCCTTACTTCGCCGCAACGCTTCCTGCAGCACGCGGCGCTCTTCGGCGGCAAGCAGCGATCTCAGGTTCAGGTCGTTGACGTGCTCGGGACGGCCCTCCTGGACCAGGTTAAATGGAAGGCTTGACGGCAGGAGTCCTTCAGTTTTCTCCAGGATCACGGCGCGCTCGATCACGTTGCGAAGCTCGCGGACGTTTCCAGGCCATCTGTAGCTTTCCAGATGCTTCATGGCCTCAGGACTGATCGCGCGCACAGGCTTTTGAATGCGTGCGGAGAATTCCTCCAGAAACAGGCTTGCCAGCACCGGAATATCCTCGCGTCGTTGACGCAGCGGCGGCACATGAATAGTCATCACGTTGATGCGGTAAAAAAGATCGCTTCGAAATCTGCCGGCCTCGACTTCGGCTTCCACATCGGAGTTGCTGGCCGCAATGATGCGCACATTCACAGAGGTGGGGTGACTTTCGCCCACTCTCTCAAATACTCCATCCTGAAGAACGCGCAGTACTTTCATCTGGGCCGCTTCGGGCATCGAATCGATCTCATCCATGAAAAGTGTGCCGTTGTTTGCGATGCGAAATCTGCCGTCGCGGTCCGCAGTGGCGCCGGTGAAGGCCCCGCGGCGGTGGCCGAAGAATTCGCTTTCAAACAACTCGAGCGGGATGGCGGCGCAATTTACCTTGACGAACGGAAAGCGGGCGCGGCTGCTCCTTCGGTGCAGCACCTGGGCGACCTCCTCTTTGCCGGTGCCGGATTCGCCCAGCAGCAGCACGGTCGTATCGGTGGGAGCGGCGGCTTCCACCATTTCCATCACAGTCTTCCATCCGGCGCTGACCCCTTGAGGTTCGCGGTGCGCGGCGCGGCGATTTCCCACGCGCAGGTATTCCAGCTCGCGCCGCATGGTGCTTTGCGCCAGCGCGCGCTCCAGGATCAGCAGCAGAGCTTCCGGATTGGCAGGCTTGAGGAGGTAGTCGGCGGCGCCCTCTTTTATGCATTCCACCGCGGAAGGAACCGTTCCGTGGCCGGTCAACACGATTACGGGAAGTCCGGGCGCGGCGGCGGCGAGCTTCCGGATCAACTCCAGGCCTCCGGTTCCCGGCATGCGCAGATCTGTAATGACGGCGTCGAGCCCTTCCAGGATCCCGTCCCGCAGCGCCTCTTCGACGCCGGCTGCCGTCCGTACCTGGTAGCCCTTACGCGCCAGCACGGTCGCCAGCGATTCCCTTACGTAGGACTCGTCGTCGACAATCAAAACAGTTCCACGAAACTTGATCATTTCAAACCGCCGCCCGATGTTCCAGTTGCCTCAGTGTGGCCTGTTCGGCAATAAGTCCGGACAATTCAACTTCAAAGATCGCTCCCCGGTCGCGCCGGTTGTGGGCGCGGATCTGACCGTGATGCTGGCCGACGATGCCGTGGCAGACAAAAAGGCCTAACCCGGCGGACCCTTTTGCCGAGTAAAACGGCTCGAATATGCGCGTAAGAGCGTCGGCCGGAATGCCGGGTCCTTCGTCCGATACGGTGATCGATGCCGTTTGTCCGCTGCGACTCAATCTAACTTCCACCTTCCCGCCCGAGGGCTGGGCTTCGCACGCATTGATCATCAGGTTCAAAAACAACTGGCCGAGCGTGATACGGTTGCCTGCGAGCCAAAGCTCATCGGGAGGAGTTTCAAGCTTCACGTCTACGTTTCTGAAAGATGGGTGGGAGCGGACGAATTGCACGGTCTCACGCAGCACGTCTTTCAATTCCACCGGAGCGCTGGGGAGCGAACCGGGTCCCGAGAACGTCAATACCTGGCGGATGATGCCGGCGGCCCGATCCAGTCCCTCTCGGACTTTGCCGCTGATTTTCAGAGCTTCGGCGGTATGGCCGCTCTGAAGGTCGTCTTCCATCAGGCTCAAATAGTTTGCCATTCCTTCGAGCGGATTGTTTATCTCATGCGCGATGCCGGCGGCCATTCTTCCCACGCTGGCAAGTCTTTCATTGTGCATTAACTGGTGCTCCAACCTCCGAAGTTCCGCCTGATGGCGCCCGTCTTCCTCCAGCGTCACCCGGCTGCGAACTTGATGGAAGGCGACGACGCCGACCAGCAGGGCGAGCGTTATAACAACCAGGTTCAGAATTACGGTAGTGCGGTATCGCACGGCAAGAGCGGCGATGGATTGAAGCAGCCGGCTTTCGCTTTCGCGTCCAACCAGCGTCCACTGAACGGGGGGATTCCAGCCTGAATCACGAATCGGGGCTGAAACCACCATCACGTCACCCGTGATTGAAGAGGAAGGCTGGATTGAGGCCCGCTCCTGAATGGCAAAACCGGATCTCACTCCCGGAGCGGCAATGGCCAGCAGTTTGGGTACACCAAGTAGAACTTCGAGCGTACCTTCCTGTCTGCCACCCGTGTCGAGTGGGAAAATTCCCTTCAATGTTCTGTTCTGGTCGTCTGACGCGACGTTCTGAGCAGGCAGCAAAACGGGAAACTGTTGCCGCCGCCCGCCAACCAGCAATGGTTGCCCGCTTGGATCGCGAAGGACGATTCGCTCGATCTCAGGATGAGCTCCCATAAAAAGCAAAATGGATGCCTCCAGGTCGATCCGACCCCATCGGCGGATCAGGGGATTCGAGCTTGAGAAGAGGGAAGAAACGTTTGCGAAAGGCCGCGACTGCGCCAGAAATAAAGCATCGCCGCGACGCGAGGCAAGCAGTGCTTCCAGAGAACGAGCGTGCGCTGAAGTTTCAAGCTGCAGGTCGTGCAGTGCGGTAGATCGAGCACTGCGATGGGCCGAAATGATTCCCCATACCGCGAGAATATTGATCACAAGAACGGCCAGGAAAAGAAGGATCGTAATTTTTATGTGCGGAGTCTGAAACCACCCAGTGACACGGAACGAACTGTTCATAGGATCTAAGAGCTCAGGATTCATCGAGGATATTCTTAGAAACAACGGGTTGTCAATGCGAGACTCGCTCCATAAAGACTGTCATTAGCTTAAGGGAGTTCTTATGGATTATGAGAAAAGAGAACACCTTAGGCTTGAAGAGCGGCCACCGTGGGTCGCTTTTATCTTTTATAGACAGATATTTACAAAGACGAACTCGGCTGGAGGCCTTTTTGGCACGGCAGATGCTTTCGGCTTAGCCGAATCGGTGTTGTTTGCCTCAGATTGTTCAAGAAAACATGACGCGTGGAAGGAGAGGATCAATGTCCCATTTCTGTCGCGGCTTAGCGTCCCTGAACATTGCGGCTTTCCTTTTCGCCGGATTCTCCAATACCGCCTCCGGCCAAGGTTGAGTCGCCGCCCGCGCAAGCGTGCCCGTGATTGGCACAGACAGGAGCCCGTTTCTCGCCAAAGGGAAATGGCAGGTCTTTACAGGCTATCGATTCCAAAGATCGGACCGCCACTTTGTCGGAAAAGTAGAGCAGAAGAACCGTCTGAGTGAGGGCAGTGAAGTGCTCAATAACATTCACTTGATGGATTTCGGCGCCACGTATTCCTTTAATGAACGGTTAAGCATGTCAGTCAGTATGCCGCTGCTCATCGCCGATCGGTCGCAACGGTCCGCTGGAAGCCGCTTCACCACCGAAACAAATGGAATCGGGGACCTCGCTGTGTCGGGAAGAACCTGGCTGGGTAACCCATCAACGCACTCGCAGCAGAATATATCCGTGGGTTTGGGAGTAAAGTTTCCCACGGGGGAGCCGGGGAATAGCGATACGTTTCTGACGGCGTCCGGTCCGCAGGTACGCACGGTTGATCAATCGATCCAGGCAGGTGATGGCGGTTACGGCTTCATACTGGATACAATGGCATTCAAGCGGATCAAGAGGAGTACGGTAACGCTGGCGGGGACCTACCTCTTTAACCCGAAAGACACAAACGGAGTGCCTACTTTTCGCGGTCGACCCTCCGAGGCCATCATGTCGGTGGCTGACCAGTATCTTTTGCGCCTGGGCGTATCCTATCCCATCTTTCCCGAGCATGGATTCTCGCTTACTATGGCCGGGCGCTGGGAAGGGATCCCGGCAAGAGATTTGATCGGAAAGAGCAATGGATTTCGGCGTCCCGGTTATGCGGTTTCCCTGGAGCCGGGTTGGGTCCTCTCTCGCGGTGGTGATACGGTCGGATTCAGCGTCCCATTTGCGATTTCTCGTAATCGTACGCGAAGCGTGTCCGATATTCTTGTCGGTCGTCAAGGAGATGCGGCGTTCGCGGATTACATCATTCTGATCGGTTATTCGCACCGGTTCTGAGTTCGAGATGCGCTTAATTGCTGCGCTTAATTGGGGACAGTCCCCCTTTTAAATTTAGATTGGGGACAGTCCCCAATTTCAGTCCTCAATTTCAATTACTGCTCTGCATCATGACGCTCAGGCGACTGGCCACACTGGCTGTGGCGCTCTTTCTTCTCAACAGTGGCTACGTTTTCGCCTTCACGGATCCCACCGTCCTCTACGTGTTAAACACGCTGGTGCATGTGGTAGGCGGATGGGCGCTGCTGGCCTTCTTTGTGATAGTCGGTCGAAGGCTCTGTTCCACTTCGCTTCAGAAGGCGGGCTACCTGCTTTTCCTGTTGGGAGGCGCGCTGGGAATCTGGCTTACTTTTGTGGGCGCACTGCGGGCCAATATGATGCTCGTTTACGTTCACATAGGTCTGGCGACAGCTGGCAGCGTCACCTGGCTGGCGTCAAGCCTGCACCAGTTCATGCGCCGGGACAAACCCGCTCAGGCCGATGAGTCTGCAGCGGCCGAGCGGAACCTTGCTTCCGCGGGAGGCATCCCCGGAGGACGGTTTGCGCTTTCTGTGCTTACTCTGATGGCCCTGGGGATTCTGCTTCCGACGGGAGTGAAGACCTATCAGCGCTTTTATCCTGATCCGGTTGACAGCATCGACAACGAGATCCAGACGCCGCTCTCGATGGAAGAAGAGGCGGGTGGAACGGCAAGACCGTTCTTCCCGTCGAGTTCCGACACGAACACGCGCAACATCATCCCATCGAACTTTTTCATGCACTCGGACTCGTGCGCTACGTCAGGATGCCACGCGGATATTTACAAGCAGTGGTTTTCCTCTGCCCATCATTTTTCGTCCTTCAATAACCAGTGGTACCGGAAGTCCGTCGAGTACATGCAGGATGTTGTCGGCACCACTCCGTCAAAGTGGTGTGCCGGGTGCCACGATCACGCCGTTTTTTTCAACGGCCGTTTTGAAAAGCCGATCAAGCCCCAGATCAACACTCCGGAGGCCCAGGCCGGCCTGGCCTGCACTTCATGCCACAGCATTGTGGAGGTGAAGAATTCGATGGGCAACGGCGGGTTCGTGATCGAGTATCCGCCGCTGCATGATCTTGCCGTGAGCAAGAATCCGATCATCAAGGGAGTGCACGATTTTGTGGTGCGCATCAACCCCAAGCCGCATCGCCGCACCTTCTTGAAGCCTTTCGTGCGGAACAACACGGCCGAGTTTTGTTCCAGTTGCCACAAGGTCCACCTCGATGTGCCGGTGAACCATTATCGCTGGGTGCGCGGATTCAATGATTACGACAACTGGCAGGCGAGCGGGGTATCCGGCCAGGGCGCCAGGTCCTTCTACTATCCCAAGGAGCCAAAGAAGTGCGTGGGCTGCCATATGCCGCTGGTGGACTCAAGGGACGCGGGCAACGTGAACGGCAAAGTTCACTCGCATCGTTTCCCTGGGGCCAACACGGCGCTTCCGGTCGCCAACAGGGATTCCGAGCAGCTCAAGGTGGTGGAAGAATTCTTGAAGGCCAAGCAGCTCACGGTGGATATTTTTGGAATCACGCACCAAGGCACGGCGCCGGTGGGCGTCAAGGAAGAGGCGCGCAGGCGTTCCGGTGAGGGTGACGTAGCGCTCTCCAGCACCTTTGCCGTGGGTGAAGAGTCATTGGGCGGAGCGGCGGCGGCCGGGTCCATCACCGATCCGTCAAGGCTTGTGGCTCCACTGCCGAAAGAGGGAACATCCGTGCGCGCCGGTGAAACCGTCAATGTGCATGTGGTAGTACGAACGCGCGGCATCGGCCACTTTTTTCCCGGCGGAACGGTCGACGCGTTCGACGTCTGGACCGAGCTGAAAGGCGAAGATGAGAAGGGAAATGTCTTCTATTGGAGCGGCATGACGCAGGATCCGCCCGACAACGGCCGAAAAGGGCCGGTCGAACCGGGAGCGCATTTCTACAAATCGTTTCAACTGGACGAACATGGCAACCCGATCACCAAGCGGAACGCCTGGGCGACCCGTTCCGTTCTTTACGTGCGCCTGATTCCGCCCGGAGCCGCCGACACAGTGCACTTCAACGTGAAAATCCCGGAAGGCGTTTCCGGGAAAATCCGATTTACCGCCAAAGTGAACTATCGCAAGTTCGCCTGGTGGAACACGCAGTGGGCTTATGCCGGAGTGCGGGATCCCGAGCACAAGGATTTCTCGCTGACGGCCGCGCACGATGACGGTCGCTGGATATTTACCGGAGACACTTCGAACGTGAGCGGAGAGCTGAAAGAGATTCCGGACCTGCCGATCGTGGTAATGGCCGAGGATCAGAAGAGCCTCCAGGTGGCAAAGAAACTCGACCAGGTCGCCGATGCCCGATTGCAGGAACGCGAACGCTGGAATGATTTTGGAATCGGCCTGCTGCTCCAGGGAGACTTGAAAGGAGCCGAGTGGGTGTTCCAGCAAGTCACGAAGATTGAGCCGCAATACGTGGACGGCTGGGTCAACGTGGCCAGAGTGCGGGTGCAGGAAGGCAATCCGGAGGGCGCGCAGGAGTATCTCAAAAAGGCACTGCAACTGGACCCTGCGCTGCCGCGCGCCCACTTTTTCTACGGGCTGACTCTGAAGACCCAGGGGCGTTATGACGAAGCCCTGGCGCATTTTCGAAAGACGCTTTCCGCATATCCGCGCGATCGCGTGGTGCGAAACCAGGCAGGGCGCGTCCTTTTCCTGAAGCGTGATTTTCGGAGTGCCATTGGCGAGTTTCAGGAGGCTTTGAAGATAGACATGGAGGATCTGCAGGCCCACTACAACCTGATGCTCTGTTACCAGGGAATTGGCGATGAGGCCAACGCGCTGCGCGAGCAGAAGCTTTACCGCCGCTTTAAGGCTGAAGAAGCGGCGCAGTTTATCACCGGCGCCTATCGCCGGCAGAACCTGCATGACAATAACGAGCGCCAGCCAATTCACGTTCATTATAATGCCCTCGATTATGCCGATCTCAAAGCCTCGCCTGGATACCAGAATTGAACAGAAAATGTTGAAGTTAGAATCCCACAATCGCCTCCTGCTTGCTTTGCTGGTTTTAGCGCCTTTTTTACCGACACGCCTGAATCCCCCCAGTGCGGCGGCTCCGCCGCTGAGTGTGAAATATGTTGACGTCACGCGGGCACTGGGCATCCGGTTCACTCACAATTCCGGCGCTGCGGGCAAGAAATTCCTTCCCGAAACGATGGGAAGCGGCTGCGCCTTCCTGGATTTCAACGGCGATGGTTTTCAGGACATTCTGCTGATCAACAGCGCCCACTGGCCCGGAAGCGGCAAGGGCCCGACTTACATGGCGCTGTACAAGAATGTGGGCGGAAAAAAATTCGTCAACGTGACCCGTTCGGCGGGGCTAGCCGTGGAGTTGTACGGCATGGGCTGCGCAGTGGGCGACTACGACAATGACGGGCGCGACGATATTTACGTTTCCGCCCTGAACGGCGGAAGGCTGTACCGCAACAACGGCAATGAGACCTTCAGCGATGTCACGGCGGCAAGCGGACTCAAGGGCCGTGATTTTGGAACCAGCGCCGCGTGGTTTGATTTCGACAAAGACGGCCGGCTGGATCTCTACGTGGCCAACTATGTGGCGTGGAGCCCGGAAAAGGATATTTACTGCACGCTGGACGGAATAAACAAGTCCTACTGCACGCCGGAGTCCTATAACGGTGTCAGCGGGCGGCTGTACCGGAACCTGGGAAACGGAAAGTTTGAAGATGCAACCAGGAAAGCGGGCCTGGAAGATCCCACGTCCAAAGGACTGGGCGTGTGCGTGGTCGACTATAACCGCGACGGTTGGCCTGATCTTTTTGTGGCCAATGACACGCAGCCGAACAAGCTGTATCAGAACAATCGCAACGGCACCTTCACCGAGAAGGGAATGCTGGCGGGCATCGCGTACAGCGAGGAAGGCGTGGCGCGCGGGGCCATGGGCGTCGACGCCGGCGATTATGACGGAAGCGGCGCCTTCAGCCTGGTGATCGGAAATTTTTCAAACGAAATGCTGTCGCTTTATCACAACGAAGGCAACGGTCTGTTTGTGGACGAGGCGCCCAGCACGACGATCGGGCAGCAAAGTCTTCTCACGCTCGCCTTTGCCACCTTCTTTTTCGATTTCGACCTGGATGGCCGGCCGGATATCTATGTGGCCAACGGGCATGTGGAGAACGACATCAATAAAGTTCAGAAGCGTGTCACTTACGCGCAGCCGCCGCATCTTTTCTGGAACCGCTCTCGAAAGCAGTTTACCGACGTCGCGCTGCAGGCAGGCGCTGAATTTGCCAGGCCGAAAGTGGCGCGCGGCGCCGCCTGCGGCGACTTTGACCGCGATGGCGACCTGGACCTGGTGGTCACGACCAACAACGGTCCGGCCTATCTGTTCGAGAATCGAAGAATCAACGCCCATCACTGGTTGAGCGTGCAGACCCGGGGATCTCGCAGCAACAGGGACGGGATCGGAACCCTGGTAAAGATCTGGAGCGGCGGAACCGCCCAGCAGCAGGTCGTGCACAGCGGTTCAAGCTACTGCAGCCAGAGCCAGCTTCCGCTGGTATTTGGCTTGGGCAGCAGCGTCAAAGTCGACAGAGTGGAGCTGTTCTGGCCGAGCGGCAAAAAGCAGGAGTTCGCGAATGTGGCGGCCGACAAGTTCTATCTGGCAGACGAGGACAAGGGCCTGAGTGTGCGGTAGCCGTTAAATTCTCACGTGAAGGCGCAACCCGGCGTAGGCCGCAACCCGCATCAATCTTGCAGCATGAGAGTTGGAGAGCTTGGTGTCTTGGTGGTAAAAAAAGACTGAGCCACCAAGACACCAAGCCAGACTCGCCAAAGGTTTAATCTCCCCGAAATCTGCTATGATTTTCCTTTTTCGCCGGAGACTCGAGATGAACAAAGTGATCGGCTCGGCCAGGGAAGCGGTGGATGAGATTCCGGATGGGCCACCATCATGATGGGGGGGGTTCGGCCTGTGCGAGAAAATAAAATAGTAAAATAGTGAAAATAGTGGCCTCTCACCATCGGGCTTGTTTTATTCTTCATAAGCGCAAGTTTAGCAACAGTTGTTACACAAGCTCCCACCACGCTTGGATTTTTGATGCTCGCTGGTGAGAGGCACTCAGTCTCTTTTCAAGCAGTCCAAATACCACTGCCTGGCCTGGTCTCAAAGTTCGGACCCTTCCGTCACCACAAAAGTCCCCGCTGTATTGTGGTCAAGCGCGAGAAGGTCGGCAAAAACGTCGCTTCAAAAAGAACACGAAAGTTACACAAGCTCCCACCACACTTGGATTTTCGATTCTCGATGGTGAGAGGCGCTCGGTCTCCTCTTCACTATTCCCCTTGCGTGATGATCAGCTTGTTCTGTCCCATGACGGGAAGATAATCATAGGTAACGTAATCCGGTCCCCAGACCCAGCTCTCGTTTTCCCCGGCCGTGAGCGAGCCGGCGGGCACTGCATCTTCTACCCACACAAATGAGTCACTGCTCCCATCTGTGGAGACTCCGGCGCGATCAAACCAGGCGCGTCCTCCGTAAAGAGTAAAGGCCATTCCATCCGCGTACGTCGTAAAACGCGGGTCCCGCAAGCGATTCGCAAAACTGATCCAGGTAGACGAGTCGGCGCTATGGCGATGGAAAACCGGGCGTCCGGGCGCCTGCTATCGAATACGTCAGAATCAGCGCGCGTATCACCGGCGCAAATCCTTTGGCGATAACATTGATCCAAGTGCCGACCGATGTCACTGCGGCAACCGCAGAAGCGCATTCGAGTTGATCCATACCAACCTGGGCTGGAAGCCCGTTTTGACTGCACCCCCATCGGCAGCTATCGGTCGGAGCATTATGGTGGCGGTAGTACCCGTGTCAGAGACAAAAAGTGCATGAGCGGAGAACTCACCCTTGCACGCACATAAACTGTTCATCGACCTCATGTCCAACACAAACAGACTGCCGCCGGCAATTGCAATCAACAACCTTGCATCGGATGTGAACCGAAGCTTGAACTGAGAGTCCGGAGAATCTGCCGCGAACGTACCCACCTCCTTTCGACCCGGCAAATTCCAGATCCTGATCTTGCCGTCGCCATGAGCCGAGGCTAACAGGGATCCATCCCGAGAAATTGCCAGAGCCGCCGTCCTTCTAGTGAAGACAACGTCGGCGAGACCTACAGTCGGTTTAAACTGACCAAAATGGCTTCGATTTGAGAGATCCCAAACATCGATGGTGGCTTCTGTCGTTCTGCCAATAGCGAGAAACTTCCCATCTCCGGATAGCGCTATTGCAGAGATCGAATCACCCTCGACTCTCCCTACTTCGGTTACTTTGCCACCGCCTGAAACATCGACAATAGTCACCCAGTTTTCGACAGGCGCATTGGGTACACCACGATTCACCCAATTTATAACTGCTGCAATTGGCTTATCGGGCGCGACCACCACATCCTTCCAACCAACACTTGTGGCGCGGTCGCCGATGTCGAACTCGTGAATCGTCTTCTGTTCCATAATTGAGAGCACTTTAAGTGATTGGTCGCGCGCACTCACGACGGTATTACCAGGCGGAAGAAATGTGGAAACCGCATATCCATCGAGCTCCAGCACAAGCTGCTGGTCTTGAACACGCCAGATGTAAGTCTTTGAGCTGAAATCCGCCAGCAACCATTTGTCGTCAGCCGAAATCGCGATGTTGTGGATCTGCTCAGCATCTGCAGTCAAACCGGTAAATGGTTCTATCGGTTCGCAATCTCTGGGAGTTTCGGATACTTTGGCGAGACTGCTCGTCTCGGAGCAGGCAGTAAACAAAAGAATAAAGATAACCAGTGCCCATTCCAAGACACCGTGTAACAGTACAGAATTACTTCGGCGATTCACAGTTGTACTCCGGATTTATCCCTGATCTAACCTGGGTCAAAACGTTGTAAACAGCAAATGGGTTCGTACTTTGTGGATTGATTAGCTCTGCTAAATGAGGGATCAATGATCTCAACATAGACGGATTGCCCAGATCGATGTCCACATCGATACGGCCATCCGCACGCAATGTTATTTCGAGGCTTCCCCAGGGTGCGTTCTCGCGGAAACTATTTTGACCTGGCGTCGTATCGAACGTAAATCGATTGTTCTGTAAGAGATTTTGAACGAGCGCGGATGCATTCCCGAAGATAACTCTATCTTGTTTAACTCCGCCCGCTTCCCAATCTACTTGTAATCCATCGATTGGTAGTGTCGATGCTTTCAATGTAGGCCTCATTTAATTCTTGCGTAAAAAGAGCGGTTAACATGTAGAGTAATTCGCCTCCTCCTGAGAGCAAGTAAACCGAGCGCTATGAGGGCTCGGGTGATGGCGACGCGATCGACATGGGCTGCATCTTTGGGTGCG
>DASXQR010000059.1:0-95849 GCA_036507075.1 Acidobacteriota bacterium | reverse complement strand
CGCCCAAAAGCGGCGGGCTTTAGGTCGGCCGTACCATGTTTGGATAGGCCTGGACACGGCACGGGGACAAAATCCAACCAGTACCGAGGAAAACATTAACGTGAGTACAAGAATGCCGGCTAATTTGGACAGCAGTGACGTAAACGTAGACGGCTTTTTCTTTGGTTGCGGCCTGCGGCTGCGCTGGGCCTTTGTGGTGAAAACTGACCAATGACCAACGCCGCTGCCGCCTCCCTTGGAAGTTCGCTATCCTTGTTTTGGATTCTCCCGTTCGCATTGATGCTGGCCAGCATCGCTGTTTTTCCCCTGGTGCTGAGTCACTGGTGGGAAGTGCACTGGAACAAGCTCGTTCTTTCGCTGTTGCTGGGCGCGCCGGTGTTCTTTTTTTACCTGCAAAAGAGCCCGCACACTCTGCTGGAAACACTGCTTGAATTCCTTTCCTTTATCATCCTGCTGGCCTCACTCTATGTCGTGGCGGGCGGAATCCTGCTTACTGGGGATCTGCGCGCGACTCCACAGACGAACACCGCTTTTTTGGCGGTAGGAACGGTGCTTGCATCGCTGATCGGAACTACGGGCGCTTCGTTGCTGATGATTCGACCGGTGCTGCAGACCAATGCGGAAAGAACTCGCAAGGTTCACACCGTTATTTTCTTCATTTTTCTTGTTTCCAACATCGGGGGCTGTCTTACGCCGATAGGGGATCCTCCTTTGTTTGTGGGATATCTGGAAGGCGTCCCCTTTGTCTGGACGCTCGGCCTGTGGGAGGAGTGGCTCGGCACCGCCATTCTGCTGCTGCTGGTGTATTTCATCTGGGATTCCGTGATGTTTTCGCGCGAGCCGACCGCGGCGTTGATGCGCGACAAGCTTCGGATCAAGCCGCTTCGTCTCATGGGCCTTCATAACGTGCTCTTTCTGCTGGCGGTTATTCTGTCTGTCGCCTTTCTTCATGCTCCTTACCGGGAATTGGCCATGCTGGCCGCGGCCGGCTTGTGCCTCCGGACCACGCCGCCGGAAATTCGCCGGGCCAACAAGTTTACGTACTATCCCATTGTTGAGGTATTGGTGGTTTTCTTTGGGATTTTTCTGACCATGATTCCGGCGCTGGACATTCTTCGCGCCAGGGCCGCCGATTTGGGAATCTCGCAGCCCTGGCATTTTTTCTGGATCGCTGGAAGTTTGTCATCGTTCCTGGACAATACCCCCACTTATCTGGTTTTTCTCAATGTGGCTCGCGGGCTGAACATGCCCAATGAAGTCGCCGGTGTCACTGAAGCGGTGTTGCGCGCCATCAGCCTGGGGTCGGTTTTCATGGGAGCCAATACCTATATCGGAAACGCTCCTAATTTCATGGTTCGGACGGTGGCCAGCGAAAGCGGTCTGAAAATGCCCAGTTTTTTCGGCTACATGCTTTACAGCATAGGAGTTTTGATCCCGATATTTGTAGCGCTAACCTTCGTGTTCTTCTAGGGTAGGTACCTTTTCACCACAAAGACACCAAGGCACAAAGCGACCAGGAAGGCTCACTTTGTGCCTTGGTGTCTTTGTGGTGCAAAAGCTCTTTACCCTGCCTGGGCTGGTTTTGGTATAGTTAGGGTTTTTCAAACTGAAGGAAGCTGTGTCTATGAGAACCTATGAAGTGGTTTTTCTCGCCGCTCCCACCCTGAGCGACGAGGACATGACGGCGCTGATTGAGCAGATGAAAAAAAGCGCAGAATCCAAGAAGGGTAGAATCGTTAAAGTTGACGCGTGGGGCAAAAGACCTCTGGCCTATCAAATCAACAAGTTCAAAGAGGGATACTATACAGTTCTCACCGTCGAAGACACCGGTGAAGCGGTCGCGGAGCTGGAGCGCCGCTTCCGGGTCACAGATTCAGTGATTCGTTTTCTCTCCGTGCGCGTCGACAAGGAACTGAAACGGCAGCAGAAAATGAAAACCCGCCGTGAGAACAAGAAGGCAAAGCGTGGCAGAACTCGTGTACACGCAAGGACAGTGGCGCCGGAAGTGGAAAGCGCCCCGATGGAGTGATTTATGCCGATGCAAAGAAGGCGGGGCCGCCAGGCTTCAGGTGACAGCAAGACCACGGGGCCAAAGCGATTCATGGTGCGGCGCAAGCGGTTCTGCAAGTTTTGCGCCGAGAAAATTGACTATATTGATTTCAAAGATCAGCGGCTTCTTGGTCCGTTCATTCCGGAAAGAGGCAAGATCCTGCCGCGCCGTATTTCAGGAGTGTGCGCCACGCATCAGCGAAAGTTGACCGAGGCCATCAAGCGAGCCCGCCATCTGGCGTTAATCCCCTTCACTGCGGATTAAGGCGAACATCAAGGTCAGCAGGCTTGTTGGTTCAAAAAAAAGATCAACCACCAAGGCACCAAGCCGGACCAGACAACTGGGTAAGGTTCGAACAACTGGAGCTTTAGATGCAAGTTATCTTACGCGAAGATGTCGACAATCTTGGAAAACGGGGACAGGTGGTCAGAGTTGCTGTGGGCTACGCGCGCAATTACCTCCTGCGGCGCAACCTGGCTATGGAAGCCACACCCGGTAATCTGAAAACCTTTGAGTTGCAGAAGGAGGCGTTGGCGCTCCGCGAACAAAAGGAAAAGGGCGATTCCGAAATAGTGGCCGCCGAGCTGGAGAAGTGGGAAGCGGTCATCAGCAGGAAAGCCGGTGAGAGCGGCGCCCTTTTCGGATCGGTAACCGCCGCTAACCTTTGCGAGTTGCTCGCCGCCAGGGGCATCAACATTGACCGTCGGAAGATATATTTGCGCGAGCCAATCAAACTACTGGGAAGCTATCGTATCCCGATCCGGCTGCACCGTGACGTCCGCATTCAGTTCCCACTGTATGTGGTAAGCGAGACGCAAAAGGAAAACGAAGGAATTCGCGAACGCCAGGCGGCGCCGCCGCCTGAGGAAGCTCCGCCTGAAGCCGCCGCCGCAGAGGCCGGCACCGAAAAAGAGGCGCAAAAGGAGACCAGGGAAAGGAAGTCCGGCCGCAAAAAGAAGGAAGAAAGGGCAAAAAGCGAAGGCAAGGAATAATCCACAGGTTTTCCACACGATATCTCCGGTTTCTTCCACAAATTTTTTTGGCCGCCGGCCAATCAGTTCCGCACAAATGGCTGAAGTTTTTTTAAGATAGTATCCAGCCATGGCCACTCGCGACATCACACTGGAAAAGACACTGCCCCACAACCTGGACGCGGAACGCTCCGTGTTGGGAGCAATCCTGCTTGAGGATCGGCTCTACAACCATGCTGCGGAATTTCTGACCAGGGATGATTTTTATCTGGATAGCCACAAGAAGATCTATGCCTGCATGGAAGATCTATCGTCCTCTTCGCGCCCCATTGATTTAATCACTCTCAAAGACTCCCTCACCCGCGCCGGGGACCTGGAATCGGTGGGCGGAGCCGCCTATGTCGCTTCGCTGATTGACGGCGTCCCCCGCATTTCCAACATCGAGCACTATGCCAGAATCGTTAAAGATAAATCGATTCTGCGCCGGCTGATTTACTCGGCCAATGAAATCATTCTGCGCAGCTTCAGCACCGAGGAGGATGCGCTGGATATTCTGGAGCAGGCCGAAAAATCGATCTTCGACATCAGTGAAGACAATATCCAGACCGGCTTCATTGAAATCAATCAGTTGCTGAAGCAGTCGCTTGCCAGCATCGAGCAGCGCGTCGGGCATCCCGAGATGATCACTGGAATACCTTCGGGCTTCCACGATCTTGATCCGCTGACTTCGGGATTCCAGCCTTCGGACCTGATTATTGTCGCGGCGCGCCCCGGGCTGGGCAAGACAAGCTTCTGTCTGAACGTGGCTGAACACGTGGCCGTCGACAAGGGCATGGTGGTGGGAGTATTCAGCCTGGAGATGGCGGGAAGCCAGTTAGTGCACCGCCTCCTTTGTTCCAGAGCCAGGCAGAACTCCAGCCGCGCGCGCAACGGCACGCTGGGACGCGAGGGGATCGCCAAGGTGGTGCGCGCCGCGGAAGAACTTTCGGAAGCCAAAATCTTTATCGACGATACCCCAGGCATCGGCATTGTGGAAATGCGATCCAAGGCGCGCCGCTTGAAAGTTGATGCCGGCCTGGACCTGGTGGTTGTCGATTATTTGCAACTGATGTCCGGGCGCGGACGCTATGAGAACCGGCAACAGGAAATCTCGGCGATCTCCAGATCACTGAAAGGACTCGCCAAAGAACTGAATATTCCCGTGATGGCGATTTCTCAACTCAGCCGCGCGCCGGAACAGCGGCGGGGGGACCATAAGCCGCAACTCTCCGATTTGCGAGAGAGCGGATCCATCGAGCAGGATGCCGATCTGGTGATGTTCTTATACAAGCCGTCCACACACGCCGAACCGGAGGATGGGGCGGGCGACGACCGGATCGTCGAGTTGATTATCGGCAAACAGCGCAACGGACCCACAGGATCCATCGAGCTGGTATTTCTCGGCGAGTACACCAAATTCGAGAATCTCTCAAGATAAAGTGAGTTTTCCTCTTCCCTCCAGCCTTCGCCCCTGCTGGGCTGAAGTGTCACTGTCGCGTTTGGAGCACAATGTGCAGGCAATCCGCCGTCACGTGGGTTATCCGCGGGTCGACCTCTGTTGCATTGTCAAAGCCAACGCTTATGGACACGGCGCCATAACGGTCTCGCAATTTCTCCAGACGCTGGGCGTTCGGTTCTTCGGAGTTGCCACAGTCGAAGAGGGGACAGAGCTGCGGCAGAACGGCATCGATTCGGAAATCCTCGTGTTGTTTGGAATTCCTCGCTCCCAGGAACGCCTTGCTTCTGATCAAAATCTGACCGTCACGATCCACTCGCTGGAAGAATGTGACCGGCTGAAGCAGTCGGAAAGACCGCACCGAGCGCACCTTTATTTCAATTCTGGAATGAATCGCCTGGGCCTGTCTGAAACGGAAATGGAGTCCGTGCACCGGCGCCTGAACCAGAGCAACGTCGAGATCACGGGCGCCTTCTCGCATTTTTCTTCATCGGACGAAGCCGGCGAAGCTTTCTCACGACAGCAACTGGAAAAGTTTGAAGCGGCCACGAGGAATCGATCTTACCCGCTGCGGCACATGGCCAATAGCACCGGATTGAGATTCCGTGAAGCGCATTTCAATCTGGTTCGCCCGGGCATCATCCTCTACGGTTACAATCACGTTCCCGATTCTCTTCCCATTGACGCCCGGCCCGTGCTGTCCTGGAAAACAAAAGCGCTGCAAATCCAGGAAGTGCCTGCAGGGACGCCGATTTCCTATTCCCGGACCTTTGTGACGGTTCGACCCACCCGTATCGCAGCGCTGGCGGTGGGCTATGCGGATGGATTTTCCAGGCGCTTTTCGAATCTCGGAGTTGTGGTGGCGCATGGAAAATCGTGCAGGATTCTGGGTCGGGTAACAATGGACCTGATCATGGTCGATGTAACGGACATGGATGTCGATCTGGACACGGAATTTGCGGTGATAAACGATCAGAGAACCGCCGCGCATCTGGCGGGCGAGATCGGGACTATTTCGCTCGAGATCCTGTGCCGCATCGGACCTCGGGTCCCCAGGTTTTATATCTAAAGAATATTCACCACAAAGACACAAAGTACACCAAGAGCTTTGTGTTCTTTGTGTCTTTGTGGTGAGCTGATATGCATGAAAAACGCAAAGGCCATCTTCGCTTGTCAAGCTTGCGGCCATCAGTCTCCTAAATGGCTTGGACGCTGCCCGGATTGCGGTGCCTGGAACAGTTTTCTGGAAGAGATGCCGGTTCGAAGCCCGGTTACCGCGCCCGGGCCGGGCAGAGAGCCAGTGGCTTATTCTGAGATTGTCGAGCAGGATCAGCCTCGCCTGATCACAAACAATACTGAATTCGATCGCGTATTGGGTGGGGGCCTTGTCCCAGGATCGCTGATCCTGCTGGGCGGGGAACCGGGCGTAGGCAAGTCGACTTTATTGCTCCAGATCGCCGAAACGCTGGCCACGCGAGGCGTACGCGTCCTGTACGTCAGCGGCGAGGAATCATCCAGGCAGATCAAACTTCGAGGGTCACGCCTAGGAATCCGGGGCGACGAACTGTACTTGCTTTCCGAGACCGGTCTGGAAAGGATTCTCGAACAGATCGACCGGCTGCAGCCCCGTTGCGTGGTGGTCGACTCGGTGCAGACGGTCTGCAGCGAAAGAGTAGAGTCTTCGCCCGGAAGCGTCAGTCAGGTGCGCGAAGTCGCGGCGACTTTGATGAATCTTGCAAAAGCGCGAGGGCTCACGATTTTTCTGATCGGGCATATCACCAAGGAAGGCTGGCTGGCAGGGCCCAAGACACTGGAGCACATCGTCGACGTGGTGCTCTATTTTGAAGGCAATCGCAGCCAGAGCTACCGATTGGTCCGGGCGGTCAAGAATCGATTTGGAGCTTCGCATGAGCTGGGAGTCTTTGAAATGTCGAGCCGAGGCTTGCTGCCGGTATCCAATCCGTCCGAGTTATTTTTATCCGAGCGCACTGCGGGGGTTCCGGGCTCGGTCGTACTGGCTTCCATGGAAGGGACCAGGCCGTTGCTGGTAGAAGTCCAGGCGCTTGTTTCCGACGCCCATTACGGCACGGGCAAGCGAACCGCGAACGGGCTTGATTCCACTCGGCTTTCCCTGCTGCTTGCCATGCTTGAGCGCCGCTGCGGTTACGAGCTTCATGCCTGTGACGTTTACGTCAACGTGGCAGGAGGACTTTTTCTTGAGGAACCGGCTGTTGACCTTGCGGCGGCCTCGGCGGTCGTTTCCAGTTTGTTGAATCGCCCGGTCGATCCGGCCTTGGTGGTCTTTGGAGAGCTGGGTCTCGCCGGGGAAGTGCGGGCCGTCTCGCTGGCTGCCCTTCGGGCCCGAGAAGGGCGGGCCCTGGGGTTCTCCCGCTGCGCCCTCCCCTCGGCAAATCTGCCGCTCCAGGAAAAGGTTGAGGGAATCGAACTGATCGGCCTGCAATCTCTGCAGAAGGACCTGGAGCGGTTGTTTCTCTAATTATTTGTAAAACCGCCCGAAATTCCTTATTATTGCTACAGTTGCTGTTTTCACCTTGTTTTTCAACACTTGCGTACCTTTGAGTTGAAAAAGATCTGATCGGGGGGCCGGAAAGGAGCATCTATGGGCCTGTGGCTGATTCGAGCTCTGTTTATCGCTATACTGGCGGCCACAACGTACTACTTTCGTCCGTTTTCTTTGCCCGCCCTACCCCATTCGGTCATCCTGGGGGTATTACTGGCGGTTGCCATTGTCATTTTTGAGCTGAGGGTTAGACGACTTTCTTTCAAAACCCTTCTCGGGGCTGCCATCGGATCTATTGCCGGTATTCTCGGCGCATGCCTGATAAGTCTGGTGCTGTCCCGTATGACGTTTTTCGATTCTCCCAGCGCGACATTTCTTCAAATCCTGATCCTGGCGTTCATGACCTATGTCGGCTTGATTCTGGGAGTTGCAAAAGGGGAATTCCTGAGCCTGGAGGAGTTTTTGGGGGACCGCGGCAATAAGAAGTTTGCCAAGATCCTGGATACCAGCGTGATCATTGACGGGAGGGTAGCCGACATCATTGAGACCGGTTTTCTGGAGGGGCAGATCCTGGTGCCGCAGTTTGTGCTGAGGGAGCTGCAGTTGGTGGCCGATTCTGCCGACTCGATCAAGCGCAATCGCGGCCGGCGGGGTCTGGATATTCTGCAGAAGATCCAGAAAAAGGCGACCATTAATGTCCAGATCGTCGAAACGGATTACCCGGACATTCGCGAAGTCGACATGAAGCTCATTGAGCTGGGGCGCCAGACCGGGGCCAAGATTGTGACCAACGATTTTAATCTGAACAAGGTTGCCCAACTGCGCGGGGTTGAGGTGCTCAACATCAACGAGCTGGCGAATGCCATCAAACCCGTGGTGCTGCCCGGCGAAAGCATGCGCGTCTTTATCCTGAAGGAAGGCAAGGAGTATAACCAGGGCGTGGCTTACCTGGACGATGGCACTATGGTAGTAGTGGACAACGCCAGGAAGATGATCGGCAAAACGATTGACATCCTGGTGACCAGCGTGCTCCAAACGACTGCAGGTAAAATGATTTTTGGCAAGTTTGCCGAGCTTCACGATAATCGCGTGGAGTTCGATCGCGATCGTGTGCAAAGCCAGATGTAAATGAACTGCGCCGCCATCATAGCTGCTGCGGGGAGCGGATCGCGACTCGGATCCTCCGACCCGAAGCAGCTTCTTTTGCTGGGGAATATCCCTCTTTTCCTCTGGTCGGTCCGGGCCTTCCGCCGCGTGCCTGCGGTGACTCGCATTATCATGGTGGTTCCTGGCCAGAGAATGAACGATTTCCGCCGGGTCGCGCAGGCGTCCCAAAATCTCACATGGGTTGAAGGCGGCCTCAGGCGGCAGGATTCCGTCAGGGCGGGTCTGGGAGCTGTCGGCGAAGAAACAGACGTGGTTCTGGTGCACGACGCCGCACGACCTTTTGTCACCCCCAGACTGGTAGAGCTGCTGATCGATGGCGCCTGGAGGCACGGAGCCGCCATTCCGATCGCCCCGGTGACGGAAAGTTTAAAAAGGGTCAGCGAAGGGCAAGTGGTGCAGACTGTCGAACGTTCCGGTCTGTTTCTGGCTCAGACCCCGCAGGCATTCCGTCGCGAGATGCTGCGGAAGGTTTTTAGTTCGGTCCCAGGCGAGCGGACCTGGACGGACGAAGCATCAATGTTTGAATATGCGGGCCTTTCGGTAGTTGCCGTGGAAGGGGATTACAGAAATATCAAGATTACTTACCCTGAAGATCTTAAGTATGCAGAGTTCCTGCTGCACGAGCAGTCTGCGAAAGGTCTTTCGCCGGTATGATTCGCACGGGTATTGGGTTTGATTTTCATCGACTGGTTCCCGGGCGCCGTTTGATTCTGGGCGGCCTTCCGATCAATTCCGAAAAGGGGCTGGAGGGCCACTCGGATGCCGATGTGCTGCTGCATGCGATCTGCGATGCCCTGCTTGGCGCGGCCGGACTGGACGACATCGGACACTATTTCCCCGACACAGAACCCCGCTTTCGGGGCATTTCCAGCAGCAAACTGGTCCAGGAAGTAGCCGAAAAGATTCGTTCTCTCGGTTACGCAATAGTCAACGTGGATACAATGCTCTGGATGGAAGCTCCCCGCGTTTCACCTCACCGGGCGGAGATGAAACGCCGGATTGCGGCGGCTTTGACTATTGAAGCGTCTCAAGTGGCCGTGAAAGCGACGACAATGGAAGGTTGCGGTGTCATCGGACGCGGTGAAGGAATCGCAGCGCAGGCAATCGTCACGCTGTCGTACCGCGGCCGCGAGCCTGGATTATCCAAAGAAACTTGACCGCGAAGAACGCCAAGAACGCCAAGACGGCATCCTTTGCGCTATTTCTTAGCGCTCTTTGCGGCCTTTGCGGTGAAGGTTTTGAATGATCCGGCTTGCCGCCACGGTACTGATGGGTGTGTCTCATGGAACGTCCTGAAAATCTGCTTGAAGTGGCTGCCGAGGCGGCCCGCCTGGGAGGATCTGTGCTGGAGAGCAGGTTCGGGCAGTCCATGGAAATCCGAACCAAGTCAAGTCCCATTGACCTGGTGACGGAAATGGATCTGAAATCCGAGAGGGTTATCGTTGACTACATCACCCGGCATTTTCCGAAGCATGAAGTCCTGGCTGAAGAAAACACCTACGGTGAGGAGAATCGCGGCGGTCCATACAAGTGGATCATCGACCCGCTGGACGGCACGACTAACTATGCTCATGGATTCCCATTTTACGCTGTGTCAATAGCGGTAGCTGTCCTCGGCGAGCTGACCGCCGGAGTGATTTATCATCCCCCTTTGAAGGAGTTGTTTGCTGTCGTGCGCGGCGGCGGCGCCGAGTTGAATGGCCGGAAACTGCATGTGTCCGGGACCGAACAGCTAGGCCAGGCGTTGCTGGTTACCGGTTTCCCCTATGACGTGCGAAAACCACCGCACACGAATCTGGAATATTTTGTTCGATTTACCAAACACGCGCGCGCGGTGCGGCGCGTCGGTTCGGCGGCGATGGATCTGGCCTACGTTGCCGCGGGACGATTTGACGGCTACTGGGAAATTACACTGCAACCCTGGGACATGGCGGCGGGGATATTGATGGTTGAGGAGGCGGGTGGCCGGGTGAGCGATGTCGGCGGGCAAGCTCCGGATATCTATAAACGGGAAATCGTTGCCAGTAACGGCATGGTCCATGACGAAATGCTCCAACTGCTGGCGGATTGAAGATTGAAAATTCCAAATTGAATTTCTTAATCTTGAATTTTTAGATCTTTAAATTAATTGGGAGGAATCCGATGCTTCGGGACCAGTTCAATGAAGATTTAAAGGCCGCCATGAAGGAGAAGAGCGCGCTTCGTATGAGCGTGCTCAGAATGGTAAAGGCCGCCGTGAAAAACAAAGAGATTGAACTGGGACATGATCTCAGTGATGAGGAAGTGGTCAAGGTTTTGGGGACGCTGGTCAAACAGCGCCGTGATGCCGCCGAACAATATGAGAAGGGAAAGCGACCTGAGCTGGCGAGCAAAGAGCTGGAAGAAATCTCTCTGATCGAAAAATACATGCCGCAGGGCGCCACGTCCGAAGAAATAGATGCGGCGATCGAAGCGGCCATCCGCGAGACCAATGCTACTTCCGCCCGAGACATGGGTAACGTGATGAAAGCGGTGATGAAACAACTTTCAGGTCGCTCGGTCGACGGCAAGGCTGTGAACCAGCGCGTGCGCGAGAAACTGGGAACGTAAGGTCGGCATGCCGCTTCGCGCGCTGAACTCTAAAGGACGTACTGGTACTTAGTTCCAAGAGTTCGACCAAGAAAACTCACGCGAATTTATGCAATCAGTTACTACACGTAGCTCATCCACCAATAGGCCTTCTCCCGTTTGAGTCGCGCATACCAACGGCAGAGCGGGTACAGGATGGCCACTACCAGAACCCAGAAGAGGTAAACGACCGATGTCGGGTTGCGAGTCGCCGGGTTGCGAGTTGCCGAGTTAAGAGCTAATTGCAGTGTTTCCGCTTTCTCACTTTCGTATTCAATTTTGAATTTTACAATCTTAACTCGTAACTCGACAACTCGTAACTCGACAACTCGACAACCCGTAACTCGACAATTCGACAACCCGTAACTCGCAATTCGACAACCCGTAACTCGACAACTCGACAACCCGCAACCCGACAACCCGTAACTCGGCGACTCGACAACTCGTAACTCGACAACTCGACAACTCGACAACTCGACAACTCGCAAACTCGATAGCTCGCCAACTCGACGCTCGACAGATGTTGATCTGTCGAATTAAGATGCCCGCCAATGAGAATTGCGATTGGTACCTTGAGAGAACCCAAAATTGAAGCGGTTAAGGAGGCCGTCGAGGTCTTCCGTTCTCAACTCGTAAGCGGCGACGAAAACATCGAGTACCTTTCCTATGATGCCGGCGGCCGCGCACCCAGGATGCCGTTGTCCATGAAAGAGCTCATGGACGGCGCCCAGGGAAGGACCGAGTCCCTGATCCTGCAGTTAAAAAAGGAAAAGAATGAGGCCGATTTCTACGTGGGCATGGAAGGGGGCTTTAACGTCATCCAGGACCGGGGCCGCAGGACGGCGTTCCTGCAAAGCTGGGCTTACGTCACGGACGGCCATCGCGGCTACTTTGGAAGCAGCGGCAATATTCTGGTGCCCTCGAAAATAGCTAACGCGGTTATCGATCGTGGAATCGAGCTGGGCATCGCCATTGACCGATTTGCCAAGGATACCGACATTCGCAGCAAGCAGGGGACATGGGGTGTTTTGACGCGTGATATTCTCACCCGCAAACATTCCTTCGTGATTGCTCTGATCGCGGCGTTTGCCCCGTTTTACAACAAAAAAGTGTATGAATAGCGTCATTCGGGGCAATGTCGGCTGGGTGGAGGTGATCTGTGGAAGCATGTTCAGCGGAAAAAGCGAAGAGCTGATCAGGAGACTGCGGCGGGCGCAGATTGCCCAGCAGCGGGTTCAGGTGTTCAAGCCTCAGATCGACAATCGTTACGACGCCGATCATATCGTGTCGCACAGTGAACTAAAGATTCGATCTCAGGTCGTTTCTTCTTCCCAGCAGGTGTGGGAATCAGTGGAGGACCGGACAGAAGTAATTGGTGTTGACGAGGTACAGTTTCTGGACGAAGGAATCGTTGAGGTCTGCAATAAGCTTGCGAATATGGGCAAGCGCGTGATCGTCGCCGGCCTGGATAAAGACTACACGGGTCGACCGTTCGAGCCGGTGCCCCAACTGCTGGCTATTGCCGAGTATATTACCAAAACACTTGCCATCTGCGTACGCTGCGGGAATCCGGCCAACTACACGCAGCGCTTGATTGACAGCAGCGAGCGAATTGTCGTCGGCGCCGAGGGCGCCTACGAAGCCCGTTGTCGCCGCTGCTTTGAGCCGCCTCCGGGTTCCGGTCTGACGGGTTAGCGGGCTAGCGGGTTACGAGTTACGGGTTGACGGGTTACGGGTTTGCGAATTGCAAAATAGAGAATTGAAATTCATCATATGAGGTCACCAGTCACCGGTCTTTGGTCATGCAGCATGAAAGTTCAAGATCTTGGTGGCTTGGTGGAAAAAAAATTGAACCACCAAGCCAGGCTCCCATTCGCCAACTCGTAACTCGTAACCCGGAAACCCGGAAACCCGGAAACCCGTAACCCGAATCTACCCGAGCCCTTCCTTAACTGACCGGGCTGCTCTTGGGCCGATCACTTTGGCCAGTTCGGCTTCCGTCGCGTCGCGCACCCGTTTGACAGAGCCGAAGTAGCGCAGCAGGGTCATTTTCCGAACTTTTCCGATTCCGGCGATCGTATCCAGGTCCGAATGCGCGTCGCGAATACTGCGCCTCTTGCGATGGTAGGTTACGGCAAAGCGGTGAGCCTCATCCCTGATCTCCTGGATCAGATGCAGCACAGGCGACGTCCTCTCCAGCACAATCGGCTCATCCAGGCTTCGGACGAAAATGATCTCCTCGCGCTTGGCTATGCTGGCGAGCGGGATTTCCAGGTCCAGCTTGTCAATCGCTTCGGCCGCCGCGTGAAGCTGGCCCTTCCCTCCGTCAATCAGGATCAGGTCTGGAAGGGGGCGGCTTTCATCCAATAGTTTCTTATAGCGGCGGTACACGACCTCGCGTATTGAACTGAAGTCATCCGGACCTTCAACGGTTCGCACTTTGAACTTTCGGTACTGGCTCCGGTCCATGATTCCGTCCACGCACGCCACCATGCTGGCTACCGTCTCGCTGCCCTGAATATTGGAAATATCGAATGCTTCGATCCGCGCCGGCACATCGGGAAGGTCGAGAATCTCCTGGACCTGCCGGATTACCAGTTCTTTTCCGGATCTTGAAATCCGGAAGCGGGCATCAAATGCGATCTTGGCGTTTTTCTCCGCAAAATCGACTAACTGCCGCTTGGAGCCGCGGCTGGGAGCGTGGATATGCACCCGGCGGCCGCTCTTTTCCGAAAGCCAGTCTTCCGTCAACTTCTGGTCGGCGATGGGCAATGGAACATAAATGGAAGCGGGGATAAAAACCCCTGATTCATAGAATTGCTGGAGGACGTCGCCCAAAAAACTTTCTGCGTTGAAGATCAGCAGGTCCTCCCAGAAGAACTCCTTCTTTCCCAGAATCTTCCCCTCTCGCAGCGTAAAAAGCTGAAGCGCCAGCCGGGAACCCTCCTGGTGATAGGCAAAAACATCCACATCATCGAGCCTGTTGTTAATCATTCGCTGCGTGCGCGCCAGATCCCGCACCATGGTAAGCCGGTCTCGATAAAATGCAGCCGCTTCAAAACGGGCTTCCTGGGCGGCGGTGAGCATCTTCTGCTCCAAACTGTCGGCCAACTGCTCGTTTCTGCCCTGCAGGAGCAAAACGACGTCCTCTACGGCTGACTTGTACTGCTCGGGGGTACACAATCCTTCAACGCAGGGTCCGAGGCAGCGCTTGATGTGGAATTCCAGGCAGGGCCGGTCCCTTTTGCCGTCAATTTCGATATCGCACGTCCTCAGAAGGAAGTGACGGTTGATCAGCTTGATCGTGTTTCTTGCCAGAGAAGCGGGGATGTACGGTCCGAAGTAGAGAGATCCGTCATTGGCCGCCCGCCGAGTCAAAAGCACGCGGGGATAAGGCTCGTTCACCGTGAGCTTGATCATCAGAAACCGCTTATCGTCCTTAAGACGAACGTTGTACTTAGGCTCACTGCGTTTGACCAGATTACTCTCGAGCATGAAGGCTTCCAACTCCGAGTCGGTGACCAGGTACTCCAAATCTTCGACTTCATGAACGAGCGCGTCGGTTTTAGCATCGGCGATTCGCCCCTGCTGAAAATAGGATCGAACGCGGCCCTTCAAACTCCTTGCTTTGCCGATATAAATCGTCTTGCCCTGCCGGTTTTTGAATAGATACACCCCGGGCTTGGCAGGTAAATTCTCAAGCCTGGTCGCTAATTCCGGGTTCATACGGCAATTATAGGAGATGCAAACCCGGCAGGGAAAGTTGTGAAGCGCTTGAAGGGAACGGGGAACGGGGAATGGGGAATGGGAAATGCCGAATGGGGAATGCGGAATGGGGAATGGGGAATGTGGAATGGGGAATGCGGAATGGGGAATGGGGAATGCGGAATGGGGAATGCGGAATGGGGAGCGGGGCCTATACTATCCGTGACACAAAGGCCCTATTCCGCATTCCGAAATCCGAATTTGGATCATTCCGAAATCCCCATTTGGAATACTAGCCGGCGTTGACGAAGCTCCCCTTCGGATTCCAGCCGCGGCGTAGAATCTTGACTGCCACCTTGCGAGAGCCAAAGCGCAGCGCTTCGTCATAGTCGGGAATGAAGATGTCAATCTTTTCGCCTTTGACGGCAGCCCCCGTGTCCATGACCGTGTAGATGCCGGAATACTTGCCGGCGTCGATTTCAATAATCGAACCCATGGGAAGGACATTCGGATCGGCGGCAATGATCCCAGTGGATACCAAAACCCCCGACGCGGTGATCCCATAATCGCTGTACGCAGTCGCCATGAACTCATGGTCGAACAACGGTCGAGGAATTTCGGCGGGTAAATCAGATATCAGAACTTCTTCGGCTTCAAGCGGCTTGGCCTGAAGGCCGGCGAGCTGGGGCTGGCCAGACGTATAGTGTATGGTCAGGCCCGAAAAAACCATCAGAAACAGCGCAAACAGAGCGGACGCGAAAATCCAAACGTGGTCTCTTTCGTTAGTGCTCATCAACCCCCCTAACGTTGGCAACCCGCGGAACACTAACAGAAGCGCTCCCCGGATTGCTTTTTAAGTCAATAACACACGCTCGGCAAATGCTAGCACCGAAGTGAGATCAAGTCAAGCAACATGTTATTAACTATATGTAAACATTATACTTATCTACCATATTTTATGGTTGACAGGCGGGCGCCGGCCAGCTAAATAACTGACAGGGCGCAATTTAGGCCAAGTGTCAATTAATTGACTTGTATTCAATATCTTACAAGCACCAGGGAGCTGGTGCAGTCATCGGTGGAGTGCCTGTGAAAAACCGACTGAGTTGCTAGATTAGACAACATCATGGAATTGGGGACGCTCATCTCTGATCCCCAAGCGGTTGGGGTTGGCTGAATGTAATTGGGACAAGTGTGACAAGCATCACCGATCAGAGCCGGGCAGACTTTCGCCGCTTCGGGTGCAGAGAGGCCGGGAGAACTATCCGCCGATTTACTCGGACTAGCCGATATTAATCAGCGTTAATCCGTGTAGATCAGCGGCCAATTCTTTCGTCTTCACGCTCCGGACAATATAGTGGATTCACCGAGTTGATGGTATTCTATGTTTGCACTTTAGACCCCTGGCAACGACCAAGCCGCGGAATGAGCCTCTCGAGTTCGGGGCGGTTGAGACCTGGAAGTCCCGTCTGGCTGGCGATCACGAGGTCTGCTGGACAGCTCATTTCGTTAATATGAATCTTCCCAATTCGCTCACCATCTCCCGGATTTTCGTGATTCCGCTGCTGGTGGCAATCCTGCTGACAGGCAGCATCGAGCGTCGTGAGTTGTGGGGTGGTTTGCTCTTTGTAGCCGCCTCTCTTACCGATTGGTTTGACGGCTATCTGGCGCGCAAGCGCAACCAGGTAACCACTCTCGGCATCCTGCTCGATCCGATCGCGGACAAATTACTGATCTCTTCGGCGTTCATTGCGCTGGTGGAAATGAAGATTGCGCCCGCGTGGGCGGTGGTTGTGATCATTGGCCGTGAGTTTGCCGTCAGCGGACTAAGAAATATCGCTTCGTCGGAAGGTTTCACGATCGATGCCTCGACGATGGGCAAATTCAAGATGGTATTTCAGGTGCTGGCCATCACGCTGTTGATCTTCGGCAGCACGTCTGAGGATTCCATTCTGAAATGGATGGGCGACCGCCTGTTGTGGGCGGTCGTGGTATTTTCCATCATTTCAATGATCCAGTATTTCCTGCGCTTCTGGAGCCAGATCGATGAGAGGGTAAAGTACCGGCAGCGCCAGCGCAGGATTCATCTGATGGCGAAGCGTCGCGAGAAAACCAATGTCTGAACTGGGACCGGGAGAGCAGTCAGAGCTCCTGGCCCTTGCTCGAAGGACTCTGGAACTCTTCTACGACGGCCGGCGGAGCACCGAATACCGTCCCCTTCGTTTACCGCTGGCTGCTCCATCGGCGGTGTTTGTATCGCTCTATTACCGCGATCGCCTGCGCGGATGCGTAGGGATGCTGGATGCAACCCGCCCGCTTTATCGCAACGTAATTGAGTCCACGCTTTCGGCCGCCTTCCGCGATCCGCGCTTTCCGCCGCTTGATTTGCCGGAGCTCGCCCGATTGAGTTTCGAGATCTCCGTCTTGTCGGGGTTCGCTGATTTTCGCCACCCACTTGAAATACGCGTGGGTAGTGACGGAGTCCAGATTACGCGCGGCCCTAATCGAGCCCTTCTCCTGCCTCAGGTGGCGTTGCGGTTTGGCTGGGATGCCACGCGGCTGTTGGAAGAAACCTGTGCCAAGGCGGGATTGCCGCGTGATGCCTGGGCGCGAGGGGCCCGGTTGGAGAAGTTCAACGCACAGGTATTTCGGGATTAAAGCGCTATGACCCGCGTTTGTGTCCCGCTTTCTCCCGCCAGCACAGCAGAGTGTTGTGAAAAGATACGCCGGCTCGCATCCAACTGCGACCTTTTCGAAATCCGTGCGGATGCGTTTACCGAAGAGCCCGATCTGGACGTGATTTTCCGAGCCGCCGAACGCCCTTTGATATGGACTCATCGCAACACCGCCGAAGGAGGAAAGAACAATCCGCGGCAGAACCGGCGGCTGGCCGAATACCGGTCGGCCTTGCAGCGCGGCGCGTCGCTGGTGGACGTGGAATGGCGCTCCGGCCTGGCACAGGAGTTGGACGCAGGTGAAAGAACTGTGCTCTCGTTTCATGATTTTGAAAAGACGCCGGTTGATATTCTGTCCATAGTGCGTCAAATGGCGGCGATGCCGCGCGCCATCATCAAAGTGGCCACGCGCGTCCAACAGACCCGTGACATGCTTGCTCTGGTACAGGGGGCGCGATGGCTGTTGCAGCAGAATCGCAGGCACGTCGTCTTTGGAATGGGGCTCGACGGCAAACCGCTGCGGCTTCTGGCGCCGCAACTGGGCGCTGAATGGAGTTATGCCGCTTTGGACAAGCCGACAGCCGACGGGCAGCTTACCGGGGAGGACCTGAGCCAGTACCGCTTTGGCAAGCTCGGCAAGACGACCCGGGTCTTCGCGGTAATCGGAAATCCTATTGGACATTCCCTTTCCCCCTCCTTTCACAACGCCGCCTACAGTTCGCTCGGACTGGATGCCGTCTACGTTTCGATTCGGGTGGATGACTTGTCCTGCTATCTGCGGCTGGCCTCGGAACTGAACATCGCCGGTTGGAGCGTAACGATTCCGTGGAAAAGCGAAATGGCGCAGGCTTGCCGGCTTCAGGACGCAGCTTCGCGGGAGAGTGGAGCCGTCAACACGGTGATGCCTGACGGGAGGCGGTTGCTGGGCTGGAACACGGATTGGCACGGTTTTCTGCAGCCGTTGCGAACGCGCCTTGCCCTCAAAGATGCCGGTGTTACGGTAATCGGCGCAGGCGGCGCGGCTCGCAGCGCGGTAGCCGCCCTCCGATCGGAGGGCGCCCGCGTAACTGTACTGGCTCGCCGGGCGGAGGCCCTTGCACAATTTGAACGCGACTTTTCCGTCAAGACCCGGCTGCTCAACGAAGCTTCGGGCGTTGCGGGAGACTTGATTGTCAATGCCACACCGGTAGGAATGGCGCCTTTGGAAAACAAAAGTCCGATTCCGGCGTCTTGCCTTCAAAACTTCCGCATCGCTTACGATCTTGTTTACAACCCGCGGAAAACCCTGTTCCTCTGCAAGGCGGCTGAAATGGGATTGCAGACAATTTCGGGCTGGGAAATGTTCGTTCATCAGGCAGCCGAGCAAGTTCGAATTTTCACCGGCCAGCACCTTTCAGACGATTGGCAGGAAAGCCAACTTCACGGTTAAGGCATCTGAACCGGATCCCCATATGCCACGAAGACTGCCTTGTGCATTGAATTCGAAGAAGCCGGTCTACGCTACGAACGTGAAGTCCGGGTCCCGGCTTCTACAAATCCCAGCGCCTTGGTGAATACCGACTCGACCTTCTGGTGGAAGACTCCGTTATCGTGGAAGTCAAAAGTGTTGAAAGGCTCGACCCTCTGTTTGAGGCACAACTTCTGACCTACTTGCGTGTCACGGGTAAACGTGTCGGGCTTCTGATGAACTTTAATTCGAAGTTTCTGCATTCTGGACTGAGACGCTTCATTCTCTGACAGAGGAAGCCCCGGCAATCTTGATCAGTGAGGGCCCATTCCAGTCTTCGTGTCATCGTGTCTTCGTGGCATTCTAGATTTGCCACAAAGGCAGGATGGCCCGAAGCTCGATCGCCGGCGTGCTTAAATTCAAACGCGATTGCACTCGCACTCATGCTTTGTTAACCTTGGCAGCTTTGAGCTGAGTAATCTCTTAGTTTTTTTGCCTGGGTCAACTGCATGGATTCTCGCCGGGAGTTTTTCAAGACGACGTTCTGGTTTTTTGCTGCGATCCCCGCCGGAATTTTATCCGCCCTCACACTGGGCGCGGCGTTTTCTCCTGTCTTCAAAAAGTCGGGTTCGCTTCCTCAGGGAGTTGACCTGGGAGAGGTCGGGCAGATTCCTGACAACGCGCCCCAGGTGAAAATGGTCGAGATTCTTCGCTCCGACGGCTGGAACCAGCAACGTATTCAGAGAAAAGTTTTTGTGGTTAAGAGTGGCGGCAAGGTGAGGGTATTTTCTCCGGTGTGCACTCATCTTGGCTGCCAGGTGGATTGGGACGAGAGCGACAAGAAATTCAACTGTCCCTGTCACGGCGGCCAGTACAATCTGAACGGCGACGTCGTAGCGGGGCCGCCGCCGCGACCGCTGGAAGAAATACCCGCTGAAATTCGCGATAACAAGCTCGTTATTCGATCCGGATAGAAATGCTGCGTCGCCTCGCTGACTGGTTCCGCTCCCGCTCGGGCGTGGATCATCTCTGGAATCATTGGATGCGCGAAAACGTTCCGTCGCGCATCAACTGGTTCTATACGCTGGGAAGCCTCGCGCTCTTCTTCTTCATTGTCCAGGTCATTACGGGCATTGTTCTGGCGCTTTATTACGCGCCCACTCCGCAGTCCGCGTATGCCAGCGTGCGCTATATCCAGTATCAGGTGGTTCTAGGAGGCTTGGTGCGCGCGCTCCACCATTGGGGCGCCAGCTTTATGGTGATCGTGGTGTTCCTGCACATGGGGCGCGTCTTTTTCTATGGATCCTACAAGGCCCCGCGAGAATTGACATGGATGAGCGGCGTGTTCCTGCTGCTGCTGGTGCTCGCCTTTGGATTCACAGGATATTTGCTTCCCTGGGATCAGAAGGCTTACTGGGGAACCGTGGTCGGCACCAACATCGCCGGCCTGGCGCCGGTGCTGGGAAGCTATATAAGCACTTTTCTGCGCGGCGGAAGCCAGGTGGGCGCCATGACGCTGACGCGTTTTTATACGCTCCACGTCGTGGTGCTTCCGGCATTGATCGTGGCTCTGATCGTGGCGCACCTGTCGCTGATGAGACGCCACGGAATTACCGCGCCTCCAAAATATGAGCAGGACCCCGAAAGGGAGGAGTTTTATCCGCGGCATGCGGCGCGCGACGCCACCATGATTTTTGTGGCATTTGTTGTCCTGCTTGCGCTGTCGCTGATGCGCTCGGCGCCGCTGGAGGCGCCGGCGGATTTGAATGCTTCCGGCGCCGAGCCGAAGCCGGACTGGTATTTTCTTCCGCTCTATCAGTTGCTGAAGTATTTTCCCGGCAAACTGGAGATTGTGGGCGCGATGGTAGTGCCGGCCCTGGTTTTTCTGGTGCTGCTTGCGCTGCCGTTCCTGGACCGAAAGCCGGAGAGACGAATCGGCGCGCGCAAGCCTTTTGCCGCAGCGGGCGGCGTATTCGTCCTTTGCCTGGTCGTGCTGACTTTTCTCGGGAGCCGCGGCAGCCCTCCTGCGGCGACCGGCATAGGCGTGGCGGAAACGTCCGGAGCATTCTTTTTCGGCCAGAAGTGCGCCTCCTGCCATCAACTCGATAGGCTCAAAGGAGTTCCCGACGACGCCTGGATCCAGCAGCACGCGCGCGATAAGAACGTGCAACTGGCGACCTCCCCGAAAATCTCCGCTCGCGTTGCGAGCACGCTTTCGGCCTATATGCAGGCCCGGCCGAAGCTCGATCTGAGTCCCGCAGAACTGCACGGTGCGGGCCTGTTTGTGCTGAACTCCTGCGGCGGATGTCACACCCTGCTCGGAGCGGGTGGAATCAGCGGTCCCAGCCTGGATCGTGTGGGGTCGAAGCGGGACAAAAAATGGATGATCGAGCACTTTAAGGACCCGGAGAAACTGGTGCCTAAATCCAAGATGCCGGCCTTCGATTACCTCAGCGATCAGGAACTCTCCGACCTGAGCGATTTTCTGCTCAGATTCAAGTAAACTTCTTGGACCTGATAACTTCTCTCTGTTAACTTTCCACTTGAATGATTAAACCGCTACAACCCGATCAGCATGTCTGCACGGAGAAGGACGCCAAAGGGAAGCGTTGCGACGGGTCTTTGAAGGTCTACTACCCTTTTTCAGACTATTTCAACGAGGAAGATCGCAAGCGCCAGAAGGAAATCGAACGCGAGATCGGCAGACGCCGAAAAAACATCGCATTGTTGCGGTGCCAGGTCTGCTCTCAACTTTATTACCCGCCGGATTTCAAGTGGTGATCTCCAGGATTTGGTAAGTTTGAGTTCGCTTGATGCTGGGAAAACGCCTGCTGCGCTGCCTTTTGATCCTGCTCGTACTTTCAGTTACCGCTCTCCCTGCTGACAAGCCGGCTTTCGACGCCGGCGACGCTGAAAGAATTATCCAGAAATTTGTCCAAATTCAGAAGCCCGTTAAACTTCGAAACTGGGCGTACCAGGAGGATCGAGTCAGCGACAAACTGGATTCGCATGACCGCGTAGCGGCATCAACTCATGAGAAATTCGAGTGGCGGGTGAAAGGCGACCTGCGCGAAAGCCGTCGCCTGCAAGTCGACGGCAGGTTAGTTGACGAGCCCTTTGTCAAAGAACCAGCACCTGAGGGAGTGCCTGACTGGAATTTTGAGAAGGTCGCTCAACGATACGACTTCAAGATCGCCGCATTCGAGAAGTTTCAGGGACGCGATGTCGCTCGAATCCATTTCACTCCCAAGAAGAACCAGCCTCAGGCCAGGAGTAATCTGGAGAAGCTGATGTCCAGCCTTCAGGGTGACCTGTGGGTCTTATTTGATCAGAAACAATTATTGAAAGCGCGCGCGCAGCTTTTTCGACCAGTAAATTACAAACTATTTCTGGCCAGGGTGACCAAAATGGAAATCTTCTACGGTCAACAACAGATCACCGGTGACTGGCTTCCCGACTCCTTTCACTTTGAAATACGAACGCGCCGTCTCCTTAACCGGGCGCGACAACGGGAATCGCGCCGCTATTCCAATTTCCACGAAATGCCGCCGGCGCCATGATCCTTAAATGCGGATTTCGGAATATATCCAGGTTGGAGTTCTCTAAGCTGAGGCCAAGTCGCTTCTTATTCCGCATTCCGCATTCCGAAATCCGCATTCGGGCTTGCTGGTGGGATTCGAAACCAGGGTTCCCGAGTCTTTCGATCAACTTTTCCCGTCTCGCATTGTGTCTAAAATTTGGCGCCGTTTTGGTATAAACAATAAATCTTGCTAAGGCGAACCAATTGCTATAGTTGTTCGTATTGATAGCTGGGACGCGCCGCCCGGCGTTGACATGCAACGTAGTGACGGTTCTGAGATTTGGCCAATGATCTCCGGGCGGCATTTGTTTTCTCCGGCAAGCGCATTTAGAGGCAGATACTTGTGCATTTTGATGCCCCCCGCTTTTCTCCGCGCAGCAAGCCGATGATCGGGCAGACGATTGGCCATTACCGGATCGACGGGAAGCTGGGCGAGGGCGGCATGGGGACCGTTTTCAAAGCGGAAGACCTGCGGCTGCGACGCCCTGTCGCGCTCAAATTAATCCACCCGGATGAAAGAGGAGCATCGATCCTGCGCGAAGCGCGCGCGGCGTCGCGCTTGACTCACCCCAATGTTGCCACGGTGTACGAAGTCGGCCAGCAGAGCGGAATCGAATTCATCGTGATGGAGCTGGTGGAAGGCGTCTCCGTTGCCAAGCGACTCGAACAGGGACCGTTGCCCCTTGCCGAGGCGCTTTCGGTCGCGCAGCAGGTCGCCGCGGCGCTGGCAGCCGCCGAAACAAAGGGTATGGTCCATCGCGACATCAAGCCTGGCAATATCATGGTCACCGGCGAGGGTCAGGTCAAACTGCTTGATTTTGGATTGGCCGAAGTCCAGGCCACAGAGCATGAGCGCACCGATACCATTCCTCACGTGGGAACATCGGAAGGAATTCGCGGCACGCTTTCCTATATGTCTCCCGAGCAACTGGATGGAAAACCGGCGACAATTCAGTCCGATATCTTCGCCCTGGGCGCCGTGCTTCACGAGATGGTTACCGGCAAGAATCCGTTCCTCAAAGAAACGACATCGGCCACGATTGCAAGCATCGTGTCGCGGGACGAAGTCGATGTGGCCGCAAGCGATGTTCCGGCGTCTGTCAAGAACATCATCCAATGGTCGTTGCGAAAGAATCCGCTGGAAAGGCCCGCAAGCGCGCGCCTGCTGCAAGAGGCGCTGGAGGAGGCCATCCAGGGCCGCGAAGTCGCGGTGGCGTTTCCCAGGAAGAGGTTCTCCCGGGAAGCCCTCACCGCAATCGCAGCGGCGCTCATTTTTGTAATCGCAGCCGCCTTTCTGGCCTGGCGGAACTGGCGACCGCCGGCCGCAACACCGTCGGCCTCCAAAACAATCCTGGTTTTACCGTTGAAAGATTCCACCGTGCCGGACAGCGAGTATGCCTGGACTGTCAGCCAGGCGTTAAGCGAGAGAGCGGAGGCTTATCAGAGCGCCCGGCCAATTTCTGTGCGTCAGATCCACGACGTGCTCAGGATCCTGCAGCGCGATACGAGCGGCCCGCTCGATGAAGAGACTGCGCGCGCAGTCAGCCGCCGGATCAAACCGAACTTTTTGCTGCTGACGCGGTTGAAACAGTTGGGGCAAAGTTTTGATATCCAATGTTCGTTCAACGATCCGCTTCAGTGGAATGTGCTTTTTGCCAAGGTTGTCAACGGAAGAGTGCTCACCAGCGAGCTCTGGTCCAAACTGGACGATCTGGCGCAGACATTCTTCTCACAGCAGTTCGCCCTGAGGCTGGAGCAGAAGCAGCCCACTGCGCTGGGAACAAAGAGCCCGGCGGCTTATCGCAGTTTCCTGCTGGCCGAACAGGCCGAAGCCGATTCGAGCTTCTCCGAGGCGATCGGTCATCTGCAGCAGGCAGTTGCAGAAGATCCGGCCTTCTCCATGGCCTGGGGACGGCTTGCGTTAACTCGATATTCCGCCTCGCGTCCTCCGGATGAAATCGAGCAGGCGCGAACGCGCGCCCTGCGCGAGGCGCCCTCCGCGCCGGAAAAAGAGCGGTTCCTCGTCAGAACGATCAGCGGCGTTTTACAACATGATAAGGCGGGCTCGATTGCCGCCGTTGACGCCATAATGAAGAACTACAGCGGTGACGAACGCGCGCTTGCGCTGGCGGGTGAAATCTCGATGACCTACAGCCTGTGGGACCGCGCCGTGTCTGCCGGCAGATTGCTGCAGGTTTTGAACCCGTACTCGTACTACGCATCCGACATCCTTATGCAGGCACTGATCCAGCAACACCGGTGGAAGGAAGTCGAAGTCGCGTTGCAGAAGATGCGCCAGATCGAGCCTTATCGTGGTGTCACCTTCGTTCGTTTGGGGGAGTATCATTTGACGCGCGGGGACTACAGCAAGGCTCTGCAGGACTTCACCGCAGCGGAACAGTTTGACGAGGGAATCGCCAGGCTGGAAATAGGGTTGGTCTATGAGGCTCTCGGCCAGTTGAAGACGGCGCAGGAGGTATACGAGAAATTGAGCTCCTTAAAGGCTGCGCCTCGGTTTTGGTCGCTCGCATCCACGGGTTTGGCTCGGGTGGCGGTGGCGCAGGATGATCTGGAGCGTGCGTGGCAGTTACTGGAGCGAATTCCTGATCAAGAGAAGTCTCCTGAAACTTTCAACGTGCTGGCTGACGTTTTTCTGCGGCAAAAGAAGCATCCCCAGTTGGAAGCCCTCAACCGCAACGTGTCTGCGCGTTTTGCATCGTCGCCTTACACATATCGTATCCAGGCCCAATTGATGTTCGCGCAGGGAAAGGGAGGCGAGGCGCTGCCGCTGTTTGCAAAAGCGGCGGAATCGGCGCGCATTGGAAACGCGCCATATTTCGACACTGAGTGGGGTAACGCGCTGCTCGCTCAGGGAAGAACGAGCGAAGCAGTCGCGGCTTATGGAAAGGCCCTTGAGATCTGTCCCAACTGGCCGGACGCCCATCTCGGCCTGTCGTTGGCATTGAGAAGGACGACGCCCGAGAGTGCCGCCAGGCACCTCAAGCAGTTCGAAGATTTATGGGCCGACGCCGATCCGGGAACGGTTGAGCGGGAAAAGAGACGCCTCCAGTCCGCTGTATCCACTCCTTGAGAGAATCTATTTCACGGATCTCAAGAATAACTTCGTGAAATTCGTGAAAATTCGTGAAAATTCGTGTTCAACAAAAAATTCGTGCTCCACAAATGAAGAGAAGCAGCACCTATCAAGAGATCAAAAAGTCGTTGCGGGAAGTGAAAAAGAAGCTGCAGGAACTGCAAGAGTCGGGTGCCGACCCAAATCTGATTCAGTTCATTTCCGCCCACCTTCGCTGGATCGAGCACGAAATCGCAGCCCATAAGGCGGAATTCGAGTCCGAAACGGTCAAGAACAAATCCCTGCCCGACAAAAAACCAACCCCATAAACCGTCTAAAGTCCTTTAGATTCATCGTCAGGCGCGCGAATTTTACGTCAAAAAACAGCCTGCATAATTTCGCTTGACATTATCATAATACGCTGTCAAATTATTGACAAACGCAGTCAGCCTGTGGCTCGGAGAGTATGTTCCCGTTACGAGGGGCCGGAAATATGGTTCTCCTGAAGAAGAGCTGCAACCGTCAACTTCAACCTCAACGCTAAGGAGATTCAATGCATTTCACTCGCCTTTCTGAGATCAACGACTCGCTAAACCAGATCAATCTTAAGCTCGGGCAACTGGCCGGGACCGGCGCCGACCCGACGCTGGAGTCGATTTACGGCCATCTTTCTTCAATCCAAAACAGGCTCAACGCCGGCGCCAACGTAAAGAATGAATTCGGCTGCGGCGTTATGTGGCCCAGAATTCCAGAGCTGACGCAGAAGTAAGGGATCTCTGGAGTCTCCTGGGTTCTCCAGGGGCCGATTAGCCCCCCAAGCTACTAATCGGCCCCTTTCCTGGTCTATTCCACGAATTAAACGGTCGGGCTGAACTTGCCAAGCGGCTTAGAAAGAGTTTTTGTCCGGGGAGTGTCATCACGAAATCCTTAACGCTGCACTTGACCGACCGCTGCAATCTCGCTTGCAATTACTGTTATCAGGACCGCGCCGGCAAGGGACGGCTTTCCTGGGAGTTGATAGAGAAAGCGGTTCGCCTCACATTCAAGGACCTCGATCCCCGGCTGAAGATTTACTTTTATGGAGGAGAGCCCGCGCTGGAATGGGAGAAGATTCGTCAGACTGTCGACCTGGTCCGCACCCTGCAAAAGCGCGCAGTGAAAGAAGTCTGTTTCAGCATGACCAGCAACGGCCTGCTGTTGACCGACGAAAAGCTCGAGTACCTGAATTCCATCTCCATGGAAATCCTGCTCAGTTTCGACGGAATCCGGGAGTCGCATGAGGCGGGACGCGGGCCTAAGACCTTTGAAAAAACGCGAAACGTTCTGGACAAGATCCGGCAATACCCGCAGATACAGTTGAACCTGAACGCGGTAGTGCACCCCGGAAATATTCAATACCTGGAGCAGTCCGTGCGCTTCATTTCCAGCCTCAAGGTGCGGCACTGCGATTTTGTGATCGATTCAATTCATTCCTGGAGCCAGGAACAACTGCGTGAAATGGCTCGCCAGTTTCGATCCTTATTTCAGCTCTGCTCGCAGGAAGTCGCCGAAGGCCGGCGGATATCGTTCCCGCGCTTTACTCTGGGCAGCTTCGGGAAGGCCTACCAGTGCAAAGGTGTGAGAGGAAGTTGGGTGGTTACTCCGGAAGGAAAGATCTTTGACTGCGTGATGCGCACGCCCAAGTGGACGTTCGGCAAGCAGGAGGAATTTGAGCGCTTCGTGCTGGGGGATTTGTGCGGCGGCCTCAAACGCATGCCCGGTCCCGATGTTGCGGCGCGGCTGGACGGCTTGCCGCAGACGGTCGACCAGTCCCACCGCCGCAGCGGGCCGTTTAAGTGCTCCGAATGCCGCTATCTGGATCGCTGCGCGATCTGCCCGTCGGTGTGTGTTCAGGCAACAGGCGATTTTCTGGAGGTGCCGCGGGCGCACTGTATCTACACCAAGCTGTCGTGCTACTACACGGACCGGCTTGCCGTTAAGGGCGGGCTTCCCAATAAGAGCGCCGGGGCCGCATCCTATCAGGCGGCAGCGGAACTGTAACGTCGGAATGTGACTTTCCACATCAGCCCAGTGCGGGATTGATCTTGACCACCATTATTGTGACATCGTCCATCAGAGGCGTTCCCTTGCAGAAGCGCTGAAGTTCATCTACCACCAGGTGCGCCAGCTCCTCGCTTGACTCGTTTCGATGCGCGCTAATCCTTTCGATCACCCGTTCTTCCCCGAACTCGTCACCCGCAGGATTCTGGGCTTGAGTCAGCCCATCGGTAAACAGCACCAACAGATCACCTGGTTTGACCGCCACCGTTTCGATCCGGTGTGCGTCGCGGGCGAGCCCCAGGATCAGTCCGCCCGTCTCAAGCCGCTTCACTTTATCCTGCTGTAACAACAGGGGAGGATTGTGGCCCGCATTGATATAGGTCAGCTTTCCATCTCTGGACAGGATGCCGTAAAAGAGCGTGATCAGGCGTCGCTCGCTTCGCTGATTCTGCAAGGCGCGGTTGACGTTGGAGATGGTCTCCAGCAGCGGGACATCCAGCAGGGCGTTGGCGGCTAGCAGACCCTGCAAACGGCAGGTGATGAGAGCGGCTGGAGTTCCTTTGCCCGACACCTCGGCAATCACCAGTCCCAGCTTATCATCCGGCAATTCCAGCAAATCCGTATAGTCCCCGCCCAGATCGCGACAGGGAACGTACGCCGACGCGACCTCGACCCAGTCCCTGGTGTGATGCAGGGTGGGCATGAGCTGCCGCTGGATCTCACGCACGAAGTGCTGCTCTCCTTCTGCCTTTTTCTTTTCCAGCGATTCCTTGTACTTCCTCGCTTTGTCGATAGCCATGGAAGCTTCGTAGGCGATGGTTTCCAGCGCCTTCAGAACATCGCCCTTGAAGGCATTTACCGCTGACCAGCTGTCCAGGTAAAGAACACCCAGCGATTCGGGACGGAAATCGGCGGTCAGTTGCAGTGTTTGAGCAATTCGGCCGAGGCGCAGCGGAACACAGCAAACCGACTTCAATCCCAGCCAGCGCGTAGTGTCATGCCCCTTGCTGTACAAATCATTGGTGAAATCCTGTATCACCACTGTCTGCTGGGTACGCATCGATTCTTCGGGAACTCGCCTGCTCACTGAAAATGATGCAAATTCCACGTTCTGTCGCTGTCGCCCGCGGCCCGAGACAAAATGCAGCTTGCTGTCGGGTTGCGTCAGCATAATCAGTCCGCGATCGGCATTCGACAATTCGATCGCTTCGTCTACGATCAAATTCAGGAGTTCTTCAATCTCGAACGATGCGTTCAGCGTCTGGAATGAGTCCAGTAAATTCGCAATATCCTTGAATCCCTTTCCATCACGCGTCTTTTCCGAGCGGCTCAACAGGGAGCTGAAAACGTCTTTCCCGCCAACGGTAATCTTGATACCGTTTGGGCCCCCGATCGCGATGCGATCGGAGTCTTGCAGCGTGGCCCAGTCGATCTTTGTGCCGTTCAGGAAAGTGCCGTGTTTGCTCTTCAGGTCCTCAATAACAAACTGATTGCCGCGTTTCGCGATTTGCGCGTGCTCGCGCGAGACATACATAAAGGGCAGGCAAAGATCGTTGTTATGACTGCGGCCGATGGTAAACAACGGCTTGTCGATCATGACAACGTGTTCTCTGCCCTCAGAATCGTGGTATTGGATTCTTAGATCCATGTGAAACAGACGGTATTTGTATTCCCAAGCCCTCAGGGGTGACACCTATATTAACCCTGGAAGGACAACATTTGCATGATAGTTAGCCTGGTAGGGGTGCGCTCGCTCACCTTGAATGCCGATCCCGGGCTTTACCGGTTATCCCGGGCTGAGATTGCAATCAAAAAGACCGTCGTGTAATTTGTGTAATTCGTGCCCAAACCGCCCAATGCTAGTTGCCATAGATTCCTTGTTTACCGAACACGATCCAGGCTTCGGGCATCCGGAGAGCCCGCAGCGCATTGTGGCTCTGCAGCAAATGCTGGAAACTTTGCCGTGGCGCTCCCAACTTCAATTTGTCCCCGTTTCTTCGGCCTCCTGGACCGAGGCGGAGTGGGTGCACGGGGCCGACTATCTGAACAGTTTGAGGAGACTTCGCGGCCGGAGGGCAAGGTTGGATCCGGATACTGTCGCATCAGCCCGATCGGTTGAGGTTGCGCTGGCGGCGGCTGGAACAGCTCTGGCGGTTGCCAGGGAGGCAGCCAAAAGTGGAACGACAGGTTTTGCGATGGTGCGCCCGCCGGGGCATCACGCCGAAAGGGAGCGGGCGATGGGCTTTTGTCTCTTGAACAACATCGCCATTGCTGCAGAGTGGGCTCTACGCGAGCATGGAAGCCGAAAAGTCGCGGTCATCGATTTCGATGTTCACCATGGCAATGGAACGCAGCATTCTTTTTACGATCGCAGCGATGTGCTGTATCTGTCGAGCCACCAGTACCCGTTCTATCCGGGCACGGGCGACTGGAACGAAACGGGCGGGGGAGAAGGGAAGGGATTTACGGTGAATTTTCCGCTTGCCGCGGGGACGGGTGAAGACTTGTTCCTGCCGATCTACACGGACCTGGTGCCTGCAATTTTACGCCGGTTCGGGCCGGACTGGATTTTTGTTTCCGCCGGATACGATGCGCATCGTGATGATCCGCTGGCGCAGATTCAGATAAGCACCCGAGGTTTCGGAGTCGTGGTCCAGTCGCTGCAGCGCGCGGCAAAGGAGCTTTGCGGCGGCCGTATCGTTTATCTGCTGGAAGGAGGTTACAACCTCGCCGCACTGTCAGCGTGCGTGCGGCAGTCACTGCAAGTGATGCTGGGAAAGCACGATGCAACCGAGCCGCTCATCGAGCGGTCAGAGGTGTGGAACATCTACCGCCGCAAAGCACAAGCCGCCCACTCACACTGGAAGCTATAGGCATGGAAGATACGTCGGAATTCACCGCAGAGTCGCAGCCCGGCCGAAGGCCGCAACCAAAGAAAAAACCGAGGACGGCCACGTGCACGTCAACGATAGACGTTGACGTGATCGAATGTTTTCTGAAATCTTGCCTAAAACACAAGAAGTTGCCAACAGGTTACACAGAGAACGCTAAGTTTTCGCCGAGACTTCAGAATTCAAACTGATCCACTACCTGTTTGCCCTTTTCCTCGTCTCCTCCAGAAAGAGTTCGTGAATCCTTCTGTCTCTGGAAAGTTCCGGATGAAATGTTGCCGCCCAATGCAAGCCCTGGCGCACCCAAATCGGATTGGAATCTCTGCTGGCCAGTACCTGGACTTGATCTCCTACGCGGGTGATTGCCGGAGCCCGTATGAAAATCGCTTCGAATGAATCAGGCTGCAGCATCTCGGATCTGCAGATCTCCGAGTGGCTGTCGGCCTGCCGGCCGTAGGCATTGCGCCGCACCGTCATGTCCATCAGGCCGAGACTGAACTGCGGCGGATTTTCCACCTGACTTGCCAGCAGGATGGCTCCGGCGCACGTGCCGAAGATCGGCCGCTCACGGCCGAAATCGATCAAGGGCTGGGTGAAGTTTTCCAGTTCCAGAAACTTGAGAAACGTGGTGCTCTCACCACCGGGAATAATCAGCGCCTCGCACTGCCCGAGTTGATCTCGATTGCGCACCTGCAGTGGTTCCGCGCCTGCCTGCTGAACGGCCCGCGTATGGGCCTCAAAATCGCCTTGGAAACTGAGCACACCTATTCTCAATGCTAAATCCTGGAGTGGATCACGAATTTCACGAATCTTTTTAGATTACTTCGTGAAAATTCGTGTAATTCGTGTAATTCGTGATCTAAATTCGTGCTCCACTTACCAGCCCCGCACTTGAAGCAGCTCCTTTTTATCGAGCTGCGCGATATCGAGTCCTTTCATCCCTTCTCCAAGACCTTCCGATATTGCAGCCAGGCGCTCCGGGTCGTTGTAGTGCGTGACGGCTTGCACAATGGCGCGCGCGCGGCTGGCCGGATCGGAAGATTTAAAAATACCGCTGCCCACGAAGACCGATTCCGCTCCCAGCAGCATCACCAGCGCGGCGTCGGCAGGCGTGGCGACGCCGCCGGCGGCGAAATTGGGAACCGGCAGCTTTCCTTCACGCGCCACCCATTTGACCAGTTCGTAGGGAGCGCCCAGCCGCTTGGCTTCCGTCATCAACTCCTCGTCGCCGGCAATGGTGAGCGTGCGGAGTTCGCGGCGAATTTTGCGTATGTGCCGAACCGCCTCGACGATATTGCCGGATCCTGCTTCTCCCTTGGTCCGAATCAGGGCTGCGCCTTCTGCGATGCGGCGCAAAGCTTCTCCCAAATCGCGTGCGCCGCAGACGAACGGCACCACGAAATCCATTTTGTTGACATGGTTTTCCTCATCGGCCGGCGTGAGAACTTCACTCTCATCGATAAAGTCCACTTTCATGGCTTCCAGAATGCGCGCTTCGGCAATGTGTCCAATACGGCACTTGGCCATTACCGGGATGCTGACGGTCTGCTGAATCTCGCGAATCTTGCTGATGGGCGCCATGCGCGCAACTCCGCCTTCGGCGCGGATATCGGCCGGTACTCTCTCGAGGGCCATTACTGCCACCGCGCCTGCATCCTCGGCGATCTTAGCCTGTTCTGCATTGGTGACATCCATGATGGTGCCACCCTTGAGCATTTCGGCAAGTCCGGTCTTCAGTTTCAAAGTTCCGATCTCCATGGTTCATTCCTCCGCGCTATCAATTAGAAAGTTCAAGATTCAAAATTGCTGAGTTCGACTCTCGGATTACGAGTTTCGGGTTAACGAGTTACGAGTTGCAAGAGTTCCGGTTAGAGCGGACTGGATCGGTAGTAACCGCCATTGGCATCGACCAATTTTCAACCTTGACTCCGTAACTACTCCAACCCGCAACCCGTAACCCGTCAACCCGTCAACCCGTAACCCGGAAACCCGTAACCTAACCACCAATCAATTTTAAACACACAATTCGCCAATTTTAGATATGCGGTAAATCTCCACCAATGCTCCCGGTTCCCGGGCTAACCTGTATTTGTCGCGCGATTACTTTTCCCAGCAACTCGATTCCGTCACGAATCTGATTTTCATCTGCTGTGGAAACACTCATGCGGAATGACGAGCAATCGTCCGATGAATTGAAGAAGTAATCGCCGGCCGTGATTAACACACCTTCGCGTTGCGCCTCCTCAGCGATGCGGCGGGCCGAAACGCCTGCCGGCACGGTGATCCATACCGAATAGCCGCCGTCAGGGGAGGTCCAGTGAACTCCTCGCGGAAAATGCTTCTTCATGGCCGACATCGCGACCTGCAGCCGTGAAGCCAGGATTCTCTGAAGCCCCTTCAGGTGGCGATCATAGTGGCCGCGGGACAGGAATTCGGCCAGTGCCGCCTGAAGCAACAGGCTGGTGTGGTAGTCGGTTGTGAATTTGGCGGCCCCGAGGGTTTCAATCAAGCTGCGATTGGCCACAATCCAGCCGATCCGTAAACCCGGAAACAAGCCTTTGGAAAAAGTGCCCAGGTAAATGACGTGCCCGGCACGATCGGACGCCTTGATCGGTTGTATGCCCCTGCCGCTGGTTCGCAAATCCTCTTCGTAACCATCTTCCAGAATCGGAACGTTGAACTCTTCGGCAATGCGGAGCAGATGACGCCGATGAGAACTCGACGTACAGATGCCGGTGGGATTCTGAAAGTTCGGAATGGTGTAAATCAGCTTGGGCGCCCGCTGGGCCGCGATGGCGCGAAAAGCCTCCAGGTCCAGCCCGCCGCTGGTCATGTTCACGCCCACCACCTGCGCCCGATAAAATCCGAGCAGCGGCAAGATGTTGGCGTATGTAGGAGATTCCACAACCACTACATCGCCCGGCTCGATCAAGGCCTTGAAGAGCAGATCCATTCCCTGCTGCGCGCCGTTGACGATGATGATTTCCGAGTCGCTGGCGGCGATCCCCCACCGCTTCATGCGTTGTGCAATCAGCGATCGAAGAGCGGGAAGTCCCAGCGCGGGTCCATACTGAAACAGGCCGGCTCCCTGCTTTCGGATTACCGATTTCAGGATCGCTTCGAAAGCCTCTACGGGAAAAAGATTTTGATCAGGTATCAACCTGGAAAAATCAGCCTGAATGTCAGCAGCATCGGCACGGCGCGGCGCCAGCGTGCGCAAAAGCGTTTTCATGCCGGAAGAGAGCAACTGCTCCCAAGCCAGGTCGCCCCCTCGGGAAGCCTTGCCGTTTTCCCCTCCACCCAGGATTCGCGTCCCGCGCCCTACGTGTGATTCTACGAACCCACGCTGCTTTAACTGGTCATAGGCCAGGCAAACAGTGGTGCGATTTACCTTCAGCGAATCGGCCAGTTGGCGCGTCGATGGAAGCTTCTCTCCGGTCCTGAGCAGGCCTTGCCGTACTTGTTGCTGAATGGCGTCGGCGATCTGGCGGTAAACAGGTTGTTTTGAGTTTGCGATCAATTGGATGACCATTTGGCTGTAATGGATGACCTGACAGGCATACCGTACCGCGTAAGCGGGGCTCTGTCAATCAGCCAAAATGGATGGGGTTTAAAGAGGGCAATTTAACTTGGGGGCGAACCACTTTTTCACCACAGAGACTTAGCGCGGCGAAGCCGCAACCAAAAGTCAAGGAGAGACGGCCTGAGGGCCGTCTCTCTGCGGTGCCCTGCCAAGCTGAGACGGCCCTCAGGCCGTCTCTCCGCCCCGAATAATTTGCGCAGGCCGCGAAAATTCTCCGGGTTAGTAGTACAGAGGTCACAGAAAGTTCCCTGTGTCCTCTGTGCCTCTGTGGTGAATCAAAGTTCTCTTAATGCCCGACCTGCACCAGAATCCGGCCCGGAATTTCCGGTTTGATCACAAAGCGGATGTCGCGCGTGTCGACTTCCTGCTTGGGAATAGGGAAAGTCAAAACATACTGGCTCTTTGTTTCGTCCACTACGCCGCGATAAACATTCTCCATGTCGGCAAAGGAGTTGGAGAAAATTGTTCGCCCTCCGTGACGCAGCGTCGATTCAATAAAGGCGTTCTGCAGCGTGATGATTCGCTCCAAAGGCTTGCTGATTCCCCGGATGCTCTTTCCCACCAGCAGCCGCTGTCGCAGATTCTGAATAACGGGGTTGGTATACATGATGGCGTAAACCACAATCCCCTTTTCACGCGCCGTTTTGAAAACTTCCTGAATGCTGGCGCGGCTGGCATTGTCGATTCCGTCGGTGATCAGGAAGACCAGTTTCTTCCCGTATACGTCCTTGAAATGCTGATTCATCACCCACAGCAGGGAGTCATACAGAGCGGTGCGCCCTTCCAGCTTCACATTTCGGAACGGCACATCATCAATCTGAGTGCTCCAATCGCGCACCACCCGGGGCCGCTCGGAAAAATAAACCACCGAGGTCTTGTCCTTGGTCAGGCCCTGGAAAAACTGCGAAGCCGTTTTCACGACGTTATCCACCAGCCATCCTATGCTCCAGCTCGTATCGACCATAATGCAGGCATTCAGCGGGATATCCCTCTGCTGAACCACGGAGATTTGCTTTACCTCCCCGTTTTCGGTGAGCTGGAAATCGGAGGCCTTGAGATTTTGAATCAGGTTCCCGTTTCCGTCCCTCACCAGAAACATCAGCTGCATCGATTCGATCCTGATCTTCATATCCTCGACGGAAATTACCCACTCCGGTTGAGGACTGACCTTCTCCTCTTTCTGAGCAAGAACGCTGATAACGCTGAACAGCAGTACGACCGCGACCTGCCATGCACGCCCGATTCTCATAGAAACTCCCCGGTTATTTTGGAATGGTCAAGTGGATGATAGCAAAGTTCCTGCCGCCCGCAACCATAGAGAATCATAAAAGTAAAAATGACCACCGACCCCATCCCTTGCCCGGGAATGTCGGCTCGGACCGCCGGGTCATGTTCGTTACTCTATTTTGTTGAAACTAAAGCTGCTTGATGCTCGTATTGGAACCCATGTTAGGCAATAATGGGGACAGGAGGGGAATATGAAACGGCGCACTGCTGTGATTCTGGGGATTGTGTTGGTGGTCATCATTACAGTTCTGTTGGGCGTGCTCTGGATGATTCGGTCTTTTACCAAGCCTCCCGAAGTGAAAGCCAATTCGGTCCTGGTTGTGGAATTGCAGGGCGAAATCACGGACGGCCCGGTGAGCAACCCGATTCAGGATTTGTTTAACGAGGGGAGGCCGAACGTCTACGATTTGCGCCGCGCCGTCGACCAGGCATCGCAGGACAAAAGGATTCGCGGCATCATTCTGAAGCTCGGGCCGAACAATCTCGGATGGGCAAGCGCTCAGGAAATTCACGACGCGCTGGCGGCGTTTCGCAAGTCAGGAAAGCCGGTCTACGCTTCGGTCGCGGTGGAAACACTGGGTGAAAAAGATTACTTTCTCGCCCTGCCTGCCTCACGCATCCTGTTGAATCCGGATACGGCATTGATGCTCAACGGCATGTATGCCGAGGTGGCGTTCTTCCGCAAGGCTCTGGATAAGCTTTATATCAAGCCGCAATTCATCCAGTTTAAGGAATACAAGTCGGCGGCCGAACCCTATATGCGCCGGGAAATGTCCCCGCAGTTCCGCGAGTCTCTTGAATATGTGGTGCGCGACATCGAGAACAATTTCGTGCGCGCAGCGGCGAGCGCCCGGCATAAGTCCGAGCAGGAGATCCGCGCGTTCATGGAAAGCGGCCTCAGCACAGCCGCTGAAGCTAAACAGCGCGGACTGATAGACGACACCGGTTACTGGCATGAGCTTGAGAATCAGTTGAAAAAGGAGGGGGGCAAGTCCGACAAGAAGGACGATTCCGAAGAACTTCGCACAATATCGGTGCGGAGTTACCTCAAGGCGATGGGAACAGATGAGTCCGGAAAGAGCCGAGTCGGCCTGGTCTTCGCCAGCGGCGTGATCACTTCGGGAGAAAGCGACCCCTGGGACGAGGTGATCGGAGGAGATACGGTCGCCGGTTATATACGAACCCTGCGCAAGGACAAGTCAATCAAAGCCATTATCCTTAGGGTTGACAGTCCCGGCGGCTCCGCTGTCGGTTCGGATGTCATCTGGAGAGAAGTGCGGGAAGCACGCTCCGCGGGCAAACCGGTGGTGGTGAGTATGGGAGATGTGGCGGGTTCGGGCGGTTATTACATTTCGATGGCGGCCGACCGCATTGTGGCCGAACCTTCGACAATCACCGGATCGATCGGTGTCGTCTTTGGCAAGATGGATACTCGTGGATTCTTCGATTGGCTGGGAGTGACATTTGATGAAGTAAAGACGGGAAAGAATGCCGACATTTTTTCGTTCACCAAAAGCCTGAGCCCGGAACAGGAGCAGCAAATCCGCGAGTGGATGAGCCACGTCTATAACGATTTTGTCGCCAAAGCCGCCGAAGGCCGCAGGAAGCCGTTTGAGACTATCGAGCCGGTCGCCCACGGCCGCATATGGTCGGGCACGCAGGCGAAGGACCGCTCGCTGATAGACGCCATAGGCGGCTTCAATGAAGCGCTGCGGCAGGCACAGCAACTGGCCCACATTCCCGCCGGCGAGAAAGTCCGATTCGTTACCTATCCGAAAAAGAAGAGCCTCTTTGAGCTGCTGTTTTCGGGTGATTCCCCTCTGGCTCAATTGCGCAGCAAACCTTCTTCCGTGATGGACCTTCCGCTGATCAAGTCGCTTCAGGACGCGCGTTTGTGGATGATCACGCCCGATATTCGGATCGACTGAGACCGGAAAGCGGAAAGCAGTAGGCAGTAGGCAGGAGGCAGTAGGCAGGAGGCAGCAGGCAGGAGGCAGCAGGCAGGAGGCTGCACACTAACAGAACCGCGCGCGTAAGCAAGCGGACCATCCCAGGTAACCCTTCTGGTTTTGCGGCTGAGGAGAATGGGCCAGGGAAATCAGAGAGATTACTAACGTTTATTTTTGTGAAGTCGCTAGATGCGCGGGTCCGCTTGCTTACGCGCGCGGTTCGGTTAGTGTGCAGCCTGCTGCCTGCTGCCTGCTGCCTACTGCCTGCTGCCTGCTGCCTACTGCCTGCCGGCCAGATGCGCCACCGTGCTGACGATCTCGGCTGGATCCACTGGTTTGGCAAGATGAATCTGAAAACCGGCACTAAAGGACTTTCGCCGGTCTTCGTCGCGTGCGTATGCCGTCACCGCGGCGGCGGGAATGCCGGAGATTTTTTCAGGAACAAGTCCCCTGATCTTGCGAATCAGCGAATAACCATCCTCGCCCGGCATGGCGATGTCGCTGAGCAGCACGTGTGGTTGGAAGCGTTGCAGCTCCTTTAGCGCCTCGGGAGCCGAATCGACTGCCGTCACGCTGGCGCCCTTCATCTCCAGGACGGTCTTGAGCAGCTCACGGGCATCCGCTTCATCATCCACCACCAACACGCGGATACCACGGAGTGTTTCGGAAAGCTGGCTTGACCCCGGCGAAGAAATTTCTTCTGCTTGCCGCGCGGATCCAACGGGTCTCTCACCCGTTCTTTCCCGGATCAGCGGCAGTGAGACAGTAAAAGAAGCCCCCTGGCCCTCGCCTCGACTCTCGGCTTTCACCGAGCCGCCGTGGAGTTTCACCACGTGCTCGACAATAGCAAGACCAAGGCCGAGCCCGTGCTTGGCGTTTTCAACAGAAATGTTGCCCTGGCGGAACCGGTCGAACACGTGCGGGAGAAAGCCGGCGGGAATTCCCGCTCCGGTGTCGGATACGCGAATCCGGACGCCCGAATCCAGCACCTCATGAAGGACTGTCACGCGTCCTCCTTCCGGCGTAAATTTGACCGCATTTGACAGCAGATTGGACACAGCCTGCTGCAATCGCTGCGCGTCGCCATCGAAGGCTGTGGATGTCCGGTTCAGGCGACAATCGACTATGATGCGCTTAGATTCAGCGGCTGGCCGAATAGCGTCTACCGCTGCCTCAATTACCGCCGGGAGATCCACAGGATTTTTTTCGATGCTGAATTTTCCGGCAATGATACGCGATACGTCGAGAATGTCATTGATGATCGCCGCCTGTACCCGGGCATTTCGCTCGATGGCGTCAAAACCGCGGAGTGCGGACTTTGGGTCCAGCTTTCCGCTTCGCAGCATGTGAGCCCAGCCGAGAATCGCATTCAGCGGCGTTCGCAGCTCGTGCGAAAGAACCGCCAGGAACTGATCCTTGCCGCGATTTGCAGCTTCCGCCTGCTGTCGGGCCTGCTTTTCCCGGATCAAAAGGTGCGCGCGCTCTTCTTCAGCCCGTTTTCGGTCGGTGACATCGCGCATGATCCCGGTAAACGTTTGAGATGTCCTGGTGCCGTGCTCGGCAAACGATATCTCGACTGGTATCGAGTCACCGGTCCGATGCCTGCCGGCCCATTCAGACGGTTTTTGTTCCTGGCGAGCAGCTTCTTGCGCAGCAGGTGCGAGCCGCTGCGGCGTGAAACCGGGTATGAGCAGCGAAATGTTTTGGCCCGTCATCTGCTGCACTGAATAACCGAAGATCTTCTCCGCAGCCCGGTTCACCAACAGGATTGTACCTTGAGCATCAAATGTGACAAATGCGTCGGATGCCGTTTCTGCCACAGTCAGATAACGCTGCTCACTTTGACGCAGCGTTTCCCGGTGTCGGAGCGCCTCCTTTCGGCTTGTTTCGGCGATCCTGCGCGCGGTGCGGAGCGCTGGAATGAGCATGCTGATCAGCAGTCCTTCGACAAGGAGCACGCCTACTCTCAATCCGTGCGCAAGCGGGGAAACATCGGCCAGTGGCGGAGGATAGAGCAGGTATGTTGCGATGGCTGCCAGCACGGATGCGGCCAAGCCGGGACCGGCCCCGCCAAACCACGCCGCGGCCATTACCGCGCTGAGCAGCGCCAGAAAAGGCGCTTCCCGAAACAGCAGCGCCACGCCGATGGCCCCCGCGGCGATCGCGTAACGCAGCACTACCGGGCGTGGTCGAGGAATCCTCATCGGCCATCCAGTTTACTGTACGCCGACCCCGGTCGTTGTAAAAAAGCCGGAACCGTGAAAGCGCGAAAGCACGAAATGAGAGAGATTACCTGGCTGCCAAAACGAAACGCCGTACTGAAATATCTGCGGTTCTGGACCGCTGAGGAGAAGTAGAGCGATTTTTGTTTCGCGCCTTCGCGGTGGATTCTTTCACAGATCCGCAAACCGGATCAGGCCGTCTCTATCCGGGCCGTGTGCTCCAGCGCGCGCTCCCGGATTTCCTGCTCGCGAATGCGGTACTTTTGCACCTTGCCCGTGACAGTCATGGGGAATGAATCGACGAATCGCACGTGCTGTGGAATTTTGAAGTGCGCAATTTTGCCGCGGCAAAATTCCTGAATCTCTTTCTCGGTCGCCTTTGCGCCCGCTGTCAGCCGGATCCAGGCGAGCACCACCTCTCCCAGTTTTGCATCCGGGAGCCCGATCACGTAAGCATCGGCGACTTTGGGGTTGGTATACAAAAACTCCTCGATCTCGCGCGGGTAAATATTCTCACCACCGCGAATAATCATGTCCTTTGCCCTGCCGGTAATTCGAAAATATCCATTTGACAGCATGATCGCCAGATCTCCCGTGTGCAGCCAGCCTTCCCCATCAATCGCGCTGCGCGTGGCCTCCGGCTCGCCATCGTAGCCCTTCATCACCAGGTATCCGCGGGTGCACAGCTCTCCCTGCTCGCCTGCGGGCACTGTTTTGCCGGTGGGAGAAACAATTTTGACTTCAGTGTCAGGCAGTGCGCACCCGACAGTCGCAACTCGCAATTCAAGGCTGTCGTCCACTCGGGACATGGTGATTCCCGGAGAACTTTCGGTCTGCCCGTAGGCGATTGTTATTTCACGGCAGTGCATCTGATCGCAGACGCGTTTCATCACTTCCACCGGGCACGGCGAGCCGGCCATGATTCCAGTGCGGAGAGATTTCAAATTGAACCGCGAAAACTCGGGATGTTCCATTTCCGAGATGAACATGGTTGGCACACCATAAAGCGCGGTGGCTTTCTCCGCTTCCACGGCCCGCAGGGTCGCCAGCGGGTCAAAGCAGGCCGAGGGTAGTATTAACGCGGCGCCGCTGACCAGACAGACCAGCGTGCCGATAACGCAGCCGAAGCAGTGGTAAAGCGGCACGGGAACACAAACGCGGTCCCGCTCGTTAATTTTGAGGTTTCTGCCCAGAAGCCAGGCATTGTTAAGGATATTGCGGTGCGTCAGCAGAACCCCCTTGGGAGACCCCGTCGTCCCTGACGTGTATTGAATGTTGGCAACGTCTTCAGCCGATCGCGAGGCCGGCGCGATATCGCTTCCTGCTGCCAGCATCTGTTCCCAGGACTCTTCTTCCAGAAATACGACATGCTGCAGGGGGGCGTTTGTTTCCAGCAGTGACTGCTCAAGGATGGGGAAATAGTCGGAGCGCTCGTCTCGCCGGCGCAAGAAGAGGGCCTGCATGCCGGACTTTTTAAGCACAAAACCGAGCTCGTGAGAGCGGTATGCCGGATTCACGTTGACCAGCACAACGCCTGCCCGGGCGCAGGCCAGTTGCAGGAAGACCCAGGGCGCGCAATTGGTGGCCCAGATTCCCACCCGGTCTCCCGGCTTCAGGCGCAACCCTGCAAGGCCGCGTGCCGTACGCTCCACTTCGGCGTGCAGCTCCCGCCAGGTCAGTCGCCTGTTCTCGTGCGAAACTACCAACGCCTCATGGTCCGGGAATTTTTCGGCCGTGACCGACAGACATTCGTGGATGGACATTTCCAGAAGGGGCGTCTCAGGACCACGCGCGTAACTAAGCATAGGCTGGCGTCAGATCACAAAACACGAAATATAGAATGTTTCGGGGATACAGGCCGCGTCGATTCTACCAAAGTGGAAAATGATCAAGAATCGATTGTTAGCTAGTCCTGACTTTGTGTCTTTGTGGTCCCCAAATTCTTATTCGAATTCCTGGAATGTAAGTAGCAGCGGGGAGTTGAAACAAAAATGGAAACAGACCCACAACTGATCCGGGGAATGCTGGGTGAACTGCGCAATGTATGCCTGGCGCTTGAAGAGAGCGAGGAGCGCTACCGGTCCGCCGTCGACAATGCGTTTCACGGATTCATGATCTATCAGGAAGGCGTTATCCAGTCGGTCAATCAGACTTGCGCCGAGATGTTCGGTCACAGCGTGGAGGAGATGTTCCAGAAGTCTCTCACCTATTTTATTCATCCCGATTACCACGCCGCGGTGAACCTGCAGTTGGAAGAAGCCTTTGCTGTCCCCTGTGAATTCGTGGGTGTGAAAAAGGACGGGTCTCCGATAACACTGGACCTGTGCGTGAAACAGGCGATCTACAGTGGAAGACCCGCCAGGATTGCCGCCATCCGGGATGTGACAAAGCGCAAGGAGTTGGAGGAGGCGCGCAACCGTCTGGCGGCCATTGTCGAGTCGTCCGACGACGCCATTATCGGCCTTATGCTCGATGGCACGGTTGTCTCCTGGAACCCCGGTGCGGAGCGGATCTACGGGTACCTGGGGGATGAAATGAAAGGGCGTTCCTTATCCATACTGGTGCCGCCCGACCGGCATGATTTCACGGAAATTCTTGGGAGAATCAAGCAGGGTGAGCGAGTGGAACATTACGAAACCGAGCGCGTCAAGAAGAACGGGCGGCGCATTCACGTGGCTCTCACCGTCTCTCCCATAAAGGATTCAGCCGGCAATATCACGGGCGCGTCTACCATCGACCGCAACATCACGCAGCAAAAGCGCGTGGCCGACGAGCGCGATCGTTTCTTTACATTGTCGCTGGATATCCTCTGCATTATCAATTTTGACGGCTTCATAAAGCTTGTAAGTCCGGCCTGGTCCAGGAAGCTCGGCTACACTGTCAAAGAACTGATGACACGCTCGTTCATCGACTTAGTGCATCATGATGATCGGGATGCCACCAGCGCCGAATTTCAGAAGCTGCGCATTGGAGCGGCTTCCATGTCCTTCGAAAACCGCCTCTGCCATAAAGATGGGACTTATCGCTGGTTCCTGTGGAACGCGATCGCCTATTTTGCCGAAGAAGTGATTTACGCCACGGCCCGTGACATCACGTCCATGAAAAAGCAGGCAGAGGAACGCGAGAAGATGGTTCATGAGCTGCAGGAAGCCGTTATGAACGTAAAGGCGCTGAAGGGGCTGCTGCCGATTTGCGCTACCTGCCGCAAAGTTCGCGATGACCAAGGTTACTGGGAACAGTTGGAGGCTTACATTGAAAAGCACTCCGATGCCGAATTCACGCACGGCCTCTGTCCGTCGTGTGCCCGCGATCGATACCCCGACCTGTTTCAGGCTGCTGAAGTCCCTGTCGTCTCTTTGCCGAAAGAATCTCACCATAAAGCAAAGACCACGAAATAACTGATCCCGCCAGACGACTGGCCTCGGCCGGCTTCACGTGGTACCTTTGTGTCCTTCGTGTCTTTGTGGTTGAGACTCCACATGCGAACTGTGGGAGGACCAATGAAAGCGACCATCACACTTCTCGGCATCCTGGTGCTGCTCCTGACGCTCAGCAAAGCTCAATCTTCCGGAAGGAAGGTGGTTCGCCCGCAACGAGCCGATTCAGGTCCGGTAGCGCCGGCCGCCGCCGCGACTCCCGCAGCTCCGCCTATCTTGAGCCCGGGGATTCTTGTGGGGAACACACTTTATCTGGCAGGGCAGGGAAGTCGCGATCCCGCAACCGGCCGGCACCCGGAGGGCTTTGAAGCGCAGGTCAAGCAGTCTCTGGAGAATCTGGGAGCCGTGCTCCGGGCAGGCGGTATGGACTTTTCCAACGTGGTGTGCTCCAACGTGTATCTCACTGATATCAACAACTTTGATCGCATGAACGAGGTTTATCGGACCTATTTTGCCGGCGAGCCCCCAGCGCGAACCACGGTGGCCGTTCCCGCGTTGCCCGGGGGATCCCAGGTGGAAATCACATTTATCGCGTCGACGGCTCCGAAGAAAATAATTCGGTACGAAGGATACAAGCCGAGCCCCAATGCTCCCTACAGCCCCGCGATGATGTCGGGTGATCTGCTGTATTTGTCCGGACAGGGGAGCCGCAGCTTGAAGACGGGAGTTGCCCCGGAAGGCGCGATTGAGGATCACGTGCGGCAGACCTTGGAAAACGTATCGACTATTCTGAAGGCCGCCGGTATGGACTTCTCTCAGGTCGTCTCGTCGAACGTCTACCTCTCGAACATGGACGACTTTCAAAAGATGAATGATGTCTACCGCAGCTTTTTCAAGACCGATCCTCCGGCGCGGACCACTGTCGGCGTTTCCGCGCTTCCGCGCGGCACTCCCGTGGAAATCACGGTCATTGCCAGCCGCGCGCAAAAGAAGGTGATTCCTCCGCCGGAAGGAATAAAACCAAGCCCGAACTTCAGCCAGGCCGTTGAGACAGCGGGTCGCGTCTATCCCGCCGGTAAGGCCGGTTCCGTTGAAGATCTGGAAGCTCAAGTGAAAGAAGTCATGGATGGATTGGGGGCCGTTTTGAAGGGTACCGGCAAAGACTACGGGGATGTCACCGAAGCGAAAGTTTATCTGACCGACATCGACGACTACGCCAGGATGAATGCCGTCTATCGCAGCTACTTCAAATCAGATCCGCCGGCCCGCACCTGCGTTGCCGTTTCCAGGTTGGTGGGAACGGCGCGGGTCGAGATTACGTTCGTGGTTGCGGAACGTTAAATCGAAAGTCGACTAAGTTTTGAACGTTTCGCGAATTCGGCGTGCCACGATCTTTTCCTCGCCCGGATGCAGCATCCATACGGAAACTTCCACCATGTTCTTGCCTTCCTCGCTGCCGGGACGCAGCTCAATGCGCGGTTCTCCCGACCGTAGCCTCTCCACCACCTGTCTGGCGGTGAGAGGAAGTTGTTGCGGATTCCATTGCACTCTCAGGTGCGGCGATCCGTTGGCGATGACCGGAACGAAGCGTTCCGTTTTCAGTCCTGCAACACGGCCAAGCTCTCGATCTATCACTGATACCCTTCGCTCCCAGTCCTCCCATTGCGCTTTCTGGTCGCGCCTCAGATAAAGCTGGAGGGCTTTGTACAGGCCTACAATCTCTTCCTTGCCCACCTTGGCCACCCGTCCCACGGAATCGGAATGGGGCGAGCCGTTCAAAAAGGCAGCCTCTATCAATTGCTTCTTTCCAATGAGCAAGCCCGAGCACTGCGGCCCGCACAAGCCCTTGCCGCCGCTGAAGGCGGCCAGGTCAAAGCCGATGCGGGTGAAAGCGCGCAGGTTCTCGATTGGAGGAAGATCGGCGGCGGCGTCGATCAGGCATGGGATCCCCAGCCTGTTGGCGATCTGAGCGTATTCTTCGCGTTTTATATTTCCCCTCGGATCGGAATAGTTGAGGAAGAAAAACATAGCCGTTCTGTCCGAAACGGCGTTCATCAGTTGATCTCGAGTTTCCACTTCGATGATCTTTGCTCCCACGTTTCGGATGGCGTGATCGTAGCCGACCCGATGCGTCTTCTGGCAGATCACTTCATTCTTCAAACCGGACGTGTCGGGAACACGGCGGATCTTTTCAGGATCCTTGCCTGCAATACAAGCCGCCGTTGCCAGCGTCAAAGCAGCCGCGCAGCCCGCGGTCACCAACGCCCCCTCGGCGCCCACCATCTCCGCAATTCGCTTTCCCACTGCAGCCTGGAGCTCAGGAATGGAGACATGAGCACTTCCAGCCTGCTCCATCGCTTTCCTCACTTCATCGGCCATTACCGATCCGCTCAAGGTCGTATAGGTCCCGGCAGCGTTGATAAAGGGCTTGATCCCCAATTCTGAATAGATATGCGGCGAAGACAGGGCTGAAACCGTTCCCGGTCGAAACCCTGCGCCCAGTCCGGAGATTGCTCCGGCAGCTTTTAAGAAAAATCTGCGATTCATGGTTCCTCCACTACGCCTTGAAGGTTTCCCGCGGGTAATCCCAGTAGACCGTTTTCTCCTTGCGGGCCGCTTCGTTGACCATGTGGGCCACAGCGGCGGCCCGATGTCCCACCAGCGCACTTTCAACCGGTTCGGTCCGGCTCTTCACCGAGTTGAAGAAATTCGACAAATGGATCAGCGTGGACTCCTGACCGACACCCTCCCACTTTTGAGAACCGGTGATAACCGCGGGTGGCCAGGTCTGCGGCATCTCTGATTTTTGAACCTTCGGATCCTTGTAGTACTGTTCCTGCAGTCTCTTTGGCCAGCTTTCCACGATCCAGGCGTTGTCATCGACGACATTTTCAGGAATAAGAGTCAGGCTGGAACCCAGAACCAGGCTTGCGTTGGTGCCAAGGATATGGAAGCCGCCTTCATCCCTCATCTGGTTGTTGAAGGTTCCGCTCAAATTCACCATGAAGCCCTCGGGATACTCGAGCACCGCATTAATCGTGTCGGGCACGTCGCGGGTTTCCTTCCACTTGTAGAGCGCGGATAGCGCCGTCGCTTTGGACGCCATCTTCGCCCCCATTACATAATGGATCGTGGTCATCAGGTGTACGAACAGGTCAGTGGCGATACCTCCGGAATAATCCCAGAAACAGCGCCACCGGAAAAATCGTTCCAGGTTGAAAGGACGCTTGGGCGCGGGCCCGAGGAACATTTCCCAGTTGACCGTTTCGGGAGATGCGTCGGGCGGAATGGGATAGATCCACGCGCCTCCGGGGGTGTTGCGGTTGTAGAAGGCACGAATCATCGTGATCTGGCCGAGCGCTCCTGATTTGATGACTTCGCGCGCTTTTTGCTGAATCGCCGTACTGATTCCCTGGCTTCCGACCTGAAAAATTCGTCCGGTGCTTTTCACGGCGGCAATGATTTCATTGCCTTCGTCGACCGCATAGGTGAGCGGCTTTTCGATATAAACGTCTTTTCCGGCACGCACGGCATCGATCGCCATGCTCTTGTGCAGGTGATCGGGAGTGGCGATGACGACTGCGTCGATTCCCTTGTCGGCCAGAATCTGGCGGTAATCCGGATACACCTTGGCCCGTCCGCCGGTCCTTTCAACCGCCCGCTCCAGCCTGCCCCTGTAAGCGTCGCAGACGCCGACGATTTCCGTGCCCTGGATGTTCAGAATTGCCCTGAGCAACTCATGGGCGCGGGCACCGACGCCAATCATGCCGACCGTGATGCGGTCATTGGCTGAAACGCGATTATTCTCCTGCGAAGCGAGTGCTTCGCGGCCGGCAACCAAACCCAATCCTCCAGCCAGAGCGCTGTTCTGTAGGAACTGCCTGCGATTCAAGGAATGCCTGGTCATAAGGAATCCTCCTGCAACGGATTTTTCCGAGCAAAAAATAAACGGCTTAAATTGAGTGGAAACATTAACCATCATAGTACCGGCAGCGGAAATTTTCCAACTTGTTCGCTAATTGATTCTGCAGTGCAGGAGGACGCGCGAGCCGACCGAACCGCGCGTAAGCAAGCGGACTCTCGGCGGAGATTTGCCACGAAGGCACGAAGGCACGAAGAATCGGTATTCATTTTGAAGTGACACTTCTCATAACGCGATCCAGGTTGTCGGAGAAGTGGAACTTCTAATTCAATTGTTGTCCTTCGTGTCTTCGTGCCTTCGTGGCAAATCTGCGCGGCGGGTCCGCTTGCTTACGCGCGCGGTTCGGTCGGGCTTGGAGATCAATACTTCAAACCCGTATCACAGAGGATGGTCACTACGGTCGGAGCTCTTCCCAATTTCCCGCTTTCGATCAACTTCACAGATGCACAAACGTTCGCGGCGGCGGAAAAACCGACGTGCAGGCCTTCCTTGAGCGCCAACAATTCCCGGAAATGGGTTGCTTCGCTGTCTGACACAGAAAAGAAAAAATCAGCAAGGGAGGCATCCCATTGCGGTGGAACGATGCCGTAACCGGTTCCCTGGAGCAGATGTCTGCTCTTGCCCACCGGTTTTCCCGCCAGCACTTCGCAACCGTCCGGCTCGACGGCCGCGCACCGAATCTGAGCCCTTTGGCGCTTCAAGAATCGGGAAGTTCCAACAAAAGTACCGCCGCTTCCGATCGAGGCGACAAAAGCGTCGATGCCATTGCCAAGATCAGTCCAAATCTCAGGCCCTGTTCCGTCCTCATGCGCGCGCACCGTTCCCGGGTTGTTGAATTGATCCACGTAGAAGGCGCCTCTTTCATGGGCGATCTTCCTGGCTTGCTCCACGGCTGCGCTGATATCCGCGCCGGTTACCTGTCCCGGCCGGCCGTCCACCTGCGCAGTGAGCACCACTTCCGTTCCAAGGGCCTGAAGCATTTTGGCGCGCTCCGGGCTGTTGCCCACCGACATGACTGCGATAAAAGGGTTGCCCGTTACGTTACAAACCACAGCAAGCCCTGCACCCATGTTGCCGCTGGTCATCTCCACGACGGGTTGGTCAGGGCGCAACACCTTGTTTTTATAAGCATCGGAGATGATGCGAAGCGCGGCACGATCTTTCACGCTCCCGCCCGGGTGCACAAACTCGGCTTTCGCCAGAATGGAGCCCGGACCGCTATAAAGCCGTTTCAAATTGACCAACGGCGTGTTGCCGACCATCCCCAGTGCGTTTTCATGTACCGCCATACGTCGATCATTATGAAACAACTGTAGGACTGCATTAAGTTTCTTTGTGCTCTTGGTGTCTTTGTGGTGAAATCTTTGGTGCAATGGATCACACTTGGGGGTATTTAAAGAGCGCCGTTTGCCTGACCATGCTGTTTCTGGCACTGTTGCTGCTTCCCGTTGCGGCACGCAGCGCAGTGTTGACCGGATCTTCAGCGCCGGCTGGAGAGCCTGCCGGAGTTCCGGAGGACGAACCCTGGCAGTCTTTGTTTGACGGCAAAACGCTGAAAAACTGGCAGCCAACGAATTTTGGTGGGGAAGGTCCCGTTTCGGTCGAGAACGGCCAGATCATTCTTGCCATGGGCGGTGATTTGACGGGAATAACCTGGGCAGGCGGCCCACTGCCGCAGCTTAACTACGAGATCAGCCTGGAAGCGATGAAGCTGGATGGAAATGACTTCTTTTGCGGGCTTACCTTTCCTGTGGCGGCCTCTCACTGCAGCTTTATTGTAGGCGGGTGGGGAGGCGGTACGGTGGGCCTGTCCAGTCTGGACGGCGAGGACGCGTCTGAGAATGAAACCAGCCAGACCAGGAGCTTTGCCAGGAATCGATGGTACCGGATTCGCGTTCGCGTGACGGAGCCGAAGATTGAGGCCTGGATCGACGATGAGAAAATGGTTGACGTGGTGACTAAAGGACGGCGGATTTCAATCCGCATCGAGGTTGATCCTTCGCGTCCGCTTGGAATCGCCACCTGGAGAACCAAGGCCGCGCTGCGGGACATCAAGTTGAGAAGGGTGAAAGGCTAGTGGTATTTGGGAGTGGGAGAGAGGGAGAGTGGGAGAGGGGGAGAAGGGGAGCACGCGAAGCACAGAGCCACGTCCCGCAAGGGCGTGGTGGGAATCAGGCGAGTAGGTGAGATCACAGTACCGCGATCCGTAAGGTCGCGGCGCGCAGATTGAGCCGTCTCGAGCCGTTACCATCGCTCCGGCCTGACGGCAGTTGCCATCATGTGGATGTCGCGGAGTGGCTGGTGGAAGGAGCGATGCTAATCCCTTCGAGGCGGTTTACTCCGACGCGCCGCGACCTTACGGATCGCGGTACTGTGATCTTGCCGTCTCACCGACTCCCTGATATCACCGACTCCCGTCGTCTCACCGACTAGCATTATCCCCACCACGCCCTTGCGGGACGTAGCTCTGTGCTTCGCGTGCTGCCGCTCCACCATTCCCTAAATCTCACACTAAACGCTAATGACACCGGTCCGGATTTCAATCATCGGAGACTTTAACCCTGACTTCCACTCCCATCATGCCACTAATCATTCGCTCGATCACGCAGCGCAGGCTCTGGGTCTGAATCTGAAATGGCAGTGGCTTCCCACCGATTCTCTGCTGGAGCAGAACTACGAGAGGACCCTCAGGAATTGCCAGGGCGTCTGGATCTCTCCGGGAAGTCCTTACCGAAGCATCGAGGGGGTGCTGCGCGCGATTCAATTTGCCAGAGTGCGGGACTGGCCGTTGCTTGGTACCTGAGGTGGGTTTCAACATACTCTGTTAGAGTATGCACGCAATGTTTTGGGAATCGCCGACGCCGACAGCGCAGAACACGGTCAGGGATCGAACAACCTGGTTATCTATCCCGTTGTTTGCGCAGTGCAGCAGCGACCGGCTGGGGCGCCCAAGCTTTCAGGCGGGCTTCGAGTCCACATCGAGCCGAAAAGCATCGCCCGTCTGATTTACAAGAGCCACGATGTAGAGGAGGAGTTTTTCTGCAATTACGAAGTCAATCCAGCCTACGAAAGTAGACGCCAGGATGCGGGATTGCGTTTCAGCGCGCGCGGGGGGCAGGGAGAAGTTCGGGCTGCTGAGCTTGCGAACCACCGGTTCTTCCTGGCCACGCTATTTCAGCCGCAGCTTTCTTCCACCGCCGAAAACCCGCATCCGGTTGTGATGGCATTTGTAAAAGCGGCCGCCGAATTTTCTCGAATGCGGATTTCGGAATGGGAAATGCGGAATGGGGAATGAGGAATGCGGATTTCGGAATGCGGAATGGGTGGTGATTCCGTCGCATCTATCAGAATTTCAACCTGGTCGTATTCCGCATCCCTCATTCCGCATTCCCTATTCCCCATTCCGCATTCCCCATTCCGCATTCCGAATCAGGGCCTTCTTCTTCGAGTGGGAAGCGGCAGGGGCATTTCGTTCTCCAGGGGGATTTCATGCCGCAGCATTTTTCCTGCCGCGCCCGCAACGCGGAGATACCAGTCACTCGGCAGGGCATAGCCATCGACGCTTAAAGGCACGAATCTTCCCTGCTCGGGCATCTGAAGCGGGGTAGGCGCCATTTTGAACATAGCGGTGCCTTCATCGACCTCATCGAACATCGCGCCGTAAAGCATCGACGCTCCCGCCGAGAGTGCGTTGTAGACCTGCTTCCAATAAAACCGTCCTCCCAACCGAGGGATCTGGTTAAAGGGTCCTTTGTTAAGATTTGACCAGGAGAAGCCGGGGAAAATGACGGGCAGGTATTCTATGTTCCCGGCGGCAGTTTCCGCCAGATCAGGCACAGTGACATCGCGCCTGAATCGTTCCGCGCCTGCCTCATCGGAGAATCGCCCTACGGCCCATGGGCTGAGCACGTCAAACGAGCGATAGACTTGCGCCCAGGCCGGATCTGTTTTGGAATCCCGTGTCAGAGTGCGCCAGTAAGACGGCACGCCTCCCACCAGTGTGACCCGATATTTTTCAGGCGCTTCAGACTGGAAGAACGAAATCAGCTGGCGCACCTGCTCGGGCGTTCCGGGTCGATCAGTGAATCCAAATCCCCAGATCGCCAGCACGGGCTTTCCTTTATGTTTCAAATAGCTGGAGCTCTCGGTTATTTTCAGCGTGTCTACCAAGTAAGACCAGTCATTCTTGAGATCCTGGACCAGTGTGGCTTCACTCTGGCCGGAGATGTCGTACATGATGGCAAAGACACGCCCGAATGCCTCCGCTCCCGCGAGAACATTCCGGGTAACCTGGTTTCGAACGTTGAAGTAGCGGCTGTCCCGAAGTTCCGATGAGAATCGCTGCAGGAATACCCCATCAAGTCCGTATTGCTGCATCCATTGGAAATGTCGCAGAACAGTCTTTTGTTTGTACGAGGAGTAGAGGGGTGCGGAGCTGCCATCGGGACGCGTGAAAGGTGTGATGAACAGTTCGTCCGGCTCCAGTTCCGACGTGTCGGGCCAAAAGTCCACGGTAACGGTCGAAGCATCCGGGGTCTGGTTGCGGCGGAACCAGTGAAACCAGCTGTTCACGGGTGAGCCGTCGGCCGGGCAGAGAAACCATCCCTGGTAACCCATCATCAGTTTTCCGTTTAGTGTGGTTGAATCGACCGCTGTTTCGGACTGCAGAGCCGGTCTGCTTGCAGGTTTGGCAGCAGCCAGGTTCTCCCTCATGCTCAGCGCTATGAAAAGGAACAAGCTCAGGAAGCAGCAGGTGGGCCGTATCAGTTTCATCAGGCAGGCGGTGTCGAAGATCGTGCCGGACGTTCGATGGTTGAGACCGTACGCGCCGGTCAACCCGGATCGACTGGCGCTTCTTCACTCAGTTTCACGCGAACTTTGTCACGCCGGGGATCGCCACCGATGGCGTAGCCAGCGTTCCCCAGTCATACTTCGGGGGCGTCAGGTCTTCATTGGAGTTCATCGCTTGCTCCCAGGTGATCAACTGGCCCGTGTACGTGGCCATGCGACCCATGATGGCGAGCAGCGTGCTCTTTGACATGTAGTCGCCATTGTTGATCGGTTTACCATTACGGATGCTGGCGAAGAACTGGTCCTGTTCGTTTTGGTACATGTTTCCGTTCGGACCGGTGTATTCCCACGGACTGTCGGTCATGATGGAGAGCTTTCGATCTGCGATTATGGCGGTGCCTTTGCTGCCGAGCACGTACGCGCTGATATCGTTATGGCACCCGGCGTATTGGCGGCAGGTGGCATAGAGCTTGGCGCCGTTGGCATACTCATACGTGACGGCATGATGGTCGTAAATATTTCCATACTCGGGGCCGGTCCGTACTGTACGCCCCCCCACGCCAAGAGCGCGCACCGGGTAGTCGCTCATTACCCAACTGCAGTTGTCGAGAAAATGGACATGCTGTTCGACATTGAAGTCTCCCGACAGCCAGGTGAAGTAGTACCAGTTGCGCATCTGCCATTCCATGTCGCTCCATTCCGGCTGGCGCGGCTTGACCCAGATCGGGCCGCGATAATCGTTTGCCTGCAGCCCGCGAATTTCACCTACTCCTCCGTCGTGAATGCGTTTGACAATCTCACGGAAACCCTCGTGGTACCGAAAGCAGAGTCCTGAGACAAGCGAGAGGTTCTTCTTTTTGGCTTCTTCACACGTAGCCAGAACAGAGCGCACGCCGGGAGCATCCACGGCCACCGGCTTCTCCGCGAAAATATGCTTGCCGGCGTCGACGGCCGCCTTCAGGTGCGTGGGACGGAAGTGCGGCGGCGCCGCAAGCAGTACCACGTCCACTCCGCTGTCTATCAACTGTCTGTAAGCATCGAATCCGACGAAGCGCCGTTCAGCGGGCACGTCGATCTTGGAGGCGATTTCCTGCATTTTTAGAAGGGTCTGCAGGCTGCTCTCGAGGCGGTCCGAGAATGCGTCGGCCATGGCAACGAGTTTCACGTTTTTGTCCGCCTGCAGCCCTTCGGCGGCTGCTCCTGTCCCGCGGCCTCCGCAACCGATCAGTCCGACACGAAGCAAATCGCCTCCGGCCGGATGGGCGCTGATCTCAAGCGGAAGGCTGGCCGCAATAGCGCCGGAAGCCAGAGCCGCTCCTGATGTTTTGAGGAATTGACGCCGCGTGGGCGCCGGCGTGGGGGACAAATCCGATGTTTTCTTATTCATGACAATCTCCTGAGGCCTGATGTCCAGAAGGCGTTGAGTTCCGTATCCTTACAATATACACCGCAAGTCGAGTGGTTGGATACCAGCATGCGGCCTCAAAACTCAAAAGACGGAACCGTTCAGTACGCCTCGAATGCGGATTGCGGAATGCGGAATGCGGAATTGAGAAATGATTTGGTATTGGCTTCCAGGGATTAGCTTGGATTCCGCATTCCACATTCCGCATTCCGCATTTGGTTGGCCCTTGCGTTCTTGGCGGTTCAGTCTCTACGGCAATCGAAACGCCACCACGTAGTCGCCTTTTTTCGTTCCCAGCTTTCCGTGGCCGCCGGCGGCGATCACCACAAATTGTCTTCCGCTCCTGGGCGAGCGGTAGGTCATGGGTGTGGCTTGAGCGCTGGCGGGAAGTTCCGCCTTCCAGATCTCGCGCCCTGTTTCGACGTCGAACGCGCGCAGGTATTCGTCCATGCAGGCAGCGACAAATACCAGGTCGCCCGCAGTGACGATCGTGCCCCCAAGATTGACCGAACCCCAGTTTGACGACTGAGGCGCGGCCGACAGGTACGGGATAGTGCCAAGCGGAACTTCCCAACGCAATGCGCCGTCAGCCACACTGACTGCACTCAAAGCTCCCCAGGGAGGAGCATTGCAGGGAACGCGGCCGGGGGTCACCAGGATCTGAGAAAATTAGGAGTCTGCATTTTCCCATTTTGTCCCCATTTTCCCTTTCCCCCATTTTCCCTTACCTTCTGCGCCCCCCGCTGGCCAAAGTCCATGCACCAACGGAGCCGCGAAGTGTAAGCGAGCGGCGGGGATGTGATCAGTTCAAGTCAGCGAATTTACAATTCTGCAGCGACGTTGGATCCGTGGCGGTTGTCAATGCCACCGATCTGGTTCGTCAGTCTGGAGTGCCGCTCGCTTACACTTCGCGGCTCCGGCTGAATTTAAAATGGGGGGACAGGCCCCTAATTTCCGGAAATTAGGGGCCTGTCCCTTTTTATCCCGGGAGGCGCGTGGCTTGCCAGGCTACCATTTGCCAGGTTGACTGCCTTTTCACCCAGATATCGGTGTAGCGGATCTCAAAGCTGAGATCCTCCCCGTTCGAGTTGATCTCGACTTGACATCGACCCGTTAGAACGGCGGTATTGCCGTAGGGACGAACCTGCAGCTCCTTAATGTCGATGGACTTATATCTCAGCTTCCCCGATCTCAGGGACTGCAGAAATTCCGCCTTAGTTTCCAACCTTCCGCTGGAGTGGACGTAGGTGAGATCGTCGCCCAGAAGCTTCTCCAGTGCTGCGATGTCGGCGCGCGTCATTGACTCCATTCGGCCGTTTTCGATTCGGCGAAGCTCGTTCGCCGTCCGGTCGTTATTTTGCGAAACGCCCCAGGGTGCGAAAGCGTGAAAGAAGATCGACAACGCAAAGGCAAAATGAAAAACCGCTGTTCCTTTGTTTTTTCTGACAGGAATCATGGATGCCTCCAAATCTTATTTTCAGGGTCTGCGGCGGTTTCTGGCAGCGGCGGCCGCCAGGCGGGCCACCGCCGAATGCGTCCGGCTCAAATACTCGCCCATTAATTTACCCAGCGGTGAAAAATCGCTTGACGCTGCATTGAGGGCAAACTTTGTCAAATCTGCGCCGAGCGCCAAGAGCTGCGCATCAGCGGACTGAATGCCTGCGCGCACTATCGCGGCAGTGATGCAGGCTTTCCCCGTTTCATAAAGGAAGGGATCGCCGCCTGCGGTATTCGCGCTCACAGATATGAGCGTGCCTCCGATTCGCGGGCCGGTCCAGGTGAAAAACAGCGCATTCGGCCAGGCTCCCGCTGCGGTGCCATCACCGCTCACCCGTGATCCAAACCGGGCGAGCGTCCGGGCCCACGCCGCCATGACCTGGCTGGGCCTCACCGCCGGGTTGCCGAACGGAGCATCTTCGGTTTCCTGCTGCAGTCGATAAAGATTGTTCATGTCGTAGAGACACGCCATCCAAAGCTGATCGGTGCTGTACGTCCCAGGCCCCCGCAGCGGCAAGCCTCCCGTCCAGAACCCGTAACGTGTTCCGGCCTGTTCGGCTTCCACGTACCACTGTGTGACGGCGCGCGCCATTCCTGAGCGCCAGTCGCCCAGATAAGACGGATCATCGCCGGCGAGCCCCACCACTCGAAATACCGACAACCACTGCGAAGCAACTCTCCCCGTCAAGCCGGCAAACTCGTCCACCGGAGGGTCCTCCGGCTGGCACACGGCTTCGGGGCGTCGGCTGCAGAGGTAATTCCGCATCGAAGCGGCGCCCCTTTTCAGCGTTTCAATGACCGAGTAATCACCGGTAAGCCAGTAGTAAAGGATGAGATTGTCAAAGTAGGCGTGAGAGCTGTTGAAATTTTCGCGGTACCCGCCATAACCGGCGGGGGCCTGGCCGCAGTAAAAGTAAGCATCGGTCGAACTGCACTGCATGATTTGCGTGTGCAGCATGCGCAGCGCCGCGGGAGCGGCAAATTCGTCGAGCCACTCGACTTGGCCGGTACGAAAAGCCCACACCGGAACGGTGGCAGCCGTGCTGTGGTAATCGGTCCAGGTCGTACACCAGTAAAGATTGTCCCAGCTCTCGCCGGGAGTCGGATCGTCCGGTCCGCAGTCCAGTTCATTTCCGGTAACCGCGTTGCCCCAGTATCGGGGATACAGGCCGTAGGTCATCAACCCGGAAACTCCCTCCTGTTCGCCGGTGTCCAATGTCTTTTGCAGCACGCGGGAAACCAGCGTGTCATAGGATTCCAAGTCCCTCGGGAGCTTGTCGACGGGGAACTCATCGACGGCCCCCGAGGCGGCAAACCAGGCCGGTTCCGGCCAGGCGCGCAGGGGGTGATTGAGCGGAGCCCAGGTGAATTGCTCCAGATCGGTCCGGTTCGGATTCGCTCCCAGCGCGCTGAGAGCCATCGTGGCAAAAAGTCCCTGGCGCGCCCCCAGCCAGACTTGATCGTCGGCAATGTCAACAGCGATTCGATTGCCGTCCAAAACACGCAGCGCCTGCGGCTCATAGCGATGCATCTGGTTCAGGGCCAGCGCCAGCGCTCCCGTCGCGCCGCTGACGGACAGAATGCCGGCGTCTGCCTTGGCTCCGCCCTGAATTGAATTGCCGGGGACATTGATCTCCAAGGCGAGGGGGGCGTTTCGGCTTGCCCGCAACTGCTGGCGGATCGAGGCGGATTGGCCTGCCGCAAGCGCTCCCTGGACCGGTGAAGCGGTGCGGCTTCCGAGAGCCGTCACAATAAGCGGAGCGCCAAAATCCAGATTCACCGTGTTTCGCACCCGTTGAACGCGAAGCGCATTCAGCGAACCGTCACAAAAGATCACCCCGCTGCCGCAGCGGTCTCCTTCCCAGTTGACCGAGTGGCGAAGGATTGCCGTGGGAGAACCGGCGCTGAAAACGTACCGCACTCTGGAAGAAAGGCCGCCTCCACCGATTGCGGGAAGATCATAGGCTCCTTCGATTACAACGATGCTGATCAGAGGACCAGCGTGCTCGATGGAGACACGCCTGGTAGTGGGATGCTGTGTGTCGACGTTGTTGACCCGGGCGGTCAGAGAACCGGCGCTTGCCAAACGGGTGCCGCTCGGCAATCGAATCTCATCTACCAGGCCGGCGGGATTTCCTCCGACAACGAACGTGGCGGCGCCGGTATTGACGGTCACCTGGTTTCCGCTTCGGTTTGTCGTAATGGGAGTGGCCGGAGCGGGGTTAGGCCCGGCGGATCCGTCGGTGACGAGCCGATAGACGGAGCTTTTTCCCGCCTCGACGGAGGCAGCAAAGGTAACAAGCAGCCATTGGACGGGAGCGTTGGAGTCTCGCCCGGCGTTCCAGCGAGCCAGGACCTCAAACTCCGCGGGCACGGCAGTTCCGGCGCTGTCGACGATCGTCAGATTTGTCACCGTAATGAGATTCAGCGCACGGGGTATGGGAATACCGGACCGCAGCACCTCCCGGTTCCGCGCAACACCGGCGGTCTCGCGCACGGTCAGCACGATGGATTGCGGAATGGAAGGGGGATAGCCGGGCGCAAAAAGATTCGAGGCGGCCACGCCAATGGCCAACAGCCCACACGCCGCGATTTGAATCTTCATTCGCATAATCTCATCCGCATCCTGGACTGCTGAGCCTGAATTTCTCCTCGCTCCGCGAGAATCTTGTTACGCTCTGATTAACAACCTCCGCCGGGATTTGTTCTGCTGTACTACGATTATCCACAAAACCTCCAAAACCCGAAGGGTTACATAGTATAGGCGGCTGCTGCGCGCTTCTTTGCAGGCGACGCTTCGCCCGCAGTACCGCATCCGTCAGGTTGCGGCGAACCAGAATGGCAGCTGTGGAAATGCCGCCTGGAGTGGTTGCGGCCGTGACTCGTAAGACTGGCGCGCCGCGACCTTACGGATCGCGGTACTGAGCGCCGCTTTCGCAGCGCCGGCCCGGCCGTAAGGGCCTGGCCCTGGAACTTCAGAGCCGAGGCGCGGGAGCGCCCGGCCCAAGCATGTAGGTCGACTTCCGGGCCGTGCCGCTGGTAACCAACATTCCTGGGCCGGGCGCTCCCACGCCGCTCCGACTCCGGCGAAATGCACAAACTCCATAGCGCTGCTTTCGCCACGCCATCGGCGCCCCATCCCGGGCGCAATTTCACGCCTTAATATGCGAGAATGCCTCGCGAGTTCCAATTTTGAATCTCTTAATTTTTTCAATTCTCTAATTGAAGATGCGCCTGACGCTGATCGACTGGCTGGTGGTGGCGGCCTACTTTATTTGCAACCTGGCCATCGGCTTCTATTACAAGAGGCGGGCCGGGCGCAGTGTGAATGAGTTTTTTCTGTCCGGCCGTGATGTGCCCTGGTGGCTGGCGGGAACCTCGATGGTGGCGACAACGTTTGCCGCCGACACGCCGCTGGCCGTTACCGGCATGGTGGCGCTGGGGGGGATTGCGGGGAACTGGCTTTGGTGGAATTTCGTAGCCAGCGGAATGCTCACTGTCTTTTTCTACGCGCGCCTGTGGCGGCGTGCCGGCGTGATGACTGACGTCGAGTTTTCCGAAATCCGATATTCCGGCAAGCCGGCCGCTTTCCTGCGCGGTTTCCGCGCCCTCTATTTTGGCTTCCCCATCAACTGTATTGTGATGGGCTGGGTGAATCTGGCCATGGTCAAGATTCTGATTCTCATTCTGGGGGTGAGCAAGCTGCAGGCGCTGCTGCTGGTGATGGGTTTGATTGCGGTCACATCGCTGATCTCCACGCTCTCAGGCCTGTGGGGTGTGCTGGTAACGGACTTGTTTCAATTCGTGATCAAAATGGGGATGGTGATCGTTCTTGCCGTCGCCGCGGTGCATGCGGTCGGCGGCATCGACGCCATGAAAACCAAACTGGCGGCGATTGATCGCGCGCGCGGACTTCAGTTTGGCGGGACCGGTTCGGTGCTCAGCTTCATTCCTGATCTGAATTCCGCCTGGATGCCGATGATTACCTTCCTGGTCTACATTTCTCTGAACTGGTGGGCGACCTGGTATCCGGGCGCCGAGCCGGGAGGCGGGGGCTTCGTGGCGCAGCGCATCTTCTGCGCCAAGGATGAAAAGCACTCGCTGCTGGCGACGCTGTTCTTCAACATCGTTCATTACGTAGTGCGCCCCTGGCCGTGGATTCTGGTGGCCCTGGTTTCGCTGATTCTCTATCCGGACCTGCAGGACCCGGAAACCGGCTACATACTGGTGATGATCGACCACCTCCCGCCGTCGCTGCGGGGTTTGATGGTGGCAGCATTCGCCGCGGCCTATATGTCCACCATTGCCACGCAACTGAACTGGGGAGCGAGTTATCTGGTCAACGACTTTTACCGGCGTTTTGTGCGCAAAGCGGAAACCGAGAAGCACTATGTGCGCGTTTCTCAATGGGCCACGGTGATAATCGCGCTCGCTTCGGCGGCGGCCACTTTTTACATGGGTTCGATCGCCGCGGCATGGCGCCTACTGATCGTCACCGGCGCAGGAACAGGAGGGGTTCTCCTGCTACGCTGGTATTGGTGGCGGATTAATGCCTGGAGCGAAGTCTCGGCAATGTCGGCGGCGTTCCTGGTTTCAATGTCGCTGCAGCTTTTCTTTGGATTCAGTTCCGACAGGCCGCAGGATTTTGCGTGGATCATGCTCATTACCGTGGCGATTACCACCGGCGTGTGGCTGGCTGTGACCTTTTTGACCCGCTCTGAACCTGTCGAAACCTTGCTGGCCTTTTACCGCCGCACGCGCCCCTCGAAAGCCGGGTGGCGTCCTATCGCCGACAGGGCCGCTGACGTGAAAGTTTCCGCCGACGGATGGGTGAACCTCCTTGACTGGGCATGCGGGCTGCTTCTGATCTACGGAACGCTTTTTGGCGTGGGAAAACTACTGCTGCATGAAACCGCGCCCGGCTTGGTCCTCCTTGCTGCGGGCCTGGCTGGAGGAGTGATAATCTACTGGAATTTCTCGCGTCGAGGATGGCAGACGCTCTCAGAGTGAGTTTTTCGCAGGGTTTTCACGGAAGGCACTGGATAGGAAACTGAACCGCCAAGAACGCAAAGAACGCCAAGAATGTAAGGATCACTTTGGCAGTGCCCGGCTGGACGTGGCACTTGTCTAGACGTGGCACTTGTCTAATAGTTCGGATCGCTTGCGCGACGTAACTTGGTTGGATCCATTTTGAGCCTTGGTGCTCTTTGCGTGCTTGGCGGTTTGTTTTTTTGAATTTTGTCGGGATCTGCTGCATAAACGATTTTGTAGTTCTCTGTTTCAAGCGGGCCGTTGAACCATCCACGAATGACGGCAATGGCTTTCGGGTCGGTAAGATGAATAATGGGCTTTTCCGTCGTTCTGATTTTTCCAGGTGCTTTGTCGATTTCTTTCGGCTTCACCTCTCACCTCCCAAGAAAATCGCTGGCGACAGCACCGCAGAACCGCCTTTTCGCGGCCGGCAAACGGGGCTGTCAACTGCCAGTCGCTCCAGTCGCGTTATTCTCTAGCAATCTAACGGCCAATCTTTATTTCCCGTTTCACGCAAACAAAGCCATTGGCTGCCAATAACTTAGCCTAGGGAAGCAATCCGCCAGGCGCAGGAAAACCTGCAATACCTGCTGAAATTTGTTCCATAACGACAAAAACCTGCCACGTTTCTACATTTTTCGGAGGAGAGACGGCCTGAGAGCCGTCTCAGGGAATGTTCACGGGATTGGGAAGGCCGGTGAACCGGCCCTGGGTCATGATTACGCGCACTTTGACCCCGGCCTGGGAAGGCCGGGGTTGGAACCCTTCGGGAAAGGCCGCTGGAAGCGGCCTTGAGACGGCCCTCAGGCCGTCTCTCCGCTCCCAACAGGCCGTCTCTCCGCTCCCAACAGGCCGTCTCTCCGCTCTCAAAACGTAGAAAGTCCTTTCCGGAGAATGGGTGGCAAGCCGCAGGCAAATCGATCAGTGTTTCGCCAGCACCTGGCGTATCTTTTCTACCAGCGCCGTGGGCGTGAAGGGTTTGTGAATAAAGCCTGCCACCCCGCGGCCTGTGAATTTCCGGGCGACTTCCTCTTCGGCGTAACCACTGAACAGAATTACCGGCATATCGGGTCGAAGTCGAAGTATTTCGGTCAAAGCCTCTTCGCCATCCATCTGTGGCATGGTGACGTCCAGTAACACGGCCACGATCTCCTCAGCGTGCTCCTGCAGAATGGCGACTCCTTCCTCTCCTTCCGACGCGAGCATCACCGAGAAGCCGAACTCGTCGAGAATATCGCGCGTTGTTTCGCGAACGTCCTTTTCATCGTCGACAACCAGAATAGTTCCGCTTCCCTGCCATTCGCCGCTTTCTTCGTGGCGGAATGGCTTTGCCTGCCCGGTTCTGCTGCCTGCGGGAAAGAGGACGCGGAAAGTAGTCCCATGTCCGGGATGCGAGTCGATGATCACCGTGCCGTGATGGCCGCGCACGATTCCCAGCACCACCGCCAGGCCAAGGCCGCGACCGGTAAACTTAGTGGTAAAGAAGGGATCAAAAATCTTCTCCTGCGTTTCGACATCCATCCCGCATCCTGTGTCGGTGACCTCGAGATAAACATACCGACCTTCCGGCAGGTCATCGGCAAAATACGATTCAGCCAGGTACTCGGGTGTGGCAGCGACCACGCCGGTGCTAAGCAGAATAACCCCGTGCTTCTGGCCCAGTGCTTCAGAAGCGTTTGTGATCAGGTTCATGATCACCTGCCGAATCTGTGTGGCATCCGCCTCAATCGCAGGCAGGTTGGGAGCAAATTCAAACTGAACGACCGCTTTCTTGGAGATGGCAGTGTGCAGCAGATGGGCCATCTCTTCCACCTCCCTTGACAGTTCGACGGCCTGGACATTGACCTTTCCTTTTCCCGAATAGGCGAGCATCTGATGCGCCAGTTCGGCGGCGCGCAATCCCGCCTTTTCAACGCGCTCGATGCTGCGTCGCGCAGGCGAGTCGGGTGGAAGCTTCATCAAAGCCAGCCCGGCGCTGCTCAGAATGCCGACCAGCAGGTTATTGAAGTCGTGCGCGATCCCCCCAGCCATCACACCGAGGCTCTCCAATTTTTGCGCCTGCTGCACCTTGGCTTCCAACTGCCGGCGCTCTTCTTCCGCTTTCTTGCGCTCGGCGATTTCCTGTTTAAGCTGCTCGTTCGTCCTGGCCAGATCGGCGGTGCGCTCTTCCACTCTGAGTTCCATGGCGTCATAGGCCTTCTGAAGCGCTTCTTCGGCGCGTCTGCGCTCGGTGATATCCACAGCCACACCAATCAGAGCCATCGGCTCACCTTGTTCATCCCGGATCACGGAAGTAGACAGATGGATGGGAAAATCGGTGCCGTCTTTTCGCCGGTTCAGCAAGTCGCCCTGCCAGCCTCCCTCGAGCGTGCGGGGGAGAATTTGGCTCACAAGTTCCGCCGGATTGTTGGCAGAGCGGACAATGTTGACGTTATTGCCGAGCAATTCGCTCTCTTCAAAGCCGTAGGTCTTCAGGAAGGCATCATTCACAAACAGAATATTGTTCTGCATATCTGTGATGATGACCGACTCAGTTACGCTCTTCAGCGCGTAGACCAGCCGCTTGTTCTCGGCTTCTCGCCGGCTGCGTTCTGTGATATCCCGGATTGCGGCAAGCCGGGCCGGGCGGCCCTTGTAGAGACAGTTTTTGGCGCAGGCTTCAATATGAATGCGGGACCCGTCCTTGCGCAGGCCGAAGGTTTCAACCGGACTTTCCACGCCGGCGGTGATGTGCGAGCTGACGCGCTCGCGTTCCTCGTGGGCAATGAAATCAACGACTGATTTGCCGACGATCTCATTCAGTTCATAACCAAACATCGCCGCATAGGCGCGATTGGCCGTCCTGATGACGCCATCCTGATGAAGAACCACGCCGTCAAAGGCGGAATCAATCAGGCCTTTATAACGTTCTTCGCTTTCCCGCAGCGCGGCCTCGGCCAGAGCATGCTGCTGTTCCAGATTTTTCAGCTCAGAAACCTGCTGCCGCAAAGACTCAAGTTCTCTGAGAAGTTCCGATTGTATTTGGGCTCGATCCTTCATTGAGCACGGGGCGATCAGTTGAGAATTAGCATCCATGTTACACGATTCGGGTTGTGATCTGAATCAGGCCGCGCGGGCTGCGAAGAAACATTGAAGTTTGCAGTACTTGGGTATTTAATCGAAGGCGGTTTCCAGGCTGAATTATGAAACGCCAGACTTATATTGCGCCGCTTGCTTTCCTTCTTCTCTTTACAGACCCTCCTGCAGCCAACCGCGACACAATCCATCCCAATGTCCTGCTGATTATGACGGATGACCAGGGCTACGGCGATTTCAGCTTGCATGGCAATCCTTACGTGCGAACGCCGGTAGCGGATCGTTTGGCCACCGGGAACATTCAATTCGAGCGCTTCTTTGTCAGCCCGCTGTGCGCGCCCACCCGCGCCAGTCTGCTCACGGGACGGTACTGGTTGCGGAGCGGCGTTTGGGGTGTGACACAGAGCAAGGAGACAATGCGATCCGAGGAAGTCACGCTCGCGGAAGCTCTCAAAAGCGCGGGCTATCGGACGGGCATGTTCGGCAAGTGGCACAATGGCGAGCAATACCCTTACACGCCTCCCGGACAGGGTTTCGATGAATTTCTGGGATTCCACAACGGCCACTGGAACAATTACTTCGATGCCGAGTTGCTCCACGGCGCAGAATTCGTGAAGACGAAGGGATACATCACTGATGTTCTTACCGATGAAGCGCTGAAATTCATCGAAACCAACCGTCGCGGCCCGTTCTTCTGTTATGTCGCTTACAACGCCCCGCACGCCCCATTTCAGGTTCCTGACAAATATTTTGACCGCTTTAAGGCGCGCGGCCTGGACGATGCGCTCGCCGCTGTTTACGGAATGTGCGAAAGCATCGATGACAACCTCGGTCGCCTTCTAAGCAAACTCGATGAGTTGAAACTGTCCGAGAACACGGTGGTATTGTTCCTCACCGACAACGGCGCAAATACCAATCGTTACAACGCCGGAATGCGCGGTCGGAAGGGAAGTGTCCATGAAGGTGGAAGCCGCGTTCCCCTTTTCCTTCGCTGGCCAGCGCGATTCAAACAGCCGCGCGTGATTTCGCAGATTGCATCGCATACTGATCTTTACCCCACTCTGCTGGATTTGTGCGGCGTGAAGATTGCAAAAGGTTTGCCGCTTGACGGTCGCAGCCTGCGCCCTTTGCTTGAAGGGGGTGACCGCCTCTGGACCGATCGCATTCTTTTCACCCATAACGTGCGCGGGGGGCAGCAGCCTGCCATGTATCCGGGCGCGGCACGCACGCAACAGTACCGCCTTGTCAATGAAGGGAAGGGTTACGAACTGTACGAGATGCTTTCCGATCCTGGGGAAACCAGGAACCTGGCCGTGGAGCGACCCGGAATGGTCAAGAAGCTGAGCCAGGCGTACGAAGCCTGGTATCGCGACGCATCGCGCGCGGGTTTCTCCCGCTTTCCTATCCGGGCGGGCTACGCAGAAGAAAACCCGGTCATTCTGCAGGCGCCTCAGGCATACTTCACAGGCACGATACACTTTTTTGGAAATAATGGTTTTGCTAATGACTGGCTTACCGGCTGGACCGATGTCAGCTCGGAGATTTATTGGGACATCGAAGTGGTAAACGCCGGCACCTACGAGGTTTCGATAGCGTATCTTTGTCCTGCGTCCAATGCAGGTTCTCGAATCCGGGTCGCTGCCGGCAAGGACAGTCTGGAAGCCGAAGTGGGCGCGACGCCCGTCCGGGAGATCCCACCGCCGAATCGCGTCACTGCCGGGACCGAAGGGAATACCTACGCGAGCATGCTGTGGGCCACGCTGAAAGTCGGCCGGCTCGATCTGCAGAAGGGACGAACCCGATTGACCATACGCGCTCTTGAAAAAGCTGGAACTCAGGTGATGGATCTAAAGAGCGCCAGCCTCAAACGCCTCCCTTGAAGTTCAGGTCGCCTCGGCTCAGAAAGACGCGACCTTAGTCGAACGGATTTCGATGGAATTGCGGAATAACGAATTGGCTGTCTGGGACGTCAAATCTAAGAAAAGAATGCAGGGCCAGCCCGGAGTAGGAGGAGATATGAGAGATCATTCGAGATGTCGCGTATGTGGGGTCGTTCTTGCCGTCCTTATGTCTGCGCTTCCGGCATATTCGCAAGGTCTCGAGCATGTCAAGGCCAATTACACCAAGTACGAGTACTACATCCCGATGCGTGACGGCGTTCGATTGTTTACCGCCGTCTATATTCCCAAGGATCATTCGACCACTTACCCGATCCTGTTGCTGCGCACTCCATACAGTGTCGGCCCCTATGGTGCGGACCGTTACCGTGAAAACGTCGGTCCGTCTGCTCACTTCGGAAAGGAAAGCTACATCTTCGCCTATCAGGACGTCCGAGGCCGCTTTATGTCGGAAGGCCAGTTCGAACACATGCGGCCGCACCGTCCGGTAAAGAACGGGCCGCAGGATATTGACGAGAGCAGCGACACGTATGACACCATCGACTGGCTTATCAAAAACATCCCAGGGCATAACGGCCGCGTCGGAATGTGGGGCATTTCCTATCCCGGCTTCTACGCGGCGGCTGGCATGATCGATGCGCATCCCGCATTGAAAGCAGTGTCGCCGCAGGCTCCGGTCGCAGACTGGTTCAGTTCGGACGATTGGCACCACAACGGCGCCCTGCTGCTGGCTCACGCGTTCGGTTGGTTTTCGGGCTCGGGCTGGCCCTTTTCCAAACCGACGACGGTTTCGCCCAACAAGCAGTTCGACAAAATGACCGAGGACGGTTACGAATTCTATTTACAGCTTGGTCCCGTCAGGAATGTGAATGAGCGGTATTTCAAAAATGAAATCGGCTTCTGGAACGAAATGATGAAGCGTGAGTCAAAGGATGACTGGTGGAAAGCAAGGAACATCCGTCCTCACCTGAAGACAATCAAGCCTGCTGTAATGACCGTGGGCGGCTGGTTCGACGCAGAAAATCTTTTTGGCGCGCTCGAAGTGTATCGTTCCGTGGAGGCGCAGAGTCCGGGCGCCGTCAACATCCTGGTAATGGGGCCCTGGGTTCACGGCGGGTGGGCAGGGGGCAAAGGAGATTCGCTGGGCGATGTGAGGTTTGATGCGCCGACGGCCGAGTTTTATCGGGAGAACATCGAGCTCCCCTTCTTCAATTTCCTTTTGAAAGACAAAGGCAAGATGGACCTCCCTGAGGCATACGTATTCGAAACCGGTACGAATCAGTGGCGCAAATTCGATTCCTGGCCTCCCAAATCCGCCATTCCAAAAACCCTGTACCTGCGTTCCAGTGGCGGGCTTTCTTTTGACCCGCCCGCCTCAGATGCGCAAAGCGATTACGACGAGTACGCCAGCGATCCGAGGAAACCGGTTCCTTTTATCCCAGGCATTTCTCCCGGAATGGCCCAGCGTTACATGGTGGACGACCAGCGGTTCGCCGCGCGGCGAACCGACGTGTTGGTCTACCAGACGGACGTCCTGGAGGAGGATGTAACGATTGCCGGGCCGCTCGTTCCGAGTCTGTATATTTCCACAACGGGAACGGATTCGGACTGGATCGTAAAACTGGCGGATGTCTATCCGGGAAGATTTCCCGATGAGAAGGGCGCAGTCGTCAATACCATGGGAAATTATCAGCAGCTTGTTCGGGGTGAAGTGATGCGCGGAAAATTCCGCAACGGTCTGGACACACCGGAACCGTTCACACCGGGTAAGCCCGCCAAAGTGGAATTCGCCGTCCCGGACACGTTTCACACGTTCCGGCGGGGACACCGCATCATGATTCAGATCCAAAGCACATGGTTCCCGCTGATCAACATCAACCCGCAAAAATTCCTGAACATCAACGAAGCGGCCGAGACGGATTTTCAGAAGGCGACGCAGCGCGTCTATCGCTCCCGCAGCCTGCCGTCTATCATCAAGGTTAACGTGCTCCCGCGGACTGCGACTCCATAGTTGGCACTTGATTCCAAAAATTCGAGTTAAGGATTCTTTCACCACAAAGACACAAAGAACACAAAGCGGGACGAGGGGCAGGCAGAGTCCGGTCACCTCAGAACACGCTGCCGCAGTTTACTTTCAGACCTGACCGGACTCTGCCAGCCCCTCGTCTGACTTTGTGTTCTTTGTGTCTTTGTGGTGAAATAATTCTTGCGTGAATTTCTGCAATCAGGAGCCGAAGGCCTTTCGCAAGACTTCCAAACTCTTCGGCACCGCCGTCTCCGGGGATTCTTTCCCTTCCATTTCCAGCGAGATATACCCTCTGAAGCCTGCGTTGCGCAGGATGTCGGCGATCCGCGGATAATTCAGATCAAGTGTGTACCACTCGCCGCCGCCGTAATATGTTTTGGCCTGGACAATAGTGGCATACGGGGCCAGCAACTCGATCTGGGGGTATGGATCGCCGACGTAATTGCCGGTGTCCATATTCACGCCCAGCCAGGGAGAGTTGACGGCCTTGAAGATGCGCACCACATTTTCAGGTTTTGTCGTCAAGCCCCAGTGATTTTCCAGAGCCATGACCACACCGGACTTCTCTGCATGCGGAATGCACTTTTCTATGCTGTCGATGCACCAGTCAAAAGCGTCGTTCTCCGTGTAGCCTGGCAGCGCGGGCTCCTGTCCTTTTGCTTTCATCAGATCGTCAAAAGACTTGATCGTGCCCCAACGCCCTGAGTTCAAGCGAATGCAGGGAATTCCCATTTGAGAAGCCAGATCAATGCAGTGTTTTGTGTGGGCGATCGCCTTGTCCCGTTCTGCTGCATCAGGAGAGACAAAATTTTGGTGTATCGAAAGCATTACCAGGTCCAAACCGCTGGCAAAGGCCTGGCGCTTGAGCCTGTTCATATAGGAGGAAGATTCATCTGCCATTTGCCGGTGAAGAACTTCCACTCCGTCAAAACCGAGCCGCGCGGCGGCTTCGATTACCCGCTCCACCGGATATTTATCGCCGCGAAAATGCCAATAGGAATAGGTCGAGACGGCCAGCCGGATCGGCGGTCGTCTCGCATTTTGTGCCGAGTTGGAATTTGCCTGAGCAGCGCCGCTTCTGCCTGGACTGCCAAAAATTGTGCCGGTGCAAAACGCCGATGCCCCAATCCGAGCTGCCGCTGTGACTAATGAACGTCTCGTGTATTGCATATTCTCCTCCGTGCAAACGAGCTTAATGCCGTCGGGCCCTGGTGACAACTCTGGTCTGCCACGAAGCCACGATGACACGAAGTTCATTAAGGGAGGTTTGGGAACGCACAATGGCGAAGACCCTGCGCGGCCATCATGACATCGCGTCTTCGTGGCAGGTCCGGAATGCTCAGGAAAGGCAGAGGGCTGCATGGGAGGAGGGCTGTTGCCGTTCAAATCGTTTTAATGATTTAAGTTACCCTACGTACCTGATGCTAATCAAAAATCTAATCAAAATTAATGAACTTCGTGCCATCGTGTCTTCGTGGCAAGCAAGGTGACGAGCTCCATGAACCGGCTTCGGCAGCTTCAGGATTGCAGCTTTGACGTCATCGTCATCGGCGGCGGCATTATTGGCGCTGGTGTGGCGCGCGACGCAGCCCTGCGCGGCCTGAAGGTGGCACTTTTTGAAAAGAATGATTTTTCAGCCGGAACCACATCGGGTTCCTCGCGCCTGATCCACGGGGGCCTGCGTTACCTTGAAATGCTGGATTTCCGACTGGTTCGCATGGATCTGCGCGAGAGAGAAATCCTGTTGCAAATTGCGCCGCACCTGATCAGGCCCCTGGAATTTATTCTTCCCTTTTACGATCGAAGTGCGTTCTACCGCTTGAAGATGAAAATCGGAATGATGCTGTACCACCGCATCAGTTCCGGATCGCGGCTGCCTTCTTATCGATTCCTTACCGCGGCCCAGGTCCAATCTGCGGAACCGGGACTGAAAAGCAACGGGCTGCAGGGTGGTGTCAGCTATTACGACGCTCAGGTCACTTCTCCAGAGCGGCTTTGCCTGGAGAATCTGATTGACGCTGCCCATCACGGTGCGTCCGTTGTCAATTATGCCGCTGTCACGGGACTCCTGCGCTCCGGCGGCGGAGTAGAAGGCGTCGTCGTCAAGGACTTTCCGAGCGGTGAGAGAATGCATCTAAGAGCGCCGGTCGTGGTGAATGCAACCGGCGCCTGGCTCGATCGTGTTTCCAAAGAATTAATGCCGGCTGCCGCTTCCCGGTTGCGCACGACCAAAGGAATCCACATCGCCTTTCCTGCTGTGAACGAGCGGGCCGTGGTTCTTTTTTCTTCTTTGGATGCCCGGCTGTTTTTTGTGATCCCCTGGCTCGGCTACAGTTGGGTCGGCACCACAGACACTGACTACCTTGATGATCCCGGCCAGGCAAGAGCGACCGGAGAAGACGTGCGATACTTGCTGCGCTCCGTCCAGGAATATTTTCCGTCCCTCCACTCGGAGGGTGTTCTTTATTCGAACTGCGGCGTCCGCGCCCTGGTGAAGAAGAGCGGAAGAGAGTCCGACGTCTCGCGAATGCACCGCGTCGCGGATGAAAAGGACAACGGCGTGGGAGGATTGATTTCCGTCCTGGGCGGTAAGATCACCGGCTATCGGGCTATCGCTGAGGAAGTAACAGACCTGGTCTGTGCAAAACTGGGAAAGGGGCGGACATGCAGCACCGCGACCGATCCGCTGCCCGGGTGCCAATCCCTTGCAGTAGGATCATCCGCTTCGGGATTGAATCAGGAAACAATCCGGCACCTGCATTCCATCTACGGGTCGCGTGCCTGCGAAGTGATTGAAATCGCCGACGAGGATCCGCGGCACCGCCAACGCTTGTCGGAGTACTCTCCCGACATCGCTGCGCAGGTTTTATTTGCCGTGCGTTCCGAGTACTGCTTGAGATTGTCCGACTTTATGCTGCGCAGAACAATGATGGGTTACAGTCACGACCAGGGAATGTCGGCCGTCAAGGCGGTGGCCGAATGCATGGCACGCGAGTTCGGCTGGTCGTCTGATATGGTGGCCGGGGAAATTCAAAGCTATGAGCAGCATATCCGGCGCACGCAGGCATTCCGGGCGGAGCTGGAGACGGTTTTGCGGCCAGAACATCCGAAAAAGTTCACCACCGAGATGCGGCGTGGACGGCCGCAAGCAGAAGAGGCGGAAGATTAGCGAAGAAACCCGAAGGGTTTACAGAGTATAGCCGGCGGCAATGCGCGCGTTTTCGCGCGCACAAGACGCGGGCATTGCCGCCGGCTATATTCTTTAAACCCTTCGGGTTTCCGGGGATCTCTGGATATTATGGAAACTGGAGCTTTGAACAGGAGAAACCATGGCTTACTTGAAGCGTCTGGCAGCTACAACGGCTTTCATCTTTTGTTTATTGAGCGCGGCGCGAATTTTCATCGCAACACCAGACCTGGAGCTTCGCTGGCCGGCGGCTCGAACGGCTGCTGCTGCGGACACATTTGATTTGAAAGGGAAGGCGCTGTTTCGCGGGACGGTGCCCGATCCGGTAACGCTGCGCATGGATGCAGATCGAAACTGTGCGGGCCAGCATCAGGGACCGGTTCAACTGCAGTTGGTCGACACAAGCTCCCAGGGGGGATTGCGAAACGTGTTCGTCTACGTGAAGCAGGGCTTCGAAGAACGCAGATTCCAGGCGCCTGCCGAGCCCGTGATCCTGGACCAGAAGGGTTGTATATACCATCCCCGGGTGGTCGGAATTCAAACCGGACAACGTCTCAAGATTCTCAACAGTGATCCGACAATGCACAACGTGCACCCGCTGCCGAAGCTGAATCAGGAGTGGAACCTCTCGCAGCCGCCCAGGGGTCTTCCACTGGTGAAAAACTTCGATCAGCCTGAAGTGATGGTGCGCGTGATGTGCAATATACATCCCTGGATGCGCGCATATATCGGAGTGTTGCCGCATCCGTTTTACGCCGTTACTTCAAGTGATGGCGTTTTTGAGATAAGAAACCTTCCGCCCGGACAGTACACTCTGGAAGCCTGGCATGAGAAACTGGGAACTCAACAACAAAAAGTTACTGTGGGGCCAAAGGAGAGCCCGAAAGTGGAATTTATTTTTGGTCAACCCTGACGCCGTTACATCAAAGGAAGGTCTATGAGATTCAGCAGAACCAACATCTCGCCCGTACTGGCCATCGTCGTCGGAATCCTGATCCTGATTTATCCGGCGTCCCTGAATTACTTCGTCGCGATCTACTTGATTGTAAGCGGCGTGATTGGTCTAGGCGGGCTACGCTGATCCGCAGAATTCAAGAATCTGGTGTGTCGCTCGCTCCCTTGTCCGGATTATTCACAAACATGATTGCCACGAAGATACGAAGACACGAAGTTCGTAACCGTCAACTAGAAGTAACACTCTGGCAACAGCCAATGAGATTAATTAAGAAGCGCCACTTCAGGCTAAATGATGTCCCTTCGTGTCTTCGTGTCTTCGTGGCAATCAGTTTGTGAATAATATGGGCTTGCGGTCGCGGTACCGATGGGTGCCAATGTTGCCAACTTGCTGCGCCAAGAGCATTATCTTGGCGTTCTTGCCGTCCTTCGCGGTTGGTTTTTTTTGGATAGCCGGGACTATCCAGTCAGTTAGGAAATTGACACCAGTGTGGCAGCTGGACAACATGTTGGACATCGCGGACCTGAAATAAATTCAGGAAGATTTAGGCCGCGGCATCCCCTTGGCGACTGTATCTCCTTCAAAGCTAATATTTTACGGTTTCGGAGGCGGATTTCTCCCGGTTATGGATCGCAATTTGCTTCCTCTTTGGATGTAAGGCGCCGTGGAGAGGCGTTTATGAGAAACAAGTTTGCGATATTCCTGGTGGGGATCGTAATGGGTTCAACCATTTTACTCGCCACCTTCGCTCATCCCGTCAAGCGGCACGAATATCACGTGCTGCACTTCCACGACGGTTACACCACTTGGCAGTACTGCGCAACCCACGGAGTAATGGAACCGGTCGCTTCCGCACAGAAAGTTCATGGCGGCAAGGATGATCCCGAGATGTACTACAGAAATGACCCCGATCATCTCCGCAAGAATCTTCACCGGCAAGAACGCCAAGAAAAGCAGTAACTTCTTGTTTTTTTGGCAACGTTTTTCAAAGCCGTCTACGTCCACGACCACGTCTCTCGTTCACGAGCACGACCACGTCCAACGTCCACGGGGGACGGCCACGTCTACGATAACGTCTACAATCTCGTGGGGTGCAGCCTGGGCTGCAGAGAATTGAAGTTGATCATCTTGTCGTAATCGTGGACATGGGACCTGGACGTTGGCGCGCTCGTGCTCGTGAACGCAGGACGTGGAGCTTGGCGTGACCGTGCCCGTAAACCTTAGACGTAGTCGTTGACGTTTTCGTGGACGGCTTTTTGGTTGCGGCCTGCGGCCGGGCTATGCCTCTGTGGTGAAGTCCATTTCGCCATAGCCCTCGATTGACATCGTCAAACAACCGCTGCTATACAGCAGCAGATGTTCCCTGAAGCGGTTCCCCAGGCCGACGCCGCTGCCGTGGATGTTGCGGCCCTGCAAGGGGCGCTCACGTCAGAGATCGAAGGCGAAGTCCGGTTTGATCCGGTTTCTCGAGCTCTGTATTCCACCGATGCCAGCATCTATCAGATTCGGCCCCTCGGTGTGGTGGTCGTAAAATCGCGCCAGGATGTGGTGCGCACCGTCCAGATCTGCAGCCGTTTCCATTGTCCCATGACGATCCGGGGCGGCGGCACCTCCCAGGCCGGTCAGGCTGTCGGAGCCGGAATCCAGATAGACACTTCAAAGTACTTGAATCGAATTCTGGAAGTGAATGTCCGGGAGCGCTGGGCATGGGTGGAGACAGGTGTCGTCCTTGACGATCTCAACGCTCACCTGCGTTCCAGGGGCCTCAAATTCGCGCCTGATGTATCGACTTCGAATCGAGCGACGATCGGCGGGATGATGGCGAACAACTCGAGCGGCGCGCGCTCGGTCATCTATGGCAAGACCATCGATCATGTTCTCGAGCAGCACGTGGTTCTCTCGGATGGAAAGCTCGCGCACTTCCGCGCGCTGTCAGAAGATGAGTTGCAGCGGGCATCCTCAGGAACCGGCGTGGAAGCGGACGGCTGCCGCCTGGTACAGCAATTGGCGCGATCCTGCGCGGCGGAGATTGACCGTCGTTTTCCCAGGATTCTGCGCCGCGTGGGTGGATATAACCTGGATGCCTTTGCCAGGCCGGATCAGCCATTCAATCTCTGCAATCTGATGGTCGGCTCGGAAGGAACTCTGGGCCTGGTTGTTCAAGGCAAGATTCAACTGGTCCCCCTGCCCGCAGCAAAAGCTGTGCTGGTAGTTCATTTTCACGATCTGCTGGCAGCGTTGAAGGCAACGCCGCTGATCTTGACGCACCGGCCGGCAGCCATCGAAGTGCTCGACAGCTTTATCCTTGACTCCACGCGACACAGCGCGTCGCTGCAGGAACTGCGGGACTTCATCACGGGAAATCCTGAAGCCCTGTTGCTTGTCGAATTTTATGGCGACAGCAGAGAGGAAGTAGCTGCGCGCGTAAGCGGGTTGGAGTCAGAGCTGGCTCACAACGTCATCGGTTATCACACCCATCGCGCTTTTGAAGAGAGGGCGCAGGAGCGCATCTGGAGACTGCGAAAGGCGGCGCTTGGATTATCCATGGCAATGAAGGGAGATTCGAAAGCCATTTCCTTCGTTGAAGACACAGCGGTGGCGCCCGAAAAGCTGCGGGATTACATTGAAAGATTTCTGAGCATCATTCGGGAACATGGGACCACCGCCGGAGTTTATGCGCATGCCTCGGTGGGATGTCTTCACGTCCGCCCGGTTATCAACTTGAAAACGGAGCATGGGATCCGCCAGTTTGAGTCGATCGCCGGTCAGGTTGCCGATCTGGTGCTCGAGTACGGCGGAGCCCTGTCGGGCGAGCATGGGGACGGCCTGGTGCGAGGCCCGTTCACCTTGAAAATGTTCGGTCCGGTGCTTTACGAAGCGTTCCGCAGCATCAAAAGGACCTTCGATCCGGCGGGGATCTTCAATCCGGGAAAAATTGTCGACGCACCGCCTCTGACTTCCAATCTGCGGTACGGAGCATCCTACCGCACACCCGACCCGCCCACATATTTCGACTATTCCGATCACGGGGGCTTTGGTCGGGCCGTCGAAATGTGCAGCGGCCTCGGCGCCTGTCGCAAGAAACTCGATGGAACGATGTGTCCGTCGTACATGGCCACCTTGGAAGAGGCTCACAGCACGCGCGGCCGCGCCAACGTCCTGCGCCTGGCCCTGAGCGGAAGGCTGGGCGAGGCTGGATTGAAAGACGACGAGGTTCTGCAGGTCCTCGATCTTTGCCTGGAGTGCCGGGCATGCAAGTCGGAGTGCCCTGTCAGTGTGGACATGGCGCGATTCAAAAGCGAGTTTCTGGCCGCCTACTGGGGCCGGCATCGCGTTCCACTGCGCGCGCGCCTGTTCGGCAACATCCACAAGCTGGCCCGCTGGGGCAGCCGCTGCGCGCCGCTTTCCGGCTGGGTGATCAACAGCCGCGCAGGACGCCGGGCGGGCGAGATCCTTTTCGGGATCGATGCGCGCCGGAGCCTACCGCCGTGGAGCCGGTGCACGCTTGCGGCAACTTTTCAGCGGCGAAGCCTGGTCGAAATCGGCTCGCCCGCGGCAGAAGTTGTGTTATTCAATGACACGTTTACCAATTACTACGAACCGGAGATCGGGATATCGGCCGTGGAGCTTCTGGAGCAGGCCAACATCCGCGTGCGGCTGGCGCCGTATAGCTGCTGCGGCCGGCCTCTGATCTCCCAGGGGCTGCTGGAGCAGGCGAAGAGCCAGGCAGAGGCAACGGTGGAAACGCTGCTCCCGCTGGCGGACCAGGGTCGGACGATACTTTTTTGCGAGCCAAGCTGCTTATCGGCTGTGCGGGAGGACATCCCTGCGTTGCTTGGCCGCCAATCGAAGCAGAAAGCGCAGCGCGTTGCCGACGCCTGTATGCTGCTGGAACATTTTCTGCAGCAGCAGGTCGACAGCGGGCGCATTCATCTCTCCTTGCGAGCGGGGCCGAAGCGAATCCTGCTGCATGCGCACTGCCATCAGAAGGCCATGGGTCTGGCCGCTGCGGCGCAGTCGCTGTTGTCGCGCATTCCCTCGTGTGAGGTGATCGAGTTGGATGCGGGCTGTTGCGGTATGGCCGGATCGTTCGGATACTTGCGTAGCCACTATGAAATTTCGCGAAAGATTGCCGAGCGCCGCCTGATTCCCGCGGTGCTCGGAATGGATGCCGACAGCGCCCTGGTCGCTTCGGGGACATCTTGCAGGCATCAAGTGGAGCAATTCAGCGGGCGCCGGGCCGTGCACCCGGCCGTGCTGCTGCGGTCCTTGATGGTTTAGGCAATGCGGAATGCGGAATGGGAATAGGGAATGGGGAATGGGGAATGGGGAATGCGGAATGCGAATTATGCCAGGTTGACTTTCTTCTGGAGGAGACGGGATCATCAACCATTCCGCATTCCACATTCCGAATTCCGCATTTGAGAGAATTTTAATGAATCTGGCAGAGATCTCCCTTGCCGCGCTGGTGCTGGCAATCGTGCTTAGCTGCACTACGCGTTTGAATGTCGGCTTTGTAGCGCTTGTTCTCGCCTGGATTGTCGGCGTTTATTTCGGCAGGTTGAGCCTGGCTGAGGTGGCGGCCGGCTTTCCTACACGACTCTTCCTTACGTTGACGGGTGTCACCCTGCTGTTCACGCAGGCCCGTGTCAACGGCACGCTCGAGCGGATCGCCGCTCAGGCGGTGCGGTGCTGTCGCGGGAACAGCGGTCTTATTCCCATTGCGTTTTTCCTGATGGCTGTGACGGTTGCATCGGTGGGCGCGGGGAATATCGCCAGCGCCGCGATAGTGTCGCCCATGGCGATGGCCGTCGCGTCCCAGGCGGGCATTTCCCCTTTTTTGATGACCATTATGGTCGGCAACGGCGCCAATGCAGGCTCGCTTTCTCCTTTTGCTCCCACGGGCGTGATTGTAACCGGGCTGATGGCGCGCATCGGTTTGACCGGGGTGGAATGGCAGACTTACCTGTTCAATCTTGTGGCGCATACACTGGTTGCCTTCGCCGGGTATTTCGCATTCGGCGGCGTGAAGCTGTTCCGGAGAAGACAACCGGATGATGAAAACTTTCCCGGTCGGAATAAAGATGAGACAGGGACGCATGAAACTCTCCCACCGCAAAAATTCGAAGCGCGGCATTGGGTGACGCTTGCCATCCTGGGAACGTTGATCGCAGTCGTGGTTGCATTTGAAGTCGACATCGGCATGGCCGCATTCTCGGGCGCGGTTTTGCTTGCGTTTCTGCGGATGGGCGACGAATCGGCTGCAATACGTCAGATTCCCTGGAACGTGATCATGATGGTTTCAGGGATGACTTTGCTGGTGGCGCTGCTGGAAAAGACCGGCGGCATGGGCCTGTTTACTTCGCTGCTGGCGACAATTTCGACCCAGCATTCGGTCACGTTTGTCATCGCGTTGCTGACCGGTTTGATTTCCGTCTACAGCAGCACTTCGGGCGTAGTTCTGCCGGCGTTTCTACCTACCGTGCCCGGTCTGATTGCGAAACTCGGCGGCGGCGATCCCCTTGCGATTGCTTCCTCGATAAACGTGGGCGGACATCTGGTCGATGTATCGCCGCTCTCGACGATCGGGGCGCTCTGTATTGCTTCCGCGCTTACCACGGGCGAAGAAACCCGGGTATTGTTCAACAAAGTCCTCGCCTGGGGCCTGTCCATGTCGGTCGTAGGGGCGCTTCTTTGCTATCTCTTTTTCGGGCTCCTTTGGCAGGCATGACCCGGGAAACTAACCGAAATTCGTCAGGAAACGATGTTTCGCCTATCTCGCCGTGAACGGCTCCATCAGCTCGGTGCGGCTGCCGTCCGGATCGAAGAGGTTCAACTGCCAGCGGTTATTGCGGCCCACCTGGGGAGATCGAATGGTGATGGCTTCCGGGCCCTGGGAGCGCTCCCGTATTTTGTCGAGCGCCGCCTGGATGTCCGGCACCTGCAAAGCGGCATGGTGCAGAGTTCCAAGTCGCCTTCGGTCCGGTTTTTCTGTCACCAGCATGTATTCCAGGTAATCGGTTCCGTCCGGAACCTTCATATTGATCCAGTTGACGACGGCCTCGCTCGTCCCTCCGCGCCAGATTTCCGAGAACCCCAGGATGTCTTTGTAGAAGCGATCCGCCGCCGCCGAATCCGCGATTGTCACACCGACGTGCAACAGGCGCTGGGAGATCCTCTGCGGTGAAGCAAATCTCGATTTTGCTTTCGTGTGCAGGGAGCCGGGAAGATACTGCACGAACTCAACGCGGTGTCCATCGGGATCGATGACGGTGAAGTTCACATTTCCGTCGCGCCCCCGATTCACGCTTGCAGGCACCTTGACGCCCTTGGACTGCAGATAAACTCGCAGCGCTTCAAGATCGGTCGTTTGGAAGGCAATGTGGTAGAGGCGATCTTCCTGCTCAGGAGGCAGACCCGGAAAAATCTCGATATATTGCCGGTCGTTTACCTTGAAATAAGTGAGCAGCAGGCTTCCGCCTTCATTGAACACCTGAAACGGCTCATCGAATCCCAGTAATTCTCCGTAGTAAGCGCGACTGCGCGCAAGATCGCTCACCCGAAACGCGATGTGCGCAATGCCGACGATGGGCGGACGATCCTGAGCCGCGGCAAAATCCGTCAAGAGCAGTTGGCAGAGAATCAGCAGTGGAACGTAAGGACGAAGATGTTTCATTCTTTCAACCGCCTCAACGCGTTATCACTCTGGCGGTTTCATCGCTCAAATGCGGATTTCGGAATGTCGGAATGACTCAAATGTGGAATGGGGAATGGGGAATGCGGAATGGGCGGAGATTCCCTCTCATCCAGCGAAATTCAACTCTGTCGTAATCCCCATTCCACATTTCCCATTCCGCATTTGAGTCCATTCCGCATTCCGCTGTTTACAGCTCAGTCAGGTGCTCCAGTTGGCCGGTGCTGTCGCCGATGGTTTCGGGACGAATCCCCATGCGATCCAGCAGCGTAAGGTACAGGTTTGTCATTGGTGTATGCTGCGGGTAAACGATGTGTCGGCCCGGCTTGAAGCCATCGCCGCCCCGTCCCGCCAGAATAACGGGCAGGTCCTGATGAGTATGTCGGTTGCCGTCGGCAATTGCGCTGCCATAAACAACCATCGAATGATCAAGCAGCGTGCCGTCTCCATCCGCCGTCGACTTGAGCTTCCCGACAAAATACGCAAACAACTCGGCATGGAGGCCGTTGATCATCGCGACTTTCTCAATCCAGTCCGGATTGCCGCGATGATGGGTGAGCGGGTGATGCGGATCAGGCACGCCAATCTCCGGATAAACCCGGACACTGCCTTCGCGGCCGACCATCAATGTCGAAACGCGTGTAAGATCCGCCTGGAACGCCACTACCTGAAGGTCGTACATCAGCTTCAGATAATCGGTAAATGCGATGGGAATTCCGGCAGGTTTCTCCAGCGGCGGAGTTACCTCGCGGTTATCTTTCTCAGCGCTTTCGATTCGTCTCTCGATCTCACGGATCGCATAAAGGTATTCATCGACCTTGCGACGGTCTGTCGCGCCCAAAGTTCCGATGAGCTTCTGAGTGTCGTCACGGACCATATCCAGGATGCTCCTGCGATACTGCGCCCGTCGGTCACGAGTCTCCGGATCCAGGCTGAAATCGGTGGTGCCAAAGAGACGCTCGAATGCCGCGCGCGGATTGACCTCCGGAGGCATGGGCGACGCCGGACCGCGCCAGGAAATGCTGTTGGTATAAGCACAGCTATACCCGGAATCGCAATTACCCACAGTGCGAGAATCTTCGCAGCCCAGTTCGATAGATGGCAATCTCGTTTCAGAAGCAACTGCTCTGGCTGCAATCTGGTCGGCCGATATGCCGACCGTGATATCGGCGCCGGCCGTTTTCTTCGGATGCACACCGGTCAGAAAGCAGGCTCCCGCCCGCGCGTGATCGCCAGGGCCATCACCGAGGGCATTTGCGTTGCGATGCGCCAGCCCTGACAGCACGGAAAGATCGTCTCGAAACGGCTCCAGCGGCTTGAGTATGCGCGAGAACTCAAAGTCCTTGCCCGCTGCCTCGGGCGTCCAGTCCTTCATGATCACGCCGTTGGGAACGTAAACAAAGGCGAGACGCGTGGGAGCTTTGCCGGAGCCGGTTGCCGCGCCAAACGCGGGCACCATGGAATCCAGCATCGGCAATGCGATCAGCGTACCAAGGCCTTTGAGAAACGTTCGTCTCGGCAAGTGCCTGCGTGTGACAATCATTTGGGTAGATCTCCTCTTCGCATTTGAAATGGTACGCTATTGGCGATCTCCAAAACCAGGCTGGAGAATCGATATTCATTGGCAGCCAGGCTGCTTGCGATAGTCTTTACGGTCCGCCTGTCATACCGCTCAATCCCGCGCCCCAGGGAATAGGTGAGCAGCTTTTGCGTCAGGCACTCGGCAAAAGCGTCGCGATCGTGTTTCAGAATTGCTTTCAGGTCATCCAGTCCCCTGAATGATCTGCCGTCGGGAAGCGAACCGGAGGCCTCGACCGGAAACTTTCCATCCTCCGTCCGCCAGGCTCCGATGGCGTTATAGTTTTCGAGCGCAAAGCCCAGCGTGTCCATCCGCGCGTGGCAGGAAGCACAGGCCGGGTTGGTGCGATGCTGCTCCAACTGCTGCCGCATCGACGCGGATACTCCTACGGCGGCTTCATTCAGCGCCGGCACTCCAGCCGCCGGCGGCGGCGGGGGAGGAGCGTTGAGGATGTTTTCCAGAATCCATCTGCCGCGGAGCACGGGCGATGTCCGGGTTGCATAAGACGACACGGTCAGTATGCTTGCCTGAGTTAAAATCCCACCACGCGGCGTTCCGTTCAAATCAACTTTTCTGAATTCCGCCCCCGTTACCGCCGGGATTTTGTAATGCTGCGCCAGACGATCGTTCAGGAACGTGTACTTCGCGTCGATAAAGTCAAGGATGCTGCGATCCTCGCGCACGATCGCTTCGAAGAACATTTCCGTCTCGCGGCGCATTAACTGGCGAAGATACTCATCAAACTCCGGAAATCGTTTCGGGTCGGGCTTGACAATCTCCAGCCGTCGCAGTTCCAGCCATTGTCCGCCAAAATTTTCAATCAGCGCGTGCGACTTTGAATCTTTCAGCATGCGCCGCACCTGCGCGGCAAGAATGTCGGGTTTGCGCAGGATCTGTTGATCGGCGCATCTAAGCAGCTCCTCGTCGGGCATGCTGGACCATAAAAAGTACGAAAGCCGCGCCGCAAGCTCGTGCTGGCTGATCAGATGCGCTTCCTGAAGCCCGGTCGCCTTGCCGCGGTTTTCAATACGGAACAAGAAATGGGGAGAGACCAGCATCGCCTGCAGCGCCAGGCAGATCCCCTCTTCGAATGAATCACCCCGCTTTTGAGCCATGGAAATCAGGCCGGTAAGCCGCTCAACTTCCTGCGAAGTGACCGGGCGTCGGAATGCACGATGAGCCAGGCCGGCCACGATTTTTCGATCGCAGCCGCGCTGGTGCACTCCGTCAACGTGCCCACAGGTGTAGATCTTCTTTAAACTGTCAAGCGAAGGTCCCCGCGCCTGCTTGAACGGCCCGCCAATCTCGACGTAATTCACGCGAGCATCCACCGGCTCTTTCTGCGCGCTGCGAGTCTTGAGGGCTTCCTGTTTCTTTTTGTACTCCTCGAGCTGCTGCTGCGTGGCGTTCTCCGGGGGTTTGAAAGAACTGAAATCGGGCGGCGGCGGAATGGGCCGGCTTGACGGATTCGGCCCGCCGTAGGTAGAAGGCAGCCCGTCGTAGAATCGCACGAATGAGAACGATACCAGGTGCTCTCCCGCATTGATATTTGTTCGGAACTCCCGTGTTTGCCCTTCAAAGTCGGCCAAATCGACTTCGATCGCCTGGACCTGCCTGGCATCAATCCAGAACGCCAGCCGGGCAGGCTCGGAGCCTCGCGGGCGATGCCCGTTCAAAACGGCCTTAAACAGGTGCTCGCCATCGACCGGGAAGCGGCAGGTCACGTGAAGCGAATTGGGCAGACTCAAGCCGCTGGCGTCATAGTCCGACAAAGGAGAATTCGGGAGGTCCCTGCGAGCCGCCGTACGGAGCCGCACAAGAGTCGGCTTCAGCAGTTCAGGACCGTATAGTGCCGTGCGGGCGACTTTTTCTGCGGCCGCCAGGTACTTTTCCATCAGCACGGGAGAAAGCGAGAGCACGTCGCCGATATTGTCAAAGCCATAGCCGGAATCATCTTGTGGGAAATCATCGGCGGGCCGGACGCTCACGCCCAGCAGGTCTCTGACCGTATTGTTGTACTCGGCCCGGTTAAGGCGACGCGCCGTAACGCGTCCAGGATCAGGCCCGGCCAGGCGATCGGCCCGGTCGAATTCGCTCTCGATCCAGCGTGTAACCGGTTCCACTTCAGATTGGTCTGGACGAGGCGCTTCTTTGGGCGGCATCTCGCCCCGGTGCAGCTTCTCCAGGACTTTTTCCCACGTGTCTCGATCCTGCAAAAGGGATGCCGCACTCTGGAATGTCTCCAGATTGAGGTTGCCTTTCTTGAGTTTCTCGTTGTGGCACTCGTAGCAATAATCGGAAAAAAACGGCTGGATGGATTTCTCGAAGGCGGCGTCAGTTTCGGATTTTTGGGCTTGTGGCGCCGTTGAGGCAAATGCCAGGTAGATCAGCGGAAATAAGCCTATCAACAGGATTAATACGATCAGCCGCCGCACAGGGGTTCCCTCCCAATAGGCATTGTTGCAAATTAGGCCGGCAAGCACAAGATGGGGAATGGATCACCACAAAGACACAGCTCGCCTGCATTCCTTCACCGCAGAGCCTCAGAGGGCGCAGAGAATGCGCAGAGTTTCGTTTGCATGTCTCTGCGCAACCTCTGCGTTCTCTGCGCCTCTGCGGTGAAGGAATGTGGGAACAACCTAATCTTGGTTGCGGCTTTGCCGGGCTGCGCCTTTGTGGTGAAAATTGCCCGCGCCATCAAACCAGGAACTGCTCGCGGGTCTCATTTCGCATCTGCTCCAGCCAGGGCATGAAGACTGTGCCTCCTGTCCCCATTTCGTTTTCCGTCTTTTGATGGATATAACTGAAAGCGTAACCAAGATGAATGTCCCGAAACTCGAACATCTTCTCCAGACAGTAGTTGTAGGCGGTTCTAAGGGCAGTCGAGCCCGAACTGACCACCACCTCTCGGACTTTCGAGCTGCGCTCGACTTCTTCGATAAGCAAGCGATGCTTTCGAGGCATATACAAGCGCATTTCCCTCAGATGGCGTGTGAGTATGCTCTCGTCGTGCCTGATTCCCAGGCCGGCTTCCAGCAGCGGCATAATTGAACTCTGGGCACCGGTTTCGCCTCGAAAGCTCTGCGGCTTATTCTCCAGTTCTGCTACGCCCTCGTACACAACGTCGGTAAAAAACATGATCCAGGGGCGCACCATTTTGAAGTAGACCTCTGTGGAACAACCTTCCGGCATTCTCTTCAAGGTCTCTATCATTGACTGGAGCGATGCGCCTATTTCTGTCAGGTTACTCAACAGAGTCTGCGAAGACCGCTGGGCCGCCGAAATGACGGCATTGCAGACATTAACAATTGCCGGCGCCGCTCTTCGTTCAATATCGACGTGGATCAGGATGAACCAGTCCTCATCGGGCACAGGAATGAAATTCTGAAGCAGCTTCAGATTATCAACCGTTATGTCGTCCTGTGGCCCGACACATCTCCAGTTGTTCAGCGAATACGAGCAGTACGATAGGATGGGCGGCTTGTCGATCCGCTTTGACAATAGATACAGTGGCTGAGCGAGCGGTTTGCAGAGTTGAGAGACCCTTTGGCCTTGCCCATGGATGTAACCGCTCGCTCCGAAACCGTAGATCATCATCGCGCGGCGCTGCTCGCCCGGTGAAAGGCTTGCAAGCATCTCTTCAGATGGGGCGGGTAAGTCTTCGGCTGCCTGTTTTATTTTTCTTTGTTTAAGAACCTTCGGCAATTCGGCGCCAAAGGCATCCAGAAACTTCCAGGCAGAAGGTAATTCAACGAGAGGGCGGTCATCAGACAAAAAACCCCGGGAAGGCGAGACATCGAAGCTTCGCAGATCTTTCAGGCGATCAAGATTTTCGCTCATAAAAACGTTTCTGCCACGAAGGCACGAAGACACGAAGGGTTTCCGTATTTATCCTGAAGTGACACGTTGCAACATCCCCTAAAGCCCGCCGCTTTTGGGCGGGCGTCAGCCTGTGGCCCACGGCGCAGCGAAGCGGAGCCGTGGGAACAGGAACATTCTACTCGATAAAGCCCGCCGTTTTTTTAGGGCGGGCGACAGCAGTCGATTCTTTGGAGAAAAGAGAGCGGACAAGGATTAAACGAATTGTCGCTGCGGCGGCTGTCGCCCGCCTGAAAAAGCGGGCGGGCTTTATCTTATGAGAGAGCCGCAATTCCCACGGCTGCGCTTCGCTGCGCCGTGGGCTACAGGCTGGCGCCCGCCAAAAGGCGGCGGGCTGGTGATCCACGGCTATTTACTGTCGATCGGCCAGAGCCCTGACGCGTCTTCGTGTCGTCGTGGCTTAGTGGCGATTTCGGGTCAGTCGGGCTGGGGATCAAAGCTGATCTGGTGGTGATTTTCCCAGAACTTGACCGTCGAGCGAATGAATGTTTCCCGTGCGCGCCGGGGATCCCGTGAGCGCAGACCTTCCAGGATTTCCTTGTGTTGTTTTACCGCCGCCAGGAAGTCCTTCTGCTCCTGGGCCAGCAGAACAAAGGCAAAAAGCGAGAAAGAAACCTGCTCCAGCACGGATTCCAGATACTCGTTGCCGCAGAGTTTCCAGATCGTTCGGTGGAAGATCAGGTCTCCTTTGTGAAAAGTCTCACGCTCAAACTTGCGCGCGCCTATATCCATCTCGCGAATAGCAGCTTCCAATGTTTGAAGGGCAGCAGCGTCGATATTGGCGGCAGCCTGTGGGATTGCAATTCCTTCGAGAACCATTCGAACCTGGAAGATTTTGCGGCAGTCTTCCCGACTCAGCTTGGTGACATGCGTGCCTTTGTTTGCAATTTTGCGCACGAAGCCCTGATGCTCCAGTTCCTTGAGAGCTTCACGCAGTGTGGGCTGTCCGATGGCCAGTTGAGCCGCCAGCTTTGGCTCGACCAGACGCTCTCCCGGTTTCAGCTTTCCGGCGATGATGGCGTCGCGCAGGCTCTGGGCCGCGGCTTCCGCCAGGGACTGAAACTGTACCGCGCTCAGACCGCCCTGCGCCGTGTCGTCAGACAAGATTCTTTTCTTCATTTCCTCACAACGAGAGGCTTGACGCCATTACAGAGACGAAAGTCTGTTTTGTAAGTCTGTGCCAGGCAGGCATTATTTCCCGCCGGCTTAGCGCCTTCGTCTCCCCGAATGCCTTGCCAACATTAACAGAAAACAAAAACGCTTGACTCAATAAAGATTAACGATTATAGATTATAGAACATTTTTTAACTGGCTACTACCGAAAAAAGGAGGACTCCCATGCGTCCCATTTCCCATCGACATCTTTTGTCTCTTGCCATCCTGGCACTGCTCGGCTGTGCCGCGGCGCTCAATGCCCAGGTCACAACCGGAACCATTCTGGGAACGGTGGCGGACCCGAGCGGGGCCGTCATACCCGGCGCCAGCGTTACAGCCACTCACGTGGAGACGGGGATTTCGCGGGCCACTGTGACCGATGATTCCGGCAGCTATGTTCTGGCTAACCTCCCGATTGGCACTTATCGGGTAACCGCGGAGCTGCCGGGATTCAAGGTGGCCGCGAGCGGTCCATTCCGTCTGGTGGTGGATCAGAAACTTCGCTCTGATTTTGCGCTCGCGCTGGGCGAGGTTACCGAGACCGTCCAGGTTCGAGGGATCGGCGCTACGCTGTTGCAAACCGACCAGCACGATATCAACCAGATCATTCAGGAAAAGGAGATCCGGGGATTGCCTCTTAATGGACGGGACTTCTTTTCCCTGCTGCTGCTGAGCAACGGCGTGCAGGACACTTCCACCGATCAGGGCGGCGCCACAACCAATGTCACGTTCTCGATCAACGGAATGCGTCCCGAATCGAATTCTGTCACGCTGGACGGCATCGAAATGTCTTCCATCCGCGAATCGGATGTGGACATGCGTCCCAACCTTGACGCGGTCAGCGAGTTCAAAGTCTTGACTTCGGCGTTTTCCGCCGAGTACGGCCACACCGCAGGCGGCGTGATTTCCATTCAATCCAAGGGCGGCACCAACGAGTTTCATGCCAGTCTTTTCGAGTTTCTCCGCAACGATGCCTTCAACGCAGCAAATTTCTTCCGCAATCCGGTAAATCCGGGCAAGGCGCCGCTGCGCCAGAACCAGTTCGGCGGAACAGCGGGAGGACCGATTAAAAAGAACAAGACTTTTTTCTTTGTCGATTATCAGGGATACCGTTTGAGCCGGATCAACGAAGGCTTCGCCAGAGTGCCGGAGGCGGCCTTTCGAGACGGGGACTTTTCAGCCCTGCTGGCCAAAGGGGTCGGAATTTATGATCCTGCCTCTCCCAACGGGGCTGACCAATTCCGCGATCCAAGCCGGGCGACATCAGCCAATCCTCAGGGATTGAATATCATCCCGCGGAGCCGTTTCAATTCCTTCGGTCATTACCTGCTCAACGCCGTCGCACTGCCCAATCTTCCCGACAACTTCCCGCTCGGAAACCATTTCGTACGCCAGCGCCGGCACGTTTGGCAGAACGAGGCGGGAACACGCATCGATCACTCCTTTTCAAAAAGCGACACCATGTTTGTTCGGTATCGCTGGAGCGACAGCCTGCTGAATGATTCCGATTCGCTTTCCCGGACCGATGGCGGGCCATCGCCCGGAATCGGCGGCGGTTATGGCGACGAGGGCCGGGGAATTCCACAGGGCGGGACGCACCGGGATCGCAACAACAACCTGGCGATCTCGGAAGTGCACGTCTTTTCCCCCAAGTTGCTGAATGAAGCGCGCTTCGGATTTCATAAGTATCATCTGGATGTTATCGCGCACGCCTATCAGCAGAACCTGGCCGAAAAGTTCGGACTGAAGGGCGTCAACGACGGGTCGCTCTTCTCCGGTTTACCCGCGATTTACCTGAACGATTACAACAACATCGGAACAGACGACTTCAAGCCGCTGTTCTTCGTAGAATCCAGCATGCAATTCAACGACAACGTTACATATAACCTGACCGGCCACACATTGAAATTCGGATTCGAGTACCGGCCCCGTACCGAGAACAACTATTACGCGCTCTTTCCCTCGGGCGCCTTTTATTTTTACGGAGTGAAATCGTCCAAATCGGAATCGTTCGTCGGCGGGCATGAACTGGCCGACCTGCTGTTGGGATACCCGTGGTTCAGTTGGAGGGGCAGGCGGTTTGGCAGCCCGGAATTGAAAGATCGCCAGTATGGTTTCTTTTTGCAGGACGACTGGAAAGTCAGCGATCGGCTGACGTTGAATCTGGGGCTGCGCTACGAATACGCCAGCCCGTTCTTCAGCCCGAACAATGAAATCTCGCTTTACGACATCCAGCAAAAGAAGCTCTTGATCCCCGGGCGCGACGGCGTTTCGCGCTATATTATTGACCCGGACAAGAACAATTGGGCCCCCCGAGTGGGTTTCGCCTACCAGGTCAATAAGAAAACCACCGTGCGCGGCGGCCTGGGTCTGTTCTACGACCCTGCGACCGCATTTCGAGACGACGTCAAGTTCAACCCGCCGTCCTACCGCCAGTACACACTGGATAACTTCTATGGCGGCGGTCCGACCTGGTTCTTCTTCCAGACGCCGCCGCCGTTTCCCGATCCCGGCGATCTGCCGCGCGGTTATGACATCTTCAGCGTGGCACGGGATTTCAAGATCGGCTATTCAGAACAGTACAGCCTGGCCATCCAGCGCGAGTTGCCCTTCAAGATGCTCTTTGAGGCGGCTTATGTGGGATCCCAGGCCCACAAGCTGCCTTTTCGATTCAATTACAACAAGCCATTCCCCGGTTCGCCGACAAAACCCGCGCCGGAATTGGGCGAAATTAACGAAGTCAGGAACGTGGGGGACATGTCCTACAATTCCGGCCAGTTCAAACTGGAACGGCGATTCAGCCAGGAGTTTTTCTTTCTGACGTCTTATACCTGGTCCAAGTCGATCGACAATGTTGGATCCTCACTGGCACGCGCCGGCACCAACGGCGGGGTCCAAAACATTTTCGATTTGAGAGCCAATCGATCCGTTTCCGACTATGACATTCCGCACCGCCTTTCGTTCAGCTACGTCTATGAATTGCCGTTCGGCCGCGGCAAGCAACTGCTTTCCGGCTCCAATCCGGTTTTGACGGCGTTGCTGGGGAACTGGCAGACCACCGGAGTCTTTGCCGCCAGCTCGGGCCTCCCGGCAACCGTGGTTGTGAGTCGAAACTCTCAGGTGCGCGGCGGTACGGGACGTCCCGATCTGGTTGGCGATCCCAATCTGCCCGACTCGGAGCGCGGACCCGATCGCTGGTTCAACATCGCGGCGTTCAAGGCGCCGCCCGCGGGCCGGAACGGAAATGCCGGGCGCAATATCGTGCGCGGGCCGGGCTATTTCAACTTTGACCTGGGCCTGATGAAGTCCTTCTATTTGCGCGAGCAAACGCGGGTGCAGTTCCGGACGGAGTTCTTTAACCTGACAAATACTCCGCATTTCGCGCTCCCGGTCATGGCAATGGACGATTCATCGTTCGGCAAGATCACGCACACGCGAAACTCGGTGAACTTCGGATCAACAGCCACGTCCTATGCAAACCGGATGATTCAATTTGCGGTGAAGCTGGAGTTTTGATACTTAGTCCGTTGTCCGTTGTCCGTTGTCAGTGGTCAGTGGTCAGTAGTCCGTTGCCGGTGGTTCTTCCAATACCAGTCATCAGGAGTAACAACGGACAACGGACTAGAACGGAAACGGACAACTGACAACGGACCACTGACAACGGACTACTGACAACTGACTACTGACAACGGACCACTGACAACGGACTCTCACGCGATTGCCAGCATTCGGTCCAGGGCCACGCCGGCCCAGTGCTTGACAGTCTCGTCGACTTTGATGCGGTTTACGATATTTCCCTGATCGAGGTTGTCGAGCACCCAATGAAGGTGCTTTGGCGCGATGCGGAACATAGTGGTACACAAACAGCCATGGTTGTCCAGAGTAACGACGGTCTTATCCGGATGGCTTTTGGCGAGCCGGTTGACCAGATGGATTTCCGTACCCACGGCCCACTTGCTGCCAGCCTGGCTTTCATTGATGGTTTTGATGATGTATTCGGTCGATCCCACATAATCGGCCTTCTGCGCAACTTCCCACAGGCACTCGGGATGAACGATCACTTGAATCCCGGGGAAAGTGGCGCGCACCGTGTCCACGTGCGCCGGGCTGAAGCGGCCATGCACCGAGCAATGGCCCTTCCATAGAACAAGCGGGGAAGCGCCGGGTTTATCGCCGTCGATTCCGCCGTTCTCTTCGTTCGGATCCCATAGCACCATGCGGTCCAGAGGAATCCCCATCTTGAATCCGGTATTTCTGCCGAGGTGCTGGTCGGGAAGGAACAGGATAGTCTGTCCCTGTTTGTAAGCCCATTTGAAGATCGCCGGCGCGTTGCTTGACGTACAAACGGCGCCGCCCTTCTCACCGCAGAAAGCCTTAATGGCGGCAGTGGAATTCATGTAGGTGACCGGCACGAGGTTTTTCGTGCCTGAACTCTGCAAAAACTCCCAACACTCTTCCACCTGGTCGATGTCGGCCATATCGGCCATCGAACATCCAGCAGCCAGGTCCGGCAGTATCACCTGCTGCTGGGGTTGGCTGAGGATATCGGCGCTTTCAGCCATGAAGTGGACGCCGCAGAAGACGATGTATTCAGCTTCGCCTCGGCTGGCGGCCAGTTGTGAAAGCTTGAAGGAATCACCGCGCGCATCGGCAAACTGAATTACGTCGTCGCGCTGGTAGTGGTGTCCCAAAATGAATACACGCCGGCCAAGCGACTCCTTCAACGCGGCAATCTTTGATTCCACGCCAGGATCATTCTGCGCAAAATTGACCGAGCAAGTGGCTGCAGTGCTCATCTGAATTCTTGGTTCCCCGTTCTCAGCAATCCATTAAAAACCACCAAGACACCAAGCCCGACTTTGTGCCTTTGTGGTTTCCAAACCACTCCTCAAATTAAGATCCCTCCCTTGCTAAATAGTTGAAAAAAACAAGGTCAAAGGCCAGCGCTAAATACCCCTCCATCCCTCTATCCCGCCATCCCACTCTAGCCCCCGATAAACGACATTGTCCGGGCAGGCTGCACAAAGTCGGGATCATTGATGTGATGGCGTTCTTCCTTCAAGTGGACGACCTGTCGCACGTATTCCGAGAGCGCATCATCGGAATCGCCTCGGCGAAGCCTGCCTGCCAGATCGTGCTCGACGTGGCTGAAAAGGCAGGTCCTCAGTTTACCGTCCGCTGTCAGTCTCAAACGGCTGCACTGGCCGCAAAACGGCCTGGAGACGGGAGCTATGATTCCCGCTTCGCCTTGCCCGTCGGCGAAAGTAAACTTCAGCGCCGTTTCAGAAGCATAGTTTCGCACCGAGGGAATCAGCTTTTCGTGCGGCATAATCGCGGCCAGCATTTCAGAAGCAGTGACGACCTTGTCGCGCCCCCATTCGTGCCGGGAGTCCAGGGGCATGAATTCGATGAATCGCATGACATGCCCCTCGGCGCGAGCCCAGCGTATAAACTCGACCAGCTCGTCATCGTTGATGCCCCGGATAATGACTGCATTGATCTTGATTCTGCTGAACCCGGCGTTTTTGGCGGCTTGCAGTCCCTGCAGCACGCGCGATAAAGAATTGGAATCGGTAATACGGGCGAATCGATCTGATCGCAGCGAGTCGAGGCTGACGGTAAGGCGATGCAAGCCGGCGTCGTAGAGCCTGCGAGCCATCGAACCGAGCAGGTGACCGTTGGTAGTCAATGCCAGGTCGGCCACTCCGGATATGCAAGAGATTTGCGCCACGAGCTGATCCAGACCGGCTCGCAACAGCGGTTCGCCCCCGGTAAGCCTGACTTTTCGCACTCCCAGGCCGGCCAAGAGGCGCGTGACTCTTACGATTTCTTCGTAGGTGAGGATTTCATCCTTGCGTTTTTTGAGCAACGAATCCTGCGGTGTCTTACAGTAAAAACACGAGTAGTTGCATCGGTCAGTGACCGAAACGCGCAGGTCGTGGATTTCTCTCCCGTACGAATCCTTCAACATGGGTAATCTATAATTCTAGCCCAGCGAGGGAAGGGGTGCAAACCCGCAGTGTCTGGCAGGATTCTCTACCTACTTCCAAATGCGGAATGCTGAATGTGGAATGCGGAATGGATGAATGGGGAAGATGATTTGAGGAATAAATCAAAGTTAAGTCTTTCGACGCTGAGACCCAATGACCTCCGATTCCGCATTCCGCATTTGGAAGCAAGACGCTGGGACCCGATCAGCTCCCTATTCCGCATTCCGCATTCCACATTCCGCATTGAAAGGTGCCCGCTTTTGACAATGTTCAAACCAGTCTGAGCGCGAATCCCTCGTAGGGACGCACCCTGCCTATGATGCGCGCCATCCTGCCGCGAGACTCCATCTGCTGCACAAAGCCAGTGACATCCCGGTCGCTCAAAGAGACAAGAAGCCCTCCCGATGTTTGAGGATCGAAAAGCAGATTGAGCAGCGGTGTACTGAGGTTTGATTCGATGCTGATTGAATCGCTGACATACTCGCGATTTGCCGAAGTTCCGCCTGGGACCGACTTGATGGCCAGCTCGAAAGAGCCGTCCAGCAGCGGCACCGCGCCGGCGTCAATTTCTATCGTCACGGCGCTGCCCTTGGCCATTTCCATGGCATGTCCGAGGAGACCAAATCCGGTGATGTCGGTCGCGGCGCTGGCGTTGTTTTGAACCATCAGTTCTGCGGCATCGCGATTCAGTTCGGTCATCCAGCGGATGGCGTTTGCGATCACTGGATCCGGGGCGTTCCCCTGCTTGATTGCAGTCGCGATCACTCCGGTCCCGACAGGTTTTGTCAGCACCAGCGAGTCGCCTTCTCGCGCGGTACAGTTTCGTTTCAGGCTTGAGATTTCCACGCGACCGGTGACGGCAAATCCAATCTTCAACTCTTCATCTGCAACCGTGTGACCGCCTACCAGAAAGCATCCCGCGTTCTGCAGCATGTCTATCCCTCCTGCCAGAATCTGCCGCAGCAGTTCCAGATCTCCCTTTTTGGGGTATCCCACAAAGGAAAGCGCGGTAAGGGGCATTCCGCCCATGGCGTAGATGTCGCTCAATGAGTTCGCGGCGGCGATTCGACCGAAACTATGCGCATCATCCACCAGAGGTGTTATCACGTCGATGGTGTGCAGAATCGCTTCTCGCTCGTTCAGGCGGTAAACGGCTGCGTCTTCGGAGTTTTCGAAGCCCGCGATGACATCCTTCGATCTGGGGACATTCAACTGACTCAGAACCTGGGCCAGCGCCTTGGGCGGCAGCTTTGCCGCTCAACCTGCGCAGGAAACCATTTCCGTCAGACGCTTCTTTCTAAACACCATCGCTGTGACCGCTTGTGAAAAACCGGCGCGTGGCCGGGGTTTCGATTCTATACCTTCAAAGCTCGCACGGCCGAGGGAATCTGGCTATTTAAACCGCCAGCAGCTTTTCCAGTTTGAATCTTGCCTTTTTGGCCAGCAGCGGGGCCCACAGATCTCCCTGTTTTTGAACTCTGGCGGGCACGTTGTCGATGCGAAAGTCTTCCATTTTGAATCCGCGATCGACTTCCTTCCAGGTGACAGGCGTCGATACGGTGGCTTTCGGTTTCGGCCGCACCGAGTAAACGGACGCCAGCGTTCGTCCCCATGCGTTCTGGTTGTAATCGACCAGCACTCGACCGCGCGGCCTTTTTTCGATTCTGTACTCGGCGGTAATCAGAGACGGATGAAGTTGAGCCAGGCTTTGCGCAAAACTTTTTGCGAATGTCCATACCTGCTTTTGCAGCGGGCCGCGAACAATCGGGATGTAGACGTGAATCCCCTTTGAGCCGGTGGTCTTTGCGAAGCCGGGCATTTTCAAAGCATCCAGCCCGGCATGGACGATACGAGCTGTTTCCAGCACTTTCCCGAACCCTGCGCCGGGCACAGGATCCAGGTCGAAGTGCAAAAAATCGGGTCGGTTGAAATCGTCGCAGCGCGCATACCAGGGATTCAGGTCGATGCATCCCAGGTTCACCACCCACAACAGCGAGGCCAGGTCCTGAATCACGGGAAAGTCAACAATATTGCCGGAAGCATGCGGAATGCGGCAGATTTGCACCCACTCGGGCCGCGGTGAAGGCGCCCGTTTCATGAAAAAAAAGTCGCCATCGGCGCCGTTCGGATACCGTTTCATCACCATGGCGCGGTCATGCAAATGAGGCAGTAGAGCGGGCGCAATATCGGCGTAATACTGAAGCAAGTCCCCTTTGGCGATACCCAGCTTCGGCCAGAAAGGCTTGTTCAGGTTCGTAAGCGTAACGGTCTTGTTGCCAATGCGTAGCTCAACGTTCTCGCGTTCGCGGGGAATGGTGAATCGAGCAGAGCTCTTTATCGGTGGTTTGGTGGTCACTCTCCTATTGAACCACCACAGACTTAATCAAGAACAGCTCCAGGGCGGTGGCGCACGAGGGGTTCCAGCTTGGGCGGGCGGGGTCCGTTTCGGACGGCGCCGGAGACGGCGACGTAGGTCAGCTCGCTGCCGGAGCGCGCGCAACGCAGCATCAGGCCCCCGCGGCTCATGTCGCCGCGGCCGAGAAACTCTGCCGGAAAGAGAAGGCGCTCTCCAAACACGCTCAGCAGCACGTCAACATAGAAATCGCGAAACTTTTTTCATCTTTTTTATCTCCATCCCTCTATCCCCCTGTTACTCGTAACGAAGGGCCTCGATGGGGTCGAGGCGCGAGGCTTTTCTTGCCGGCCAGACTCCAAACACCAGACCGACGGCAATGGAGACAACCAAGCCCGTAATCACGGCCCACATTGGGATCGAGGCCGGAAGATCGGGAAGAAAGTAGATGATGATACGACTGATCAGGATCGCCAGAAGCACACCCAGGATCCCTCCCATGAATGTCAGCATCATGGCTTCAAACAGGAATTGATGCACGATGTCTTTGCGGCGGGCGCCGATGGCCTTGCGGATTCCGATCTCGTGGGTCCGTTCGGTCACACTGACCAGCATGATATTCATCACTCCGATTCCGCCCACCAGCAGGCCGACACCTGAGATGGCGATTGCAATCAGTCCGACGGCAGCCGTGATCTTGTCGAACTGTTCGATGAAGCGGTCCGCCGTATTCAGATCAAAATTGTTCGGATCCTTGTACTTGACGCCCCGCTGGCGGCGCAGAACTCCTTCCACCTGCTCGAGCGCCTGGCGTATCTTGCCCGGCTTTGCCCGGATAACCAGCATCAGAAAATCGTTGCGGGGCGCAATCTTGCGGCCTGTGCCGTAGGGGATCAGAACCACATTGTCATCTTCGTTTTCCCCCAGAAATCCGCCCTTGCGTTTTTCCAGCACACCGATGACCTCGAAAGGTCTGCCTCCCAGGCGCACCTCGGTACCTGACACGATGCTTTTGTGCGGGAACATGGCGTCGGCGACGTTAACACCGATGACCATCACGTTGCGACGATGCTCCTCATCGCTCTCGTTGATGAAACGGCCCTCCTGCACCATCAGGTTTGTGATCCTGCCATAGTTGGGGGAAACGGCGTTGATTTCCGCCTGTTTGTAATTGAATCCCTGATAGGAAATCGTTCGATCCATGCCCCACACGAAACCGAGATTTGCCACATCATCGACCGTGCTGGCCTGTTCCCTGATCGCCTTGCCGTCTTCGGGTTTGAGGGGCTTGCGCGACCATTCGCTCCGGTCGCGCGGCCCGAGGCTTGGACCGGTGGTGAGATGGAAGGCAAAGATGTTGTTGGTTCCATATTCCTCAATGAACTGGACCATGTTGTCGCGCATCCCTGTCAGGATCGACGCAATCACGATCACCACCACCACACCGATGACGATGCCGAGCACGGTGAGGAAGCTCCTGAACTTGTGCCCGCGGACATTGTCAAAAGCCATCACCAGCGTCTCTTTTGGGACAAATCTCCGCCCACGATCCCGCAGACGCGAAACGAGCCCGGCGCGCATCGGTGCTGATTCAGAATCGTATATCTCTACGGTATTCATTCAGAACCAACGAATGGCACGAATCCATGAACCTTCAAAAACAATTTCGTGAAAATTCGTGAAATTCGTGAAAATTCGTGCTCAACCCTCAGCTCTTCGTGAGCGCGACAATCGGATCCAGGCGCGCGGCTTTGAAGGCGGGATAAATTCCCGCCAATATTCCGATTCCGCCCGACACCACCAGCGAAAGCAGGATGTACCCGATGCTGATGGACATGGGAATAGGAGTAGCGACGCGCACGATCCAGGACAATACGCTGGCCGTCAGCAGGCCCAGCACCCCGCCGAGCGCGCACAGCATCGCTGATTCAATCAAGAACTGAAGCATGATCTGCCGCCGCCGGGCGCCCACGGCCTTGCGCAATCCGATTTCAAAAGTCCGCTCCGTGACGCTCACCAGCATGATGTTCATCACCACGATTCCGCCCACGATCAGGGAGATCAGCGTTATAGGGGTAACCACCATCGCGATTGCCCCTGTAAACTGATCGACATCATTGTTCACTTCATCCACGTTTACCAAGCCGAAATCGTCCTCCTGGTTCCCTTTCAGTTTGTGGCGATTTCGCATGGCCACGCGCGCCTGATCGATCACGCCGGGGAACTCGGCGCGGGTGTTCGCCTTGCCGTGCAACTGCAGGCTCTGGCGGCGCCCGAACATCTTCTGGAAGGTGGTCAGTGGAATGTAGGCGTGCCGGTCAAACGACTGTCCCAGCATGGAACCGCGCTTCTGCTCCACTCCCACAACGGTCATGGCCTCTCCTCGAATCTTGAGCGCCTTGCCGATCGGATCGACGCCGTGAAAGAACTTCTCGCGAACGTCCATCCCAATCACACACACGCGCGCGGCATGTTCCACTTCAAACGGCGCGATGAAGCGCCCTTCAACGATCGTTTTGTCCTCGATTTCGCCCATGTTGGCCGTCACTCCCGCCAGCCGAGTGCCGAAGAGGTCCTGGCCGTCCTGTTTCAGGTCGATGCCGGTGTCCGCCTGAGCTCCCACTTCCTTGCAGTTGGTGCACTGTTCAGCCAGCCATCGGAAATCGGTCCAGTCAAGGCGCTTGTTGCGACGGTTCATCTTCTCCCACTGTTCCTCAGTCATTCGCCCGTTGTGGGCGATGCGGGCGACCATGAAATGGTTCACACCGAGAAGCTTTGAGACCTTGTCCAGGACAAACTCATTCAGCCCGCTGATAGATGCACCTACCACTACAACCGACGCCACGCCGACGATGATCCCGATCAAGGTAAGAAACGCCCTGAGCTTGTGCGCATAGATGGCCTGCAAGGCCAGCTTGAGGGCATCAAGATAGAAGGCTGACATCTTCGGTATTTTCATCTGCTGGTGTCTGTGTCCTCTGTACTACCAACCATGAGAATTTTCGCGGCCTGCACAAATTATTCGGAAGCGGAGAGACAGCCTGAGGGCCGTCTCAGCTTGGCAGGGCACCGCAGAGAGACGGCCCTCAGGCCGTCTCTCCTTGACTTTTGGTTGCGGCTTCGCCGCGCTAAGCCTCTGTGGTGATTTCACCACAGAGACACGAGAGCACAGGTAAGCCTCCCGACACTGTCACTATACGGGCTTCGTTTGTACTAAGTTCCTCGGGAAACGGGCAAAACAGCCCTTTCCCATTAAAATAGCCGTTTTTCGAGGAACCGAGAATAACGACGCTGCAGGGCGAGGGACTATTACAAAAGACGGAAAAAAAGAGGGTTATGCATTCTCAGCCGTGGACAGCTCTTCATCCGCGCCCGAAACTGCTCGACGGCGATGCCGAAGAGTCCAGGCGATCGCTCGATATCCCAGCAGCAGCGCCACCAGCGTTCCGTAGAGCAGCGGGCTGGTGATGTCGGATTTGACCAGCCAGTAGTAATGCACTACCCCGGCAATGGCGCTCCCATAGACCAGGCGATGCAGCAGTTGCCACCTTCGCCCACCGAGCCGCCGGATCCAGCCGGCCGTGGATGTCAGGGCCAGGGGAATCATCAGGACGAACCCGACGAAACCTGCGGTAATGAACGGCCGTTTGTAAACATCTTTGAAGATTTCCCGAAGATCAAAAAACTTATCCAGCCAGAGATAAGTGATGAAGTGCAGCACTCCGTAAAAAAATGCAAACAGCCCGACCATCCTCCGAAAGCGTATCAGCCT
>DASXQR010000058.1:0-23964 GCA_036507075.1 Acidobacteriota bacterium | reverse complement strand
ACCACAAAGGCACAAAGAGCACAAAAAGTGGCGCCTTGTGTAACAGGTTGGCAACTTCTCGCTTTTTTACAAAGTTTTGTCTGGCACTTACATTCCTTCACCGCAGAGGCGCAGAGGACGCAGAGAATGCGCAGAGTTTCGTTTGCACGTCTCTGCGCACCCGCTGCGTTCTCTGCGCCTCTGCGGTGAAGGAATGCGACTTTCAACATCAGCCTATGACGATCAGGCTGCCAAGCGTGAACATCCTCTGCTTGGTGCGGCTTTGCCGGGCTGCGCCGTTGTAGTGAATTTTTTTCACACCTCCCAGGGCCAGAACGGTGTTAAATACACGTCTAAAAAATCAAACCCTTGACTCACCGCGATAACTCGACAATCCCCTCCCGCGACCCGCGCCTTTTCAATCCGGACCTGGCGCCTACTTTGCCATCGCAGCGCACCTGGAACCTCTGGCATATCGCGGCGCTCTGGGTTGGGATGGCGGTTTGTGTCCCGACCTACACGCTGGCATCCGGTTTGATTGACTCGGGAATGAACTGGAAGCAGGCGATTTTTACGATTTCGCTGGGGAACTTGATAGTCCTGATTCCAATGATCTTGAATGCGCATGCCGGAACCAGGTACGGCATTCCTTTTCCCGTGCTGGCCCGATCCTCGTTCGGCGTGCTGGGAGCCAACGTTCCGGCAATGCTGCGGGCATTTGTGGCTTGCGGATGGTTTGGCATCCAGACATGGATCGGAGGAGAGGCGATTTACCAACTGGGGCTGACACTTTTTCCCGGCCGAACGTACCTGCCCGACGTGATGCCTTCGTTTGTCGGCATTACGCTGGGCCAGTTCCTGTCGTTCATGCTCTTTTGGATGGTCAACGTCTACTTTATCTGGAAGGGCACGGAATCGATTAAGTGGATGGAATCGCTTGCCGCGCCATTCCTGATCGCAATGGGGCTGGCGCTTCTGGCCTGGGCTTACGTGCGCGCCGGAGGATGGGGGCCGATACTCAGCCGCCCCTCTAGTTTTGCATCGCTGGATTCGTTCCTGCCGGTTTTTTTTCCGTCTCTCACAGCCATGGTGGGCTATTGGGCAACGCTCTCTTTGAACATTCCCGACTTCACCCGGTACGCCAGATCACAGCGGGACCAGATGGTCGGCCAGGCACTGGGACTTCCCACCACTATGACTCTCTTCGCCTTCATCGGGGTGGCGGTCACGTCGGCGACACCGTTGATTTTTGGCAAAGTAATCTGGGATCCGATCGAGTTGATGGGCAGAGTAGGCGGGCTGTTGACCGTTCTGGTCAGCATTGTGGCGCTCTCTGTGGCGACTTTGTCCACTAACATCGCCGCCAATGTGGTCTCGCCCGCCAATGATTTTTCCAATCTGCGCCCCGGGCGGATTTCGTTTCGAATGGGAGGGATGATTACCGCAGTCATTGGAATTCTCATCATGCCGTGGAAGCTGATTGAATCGTCGCACGGATACATTTTCACCTGGCTGATCGGTTACTCGGCGCTTCTCGGTCCAATCGGCGGGATTATGATCGTCGACTATTTCATCATTCGAAGACGGGAGTTGCGGGCGGCAGACCTGTATGTCCGGGGAGGGGATTACGAGTACCACGGCGGAGTCAATCCGGCGGCGCTGATCGCTCTGATGGCAGGCGTGGCGCCGAACATACCGGGCTTTCTTTCGCAGGCTTTCCCGGGGCATTGGCGCGCGGGAGCGTTTTTTCAGGGCTTATATTCGTACGCGTGGTTTGTGGGCTTTGCGATTGCCGGGGTGGTTTACTGGGTATGGATGGGGACCTTCAAAGCTGAACCGCCAAGAGCGCAAAGAGCGCCAAGAGAATAAACTGAAGATCGTAGCGGTTTGTTTCAACTCCAGACGATCTCAGGCGGGTCGTTCCGTTGACTTGGCGGTCTTGGCGCTCTTGGCGGTTTTAGCTTTCTCTTTGCGCTCTTTGGCGGTTTAATGTTTTTACCGCGCGTCGCCCTTGGGAAAGCGCACCCGCTCGGGCTGGGTGTTCAATTCAGCCAGCATCTTTCGGATCAGCCTGGTTTTCACTCTTCCTGCTTCCCTGGGAGGCACCACGTAACGCACGATTGCTTCCAGCCACGTGTTGTCGCCAACGCGGAACATCACCACCGGCCGCTCCTGAACCGTCAGCTCGTCAACCGGCGTCTTTGCCAGCAGATCGCGAAATACCTTGATCCGTTCCAGCATTGCGGTGCCGAGGTCTTCTTCGGCAACTCTTTGCATTGTGGTGGCGACAAATTCGAGATCGCTGTCGTAGCCGACCTGAAACTTTATTTCATTCCAGATGTAAGGAAACAACGGCCACGAGTAATTGTAGACCGGCGAATTAAGAATCCTTGAATTTGGAAACTTGATGATACGGCCGCTGGGGTGATCGGTGGAAAGGTACTGGCCTCCGAACTCCCAGAGCGTCGTGTCCAGATAGCTCACATCGATCACGTCGCCGCTTGCCTCACCGACTTTGATTCTGTCTCCGACGCGATAAGGTTCCCGGACCAGAATGTAAATCCATGCGATAAAGCTGGTGATTGGAGTCTGCAGCGCAAAGCCCAGGATGAGAGAGATCAGCCCCAGAGAGACAAACGCTGTGTACCAATTGACAAACGCGATCGACAGCAGGATGAGCGCAATTACCAGTCCGGTAAAGAGGCGTCGAATGCGCCGCAGGTTATATCTGGACACTGCGCTGCTGATGTAGCCGATCGAGTAAACATCCACGATCTTTGAGGCGGCCAGCACTACGATCATTGCCATCACGCCAAGCGTGATTCTGATCAGCACGGGAGAAAGGCGTGCAGGCAAGGGCACCAGTTTCAAACGGAGCAGATAATGAACGGCGGCAAAGACGACGAGCAGCAAACCATATGTGCCCAGCCAGATTTTTTCTTTGGGCGGAGCGGATGGGATCTCCGGTTTTCCCGCCCCGGCAGTTTGCTCAAGAGCCCTTTTGACGTCCTCCTGCTCGCTAAGGCGCTCCACTTCAAGATTTCTACTGACGCTCATGATTCCATGTTACACAGAAGGAGAAGGGGCAGGTGTGGCGACTGCGCACTATCGAGTTATTGGCGCGCTATGCACGCAAAATAGAAGCGAGCCACGGCTACTTCCACGAGTGTACGGTGGCCGCAACGCGACAGCCAAAAGAAAAGCCGTCCACGTCTACGAGCACGAGCACGTCAACGACCACGGGCACGTCAACGCCTGCCGTACGTTGACGTGGTCATGACACGTGGACATAGACGTGGACGGTTTTGAAAAACTTTGAAACTCTATCCAGGAGATAATACCTGGCTGTTACAATCGGGCATCGAACTGGAGGGATATTGGACACAGGGTTTAACTTGAGCAATAAGCTTCCGCAGTATGTCTTCAGGACCATCCAGGACCTGAAGACAGCGGCACGCGCTCAGGGAGAAGACATCGTCGATCTGGGAATGGGAAATCCAGACCTTCCTACGCCTCAGCCGATCGTTCAGAAGCTCATCGAGGCGGCGAGAAACCCGCGCAATCATCGCTACTCGGCCTCGCGCGGAATCGTCAAGTTGCGTCACGCTATTGCCCACCGTTATGGGCGCAAGTGGGGGGTCGAGCTGAATCCGGACACCGAGGTAGTCGTGACGATCGGAGCCAAAGAAGGGCTGTCACATCTGATTCTGACCGTCCTGGGTCGCGGCGAGCTCGCGCTGGTTCCAGAACCGGCTTATCCGATCCATCTCTACGCAGTCATCATCGCCGACGGCAGGCTGCACCGGCTGCCGGTTGCCGATCCGCAGGATCTGCTGCGGAAGCTGACCAGCGTAATTCCGAAGGAAAGGCCGAGGCTTCTGGTGATTTCGTTCCCGAATAATCCGACCGGCGCCTGCGTAGACCGCGATTTCTTTGAGCAGGTGGTGCAACTGGCGCGTCGCTATGGCGTGCTGGTGATCCACGACTTTGCTTACGCCGATTTGGTTTACGACGGCTATACCGCCCCCAGCATCCTGCAGATTCCTGGCGCCAGGGATGTGGCGGTGGAAATGTTCTCGCTCTCCAAGAGCTATAGCATGGCCGGATGGCGCGTCGGGTTCTGCCTGGGCAACGCCAATGTAATCGCCGCGCTGGGGCGAGTCAAAAGTTATATGGATTACGGCATCTTCCAGCCGATCCAGATCGCTTCCATCATCGCACTGAACGAGTGCGAGGAATATGTGAAACAGATCGCCGAGAAATACCGCAATCGGCGCGACGTCCTGTGCGACACGCTCACCAAGGCGGGATGGCCCGTCACGAAACCCGTGGGAACGATGTTTGTCTGGTCGCGTATTCCCGAGCCATTCAGCTCAATGAGCTCACTGGAATTCTGCAAGCTGATGATCGCAGAGGCAAAAGTTGCGGTGTCGCCGGGTACCGGCTTCGGCGATTCGGGAGAAGGCTACGTCCGATTCGCATTAGTGGAAAATGAAAAGCGTATTCGCCAGGCAGTGCGCGGCATCAAACAACTGTTACAGTCGGGCGCCCGGCTGCGCGCCGCGAAGTGAATATCGGTCATTAGTCATTGGTCATTGGTTATCAGTCACTAGTCAAAGTTGGCGGGTTACGGGTTGCGGGTTGTGAATTGAACTGGCTTGGTGCCTTGGTGGTTCATCATTTTTACCACCAAGACACCAAGCCAGTTCAACTCGCAACCCGGAACCCGAAACCGGATAACCCGACAACCTTGCACGCAGCGAAATCAGTGAGAATAGGAATCTTTGATTCAGGATTTGGCGGTCTGACGATCTTCAAATGCATCCGCGAAAGGCTTCCTCTTTACGATTACCTTTACCTGGGCGATAACGCTCGCGCGCCCTACGGAACCCGGTCTTTTCAGGCGGTTCTTCAATTTACGACCGAGGCGGTCCGGTACCTTTTCACGCGCCAATGCCAGCTCATTGTCATTGCATGCAACACCGCATCGGCGAAAGCGCTGCGCAGCATCCAGCAAAGAGTGCTGCCCGCCAGCTATCCGGACCGGCGCGTACTCGGCGTAATTCGTCCCTCCGTTGAGGAGTTGGGTCGCCAAACTCACACCGGAACGGTTGCACTCTGGGCGACACAGGGGACAGTTCGATCGGAGAGTTTTGTATTGGAGCTGGAGAAGTTTGCTTCCAATATCAAGCTGATCCAGCAGGCGTGCCCGCTGCTGGTTCCGTTGGTTGAATCGGGGGAACTGGATGGCGCGGGCGTGGAGTTCTATGTTCAAAAATATTGGACGCTGACATCCCGCCAGTCTTCACAGATAGACACGCTGCTGCTGGCGTGCACGCACTATCCGCTGCTGCTTTCGACAATCCGATCCGTCGTGTCGAGGCCTGTCAATATTCTTGTTCAAGGAGACTTCGTGGCGCCGAGCCTGCAGGATTACCTGCGCCGGCATCCGGAAATTGAAGGAAAACTGACGCGCGGCGCAAGTGTTCGCTTTCTCACCACCGATCAAAGCGAAGAGTTCGACCGGCTGGCACAGATCTTTCTTGGACACTCGGTTCGCTCGGAGCAGATTGGGCTGTAAGCCCGAGTTTGCGGGTTCCGGGTTGTCGGGTTACGAGTTCCGGGTTGTCGGGTTCCGGACTGTCGATAAGTCGCCTGTAAAGACGGCCACGTTGTATTCACCGCCGAGCCGCTGAGTACGCCGAGGTTTCGCAGAGCTTGAGTTGCAGACTCTGCGAAATCTTGGCGATCCCCGTGGCTCGGCGGTGAAAGCGGAGTGCAGAATCAAGCAGTCCTTTGATTCGCGCACGGCAACGACCACGGCTATGTCGACGACTGCCGTGCCCGGGGAATTCGAATCTTGAGTTTTCCATTTCGCCAACTGAAACCCGCAACTCGCCAACCCGCAACTCGCCAACCGCAACTCGTCAACCCGCAACTCGTCAACTCGCCAACCCGCAACTCGTCAACCCGCAACCCGGCTTCACCAAGCTACCAAACTTCTTTGGCCGGTCGCTCCCTCGGGCCCTATTTGACGCGCGCGTAGCAGTAGCAGTCGCGGGGTTCATTGTCCAGGTTTGGCAGCACAATCCACCGGCGTAAAACACCTTCTCGCTGCAAGCCCGCCTTTTCCAAGACTCGCCATGATGCCTCGTTTTGCGTGTCGCAGTAAGCGCACACACGGTAAATCTCCGGCTGTGCCAGGGCCCAGGAGGATATGGTTTCCACCAACTCGGTCATGTACCCCTGATTCCAATATCGCCGGGCAAGCACGTATCCGAATGAAACGTCGTGACTGCCGATGCGGATTTCAAACATGCCCATCAGTTGGTATCTCCGTCTGTGCGTAATTGTCCAGGTGAAGGAGGGGCCGTTCCGCCAGCCGCTGAGGCAGCGTTCCAGGTATTCGCGGGTCTCGGAAATGTCGGAGTGGGGTTTCCATGTCAGATAGCGTGTGACCCGGGGATCTTTCGCGTAAGTACGAAAAATAGCCTCTGCGTCCCGCCGCCGGGGAAGGCGCAGGATCAGTCTTTCACTTTCAAAACGCTCGGGCGGTTTCATTGGCAATTGCCCGCGAGTCTTCCAGCGTCCTTCCGAATGCGGATTTCGGAATGCGGAATGCGGAATACGGAATACTTTCTAAGTCTCTCAGGGCCCACACAAAATTGTTTCTATTCCGCATTCCGCATTCCGGAATCCGCATTCGGAAGGCCCGGATCCCATTCCCCTGCCAGCCTCTGGAGAGCTTCGCCGCTGAGGCGGCAAACTTTCCAATCATCGAGCGTGACGGCGCCGAGTTTTCTGTAAAACCGGATCGCGGGTTCATTCCAATCCAGCACGGCCCATTCCATCCGGCCACAGTCCCGCTCGCGCGCCAGGTCCGCCAGGCAGGCCAGCAGCGCCCGGCCTGTTCCTTTGCCGCGCATCGGAGGGCGGACGTAAAGATCTTCAAGGTAGATGCCGGCCCGGCCAAGAAAGGTAGAAAAGTTGTGGAAGAAGAGCGCAAAACCCGCGGGAGATTCCGCGCAATAGGCGATGATTGCTTCGGCGCGCGGCGTTTCACCAAACAGAGAGCGCCTTACCATCTCTTCTGTGGCTACAACGGCATGGGACAGTTTTTCGTATTCGGCGAGCTCCTTGATGAATTGCAGCAGCAGTGGAACGTCCTTTTCTGTTGCCTTCTCGATGCGCAACTCGGATTTTTTCATGCATTGAGTTATACACCCAAAGAGGATTCCGAGTCTCACGTTCACGAGCACGTCCACGTCCCACGTCCACGGGCACGCCCACGTCTACGATTACGTCCACAATCTTGCCCGGTGGGGCGCAGGGCTGCAGAGAATTGAAACTGATCATTTTGTCGTAATCGTCGACCTGGGACGTCGGTGTGCTCGTGAACGCAGGACGTGGAGGTTGTGGTGATCGTGCTCGTAGGGCGTAAGACGTGGTCGTTGACGTCTATCGTTGACGTGCACGTGGCCGTCCTTGGCTTTTTGTCTACGGCCGGGCTATGTCTTTGTGCTGAATCTTGGATTCAATGATAGGATTTGGGCTCTGTGAATGTGCCGCTGGACATTGCCGAACGCACCCGCCGCCGCGTTACCTGGCGCATTATGCCCTACCTGCTGCTGCTCTACATCATTGCTTTCCTGGATCGGGTCAATGTCGGCTATGCGAATCTGACGATGAGCGCGGATCTTGGATTTTCCGCCGCCGTCTTTGGGACAGGTGCGGGAATTTTCTTCATCGGTTATTTCCTGTTGGAGATTCCGGGCACGCTGCTGGTGGAAAACTGGAGCGCGCGCGGATGGATCGCGCGCATCATGATTTCCTGGGGAATCCTGGCGGTGATGATGGGGTTTATTCACACCAAGACCCAGTTTTACTGGATCCGCTTTCTGCTGGGCGCCGCGGAAGCCGGATTTTTCCCGGGCATCATTGTGTACCTCAGCCACTGGTTTCGCTACCAGGATCGCGCCAAGGCGCTGGCGTTCTTCGCGTCGGGCATTACCATTTCCAATATTATCGGATCTCCGGTTTCCGGATTCCTGCTGCAGTTCAATTGGCTGGGGATGGCCGGCTGGCGCTGGCTCTTCATACTGGAGGGTTTACCCGCGATTCTTTTCGGAGTGATCACCATTTTCTACCTGACCGACTGGCCGCGACAGGCGAAATGGCTGCCCGACGACGAGCGGGAGTGGCTTACCGGCGAGCTGGAGCGCGAGCGCAAGCTCAGGGGCGCCGAGCATTCGCATCGGATCTGGGAAGCGCTGCGCCAGCGCGATGTTGTGCAGCTTGCCGTCGCATACTTTTTCATCGTCACCTGTTCCTACGGTTTTTCATTCTGGCTGCCGGCGATCGTCAAGAAATCATCCGGGCTTTCCGACTTCAAAGTGACTTTGGTTTCCGCGCTCCCATACTGCGTCGGCTTGGCCGGGATGTTGCTGAACGGATGGTCTTCGGACAAGACAGGGGAGCGCAGGTGGCACACGGCCGGCGCCATTCTGCTTGTGAGCGTCGGCTTTTACCTGAGCACGTTGACTGAGAATGTGGCGCTGTCGATTGGAATGCTCTGTCTGGCCGCCCTGGGACTCTTCGGCTACCTCCCCAGTTTCTGGTCCCTGCCCTCCAGCTTCATGACCGGCTCGGCCGCGGCGGCGTCCATCGGGCTGATTAATTCGGTAGGAAACCTGGGCGGTTTTCTGGGTCCTTACATTGTGGGCAAGATCAATACCATGACGGATTCTTTCATTGGAGGCGTTCTTTATCTTGCCGCTTCAGCTCTGATCTCAGCCATGCTTGTGATTAGTCTCCGCAAGGGGCGCGTTAAGATTTCCACCGTCGCGGAAGCGCGCGCGGACTGAGAACGTGAGAAAAAATTGAACCGCCAAGAACGCGAAGAATTTCTTTTTCACCACTGAACCCGTAACCGGTCGACCCGCCAACCCGTAACTCAGGCCGGATATACCCAGGGCGCCCGGTAGGGGCGACTGAGGAGCTTGTTTGCTTCAGGGTCGCCGATGATCTCCTCTTTTTCGCCGTCCCATCGAATGCTTCTCCCCAGTTTCAGCGACAGCATTCCCAGAAGACTCATGTTGGTGGAACGATGTCCCACTTCAATGTCGCACAGCGATCGTCTTCCGGTCTTGACGCTCTCCAGAAAATCGGCAAAGAGTTCCCGGATGTTCTGATCGTCGGGCTTGTTCAGCTTCGGCTCTTCATGGATCACCGGCTTCTTCGGGTCGGCCGGATAGAAGGTCCAGCCATCCTGCCATCCCATGTGGAAGGTGCCTTCCGTGCCGTAAAAGTAAGCGCCGATGTTCGTTTTCTCGGCGTTGTTATGGGCATACTGGCGATGCTCCCACACGGCTGTGAATGTTTCGAATTCAAAGCTGGCCACCTGGGTGTCGGGTGCGTCGGTGGTGTCGCGCTTTATGTGGCGTCCGCCCGCGGAAAAGACCTTCTTTGGATACTTCTCATCGGTCCACCACAGGATTTGATCCATCCAGTGGATTCCCCAGTCTCCAAGCGTACCGTTGGCATAATCAAGAAACTGGCGAAAGCCCTTCGGGTGGATGGCCTTGTTGAATGCGCGATACGGCGCCGGACCGCACCACATGTTCCAATCCAAGCCCGGCGGCGGCTCCGAATCCGCAGTTTTTTGTCCTGGGCCTCCCCCGTAATGCACGAAGGCTCGCGCCATTCCAATCTTTCCGGCCTTACCTGATTTGAGAAAATTCATGCCGGATACGTTGTGCGGAGAGACCCGGCGGTGGGTTCCCACCTGGACAATACGATTGCTTTCACGCGCCGCCCTGACCATGGCGCGCCCTTCCCTGATGGTGTGGCCGATCGGTTTTTCCACATACACGTGCGCTCCCGCCTGCACGGCTGCAATCATCACCAGCGGGTGCCAGTGATCGGGCGTCGCCACGATCACTATTTCGGGTTTTTCCTGATTCAGAAGCTCGCGATAATCGTGGTATTTCTTAGGCTGGTCCCCGCTCGCCTTGACGACGCGCTCCACGGCAGGATCCAGTTGGTTCTGATCCACGTCGCACATGGCAATAACCTTGCATGCTCCAGATTCCATTGCGACGCCGAGGATGTTCATTCCCCACCAGCCGGTCCCGACCAGGGCCGTACGATATCTGGAGTTTTGCGCTCCGGCGACGCGAATCGCGGGAAAGGCAAAGGTCGCTGCAACGGACGTTTTCACGAAATCTCTGCGGCTGATCGTCATGGGCTCCTCGGAAGAAAAAGGTGGTTTCTATTTTGCTTCGAACAGGGGCAGAAGAGTCAAGAAGATAGAGAATTCGGGTAGGGATCTAGTTTGGCTGCAAGTTGTCCGTTGTCAGTGGCCCGTTGTCAGTGGCCCGTTGTCAGTGACCCGTTGTCAGTGGTTATTGCATACTGTCCGACAGGAGCGGCAACTGACAATGGGCCACGGACAACGGACAATTCTGTGTCCTCTGTACTACTAACCATGAGAATTTTCGCGGCCTGCGCAAATTATTCGGGAGCGGAGAGACGGCTTGAGGGCCGTCGCAGCTTGGCAGGACACCGCAGAGAGACGGCCCTCAGGCCGTCTCTCCTTGACTTTTGGTTGCGGCTTCGCCGCGCTCGACCTCTGTGGTGAAGTTTTTTTCCCGATGGCAGCCAAACCAGGGACTCAAAATGGGAATCGGTTTGCATGCGATGCTAGACTGATTTTGGGGGTTCGAAGCTACGGCAAGCGCCGAGTTGCTGACGGTTTAACCGCAGTCCAACTTTTGGAGGGAAGCTGTATGAAAAGAATCCAACCGCTATTTTTGTTTTTACTGCTTTTTTCTTTAGTGAGCCTGGCGCCGGTTCTGGCGCAAGTTAATCCCGATAAGGACACGGTTGAAAACATCCATCAGACCGTGCCTGTTTCGATTCAAAAACACACCATCAAGGGCGTAATCGTTCATCGAGATGCGGACAGTTTCATTCTCCGCGATGAAGGCGGCATCGACCGCACCGTAAAACTAACCGCCGAGACGCAGGTGCGTGAGAAGAAGAGCGGCTTGTTCAGCCGTCCGAAAAATTACGCCACTACACAACTGCTGCGCGGCCTCAACCTGGAAGTGGAAGGTCGCGGTGACAGCTCGGGAGCGATGGTGGCCCAGAAGATCAAACTCTCGGACCGCGATTTGAAGGTGGCGCAGACGGTCGACACCAGAGTCACACCTGTAGAGGAGCGGCTTGGCCAAAGCGAGCAGAACGCGCAGCGGCTGTCGGGCCAGATTGAGGAATTGAACGCCGTTTCCAACGCCGCCCGGGGCGGAGCGAGAGCGGCTCAGGAAACAGCCGATACGGCTCTGTCGCGTGCCCAGGACGCCATGTCGCGCGCCGATAATGCAGTGTCAGGGGTGCAGGCCGCCAATAGCAGAATCACCAGCCTGGATGAATACGATGCCCAGAAGAGTATTATTGTGAATTTCAAGGTCGGAAGCTTCGTGCTTTCGCCGGACGCAAAGGCGGCGCTGGATCAGATCGCCACTGAAGCGAAGACTGAAAAGGGCTACGTCATCGAAGTCACCGGCTTTGCCTCGGCTGATGGAAGCGAAAGCTTGAACCGTCGATTGAGCCAGCGACGCGCCGACGCTGTGGTTCGCTATCTGGCTGAGAATCATATGATTCCGCTGCGGCGCATCATCACGCCGTTCGGCTATGGAGAGTCTCAGCCGGTGGCCGACAATTCCACACGTGAAGGACGGAAGCAGAATCGTCGCGTGGAAGTGAAGATTCTGGTAAATCGCGGCCTTGTAGCTTCTGCCGAAATGCATTCTTCCAGTCAGTGACGCCACTGGGCTTCCATCGGCAAGACTGATGGGGCGGCCACGTTGCACTCACCGCAGAGCCGCAAAGAACGCCGAGTTTCCGCAGAGATCCCGTTGCTAACCTCTGCGCAGCTTGGCGTGCTCGGCGGCTCGGCGGTGAAAGCGATGTTCCGAATCAGCAGCCCGATTACCTGAGCAATACGCCCTGACGTGCGGGGCTCCGCCATCAGCGTTCTTGTCGCGTCCGAAAATGTCCAAACTTAAGTCGGTTCGTCTTGCATTCAAGAGATTCCTGGCGCTGATGCCGCTTTTGTCGCTCGGCTCGCCGGTCGCGCAAACTCAGGCCCAGGCACAAGGCGCAACTTCCCCGCCCGCACAAGGCAGTGTTATCCGAGTGGCGTCCAATCTGGTCGCCGTTCCGGTCTCTGTCACCGATTCTTCCGGCCAGTGGGTTCGCAGTCTCAAAGCCGACGAATTCAGGGTGGAAGAAAACGGGAAACCACAGGAAGTGTTCTCGCTGGGAGAGCCCGGAAAGACACCGCTCGACATGGCGCTGCTGTTTGACGTGTCAGCCAGCGTGCGGGAGCGGTTTGAATTTGAGCAGCAGGCGGCGGCGCGCTTTCTCAAAGCGGTGATGAAGACGGGTGACAGAGCCAGTCTGTTTGTTATCGGGAAAGAACCAAAACTGGTCCAGCAACCGAGCGCCGAAGCGGACCGCGTGGCGGCGGCCGTTTTAAGTCTTCATCCGACGCGCGAGCCAACCGCCTTCTTTGACACGGTCGCTGCCGCGGCCCGCTTTCTGAGCAAAGCCCAAAGTCCGGGCACGCGCAGGGTGCTGGTGGTGATTTCGGACGGGGAGGACACCAACAGCGATCGGTTCAGATTAGCGGACGCGGTGCGCGAGCTGCAGCGCACCGATTGCATTTTTTATTCCATCAATCCGAGTGGCGAAGCGATCCGGCTCAATAAAATCAGCCTGAAAGCGCAGGAAGGGATGGAGAAGCTGGCGTCGCAGAGCGGCGCGGCTTTTGTTCCGGCAAAGCTGGAAGACCTGGAAGGTCTTTTCAAACGCATCGCCGCCGAACTGCAGGCTCAATACCTGCTGGGCTATTACCCGGCCGGCAGCAGCGAGGATGGAGAATTCAGAAGAATCAGCGTGCGAATTCCGTCCCGGCCCGATCTCAGGGTCCGGGCCCGGCAGGGATACCTGGCCGCCCGGCGCGGAAACTCCTGAGAAGCGTTTTGTATATCAGCGGATGCCAGTTTATTTCATGCTTGCCAGTAGATCGGTCATTTTTTCTGCGGCGGCCACCAGAGTTTTTCCAGCTTCGTCGAATCTGTTCGCGGAAGCGAGCTGTTCGGCTCCCGCGATGGTGTCGGAAATCGCGGTAAGCCTCGGATAAAGCGGCTGCAATCGAGGCGTGGTTTTGAACGCCGGCTCCAGTTTCTTCAAGCCCGCCCGGAAAGCGCTTATGTTGCCGGCCACCGCCGCCTTGCTTCGGGTTATCTGCTCCAGCACCGTCTCGGAGATTTCGCCGCGCCGTAATTGTTCGTCAGCGGTTTCGAAACCCGCCGAAATTTTTCCGTATATATAGAGGAAGCGGCTCAAGAGCTTCAGTTGCTCGGCCAGCCCCATCGCCTGCGCGCCGATTTCCGCAGTGGGCTGCTGTTCGGATGCGGATGCGGGAGGCCGCTGCTTGGGCGGCTTTCTTTGGGAAACAAGAGCTCGCGGAAAAAGGAAAGAAAGCAACAACGCCAAAATCAGGAATTTTCTCAATGTGCCTCCCTGGCAAGCAGCCCGGGAAACCTCCCGGCAGAGCGCTTGCCTCTGCCGTTAGCATACCGAGGCAGTCCAATTTTGCGCAGCCTGCGTTGGAAGTTTGATTTTGGCCAACCTTTTTTTGCGAGTTCAGTCTAATAAGAAGAACCGGCGCCTGGTTCGGGAGTTTTCGACATTTGTAGTGACGTGACATGCCGCGTCGCTGCGTGGAGTTTGGACATCTTTGGGACTGGAGAGACGGCCCTCAGGCCGTCTCAGTTTGGCCCTCAGGCCGTCTCAGCTTGGCAGTTTACATCGCCGAGAGACGGCCCTCAGGCCGTCTCTCCAGGCGTCGCGAAAGTCGGGTTTACGGGTTATCGGGAGAGGATTTATGCAGCAGACATTAAAAGCTCAGGAGACCAGAGAGGAATTGTTTGACCTGATTCTGGCAAGCATCAATGAGATGCCCGAATTGTTGCGCCAGGTCTTTGTTCTCAGCCGTTACCATGGAAAAACGCCTGCCGAAATTGCAAATCAAGTGCGGGTCAGTGAGAAAGACATCGCTTCCTTGATCAATACCGCCTACACCCTGTTTTACCGCTCCTTGCGTCGTTCTTTGACCCAGGCTCACGTCTAATCAGCAGCGGCTTAATTTAAAATGTGGATTTCGGAATGCGGAATGCGGAATTGAACACGGCGTTCCACGGCGACCGAATCTGAATACGTTGGACGTCAGGCGTAATCGTAGTCGTGCCCGTTGACGTGCTCGTGCTCGTGGACGTAGATGGCTTTTTGGTTGCGGCAATGCTGCACTGTGTCTCTGTGGTGAATAAGTTTTTCGATCTTCGCTCCAGGTGGGTTATCATATTCCGCTAACGCCTATGATTGTCTAACCAGATCCCTCTATACCGCCGGGCTGGAAAACGGTACATCGTACTGTAAGGCTGTTTTACACCCCGGGTACCCTCGGCAGTATTTGCTTTCGAAACACTAACCTTGGCTGTGGTTTGAGCGCCCATGCTCGGACCGCGCCAAGTAAAAAGGAAACAATCCCATGTCACAGCAACAAAAGACTACTTTGAGTTCGAATTCAACGACAGGAGCGCCGCTTTCAGGAAGCCGCGATGAAGGGGCCACCGCGCCGCATGACTGGTGGAGCACTTTCTTTCATGGCATCGCGCTGGATTTTTGGAAGGCGGCAATGAGCTCGGAACAGACCCGAAAGGAAGCCGACTTCATTCAGAGCATGCTGCAACTGAACCCGCGCGACCATGTGCTTGACGTGCCTTGCGGAAATGGCCGGCTGGCCCTGGAACTGGCCGCGCGGGGACTGCATGTGACCGGTGTGGACATTGCCCCGGAGAATATCGACCAGGCAAGAGCTGCCTCCGAGATGCTGCATAACCGCGTGCATTGGAAGTGCAGTGATATGCGCGACCTTCCGTGGGAAGCTGCCTTTGACGGAGCGTTTTGTTTTGGAAACAGCTTTGGCTATCTGCAGGACCACGAAAACGAGCAATTTCTTACCGCTATGGCCGGCACACTGAAATCTGGAGCCGGTTTTATCATCAGCGGAAGCTGTGCCGAAGCCCTGCTGCCCCACTACCAGGAAAGGAAATGGTTTCAGATTGGCGACATCTGTTTTCTGTCCGCGGGGCGCTACGACGTATATAGTTCCCGGTTGGAAATAGATTACACGTTTATTCGAGATGGAAAGATGGAAACACGTCCTGCGTCACAGCGGGTTTACAGTTGCGGAGAGCTGTGCCGGCTGGCCGAGAGGTGCGGATTCACCGATTTTCACGCCTACGGCTCCATGCAGGGCGAAGCCCTCGGGCTAGGCTCTCTTGGAATGTTGTTGCTGATGAGAAGGAAGTAGGGAATGCGGAATGCGGAATTGGGAATGCGGAATTGGGAATGCGGAATGCGGAATTGGGAATGTGGGGAATACGGAATATGTCCAGATTAAATCTTCGATACTGAGAAACCAAATCTTCTCCCTATTCCGCATTCCGCATTCCGAAATCCGCATTTCAAAGTAGTTTCCTAGCTCTGAAACACTATCTGGAAGGCTGGGCCAGATACATGATCCGTTTCGGCGCCTTGCCCACTGCGATGGTGGCCAGGACCTTCCGGTTTGGCACGTCAATGGCGGAAACCGTATCGGATTCCGTGTTGCTGACAAACAGCTTCTTACCGTCGGGAGTAAAAGCGAGCCAGTTGGGGAATTTGCCGACGTCGACTTTCGCCAGTCTTTTCAGTTCGGGGGCCGAATAAACCCACATGGCTCCACCGGGACAACTGGTAACCCAAAGCTCGCGTTCGTCCGGCGTCAGCGCCAGGCCGTGCGTGTAGGTATCAAGATAGGGGCGAGGCGTGCCGGCAGGTAGGGGCGGAAGCTCCACGCGCCGGACTGTTTTGACCTGTCTTAGATCCACGACGCCAAAACCGTGAAATTCGGAAAGAGCCACATACATTCGCGAGTTATCCCGCGTAAGCGCGACAGGGCGTACCTTGCCGCCCGGTTCGATAACGGCGACCACATTGTGAGTCGAAGGGTCGAAAACAAAGATTTTCCGTCCGTTGATCGTGGTCACGTACACCCGCTTGCCGTCGGCGGCTGTGTAGCTGTTGTGGGGCCATTCGGCAAGCTCCACCCGCTTGATCACCTTCATGGCGTTTGAGTCCACAATATCCACGGCTGCCTGCTCTCTCAGCGGGACATAAACGTAACGCCCATCTGCGGTGACCGTCACTTGATTTGGAACTTTTCCTACCTTCGCTCTTCCCACTACGCGGTATGTGAGCGCATCCAGCGCCAGCAACTCGTTTGTTGACTCAACACTCACATAGATCCGGTCGCGATTCGGTGACGCTGTCAACCCATGCGGCTTGTGACCGACCTTGATGTTGCCGATCACCTTGAAGTTATCGGGGTCAATGACTGTGATGTCATCACCTTCCGCATTACCAACATAAATTTTGCCTCCCGCCATCAGAGGGTTGAACAGCAAGAACATCCCCAACAGGACAGCACACAATTGCGGCACATCTTGAAATGCGAAATTCCGCATCACACCCTCCCAGAAGTTTACAGGAGCTTTTCTGATATGTTAGCAGCCATCAGCTTTGGAAAAAAGGATTGCTCAAACTCACATGCCGAAGCTTGCGATTGCAGGTGGGAACCCCGTTCGCCAGGAGCCGGTCGCCCGGTGGCCGCAATTTGACGAGCGCGAGCAGAAGGGACTTGCCGGTGTCCTGCAGTCCGGTAACTGGGGCGGCTACCCGTTTCCCAATGATCTGGCAGATCGTTTCGCGCAGCGCTTCGCCGCTTACCACGACGCGCGATTCGGATTGTGTGCCGCCAACGGAACGGTCGCACTCGAAATTGCGCTCAAGAGCGCGGCGATAAAGCCGGGCGATGAAGTGATCGTCCCCGCGTACACGTTCGAAGCAACTGCAGTCCCTGTTTTGCGGCTGGGCGCCGTTCCTGTGTTCGTCGATATCTCGCCGCAGAACTATTGCGTCAGTCCCTCGGCAATCGAAGATGCGCTGACGGAGCGCTCGCGAGCCGTTATCCCCGTCCATATGGCGATGAACATGGCGGACATGGACGCTATCATGGCAATCGCGGCCCGGCATCAACTGCGTGTGATCGAAGACTGCGCTCACGCGCACGGTGCGGCCTGGAAAAACCGGGGAGCCGGGTCGTATGGTGACGCCGGATCGTTCAGCATGCAGACAAGCAAGCTGATGACGGCGGGTGAAGGCGGGGTGGTAATCACCAGCGATGAGCGAGTATTCGAACTTTGCCAGTCGTATACCAACTGCGGTCGCGCCAGCACCGGCGATCGGTTCGGTGATCGCATTCTGGGCTTCAACTATCGGATGACGGAATTTCAGGCTGCCGTGCTGCTGGCCCAACTGGAGCGCCTGCCGGCGCAGACAGAAAAGCGCTCAGCGCGGGCTGATCAACTGCGACGCACCCTTGCAGAAGTGCAAGGCGTCACCCTGCTGCAACGCGATGAGCGGCTTACCCGGCAGGCGATCTATCACTTCGTCTTCAAGTATGACAACCGCTTCTTTGGCGGCGTGCATCGTGATCGCTTTGTTGCCGCGCTCGAATGCGAAGGTGTTCCATGCGACGGCCTCTTTTACGAGCCGCTTTATCGCAGCGCCTTGTTTCATGTGGATCCGCGGGACTTCCCGCAGTTAAAAGCTTCTTCACCGGAAACGCTGCCCTGGGCCAATACGCGCTGTCCGGCGGCCGAGCACGCAGCCTACGAAGAGTCAGTTTGGCTTCCGCACCCTCTGTTTCTTGGAAATGAGCAAGTGATAGATCAAATCGCTGAGGCAATTCTCAAGATCCAGCAGAACATCGACGAACTGAGAAACGCCGAACATCCGCTGATTGAAAAGAAGAGCTGCAGCCGCGTAAATCGACGCGACTAAACGCGCTACGAATTACGAATTCCGGGTTTCGGGTTGGCGGGTTCCGCGTTCCGGGTTTGCGGGTGCCGGGTGCCGCGTTCCGGTGCGGGTTGGCGCAACCCGAAGCCCGCCAACCCGCAACCCGCAAACCCGTAACCCGCCGGCTCAGATAATCCGCCGGCTCTTTCCCAGGATTTCCACCTCGTACCAGAGGGTGCCGTCTCGCCCGGTGTCGATCTGAAATCGCGCACCCCCCGGCACGCTCTCGCCGGAAACGCTTCCCTTGCGCTGCCCCTTTTCATCCAGCACGTGAATCCGGATGGCCGATGCGGGGAGTTTGAATGCGAGGTCAACCTTGGCCGGGCGAACCAGCGCTGGAGCGCGACCCCACCGGTTCTCCACCGACGTCTGCACGTCATTCCAGACCATATCGGTGTTTTGATGCTCCGTCCAGACCGAGAGAATCAGGCGCCGCGATTCCCGGATATCGCCCGATTCGCCCGACTGCAGTAGAACCGCCAGATGGTCCGGTGTGTCCGAACCGGTTTGAAAGGACCAGTCTCCCAGATCGACAACACGCCCCTTAAGAAATCCAATCGCTCCCTGAACTCCCCTGGCCGTCACTCGCATCCACGACCTCTGCGCGTCTTCCCGATCCCATCGCAGTTCGCCGCTGCTGGATGTTACATTTGTCGTCGTCAAAGCCGCGTCGATGGAGACAGGATCAATCCGGTCGAAATTTCCGATTCGGATCTTTGATTGGAGGAAATACCTGCGATCCAAACCCTTGCTTGCCAGAAAGGATGCTCCATTAACCAGGCCGCGCGCATAGCCGGCGGCAAGTTCATCGCGTGTCAGTTCGATGACGAGCTGGTTCGAAGCGCTGATGTTTTGATTGAGGATAAAGATTCGCGCGGCGACCGGTAGTTGGGCAGATTTGACGGGATTGCCGGATTGGGAAAAAAATGACGTCGTAATCGCGTCATCGAAAGCGGCGGTGCTGCCTGCGTAATCGAACAAGTATACCGCGTCCCAGTCCTGAAGGTTGGCGATCAACGCCATCAACAGCGGGCCTTCCAATGCATAACGGTTGGGGAAGACGTAGTTGTATTCACTGACTGTGAATGGCTTACCCTCTACAGCCTGCGCGGCCAGGCCGGCCAAGTCCTGCAGATCGTTTATCTGAGGCTGATTGCGTATGCGCCAACCGGTCGGAGACCAGGCCGGGACGCCGACCCAGAAAGGATGGTCCCAGTAGTAATGGCCGTCTATGAAATCCATTTTGGACTGAATGGCCGTATCGCCGAGATAGTCCCACCAGGGCGCTGTGCCTGTGACCAGCGAACGCAGTTCCAGGTCCTCCTTCAGGAACCGTCGCATTTCGACAAAATAGCTTTCGTCCAATTCCGAGTAGAAACGGAACAGGTCTCGAATCCGCGCCTCCGTGTACGAAGAGAGCTGGGATCGATAAGGCCGCCTGATGCTCCCGCTGTCCAGGTTCTCATCGGCGTCGAAGTCACGGGGCGTTGACTGGCGAAATTCCACCTGATCGATCCAGACCGTATTGTTTTTTGCTCCCAGTTCGAAGGTGGGTCTTACCGTGACGCCGTCGCTTTCGTTGGCGAGGAAACGGGCGCTGAACCTGGTCCACGCAGTTCCCACCTGAAACGTCTTGCTCAAGCCGTAGTTCTGCCACGGAGGCGCCCCCTTCATCACATCGATGGTGATTTCGCCGCTGCCGGCTGCTTTCGCCCAGAAAGTCATTTCATAAAAACGACCCCTTTCCATTCCGTGGCCGTTCTGAAACGCCTGCACATGCCAGTTGATTCCATCGGCCGCGACCTGCACTTTCAAAGCGGCGCTTCCGTCCGGACCGCTGCCGGTTTCGACCGCAGCAGATGCCTGCGCGTTCGGGATCTGCTGGACCGTCCAATCGGACATCCCATTTTCGAAGCCGCCGTTTCGCATTTTGTCGCTGCCGTCAACGACGGGATCGTCCGACTTCCAGGCAACACGGAGCCTGTCGTGATTGCCGTAGCGCGCGGCCAGCCACCGGTTCCATCGCTCGTCCAGCTCTTCGCTGTAGCGGCGCGGAAGAGATCCGGAAATCTCGGCAACGAAATTGAGACCGCCGTCATTGAGCATGCTGCCGAAAAGAGAGTCCTCATTGGCGATCTCGACGTTGAGAATGCCGGGGTCCTCGTTGTATGCCAGACCGGTGTAGGGGTTTCGATGCATCAGAAGCTGGCGCGCATAATCTTTCTGCAATTCGATCATGCGCGCATTGAAGTGAGAAACACCCTGAAAAAAACTGAGACCGCCGGTAAACTGCGCGCTGTCCGCGATTCCGTCGCCGGCGCCAAAATGGCGCGCCACTTTCAGATTCAAATTCGCGTAAATGCCGTTTCTTCGCAACTGATAAATCAAATAATCAAGGCGTCGCAACTGACCCGGATCAAGGTGCTGCGTGTCATTGGGGAAGAATCGAGGATCAAAGATACCGTTGGGAGCGGCAAAAAAATCCATGTGGTGAAACCTGACAACATTCACCCCGAGCTTAGCCAGATGGCGCGCTACTTTGTCGGCGACGTGCGTGTCCGGATATTCACCGGCGCGCAGCGGCTCGTCCGGGCAGGGCGGGAAATCGGCATTGAAAGTAAAGTTCACACCCCAGAACTTGGCTCGCCTGCCGCTCTTTTCAAAGTAAAAGTGGCCGTCTTGTCCCGCCCGCACAAAGCCGCGCGCCTCGATAACCGCAGCAGGGTCCTGGCCGGGGAAGTCCACCAGCAGATTGGAGCCGTCGATTAGGGTCTTTGAGTCGTCATCCCATGGGATGGTGAACGGGAACCATCCGCTCTGGGCAAGGAGGATTGAATTCGTGAGAAGGAGAAGGAGGAGAGCGGATGCCAGTCTCTTCATGGTTGCAGGGGCAAATAGAAATTTTACTGCGAACCGCGAAGGCGCGAAAGCGCGAAAGAACGGGATCAATCGGCGAGGGGGATTAAGTACTAAAAATTCGAGGTAGAACTTTTCACCACAAAGGCACAAAGAGCACAAAGCAAGACCTGGGGCAGGCAGAGGCCGGTCAGTTGTCCAAGGGTAAACACGGCAAGGGCTTTTGACGCTGACCGGCCTCTTCCCGCCCCAGGTCTTCCCTTCGTGTTCTTTGTGTCTTTGTGGTGAAAAGTTTCATACGAGCACAGGCGCAATTATTTCAGTGTGAGTAGGCGTTATGCAGCTTATGCGTCCCCGCCTTTGCGCCAGACCTAGGGCGCTAGCATGCAAATTAAGCAATGTCAGCAATTTAGATATTATTTTAAGTTTGGCCCTGCAATTGCTACGAGTTTTTTGTTTTGGAAGTGGCAGCCGATTAGGGGGCGCGTCAATGGCTGGCAGACGACGTGTAAGTATCGCCAGATCTTTAGAAGACGAACTACGCATGCAGATATTTTGGATGTGGCACCGCTTTTCTTACTTTTATCTGAAAGCGGAGCGCCGCTACGGTCCGAGGTTGCGCCGGGCGTGGTCGGCTGCAAAAGCGCTCCTGCAAGAACGCCCGGCGCTTCGTTACGCGCTGATCGGCTATGCCGGCCTGATCGCAATCTGCGGGATCGTTGTTTCGGTTTATTTTTCGCCAGCCGTGGCCCAGGCGTGGACGGCCGATCTGAAAGCAGCCGCCCGGATGGAGGAGACCACCAGCATTTTCGATCGCAACGGCAAGCTGCTGTATGCGTTGTATGAGAAGAATCGAACAAGGGTGCCGCTTTCTCGAATTTCAAGACATCTGCCGCGCGCTTTGGCCGCTATTGAAGATCGAAATTTTTATCAACACTCTGGATTTGACGCGCTGGCGATTGCGCGCTCCGCATGGAATAACCTGCTTGCGGCAAGAATTCAGCAAGGGGGCAGCACACTGACCCAGCAGCTTGCCAAGAACACCTTTCTGACTTCTGACAAGTCCTACTGGCGGAAGATCCAGGAGATCTGCCTTGCCGCCAGACTGGAGTCGAACTTCACCAAGGACCAGATCATGGAGTTGTACCTGAATCGTGTCTATTTCGGTGCGGGGCTCTATGGAGTCGAGGCCGCCTCTCAAGGCTATTTTGGAAAGCCCGCGTCCGATCTGAGCCTCTCCGAGGCAGCTACGTTGGCCGGGCTTACCAAGGCTCCCGTGCTTTATTCCCCGTTCACCAATCCGAGCCTGGCCGTGAAGCGGCGTAACAAGGTTCTCGACGCAATGGTGGAATGCGGTTACATCTCCGCGGATCAGGCGGAATCCGCCCGGCAGGAAGTCCTGACGGTGAAGCCTCACGACCAGGCGTCAGAAAATGCCGATTACGCCGTCGACTATGTCCGCGAAGAGTTGAAGGAGCTGTTCGGAAACGAGCGCATATTCTGTGGCGGCCTGCGTGTGTACACGACCATTGACGCGTCCATGCAGGCTCTGGCGGAACAGAGCGTGGAGAACTATCTTTCAGCGCTCGAGAAACACCGGCGGTTGGACGCTTCTTCACGCGATGACTATCTGGCTATGCTGCAGCGCCAGGCGTCCGTTCCGGCGGCCGGAGAGGCCGAGGCGCCCCGGTATTTGCAGGGTGCGCTGGTGTCGATGGATTCACACAGCGGCGAAGTCTATGCCATTGTGGGCGGTCGCAATTACCGGGAAAGCAAATTCAATCGGGCGGTGCACGCCAGGCGCCAGACTGGTTCTGCGTTCAAGCCTTTTGTTTATGTGGCTGCGCTCACGGCCGGAATGACCCCGTCGACCATGCTCACTGACGATCCCGTCAAGATTCCCACCGGAGACGGTTACTACGTTCCTTCCAACTCAGGAAGGCGCTATGGCTCGCTGACACTGCGTGTGGCTCTGCGAAACTCCGTAAACACGGTTGCGGTGCAATTGGGGCAGTTGGTCGGCGTGTCGCGTGTGATTCGGACGGCGCATGACTTTGGCATTGAGGAAGAGCTGCCGAATGTCGCTTCTCTTCCTCTGGGAGCAGGCGAAGTCACGCTGCTGGAAATGGTGAGAGCCTATTCGGTTTTTCCGAATGCGGGAAAACTGGTGTCGTCGCACGTAATTCGCAAGGTTGAGGACAGAGACGGTGTCGTCATTTATGAGCATCAGCCCCTCACACGCTATGTGATCGACCCTCAGACCGCGTTCCTGATGACCACCATGCTGTCTGATGCGGTCGATCACGGAACCGGCCAGGGCGTACGCACTGCCGGGTTCAGACTGCCCGCAGGCGGCAAAACCGGCACAACCGATGACTATCACGACGCCTGGTTCATAGGCTTCACCCCTGATGTTGTAACCGGAGTGTGGGTCGGTTTTGATGTGCCGCGGAAGATCATGGCCGGAGGTTATGGAGCCACGCTGGCCATTCCCATCTGGGTGAATTACATGAAAAACACGTCTGCCAGGTTTCGACGCGCCGACTTCGCGGTTCCGGACGGAATTGTAAAGGCTACGGTCTGCTCGCGAAGCGGCCTGCTGGCGTCCGGCTTTTGTCCATATCCGTACTCGGACTATTTCACGGCTGATAACGCGCCCAAGTTCCCCTGCGCGGAACATTCCGTGCCCGTCGTGGAAAGCGAGTCGCTGCAAAAGGCGGATTCTGTTTTGAGCACCATCAGTGACGGGCAGTCCGAGCCCCCTTCGCCTTTGGTCCCGCATACACCGCGGCGGTGATGGAGATGGAGGGATAGAGGGATAGAGGGATAGAGGGACTGAGGGACTGAGGGACTGAGGGATTGAGGGACTGAGGGACTGAGAGACTGAGAGACTGAGAGACTGAGGGATTGAGGGACTGAGGGACTGAGGGACTGAGAGATTGAGAGACTGAGGAATATGAGAGCAATCTCTCCATCCCTCCATCCCTCCATCCCTCCATCCCTCCATCCCTCCATCCCTCCATAACTCCCTCCCTCCCTCCCTCCCTCCATCCCTCCATCCCTCCATAACTCCCTCCCTCCCTCCCTCCCTCCATC
>DASXQR010000057.1:0-43579 GCA_036507075.1 Acidobacteriota bacterium | reverse complement strand
ATTCTTTTTGGACCACCAAAACACCAAGCCAGCTCAACTCGGAACCCGCAACCCGGAACCCAAAAACCCGCAACCACCCAGGCTGGCGCCCTATTTGGCGAGTTCCTGGTAAAGATGTGCGGTGCTTAGAATTCCGCCCTGAAAATTTCCGAGATCCAGCTTCTCATTGGGCGCATGGGCATTTTCGTCAGGCAGTCCGATTCCAATCAGCACGCTGGGAACCTTGAGCAATTCCGCAAATGTCGCCACTACTGGAATGGAGCCGCCTTCACGCACAAAGACCGGCTTTTTTCCGAAACCCTTTTCATACGCCCGGCTTGCCGCCTGCATCGCCGGGTGATCGATCGGCGCCAACCATGCCTTCCCGCCGTGCATGCGCGTAATCTTTAACTCGACGGTCTTGGGACAAACCTTCGTAACATGGTTCTCAAACAGCTTGGCGATCTTTTCCGGGTCCTGATCGGGCACAAGCCGCATGCTGACTTTAGCCATGGCGCGAGCCGGGATCACTGTCTTTGCTCCCTCACCGGTGAATCCGGCCAGCAGCCCGTTGATTTCAAAAGTGGGCCGTGCCCAGATCTGTTCCAATGGAGAAAAGCCCTTTTCACCCCAAAGCTGAGGGGCACCGATCTCAGCGCGGAATTTGTCTGGATCGAACGGAAGCGAAGCGTACTCGCGCCGCTCTCGTTCCGTGAGCGGCCGGACATCATCGTAAAAACCGGGAATAGTAATGTGGCCGGATTCATCCTTCATTTCAGCCAGCAGCTTTGACAGTACGTAGGCGGGATTGGCCACTGCGCCGCCGAAACTTCCTGAGTGAAGGTCGGTGGAAGTCCCCACCAGGTCAAGCTGGAAGTAAACCAGCCCGCGCAACCCGTAACAGATCGACGGCACGCCGCGTGCGAACATCGGCGTATCCGAGATCAGCACCAGATCCGCCTTGAGCATCTCGCGATGCTTTTCGATGAAATTGTCCAGGTTGACGCTGCCGCACTCTTCTTCACCCTCAATCAGCAGTTTTACGTTTACCGGCAGGCGCCCGGTGTTTTTCAGGTGCGCCTCCAGACTCTTGAAATGCATGAAAACCTGACCTTTGTCATCCGCTGAGCCGCGCGCATAGATTTCGCCGTTCCTGATATCCGGCTCGAATGGCGGCGATTTCCAGAGATCAAGCGGATCAACCGGTTGAACGTCGTAATGTCCATAGAACAACACCGTGGGCTGGCCGGGAGCTTCCAGCCACTGGGCGAAAACAATCGGATGTCCGGGTGTGTCATACACGTGGGCATCCTTAAACCCGATATCTTTCAATTCCTCGACTACAAACTCAGCGCACTGGCGCACATCCTTGCGATGATTGGGATCGGTGCTTATGCTTGGAATCCTCAAAAAACTCTTGAGCTCCTCAATGTAACGATTCTTGTTCTGTTCGATGAATTTGACAATCTTTGAGTCCATAGTCCCCCGGCGCCGAAGTTGATTCAAATGTGAATTTTTATGAAGTTTAGTAGGCCCTTTGAACGGGTGCAAGCGGGCTCGATATTTATCAGGTGCTGCACGGAAGGCCAGCCAGGAAACATCATCGCCGCGGGCACTTAAGGAAACGCTGGAAATCAGGCTGGATGCGGGTTTCCTCGTCTTTTTTTACCCAGAAATCACTTGACTTTCAGTAGAAATCTCAAGCTCTTCAGGCTCAATGACTTCCATTGAGATTGATAAAATTGTGATAAAACGCACAGTAATAAAGGGGTATTAGAGCAAAAAAAGCTTGCATTTTTATAAATCTGAGTACAAAATCACCCCATTCCCACATGAAGGCAGTTGGGAAAAATTTCTGGGAAAGGAGGATCGGCGTTCATGGCGACCAAAAAAAAGGGCGGCGGCAAGAAAAAGGCCGGCGGAAAGAAAGCCAGCAAGAAAAAGAAGTAACAACACGGTTTTACATGAGCCCCGATCACGGTCGGGGCCTGCCATCTTATTGATCTTCTATCGTTTACAGTTTTTTACGCTTTTTATTGAACGCTGAATTGACACCGTGTCAAAATATACAGTTGAAGGGCCACCCAAAGGAGATCAGGCAAAAGTGCGGACCCGCGAGACGGTTGAAATCAGCGATGAAATCATGAGTGCGAAAGATGCCGCCCGCTATCTGAAGATTGCGCTGCCGACCTTCTATCGGTACCTGAAAGAAAAAGATATTCCCGCTGTAAAAATCGGTGGCCGGTACAAATTTCTCAAATCAGCGCTTGATGGATGGCTCCGGACAAAGATGGAAGAAGCCGTCAACGAAAAACGGAACCTCAAACTTTTCCGCTAAGCTGGTTGAGCACGAATTCTCCCGGACACAATTCACGAATCTTCCGCTAACAATAGTTCTCCCATCTCTATCGAACCATAGCCGGGAATCAAATAACTTCGTGAAATTCGTGTCATTCGTGGAAATTCGTGCTCCACTCACCAGACGAAACGATCAAATCTCAGGCCCACCACTTTGTCATCTTGCTTTTCGAGCTTCATGAAATTCTGCGCGCCGCAGGACGGACAGTCCAGAAAGATTTCTCCTTCCTCCATTCGAATCACATCGTCCCCCTGATCGTCGACTACCGGCTGAACTCCGTTCTTCCAGCGAAACCCGAACGGCAGGATCACCTGACACTGGTGGCACTTTTCTGAACCTCGAATGATCTCGTCCATTATTCCACTCGCGCGAACAAACGCATGTACTGATGTTCCGGGAGAGGGTCGACCGCAGCCAGCGCCAGATTTTCCCGCACGTGAGCGGAGTCTTTCATACCCACCAGAGCCGTGGTTACACCGGGAGTGGATCGGACAAACTGAATCGCATTCTGAGCGTCCGTATTCTGTCCGAGAACTTCCCTGAGATCCCTTGGAAGGTCACGCGTCAGGCTTCCTTGTGAAATCGAACCACTGGCCATCACCATCATTCCGTTGTCTTCAGCCACGTTCAACACGGGCCGCCACGTTTCATTGTCATTCTGATTCTGCCGCGTAAATGCCTCCGGCATGGCCAGATTGACCGGAAGCTGAATGGCTCGAAAGCGATGGTCCTTACCTCCGGCCTGTTCCGCCAGGGACAACAATTCGGGAAGTGACAGCAGATCACGCGCGCCCGGGCGAAGCCGGTATCCGTTCCAGGTGGCTGTTCCGTAATAACGGATTCTCCCCGTACTGACCGACTCTTCAAGCGTTGCGAAGGCATCAAGCATGCGATGGTTGAATTCGTCGGGGACAATTTCCAGCAGTTGTGTTTCAGGATTGTGGAGGTAATAAAGGTCGATACACTCCAACTGAAGATTGTTCAGGCTCTGTTCTAACTGGTGCATCAAATACTGTGGAGCCAGGCAATGGCAACCAGCTACAAGATCGCTGCTCTGGATGATCTTCGTTTGCAGGAACACACGCCGCAAATACTCTTCCGGATCGATTGGGGCGGAGCCTTCGTAAGGAATAAAGCCGGCCTTGCTGGAGACAAATATCTCGTCGCGGGTAAAGACGCCGGCGTTAAATAACTGCTTCAGCGTCCGCCCGACAGTCTTCTCACTGCGTTGAAACCGGTAATTTGCAGCCGTATCGATGACATTCGTCCCCATCGACAAGGCTGTCTGCAGGGCTTCCTCGTACATGCTGTCGGTTTCATCATCCGGATTTCCCAGGTATGTACCCAGACCAATCGAACCGATCAATACACCAAGACTTTGACGAATGTGGCTGCTCGCCACCGAAGTGGTGAAACGACTCCAATACTTTTTCGTACCTTCTACTGTTGCGCTTGGCCTTTTTGAATTCATAACATATTGAATTAACAAAAAATTGCTGGGACTAATCGATTATTCCAGTAATGTATCGCAGCTTCCAGTTTGACAGCACGCTTCGGCGAAACTTTTCTATTAGTAAATGTTATACTTGGCCGCGTTTCTAATCAATCGAGGGACAACAGAATGGCTACAGACAGACAGAGATTGCTCGAGCTGGCATTGCGCGGGTTGGAGTCGGAGCGCGACCGCATTAATACTGAAATCGTGGCGATTCAAAGCGAGCTGCGCGGCGGCAGCAGGCGGACGGCGCAGCCTCCTTCTGCTACCGGTGGAAGAAGAAAATCGAAGTTCAGCGCTGCTGAGAGGCGCCGCAGAGCAGAGCGAATGCGCCAGTATTGGGCCGACCGGCGAGCCGCAAAGGCAGGGGCGGCGACACCGAAGACGGCGGGCCGTAGGAAGCCCAAATTTAGCGCCGCCGAACGCCGGCGCCGCGCCGCCCGGATGCGACAATACTGGGCAGCGCGCCGAAAAGCGAAGCGGTAATGTGTCCCAAGTGCAAACAATTGCTTCGCGAATATCTACCTAACACCACATTAAGCTGGAGCAAGAACAAGATATTGTTCTGTATTCGGTGCCGCGCGATTTTTGATTTACGCCGCCGTGAGATCTCCGGCACCCTCACTCCTGAACAACGCGCAGAGATCCTGCAAAGCGGACAGCAGCCATTTTAAGACTAGAACTGAACCGCGAAGGCGCGAAAGCGCGAAGGATATTCATTTCACTGATGCTGGCATTCTGTTCTGCCAGTGCTTTCGCCTGAAGTCTATTACAGCATGAATTTAGTCTCTTCGCGCTTTCGCGCCGTCGCGGTTAGGCTTTTTTGCTACCCGCGGACTGCAGCGGGGTCTCGCCGTTGAGCAGCAATCCCTTTTCCAGGTGCATCTCGCTGCGGGCGTACTGGGCCGCGTGTGGATCGTGAGTTACCATGACGATTGTCTTTCCCAGCTTCTCATTCAGAGACCTCAGGATGTTGAGAATTTCCTCACCGGACCTGGCATCCAGGTTTCCTGTCGGCTCGTCAGCCAGAACCAGGTCCGGATCGATAACAATCGCCCTGGCAATGGCGACTCTCTGCTCCTGCCCCCCCGAGAGCTGGCGCGGCAAGTGGCGCATGCGATCTTCCAGGCCAACCAATTCAAGAGCAGTCTGAACATTCTTGCGGCGCTGCTCCCTGGATAGACGGGTCAAAAGCAGAGGCAGTTCGACATTTTCAAAAGCATCCAAAACCGGAATGAGGTTGAAAGTCTGGAAAATGTAACCGATATGCGCATTGCGCCAGGAGGCGAGTTGGCTTTCGGTTAACCCGCCGACATTTGTGTCCAATACGGTAACCTCGCCCTGGCTCGGCCGGTCAATCCCGGCTATCAGATTCAACAGAGTCGACTTGCCTGAGCCTGAAGGGCCCATCAAAGCGAGAAAGTCCCCCCTCTTGATATCGAGACTTACATCCTCAAGAGCCACGATTTCAAATTCGTCGCGCTTGAATCGCTTGGAAACATTCCGCACTTTTACAATCACATCTGACATAGTCTTCTCCAGAAGATTTTTCAGTCTACAATCACGGCTTGCAACAACAAAACCTGACGCAATCAATTCACAATTGCGGATTGTGGAATGCGGAATGCGGAATAAAAAAACTGTCCCTAGTCCGTTATCCGTGGTCCGTTGTTCCTTATATTCCACCGCCCGGCCGCAGGCCGCAACCAAACAAAAAGCCGAAGACGGTCACGTGCGCGTCAACCAGAGACGTCGACGATCACGCCCACGCTCACGACCGCGATCAACTGACCACTGACAACGGACCACAGGCAGTTTTTCATTCAGCCCTTCCCCATTCCGCATTCCGCTTTCTGCTTTCCGCTTCCGCCGTCCGCCTCACGTGCCAACCTTCACGCGGTCTCCGTCCTTCAGCTTTTCGGCGCCCGAGGTAACCACCGATTCGCCGCCGCTCAATCCTTCGATCACGTAATAGAAATCTCCACGCTGCTCGGCCAGCCTGACCAGGCGCTGCTCCACACGATTGCCTTTGATCACGAAAACAAAGTCGCTGTTGTCCTTCTTGATCACCGCCGCCTTGGGAACCAGCGGTCTTGAAACGCGCGTTGCGGGTCCGGAGGGTTTTTCATCGTCCAGAAAGTTCACGCGCGCGTTCATTTCCGGCCGCAGGCGCTCGTCCGGTTTCTCTACCTTTACTTTCACCTGCACGGTGGCTTTGGCTCGATCTGCCTCGGGCGCGATCTCGGCGATGTAACCGCTGTACTTGAGGTTGGAGAATGCTTCCGGAGTAATTTCGCACCGCTGTCCCATTTTCAAGCGCGCGAAATCCGCCTGGCTGATGTCCAGTTCAATCTGAAGATCGTTCAGATCGGCCAGCGAGACAACCGATGTCCGAGCGCCCGATTCGCCAAATGCCGAGGGAGTAACCATTTCCCCCCGTTCGACGATTCGCTGCAGTACCGTTCCTGAAACCGGGGCCTTGATTTCCGTGCTGGCCAGTTGAGTCAGGGCATAGTCAAGGGCCGCCTTCATTTGTCTGAGCTGGGCATCGGCAGCTCGGATTTCCTCGGCGCGCGGTCCAATCTCGGTGATAGCGCTCGCCTGGCGGGCCGACTCCAACTGGGCTCGCGCCACGTCGCGTTGCGCCGTTGCGCGATCCAGGTCCGCTTTTGGAACTACGCCCTCGTGAAAGAGCCTTTCGATGCGGCGATAGTCTTCCTCGGCATTCTTCAGATTGGCTTCCGCCTGAAGCACGGAAGCGCGCGCCTGCAGCTTTTCCTGCGGACGATAACCCGCGTGCAACTGATCGGCCCTCGCCTCCGCCGCCGCCACGTTGGCGCGCGCCTGATTCACTTGAGCTGTGTATTCATCGTCCTCGAGTTTGACCAGGGTCTGGCCCTTTTGCACTTTGTCGCCTTTCTCAACACCGATCCAGGCGACCCGGCCCATCACTTTTGCACCCACGGCGATCTTATGGTGGGCCACCACATATCCGGAAACGGTAAGCACGGTGTTGCCGTTCCGTGACGTTCCGGTTTCCACTTTCACTTCGGAGGCGGAAACTACTTTCGGCTCCGAAAAGAAATAAAGATAACTAAATGCCGCCAGAACCACGATTACCGACAGCGCCAAGAGGAGTTTCTTAGGGGTTCCCTTCCGTGGAGCCGGCGCCGAGGTGCCGCGGTCGATTTTCAGGCTTTTCAGTCGTTCGTCCAGATTCTCGCTTTGCATGCAGAATTAGCTTCACCGCTAAAGCCACAATCGGGGCTCTTACAAAGTAACAGGCTTAATCTGACTAAGTAGCTCTCAGGGCATCCACAACTTTGGTGCGCGACGCGCGCAGCGAGGGCAGTAGCGCCCCGAAGAACCCAATGCCCAGGCCGAATATCAACGCTGTTACGATCAGCTCCGGCGTGACGCGGAAATTAAAAGCGATCTCGCTGAAGGTCGTAAAGTTCGACGTTCCCGTGGAAACAAAATTCAGAGGCAGCGCCAGTACCACTGCAATCACCACACCGACCAGCGCGATGGCGATCGACTCGAGCACGAAAGCCACCATGATACTGCCGCGCTTGAATCCCAGTACTCTCAATGTTCCGATTTCGCGAGTCCGGTTGGCCACCGCGGCATACATAGTGTTCATTCCGGCAAAGCATGAACCCACACCCATGATCAGCGCGATGAAGAAGCCAAAGCCTTTCAGCATCATGGAGTTGCCTCCCTGCTGTTCCTCATAGAATCTTCTTTCTGACAAGGCCTTTAGTTTTAGCCGCTCGTCATCGGAAATCCTCTTCTCCAGCACCGCCAGTTGCGACGAATTTTGGGCGCGCAGCAGCAGCGAGGAAAAGTTGACGCGCTTGCTGGCGTTACGCAGGGTATTGACGTCGGCCCAGATTTCCGATTCGAATGCTTTTCCGGAAGCCTCAAACAATCCGACCACCCGGAAATCGGTGGCTTGCACGCGGAACTGGTCTCCCACTCCGAGGCCTTGAAATCGCTCGGCGATTCGGCGGGAAACTACTGCTTCCGCCAAGCCTGTTTGAAACGTCCTTCCCTCTACAATGCGAAAGCCTGAACGAAGCTTCATCGCCATCGGCCCGACTCCCCGGATAGTGATGTTGCCCCCCTGCGTCTGGCCTTTGCGCGGTTTGTAAATCAATGTGATCATCTCCGGCGAAATCAGCGGTTTATCTCCCTCGCGCGCAATTCCATCCAGAAACTGAATCACATTGAGGTTGTCTCGACTTACGTCGCTCATCATCTCCGCAGTAGATCCGTTGCGCAGCACAATCAAATTGAGCGGCTCGCCGCTGCCCGTTAGCGTCAAGTCGATCCCGCGCGCCAACGCCATCACCATCAGAAAGACGCCGATGGTCAAGCCGATGCTGGCAGCCGTCGCCAGAGTGGAACCCTTTCTGACGACCAGGTTTCTGATGTTGTATTTCAAAGGAAGTGCCATTATTCGACCCTCCTGAGTGCCTCTGCCGTTGTCAGCCTGGTGACGCGCAGCGCCGAGAACGATACACTCACGAGCCCGACGATCAGAGCCAGTAAAAACGCGCCCAGCAGTGTCCAATTCTGGGGCGTGAAGGAGTTGAAATTGGGAATGTATAAGCTCAGATCTATCGAGCGATAGAGCAATGCGGCTCCCCCGATTCCCATCAGCGCTCCGACTACGGCCAGCACCAGAGATTCGCCCAGGAACATCCCGGCAATTGCTCCCCGTTGGAAGCCGAGCGCCTTTAGAGTGCCGACTTCATTTGTCCTCTCGCGTACGTTCATGGCCATGGTGTTGGCAGTGACAAGCAGAATGGAAAAAACAATGGCGGTGATGATCCCGTAGAGAAAGGTCTTGACGCTTCCCATCATCGCTTCGAAGCTCATGGCAAATTCGCGCTCATTCTCGGTCTTGCTGGGAGCATCTGAATTGAGGAACATAGCATCCACTTCCCTGGCGATCCGCGGAACGTCTTCAGCTTTTTTGGCCATGATCCCGAATGTACTGACTTTGTCTTTGCTCCAGGCGGGCGTCATTTCATTGAAGTATTCGTGGTGGAAAAAGAGCGTCTTCTCGTCGCCGCCGGTGTAAATTCCACGGATAATCACTTCCGGACTGATGCGGTAAATGGGACTTTTCAGAGTGATCCGCTGGCCGATCTGAAAGCCAAATCTTTCCACCAGCTTTCCTCCCACGATGGCTCCCTGCCGGTCGTCAATAAACGCCTGCCATTGCGGGTCGGACATTTTCATTTCCGGGCTGTGAGCGCGAAGCAGCCTGGCATCCACTGTAAAATTGGCGAAAAAGTTCTTCGGCTCCTTATAGATTCCGCCGAACCAGTGAAAGGGAAGAACATGCTGCACGCCGGGTACGGAAGCAATTCGCTCCCTGTAAGCGATGGGAAGCTGGAATGCCAGCGACACGCCGTGCCGGGCAATCAGCCTTAGTGGATTTGCTTCATCGCTGCCGCGCGTAAATTCTGTGAGCACCGTAGCCAGCGTGACGATGAGAAACAATGAACCCGCCAGGCTTAAAATCGTCAACACCGTGCGGCGCCTATTGCGCAGAATATTTCGAATCACCAATTTTGCGTACTTCATGCAGCCTCCGTGTTTGCGGCGCGCAAGTCACAAATCCCCGGCCCTAAAGGGCTCCGTCAGAGAGATCGGCGCCAACTTTCGGCAAGCTCTTGCGGAGCGCCAACTTATGCTAACGCGGAACAACCCTTCCCTGCCACCGGGAACCGCGGTGGTGTTAAGCAATTCAGATACGATAAGTTACGGAAAAAAGTTCAGCTTAACGAGGTCTATGGTGCCTTTTTTTGAGAGCGTGAAACAAGCAGGCTTCGGCGAATGGCGGAATTAGGGGAGTGAATGGAGGCTTTGCGAAAGGGAATGAAGGGTTATGAAGGGTTATGAAGGGTTATGAAGGGGAATGAAGGGGAATGAAGGGGAATAAAGGGGGCGAAAGGGTTACGAAGGGGCGTGGGAAAGAAAAGAAGAGCAAGGTCATTAGCTTGGTGTCTTGGTGGTCAAAAAAAAGAATTGAACCACCAAGACACCAAGCTAACGGATCGGGAGTTGCCTTGCCCAAAAATGCCTAACGCTTTTTTTCTCCCGCCCCCTTCCTTCCCCTTCATTACCCTTCATTACCCTTCATCACCCTTCATAACCCTTCATTACCCTTCACTCCCCTTCACAATGTCGGCGGAGCTCACTTCGGCGTCCATGTCTGTGTCCATCCGGTCAAAATCTTCAGCACGGCCTTCGAACTCACTGCGGGTCACTTTTCCATCGCCATTGCGATCATTCTTTCGGATGAACTCTGAAATCTGGCGATTGCGCTCGGCCGATTCCATGGACTTCCATTCATTCAGCGAGAGATAACCGTCATGATCCTCGTCAAAATCGTCGAACGCTCCACGGAAAAATTCGTTTCGCGCCACACGACCATCGGCGTCACGGTCTGCCAGAAAAAATGCGCGGTATCGGCGCAACTGCTGCAGTGCCATGCCTGCGCCTCCGGCAGGCTCGCTCCATTCGGCGTGGCTCAATTTGCCGTTTTGATCGGCATCCATTCTCATGAACAACCGTTTCGGGCCGATCTGATGAAACTCCTGCAGATCAATGGCGGAATCCCGATTCGCGTCCAGCACGCGGAACACCTGAAGTGCGAAGCGACGTCGCATCTCCTCTCTTTCCGGAGAGATCGGCCGTCCGGTCTCGGTCTTCTTTTGTTCGGAGTTCGCCGTCGAGGGTGATCCGGCGCGCGACTGACTGGAACGCTCCTCCTGTGCTGACGCGCTGCCTGGCGATACTTCCAAACTGAAACGGCCCTCGCCGCCAACACCGCCTGCGGCCCGGCCGGTCAAAAGGCACAAAAGAATCAGAACCGCGCTCGTAAGGGCGGCCGGAAACAACGTTTGTCGGTTCATATGAAATTCAAGGCCTCAAATTCACGTCCTAAGATTGCCCGTGGATCACTCTTCAGCCATTTGCTGAGCACCGTGGAATAGACGGAGCGAAAATCAATGCGGTAACTCAAATCGCCGCTGTTCAGGTTGGCCAAGTCGGGGGCGCCGCCATGAATGCCGGGTTTCACACGCCCACCCATGACGAACATGGGCGCTGCCGTTCCATGATCAGTGCCGCGGCTGCCGTTTTCCGCGACGCGGCGGCCAAATTCAGAGAAAGTCATCACCAGCACGTCATTCCACTTTCCCTGTTGCTTCAGGTCCTGCGAGAAGGCCGCCAGAGCCTCGCTCATCGAAGCCAGCAGATTGGCGTGCTGATTGTCCTGGTTGCGGTGTGTGTCAAAACTTCCAAAGGACAGATAATAAATTCGCGTCCCGAGGTCCGACGTGATCATTTGAGACACCAGCTTGAAGCCCGCGGCCAGGGGACCCTGAGGATAATTCACTGTCGAGCGGTAGCTCTTGAGCGCCTTCTGCAGGCTCTCGGAACTTTGGTAGGCATTGACCGCGGTTTCCTGAATGAAATCCAGCGTCGAGCCGCTGCTTTTGCGCGTCCCCATCTCGGAAGCAGCCATCGCGGGTTCGCCATTCAGACGATATTGGCCCGGATTCTGAATTGTAGGAATCGCCTCCCCGTTTCCCACCAGCGACAGGGGGAGCTCCTGGCCGATGTTGACTGCGGAAAGCGGATTTTTCAGGCCCTTGAGAATCTGGTCGTGGTAGCGTCCGATCCATCCCGTGCGCTCGATCTTCTCGGTCTCGGCGGTATGCCAGATTTCCATGGATCGGAAATGCGAGCGGTTGGGATTGGGATAGCCGACATTTTGAATCACCGCCAGATTTGCCGATTCATACAGCGCTTTCATTCCCGCCATCCTGGGATGCAGACCCAGTTCATCGGTCAGCGACAGGGCCGAAGCGCGTGGAATCCCCAGCGTGGGACGCAACTCGTAGTAACGATCGTTGCGATAGGGAATGACGGTGTTCAATCCGTCATTGCCTCCCGTCATTTGCAACACCACCAGAATGGGAAAGCTCCGCTCGGAGGAAGGCCTGTTCTGTTCTGCCAGCGCTGTGCGCGCCAGAAAGTTAGGCAGCAGCGATCCCGCCGTAGCCACCATGATTCCCGTCTTTAAAAAATCGCGTCGGCTATTCATAAGTTTTCCAATTCAAATTAGTACCGGTTGCCGCGTTACGGGTTTTCGGGTTTTCGGGTTACGGTTGGTTTGGAATTTTCAATTTGCGATCCAAATTAGAAACTCGTAACCCGCAACCCGAAAACCCGCAACCCACAACCCGAAAACCCGCAACCCGCAAACCCGCGACCCGCGACCCGCAACCCGGAAACCCGTAACTCTCAGTTGAGCTGATACTGCGGCAGCGTCAAAAGCCGGTATGTCAGATCCTGCCACATCTCCGGACTCCCGGCCTCTTTCGCCTGCGCCAGATACGGCATCAACTCGGCGCGGTCCTTCTCCGCGAGCGGACGCTGAAGAAGAGCGCGCGCGTAGCTGTCCAGTGCTTTTGCCGGCTCGCTTTCCTCCAGTTTCAGGTCTTTGCGCAGGGAGGCCAGATTCTGTGAGCGGTTCTCGGTCAATTGCTTGATAAAGTTCTGCCGGTTCAGCAATGTCGCCGTGTTGATCCAGGCACGACCGCCATCCCAGCCTTTCACACTGGGCGGTTCAAACAGATTCTGCCCCATCTGCGCCACAGCGCGAGCAGCCATACGGGCGCCCCTGGCATCCACATCAATCTCCATCGCCTGCGCTGTGCCCACGACGTAATCTACCGGGCTTTTGATCTGGGCCTCCATCGCTCTGGCCGAGAAGAAAGCCTGCGAACGCAGAATCCGATCGACTACCGGTCGAATCTGGAAATGGCTTCTGGTCACCAGCGAAGCCAGCTCGCGCACCAGTGCTTCATCCGGACTCTCATAAGCAAAGAACTCAAAAAGCTTCTTTGAAATATATTCCGCGCATGCAGGCTGCTGAAAAATAATGCGTATGATGTCCCCACCGTTGAACTCTCCGGTCTGACCTATGAAAGTTTTGGACCCGAAATCGTGCTGTTCCGGATTGAAGTAAAAGCCCGAATAATCCATTTGCCATCCGGTAAAGGCGCGCGCGGCTTCTTTGATGTCGCTTTCGGTGTAATGACCGATCCCCAGCGTGAACAGCTCCATCACTTCGCGGGCATAATTCTCGTTGGGCTTGCCCTTCAGATTGTTATTGTTGTCAAGCCACTGAATCATGGCCGGGTCCTTGGAAACTTCCAGGACCAGTTTTTGAAAATCGCCCAGCGCGTAGCGGCGGAACATTTCATTTTGACGCAGCATCAGTTCCGGCGCGCGTACTTTGCGCAGCGAAGTGGCAAAATGGTTGTGCCAGAAAAGCGACATCTTCTCCTGCAGGGGAGCGGGAGAATGCATCATGCGGTAAATCCACCAGGCCTTGATGTCGATCGGCTCTCCCGAATCGAAATGCTGCCGCGCCAACTCTTCCTCAAACCTGCCCAGCATGTTTGTGTCGGCGCCCATCAGCTGGTCGACAGCTTTCGCCGGACCGATTCGGGCCAGTTCTTCAATCCGGCGGTAATCGCCGCCAAAGCCGGCTCTGCGGAGCAGATGGGCGGCGCGGTCGTAGTTCCAGGGCGCCGCCGCGCTCGATTTATAGGGAGCGAGAGACTGAGCCTGCGGCCTTTTGGTCTTGTCTTTTGAAGGATTAGCAGCGGATGCGACAACCGCCAGAAATACCGGTAGGAAGAGGATAAATAGGCGCTTCATTTTCAAATCCGTTACCTTGCTGGGGTCTTAGATACATAAGCGGCGGAAAGGTTTACAGTCTTTCAGTCTCTCAGTCTTTCAGCCTTTCAGTCCTTAGAGACTGAGAGACTGAAAGACTCAAAGACCAATAACCGATTTCAATCTACTTGTTCAGTATGTGAATCGCCTCGCCGAGCGCTGCTTTGGCCGATTCCATGACCGATTCTGCCAGCGTGGGGTGCGCGTGGATTGTGAGCGCCACGTCTTCGGCATAACCTCCCATTTCAATGGCCAGCGTCGCCTCGGCGATCAAGTCGGACGCATCCGGGCCGACGATATGGATCCCAAGAATCTGTTTGCTCTTATCATCCACCACAGTCTTGACGAATCCTTCCCCCTCGTTGACCGAAAGAGCGCGCCCACTGGCAGCAAACGGAAATTTTCCCACACGAATCTGGTAGCCTTTCTCGCGCGCTTCCGTCTCGCTCAGTCCTACGGTCGCGACCTCAGGATCGGTGAACACAACGGCGGGGATGACGCGGTAATCCAGCTCGACTGGTTTTCCCGCAATCACTTCGGCCGCGACCTCCGCTTCCTTGCTCGCCTTATGCGCCAGCATTGGGTTGCCCACAACATCGCCGATTGCGAAAATATTGGGCACGTTCGTCCGGAGCCGGCTGTCGACTGGAATAAATCCTTTAGAGTCGGTTTTGACGCCGGCGACATCCAGGCCCAGGTTCTCGCTATTGGGCTGGCGTCCCACCGTCACCAGCAGATAATCCGCTTCTATCACATCCGATTTTTCACCTGCCTGTACACTCAGGCGGATGCAGTCCCTGATCTTTTCAACTGCAGTTGCCCGAGTGTTCACATGCGCCGTGACACCCTGTTTTTTAAGGCGTTGCGCAAGCAACCGCACTACTTCAGGATCAAATCCGGGAAGCAACTGGTCCATCATTTCCACGACCGTGACTTGAGAGCCGAGCTTGCCGTACATGGTGCCCAGTTCCAGACCGATATATCCCCCGCCCAGTACCGCCAGCCTTTTTGGGACCTCATTTAAAGCCAGAGCGTCGGTGGAACTCAGAATGCGTCCTCCGAATTCGAAACCCTTAAGCTCCACGGGGCGCGAGCCCGTGGCGATCATGAAATTCTTCGCCCTTACAGTCGTTGGGTTATCGCCGGCAATCTCTACCTCATCTCTGCTCTTAAATCTGGCGGTTCCGTAAATGACCTCCACATGATTTCCCTTGCATAGTTGTCCAACGCCGCCGGTGAGCTTGTCTACAATGCCGTCTTTCCACTGCTGCATTTTGCGCATGTCGACTTTTACGGGACCAGCGGTAATGCCCATCACTTCTGCCTTCTGAATTTTTTCCACCAGTTTTGCCGCCGAAATCAGAGCCTTCGATGGTATGCAGCCCACGGTGAGACAAATGCCTCCCAGGCGAGCCTTTTCAACCAGCGCCGTTTTTACTCCCAACTGCCCCAGGCGAATGGCGCCGGCATATCCACCCGGTCCCCCACCGATTACCAACGCCTCAAATTCTCTCGTGCTCATCGGGTAGTCTCCAAGGATTCACATTAGTACCAGTTATGGCTTTTGCCATGCGGAGTGGGGGACAAGGAGCACGCAACGCATAGAGCCACGTCCCGCAAGTCGACCTGCCTGCTCCCGGTCAGTACCGCGGTGCGTGAGCCCGCGGCGCGCCTATCGCCGTGATCTGATCGATTGGGGCGGCGCTTGACCCTGGGTCGATGCGCGCGCCGCGGGCTGACGCACCGCGGTACTGTTGAGAGACGGCTCAGTTGGTCCCCCCACGCCCTTGCGGGACGCGGCTCTGTGCTTCGCGTGCTCCTTGTCTCCCACTCTCACACTCCCACTCCCCCATTCCTCGGTCACCCTTCGCGTTCCTGAACCACTAGGTGCCACGGTTTGCGTGAATAGACATCTTCAAAGAGCGTTTGCACGGATGGCTCGCCCGCTGCTTCGGCGGATTGAATCGTTGCCGCCAGCTCTTCCTGCATCTCATGCGTCGCAAGGCGCTCCAACTCGTCGTTCCACAATCCCAGGCCACGCAAATACCGCCGATACCGGATCAGAGGATCCCGCGCCTTCCACTGTTCGGTCACGGATTCGTCTCTGTAACGACTCGGATCGTCCGAGGACGAATGCGCTCCCATCCGATAAGTCACAGCTTCGATCAGAATCGGGCCTCCGCCGCCGCGAACCTCGTCGACGGCGGCCTGGGTTTCGCGAAACACTGCCAGCACATCATTGCCGTCCACTCGCAGGGATTTCAGTCCGTAGGCGACCGCTTTTACGGCAAAAGTCTCGGCGGCGGTCTGGTGATCCATCGGAACGGAGATGGCCCATTGATTATTTTGACAAAAAAACAACACCGGCGCCTTATAGACGCCGGCAAAATTCATCGCGACGTTAAAATCCCCTTCCGACGTGGCTCCATCGCCGAAATAGGCGATGGCAATGGCGGCGGTTTTGCGTTTTTTCATTGCCAGCGCCGCGCCTACGGCGTGCGGAAGCTGGGTGGCGATACAACTGGACCAGCTCACGTAATTGGCGGCCGGCGCGCTGTAGTGGCAAGGCATCTGTCGTCCTTTGGTCGGATCAATCCTGTTCCCCAGCACCTGGGAAACATAATCGAGCAGCGGAAAACCTCGCATCAGGGCGGCGCCGCCTTCGCGCAGGCCGGGGAAAATCCAATCCTCCGGACGGAACGCCGCCGCGCTGCCGACCACTGCCGCTTCCTGTCCGGTGCAGGCGCCGTAGAAACCAACACGGCCCTGACGCTGCAGCATCATCATGCGCTCGTCGATCAGGCGGATGCGCAGCATGCTGCGATACAGCCGGACCTGCTCTTCGCGGGAAAGAACGGGCGGCCGGGAAACGATCTCCCCGTTTTCGTTCAGGACCTGTCGCAGAGGGAAGTGAGCTTCGATCATTGATCGAGCAGTTGTTCCGGTGCTTCCAGCAGTCGCTTTACGTCGGCGGTAAACTGCGCGCCGATGACACCGTCCACCACCCTGTGATCAAGTGAAAGGCTGAGGTACATGATGTGCCGCGGCTCAATTGAACCGCTCACATATTCGGGTCTCAGGCGGATCTTGTGCACTCCCAGGATTGCAACCTCGGGATAGTTGATGATGGGCGTTGCCAGAATGCCCCCGAGCGCTCCCAGACTGGTGATGGTGAAAGTGGAGCCCTGAAGATCCTCCAGCCGCGACTTTCCCGCTCGCGCGTCGTCTGCAAGACGCTGGATGTTTGCAGCCAGGTCGCGCAGCGAAAGCCGGTCGGCCGCTTTCACCACCGGGACCATCAGACCCTCTTCTGTCGCCACCGCTACGCCGATGTTGTAGTACTTCTTCAGCACGACCTCCTGCGTTGTTTCGTCAAGCGTGGCATTCAACAGAGGGTGGCTTTCCAGACCACGGACCACGGCTTTGATGATGAACGGCAGATAGGTGATCTTCTCCTTCGAATCCGGCTGTTCTTGCGCCTTTTCCTTCAGCTCGACCAGCGAAGTGACGTCTACTTCTTCCACGTACGTGTAGTGCGGCGCGGATCGTTTTGAGCGAACCATTCTCTCGGCGATTCTCTTGCGCAGACCACGCAGCGGTATGCGCTCCTCTGTCTGCGCGGTAACAGCGCCAGCCGAACGGCCAGGCGCGGCGCGCACGGCCGCCTCGATATCTTCGCGTGTCACCCGCCCGCCCGGACCGGTGGCGGCAACAGAGTCCAGGTTCACTCCCATTTCACGCGCCAGACGACGCATGGCGGGCGTCGCCGGCTGGCGTGTGGAACCATCAGCGTGAGACCTGGAACGCGCAGTATCTTTCTGCTGGGCGCGAGCGGACTTCTGCGCGCCGCCCGGCGATCCCGCCTTGCCCGCAATTGCGGCATCGGAGACAGCCCCGGATGCAGCCTTTGTCGACCGATCCCCTTTTTCATCTATCACCACCAGCGTGGCACCCACGCGAACAATTTCCCCCTCCGAGCCCACGCGGCGCACAATCACACCCTCGCGGGGCGATGGAATCTCCACGGTCGCCTTGTCCGTCATCACCTCGACGAGCGGCTGATCTTCGTGAACTGCATCTCCTTCCTTTACCAGCCAGGAGACGATCTCGCCCTCAACAACACCTTCGCCGATGTCGGGAAGCTTGAATTCAAATGCCATAAATTTGAGAGCGGCTAAAAATCTAAAGTCTTCTGAATGCCGGCCAGAATTCGCTGCGGGTCAGGCAGATATTCATTTTCAAGGGCATAGGGAAACGGCGTGTCAAAACCCGTAATCCGCAAAACCGGCGCCTCCAGATAAAGCAGCGCCTTTTCGTGGATGGTGGCTGACAATTCGGCGCCAAAACCGCACGTTCTGGGGGCTTCATGAACCACCACGGCGTGTCCGGTCTTCTTCACCGACTGCAGAATGGCTTCCACATCAAAAGGAAGGAGCGTGCGCAGGTCAAGCAGGTCGCAGTGAATTCCCTTCTTTTCGGAAAGATCCACGGCCTGCTGCGCGGTATGCAGCATTGAACCATAGGCGATTACCGTGCAGTCCGAGCCTTCACGCACCAGCGCCGCTTTTTCCAGCGGCACGGTGTAGTCGCCTTCCGGAACTTCTCCTTTCGCGGCGCGATAGATCCGTTTAGGCTCCATGAAGATGACAGGATCATCATTGCGAATCGCGGAGATAAGAAGACCCTTCGCATCGTGGGGATTGGACGGGACAACGACCTTTAGTCCGGCCGTGTGGATGAAATAAGCTTCCGGGCTCTGCGAATGATAATGGCCGCCTTTGATGCCGCCGCCGTATGGCGTTCGGATCACCATGGGGCAGAAATACTGTCCCCCGGAGCGGTAACGATATTTGGCCAGTTCGCTTACGATCTGATCGAAAGCAGGGTAGATGAAGTCGGCGAATTGAATTTCCGGCACCGGTCTCAGGCCGTAGAGCGCCATTCCAATGGCCGTGCCGATGATTCCCGCTTCGGCCAGGGGAGTGTCAAAAACGCGATCTTCTCCAAATTTCTCATATAATCCCTGGGTGGCGCGAAACACGCCGCCAAACTTTCCCACGTCCTCCCCCAGAACCACCACGCGATCGTCGCGCTCCATCTCAATCCGCAGCGCGTTATTGACCGCCTGGATGATATTCATCACCGCCATGCTGTCTCCCGGCCAAAACTTGTGGTCCGTCGGTTCATTATCCGGATCGCCTTCTCAGACAACTGACAACGGACCACTGACCACCGACAAATCTTTACTCTTTTGATCCTGCCTTTGAATCTCGATTTTTGATCCACGAAATCAGCTCTTCTCTTTGTTCCTCCAGGTGCCAGGGCGTCCGGGAAAAAACATCGTCGAACATCGTTTCCACGGCTGGAGGTCCGATGTTTTCAACCTCGCGAATCACTGACTGGATTTCATCGTTCACTTCCTTCACCAGTCTTTCATCACGCTCAACGTCCCATAAATTCTGCTTCACGAGGTATCGACGGAAGCGAACGATCGGATCGCTGCGTTTCCACTGTTCCACTTCATCATCCCGCCGGTACGCGCGGGGATCGTCGCTGGTGCTATGGGGCCCAAGGCGGTAAGTGACGGCTTCAATCAGAGTCGGACCGCCTCCCTTGCGCGCCCTGCCGAGCGCATCACGTGTAGCCGAGTACATGGCAAGCACGTCATTGCCATCCACTTTCAGGCCCTCAAATCCATAGGCTATTGCTTTGATCGCGATGGATTCAGAAGCGGTCTGCCTTTCGCGCGGAACCGAGATTGCCCACTGATTATTGCGGCACAAAAAAACACAGGGCGCTTTGAAAACGCCGGCAAAATTCAAAGCCGCGTGGACATCGCCCTGCGAAGTAGCGCCCTCGCCAAAGAAGACCAGGGCGGCTTCGCCGGTCTTGCGAATCCTGGCGGCCATTGCAATGCCCACGGCGTGAGGAACCTGGGTTCCTACCGGACTGGAAACCGAGAGGATGCGTTTTTCAAGCGACGCGTAATGCACCGGCATTTGCCGGCCTCTGATGGGATCTTCGCTGTTTCCGAACAGTTGACAGGCGAATTCGCGCAGCGTCAGGCCGCGCAGCAGCGCTGCGCCAAGTTCGCGATAACACGGGATCAGCCAATCTTTCTCGCCCATGGCCGCGGCCGCGCCTATGATGGCGGCTTCTTCACCAGTCGAGCCGATGTAAAAGCCGATGCGACCCTGGCGCTGCAGCTTCACCATGCGCTCATCCATGATGCGGGTGAAAAGCATGGCTCGGTACATCTTCAAGAGCTCGCGCTCGGACAGAGCGGGATCCCTGCTTTTGTCGATCCGGCCGTCGTCACCCAGCACGCGAACAATTCTTTCTTCGAACGCCACCGCTGCCTTCATAACGCCTCTTGACTTCAACACAGCCGGGCCGCCTGACAAACCGCGACACGCCTGATACCGCAAGATGATTCTAGAACGCGACCCCGGGCGAAACAAGCCCCCGGAGGCGAACCGCGAAGGCGCGAAAAGGAACCGCCAAGAACGCGAAGCGATTAATTAAACAGAACCGCGGACCTTTCCCCTCCAAATCTTTCACGCCGGCGTTCAATTGAGGTTCTTGGCGATCTTCCCGTTCGCGGTTCCTTTTCGCGCTTTCGCGGTTCACGGGTTTTCCCCTTTATCGATTTCCATTTTCATGAAAAGCATCCCGGTGAGCATCTTGGGGAAAAAGTCCGTTGATTTCTGAGGCATAACCTGCAGGCGGCGGGCGCACGATTCAACCTGTTCAATCTTTGTGGGGTTCAGCAGGAACGCAAGTTGGCCGTTTGCCGATCTCACTTCCTGCACGGCCGCAGCAGCGTCTCTGAAATAGCGCACCCTCGACTCCGAAGTAACCTGAGTTTCACCGATGCCCAGCTTGCTGTCCAAAATCTCCTCATGCAGAATTGCGACGTCCAGCTCGTCCGGACCGGGCGTCTGGCGTCGCTTCCAGAGAGCGAAACTCCTGCCGTCAAACACGCCAAAATTTCCGGGGCCGGATTGCGCCATCCTGTTCAGCAGATCCGACAGATCTTCGGCGCTTGTTTTTTCAAAGCCGGCGGACATTCTCTGCTCCCAGGAATCGCGGCGAAAACCGGGAATACCAAATACAACACGGTGCGCCGGGAGAATTACCAGACCGGGATCAGTCATTTCCACCAGGGCCACCATGCGTTTGTCGAAACTCTCGACCCCCGCAGGTTTCCAGCCATTCGCCCGACACTCTTCCATGAACTGCAAGGCCACAGCAAATCGATGATGCCCGTCGGCAATCACCATCTCACCCTGATTGAAAACCGACGCGAGTTCCTGTTGGCGATCCGCCGGGCAGCGGAAGATCTCATGTTCGGTGAAGTGCTCATCAGTCACTGCTTCCAACGGTTCACAACCGGCCAGTGAATCGGCGATGCCTTGAATCACACGGGCGGGGTCACGGTAAAGAAGGAAGATCAAGCCGTCATTGCTTTCCGTTTGGCGAATCAACCGCAGCCGGTCGGTGCGCGGAGCCGAGAGCGTACGTTCGTGGGCCAAAACTCGATCGGCGTGACCTAAATCAAGCAACCCCACAACCGCATGGCGAAGGTAGGACCTTTCGCCAATTGCGAACCTCTGGCGGTAGATGAAAAGCGCTGGGTCATGTTCGTGCACAAAGAGGTCGCTCTTCATCCACTGACTCCAGAGACGCCCGGCGGCGATATAGCCCTCATCGCCGCGCACGTCGACTTCGCGTGATTTGATCACCCGCACAATGTTATACGGACTTTTCTTGTAATATACAGCCTGCATGGCGGTGTCGATTTTGTCGTATGGCTGCGTTACGACATCAGCAAGCTTGACGCGGTCTTGATTGAAGCGGACCGCCCGAAATGGATGAATTACCATCAGACTGTAAAAGGAAAAACGCCGCTCAGACAAAAGCCTTGCGCCGCAGAGTCAAAGGTCAAAAGTCAAAGGTCAAAAGTCAAAGATCGCGGCTCTGATTCCTCCCTCGACTTTCGACTTTAGATCTTCGACTTTCGACTGTCACCAGCGGAAGTTGACTGATCGATGCCTTGATTCCCGAGGCGAGCTCCACTTCTTTTCCATACTCCAGAAACTTTCTCTGAACGTAACCAAGCGCGATCGGCTGCTTTAGTGCCGGCGACCACGCAGCGCTGGTAATGCGTCCTATGGCCTGATCTCCCAGTCGAATCTCCTCGCCTTTTTCCGGAATCCGCACATCATTAGCCAGCAAGCCGACAAGTTTCCTGCTCACGTTTCCCAAATAGGTCACACGAGACACGATTTCCTGGCCGGTGTAACACCCTTTCTGAAAGTCAAGCAAGTCATCCAGATTACTCTCCAGCGGGATATTGCTTTCGTCAAAATCAATTCCGTATTCCGGGACGCCCGCTTCGATGCGGATCACTTCCAGAACCCGATCCGGCACGGATTCCAGGCCGCACTTCGCTTTGATCAGGCCTGACCAGTGGTCATGTCTGGCGGCAGGCACCCACAGGTGATAACCGTCGATACCGAGGCGCAAATGGCGCAGCACGCGCACCGCATCTCCATCGATCTGAAATTCAAGACTGGCCAGCGATTTTTCGGGCAATCGGGGAAAAACGGCGCCCAGACGCTCCCGCGACTGAGGTCCCAGCACGCCCAGCGCCGACCAGTCCTCAAGCGCGCCAGTTTCCACATCATCGGAAACGATAAATCTTTTGAGCGACTGATCGACTTTCTCCCTCCGGTCCTGCCTGATGATGATCCAGAAACGTTCCTCGTGCAGCTTCAGTGCGATAAGGTCGGAGATAACTTTACCGATTGGGTTCAGCAGCGCAGCCAGGCATCCCTCGCCAGGCTGCAGCTTTGCCACGTCGTTGGTAACCATCCCCTGCAGGAAGCTGCTGGTATCGGGCCCATAAGCTTGCAGAATGCTGAGATTGGGAAAATCGGCCAATGCCGCGCCGGTGATGAGCCGGGAATAATCCTGCTCCAGAGAAGCGGCTTGTCCCGCACGTGCATTCGCCTCTTCAGGCGAATTATCTGTTTGTGCTGTTTTCGACGTGACGCCGGCAGGCTGTGGGAACTGTCTTTCCACGCCCTCAATATATAAGGACAGCACCTTGCTTTGCAAAAGGGCGGGGATTGGGGGAGCGGTGGAATAGGTGAATGGGACAGACAGCCAAGCCGCGCGCGTAAGCCAGGATTATTCACAAAAACTTAACCGCCAAGAGCGCTAAGAAACGCGGCAAGGACGGGGGCTGAAACTTGAAGCATGAAGACACGACGCAGATTAAAGAAAGAGTTGATGGCCTTCATGCTTCAAGTTTCAGCCCCCGTCCTTGCCGCTCTCTTGGCGTTCTTGGTGGTCTTCGCGGTCAAGTTTTTTATGAATAATCCGGGCTTACGCGCGCGGTTCTGACATCGGCGTAATTCCCCCGGGCCAAAGAAAAAGTGTTGCCAACGGATAAAAAATAGCAATTCTGAGAAATAGCGTTACAATAAATCCGAAACACAAACTCCTGCCTTCGAGGTGAGCGACATGAGCAAGAGAATCCTCGTTGTTACCGGTTTTTCGCTTTTAATGACGGGCGGTTTATGGGCGCAGCAGCCGCCTCAGGATGCGCCCACTCCCCAGAATCCCCCGACGAATACAGATCCCGGGAAGAACCGCGTGCCGCAGACAAACCAGCGACAGACAGATCCTCGCCGGATGGATCAGACCATCTTTCTTTCCGGCAGAGTGGTATTAGATGACGGCTCGCCCCTGCCCGACTCTGTATCGGTGGAGCTCATTTGCAACGGGTCCATCCGGACTCGGGTTTATTCCACCAGCAAAGGGGACTTCAGCATTACTCTTGGCGGCAACCGCACCGCCAGTGCATTTGAAGCCGATATCGGCGGGCCGGGCATTGGAACCTCGCCAAACCAAGGCATTGGGATTTCGACTTCAGATCGGACAACCGGAAGTTTTTTTTCAGATCCCGGAAGAGTGGACCTGAGCAGCTGTGAAGTGAGGGCCAGATTGGCGGGCTTTCAGTCGAACACAATTTCACTCGGATTCCGCAGGGCGCTTGACAATCCTGACATAGGCACCATATTCCTGCATCGGCTCGGCAACGTACAAGGCACCGTCATCAGCTACAACACTCTGGCGGCGCCTGAGAAAGCCAAAAAAGCCTTTGAAAAGGCGCGCAAAGAGCTGGAGAAGAAGGAACCGAACCGTACCAAGGTCACTCAAGAGCTGGAGGTTGCGGTAAAAGAGTATCCGGCCTTTGCCAGCGCCTGGACGCTGCTTGGCAAGGAACGGATTGTGCAGAAGAACAATACGGGCGCCGTGGAGGCGTTTGAAAAATCGATTGCGACCGATCCCAAGTATATTGAGCCGTATCTTTATCTGGCCATGTTGCGAGTGGATGAAGGGCGTTGGGCGGACGCGGCCAAGCTCACCAATCAGATCCAGCAATTGAATCCTTCCATTCCACATGCCCACTACCTCGGGGCCATCGCCCATTATCAGCTTGGGGAGTTTGATCAAGCGGAGAAATCCCTGGGCGAAGTCCAGAAAAGCAGCGAGGCCAACCGCTACCCGCTTATTCACTATATGCTTGGAGGCATTTTCGCCAGTCGCGGACAATACGATTCGGCGGGTTCAGAATTTCGTCGCTACATAGAAATGAAATCCGACCCCGCTTTGAAGGACAAACTGACCAAGGTACTGACGGAATGGGAGCAGCAGGGATTGATTAAGAAGCTGGAAGCTCCAAAAGAGAAGTAACACCTGAATGCGGAATGGGGAATGCGGAATGCGGAATATTCGCCGGTCAGTTTTTCAAGCCTGAGTCAAACCAGTCTTCCATTGCTCATTCCGAAATCCACATTTAAGCTTTAGTTGCATCTCCTGTCCCGGGCCATGCCTTCGGGAAGCCGGTTTTCCAGCAAGTAAATCACCCTCCTTGCCACCAAACCAAGACTCTAGCACCCACTCCCAAAAACCGCGACCGCAAGCCGGGATAAACCCAATAGGTAAGCGCGTTGTCCCGAATACCCGTCTGCAAAGACCACCACATTGTATTGACCGCCCAGGCACAGCCCCACCGCAGGCCGCAACCAAAAGCCGAGGACGGCCACCTGCACGTGCACGTCGACGAGAGACGTCGACGACCACGCCCACGCTGACGAAAAAAAATCGCAATGTTGCCTCTTGGCCAGTTAAGTATGATTAAGCCCTCAATGATCAATGAATCCGAAATGATGCGTTTTCTGGTAAGCGCCTGTCCGTCGTTTGCGGAAAGATGGGCTGAATGGATTTCAGATGAAGACTACGATCCGGCATTGGTCTATGTGGATGTGGGAGAACTGGCGCATCATCTTGTCGAGTTACTGAAGCAGGGACATGCAGAGGACCTGCCATCCGTTTTCACCGCAGTTGAACAGCTTTATGAAAATGGCGACGACGACGTAAGAGGGGTGCTTACGGTCGGCTTCATGGAAGACCTTCAGATGGAAATGGAATTCAACGGCCTGGACTACGGTCTGATTACCCCTTACCTGGGACAATCTTCACGAACCGGATGGCACGCGGCGCTTCGCTACAGACGGAGGAATTAGTCCGCGGTACCCGTAGCCGAACCGCGCGCGTAAGCAAGCGGACCTTCCGGGATTTGCCACGAAGACACGAAGACACGAAGGATAACGATTGAGTTAGAAGTGCAACTTCTGCGACAAGCTGGATCGAGTTATGAGAAATGTCACTTCAAAATGAATAGCGATTCTCCGTGTCTTCGTGGCAAATCCCGGAGGGTCCGCTTGCTTACGCGCGCGGTTCGGCTACGGGTACAGCAGACCTCCCTCGACTTGACGTCGGCGCTACAATCCAACCAAAAGATTTCTTGAACCAAACCTGTAGCAGGCGTTTCGCCGAAAAATAAGGAGGAACACCATGATCTCCAACAAGCACAGCTTGGCTTTTCTATTGCCGATCGCTGCCCTGCTGATGGTTGCCTTCTCGACCGAAGCCAAAGCCACCATCTTCAACGTCGGTCCAGGCCAGCAGTATTCGACGGTCAGTTCCGTTCCCTGGGAATCGTTGAACGCCGGCGATACCGTCAATATCTTCTATCGGGCCACGCCTTATGCCGAGAAGTTCATCCTGGCGCGTGTGGGAACCGCGTCGGCCCCGATTACGGTTCACGGGGTACTGGGACCTAATGGAGAACGGCCCATCCTGGAAGGGAATAACGCCACCACGCGCACGGCGCTGAACTACTACAGCCAGGAGCGGGGAGTGATAAAAATCGGCGGCTCCACTGTTCCCTTTGCCGACGGCACTACCGTCAATCCCCAATATCTGGTGATCGAAAACCTGGAAATCAGGGGCGCGAAGAATCCGAACACCTTTACCGCAGCCGACGGCAGCCTGAAGACCTATACGCTTCCCGCTTCGGCCATTTATCTGGAATTCGGCGATAACGTTACCGTGCGCAATTGCGTGATCCACGATTGCGGCAACGGCTTTTTCTCGTTCTCCAGCGACACAACCACTTCCAGCAGCGTGCTGGTGGAAGGGTGCTACCTGTATAACAATGGCAATTCCGGGAGCAACACGCATCACAACAATTACACCGAGTCGAAGGGAATCACGTTCCAGTACAACCGCTTTGGCCCGGTCTGCTCCGGATGCGCCGGAAATGGACTGAAAGACCGCTCCTCCGGCCTGGTGATCCGGTATAACTGGTTTGAAGGCGCCGCCAATCGCCAGTTTGATCTTGTGGACGCACAGGACAGTTCCATCCTGCGCAACGATCCGAATTACCACAAGGCGTATGTCTACGGAAATGTGGTCATTGTTGATCCGTTGAGCGGCGGGAACAATGACGTTGTCCACTTTGGCGGCGACACGGCGGGCAACAAGGGATACAAGAACGGACCGCTTTATTTTTACAACAACACCATCGTAACAAACAGAACGGATAAGACGCGCATCTTCCGTCTTGATACAAACAACCAGAGCTGCGATGCGCGCAATAACATCATCTACGCGGCGCAGGCGGCAGGAAGCACGATCAAGATGCTGGACAATTACGGCATTCTGACGCTGACAAACAATTGGATTGAGACCGGATGGTCACGCTTCAACGTCAGCCATCCCAAGGGAACCGTCACCGACAGCGGCACGATTACCGGTTCCGCGCCCGGGTTCGTCAACGAAGCGGGACAGGACTTTCACCTTGCGGCCGGTTCAGCCTGCATCGACGCCGGGACCACGCTGCATCCGGACGTTCTGCCTGCCAACAACGTGATAAGGGAGTATGTCAAACACCAGTCGAGCACCGCGCGCGCGGTCCACGGCGCGCTGGACGTAGGAGCGTACGAGTTTTAGAGCAAGAGTTTTTGCACCACAAAGGCCCAAGTTGGCAACTTCTTGGTTTTTTGGCAAAGTTTTCAAAGCCGTCTACGAGCACGTGCACGTCAACGTCCACGATTACGTTTACGACTACGCTCGGTTCGTCACAGACTGCACAGAACTGTGGGGCTGTCTGTATGTTGTCGTGTTCGCGGACCTGAGACGTGGCCGTTGACGTGCACGTGCTCGTGAACGTGGACGGCTTTTTGGTTGCGGCCTACGGCCGCGCTGAGCCTTTGTGGTGCAAGAATTCTTGCCCAGGGGCGCCTGCTGTTACCGCTTTACTTCCATCTCCAGCACGGCGATAACTTCCTGTCCTCCGAACGCCGTCTCTCCATAAGTTACATCCACCAGCGAAAAGCCTTCCAGCGAGAGCTTATTCATCTCTTTTTTCAGTGTTGAAGTTTTGTTTGTGGCAATCAACTTATAGCCGAAACGCCTCTCGGTCTGCCCGGCGGGACGTTCCAGCACGGTGATCACTTCTTTGCCGCCGGCCGCAGTCTCACCATAGCTTGCTTCTTTGAACCGATACCCCTGGGCGGCAGCCTCATTCAATTCCTTATCCATGGTTGAGGTCTTACTGGTTGCCAGCAGCTTGTATTCCAGTTTGCCATTTTCGGTCCGGCGCATGGCGACAATCACTTCTTTCCCTCCAAAGAGAGTGTCGCCGAAAGTCAAGCCGGCGAAGCCATAACCGCGCAGCGCCGCAGCGTTCATTTCCTTCTCCATGCTGGAAGTGCGGTTTGTAGCCAGCAGCTCGTATTCCTGAATTTGATCTGTTTTCGGCGTCGCCGTATCGGGAGCCGCCTTAGCGGCACCGCTTGATTTTGACATCATCGCCTGGATGAGGCGATCGCTGACATTCTTGGCCTTTAACTGCAGCAGCGAATCCGTGTCCAGCCGGTAGTTGCCCGCCGAAGTTTGAATCTTTACCAGGATGATGTCTTCAGAAAGCCCGGCTCCGACCATTTTGACGATGGCGTCGTTGGTCAACACCTCCTGGGCCGCGGCCGAACAGATGAGCAACAGGGCAAACAGTAAAGGCAGTCTGAAACCACCTCTTCGACGCTCGATCATGGGGTTCTCCGGTTGCAAGACGTTTCCGTCGGGGCCTATTATGCTTCAAATTTTCGACCCTGGCGTGTGCGTTAGCCTACAATACCAGCCAAAATGGGGACAGGAGCCAAAATGGGGACAGACCCCTTTTTTTAATTGGGGGACAGACCCCTATTTGTTGAAAAGGTGCTTGGCGTTCTTGGCGGTTCAGGTTTTTTCGCGGCTTCGCTCAGGCGCCTTTGTCGTCAAACCGCACGGCCCTGGTGTCTTGTTCTAAACCCGTGGCAACGGCGATCGGTCCGTAAAGCTGAGGGCGGCGGGTGCGGATCCATCGGCGGCCGGTCGCTTCAGCCAGCAAATTGCCGTCCAGGTCGGCGATCACCATGTCGTCGCCGGCCCTCCAGGTCTCTGCCAGAATGCGGCCGTAAGGATCGATGATCATGGCGTTACCGGTCCGAATTTCGTCATCATCCACGCCGATGCCATTGCTGAAAACCAGAAACAGCCCGTTGTCGTGCGCGCGAGCCGGCAACCACCGCATCAGCCAGCCTCTTCCCTTGTCGCCGCGCAGCTCAGCCTCGATTGCCGCAGGATTTTCGTGGCGCTTTTCCCAGACAGAGCGTTCAATCAGTCCCATGATGTTCGGGTCGTTGGAGCGACAACCGCCCGTCTGGTGCGGAGCCAGAAGAAGTTCGGCCCCGCGAAGCGTCGTGATGCGGACGTTTTCGCAGATGTTCACGTCATAGCACGTCAACACACCCACACGCCAACCACTTGGATCGTCAAATACGGTATATTCGGACCCCGAACTGATGTGATCGCTCTCGAAAGAGTGGATTTTCCGATGGCGGTAACATTCCCCGGCGGCGGTGGCAACCAGGTAGGTGTTGTAGAGCCGATCTCCTTCAACTTCGATCAGTCCGGCGCCGATGGTCATCTGGTGCTGTCGCGCCAATGCCTTCAGAGCCTGCAATGAGGGCCCCTCGGGCACCGGTTCGGCCAGCTCAAAGAGCTGCGAGCGCGAAAGATTTCGCAGGAACCAGTACCCGCAGATGCAACATTCCGGAAATGCCAGAATGCGCACTCCCCGGGCGGCAGCCAGTCGGGCGAAACTCCGAATCTTTTCCAGATTTGCCTGTTTGTCTGCCGCCCTATGCTCGAACTGAACCGCCCCCGCACGGACCGTCTTTCCAACTGCACTCATGTCAGACGGCGGCGGGCCGCGGGCCGACCACCTTGCGGGTGATAAACAAAATCAACGATCCGATCAGCCACCCGATCAGCGGCGCGATTATCGCTCCCAACAGCACATGCGCGCCGATGTGTCCCCAGGTTTTGCCATCACCCCCACCGCTGTACTCGGGCGCGCTGAAGATGTTGTCGTGTCCGGTAAAAATGGCCAGAGCGATCGCGGCCACGATAATCAATGTGGCAACCGCGTTTTGAATGAAAAGCAGCGGCAGCAGGTGGCGATAACTCCCAAATCCGGTGGTTGCGATCCGAATGGAATAATAAACCAATCCGATCAGCACCAGGGCGGTGATGCTGAACCATCGCGCCACTGAGTTTGAGACCCCGGCCAGCGACAGACCCAGTCTCACCAGGCCTACGATTACGATCAACGTGAGAATCACCTTCTGGAAACTCACGTACTCGGACAGTTCCTTATCGAATATCTTCATAGCTGACCCCCTTAAGGTTGGTGTGAAATTGACCTGATCGTATCACTAAAGAAATCTCACGGTCGATAGGACCGTTCCAGATTCTTTGCGATCTCGTCTTCGGTAAACCAAGCCTGCTTCCATTTTTCCTGCGCAAAAAGCGCGGACTGGTCCGTGTAATGACGGGAATTCTGGTCGTCCGACTGTGAATACGCGACGATACTGTAGGCTTTCGGCGGCGACGTGAATTCCACGGCAAATACATAGCTGTCGCCGCCACGCGCTGCGAATATGCCGTCTTTGAGCGGCTCGTAACCGATGATGCGAAATGCCCCGAAGTCGTCAGTCAACCCGCCAATCGGCACGTCCAGACTTCCCCGGCGCAGGCGGTGAATGTCGCCCCAGGGTGGATCAAGGACGTGATACTTTTCCTTCATCTCCTTTGCGGCCGCGGCCAGCGCCTTCAAGGCTGCTGCTTTATCTCCGATGCCTGCGGGCGTTGTGACGGGCTGTCGTTCTTCCCATGACTTCGCGAACAGAGGACGCGCTTTTTCACGATATTTCGTCCAGAAGGTGACAAAGAGCATCGCGCTCCTGCTTTCACGCGCCGCTCGGTTGTCCCATGCTTGAAGCACGGCAGAAGGTTCGTCCAGATTGATCCCATCTACCGTCTGACCGGCGGCTATCTGCAGCAGATCTGTCTTCACGCGGTCGGCAAGAAGGAGGCGCGTGTTGTACTTGTAGGAAAGCACCTCGTCCAGAGTGATGCTTCTATCGGCTTCAAGCATTTCCAGACTCAATTGCGTTCGCAGGCCATTGAAGTTTGGGGTCAAATCTTCGGGGAAGTTTCTACGGTCGATGATCTGCCGCAAGTTGGTATACCAGGGTGAGGAATTGCTGTTCTGAACATATCCACCGGAAGGATTAATCAGTTGAGGCAGTCTTGATTCCGGAAGAATGCTGCTCCATTCGGAGGCCGCTGTGTTCCCGGGAATGACGCCGGACCAGCGATAACCGGAGGGGCGATCGGGAAAGCGTCCGTTGAATATGTAGAACACATTTCCTTCCCGATCCGCGTAGCAGATGTTGAACATGGGGATTGCCTGCATATCGAGAGCGCGCCGAAATTCTGCCAGGTTTCCGGCCTTGCCCATACGATTCCACTGTTCAATGAACCGGCACTCGTCCAGGTTCGCCGATTTGAACGCATAAGCCTTTCCCGCATGCCACTTCAGCACCGGCCCATAGTGCGTCCAGTAGACATCCTTCTTCCTTGCAACCATCCCGGAATCGGTTTTCACGCGGACTTCGATTTCCTGTTTCTGCATGGGAAGCGAGTGCCCGTCATATAGATAGCGATGCTCATCTTTGGAATCGAGCGTCAGTTCGTACACGTCGTCCGAATCGTGGGCGTTGACGGTGTGCGACCATCCCAGGTTTTCATTGAAGCCGATGGCGAGCCCGGGGGCGCCGATCAGAGTGCTTCCGCTGATATTCACTTTTCCCGGAACGGTGAGATGGGCTTCATGAAAGATTTGTGATCCACTCCAGGACAGATGCGGATTGCCAAGCAGGATGCCTTTTCCGGACACCGAGCGTTCCTTTCCGATAGCCCACATGTTGGAGCCGTGAACAGGCTCCCACCAGACATTCGGGGCGCTTGCCGAGGCGCTGCGACCAATCGCCTGAAGCTGGCGCAGGTCCATACTGAATTCCATAATGATGACGCGGCGCGCGTGAGCAACCACATCCACGCCCGAAACAGGCTTCACCCATTCCGGAAGCTCGGAGCGGTGTTTGGCTACGTAGCGGTTGTAACCGGCGGCATATCCATCGACGATGAAGCGCACCCAGGGGGGCATCCTTTGATAGCCAATCTGCGCATACTCGTGAATTTGCAGCTCTTTGGTCGCCAGATCCGAGTCGACGAATTTTTCACCGAAGAAAGCCGCCTCTTCACTGCGCGCCTTCAGAAACAACCGGGCCAGCTCAAGAATATGGTCTTCTGCCACGGCGTATCCGAGGCCGAAGGCCGCCGCCTCTTCGGTCTCGCCCAGGATGTGCGGGACGCCATAGTTGTCCCTCCGGATCAGGACCTTGGATGCCAGGTAGTCAGGGTCTGCGGCCGCTGAGGCCTGATCTCCAGCCGGTGCGCTTTGCCCGAATGGAACAGCGCGAAGAGCGCACCAGCAGGCGACCAACAGAATCGGCGGAATCGCCAGCTTGAAGATTTTCAACATAGGTCCTTATCTAAATCTAATGCGGAATGCCCGTTGTCAGTGGTCCGTTGTCCGTTGTCAGTCGTCCGTCGTCGGTTGTCCCTTGTTCCATCTTAATGTCTGGTGTTCCAGTTCGAACATTGATGAGAACTGAACCACTGACCACGGACAACGGACCAACCACGGACAAGGACCACGGACAACGGACAACTGACAACTGACAACGAACAACGGAAATTCCGCATTCCGCATTCCGCATTCCGGCTTCACGGTACCAGCACAATTTTCCCGTATGCCCCCGGCTCCATCACGAGTTGATGAGCCCGCGCGGCTTCTGCCAGCGTCAACTCACGGCCGACCACGGGACGCAATGTGCCGTTCTCCAGCCCGGCTACCAGCGCTGCGTGAATCGAGGCAAGCTCCTGAGCGGTAGCATTCAGCAGAGTCATTCCCAGCACCGCGGCGTCCCGGCTCATGGCATCCCGGGGATTGATTTCCACGGTGCCGCGGCTTCCGATTACCACTACACGCCCGCGAAATGCGAGAATCGGGAGATCTTTTCCCAGATTGACGTTGGCCAGCATTTCCAGAATGACGTCGGGCTGACGACCGGCCAGAACTGAAATTTTCTGCAGGTAATCGGGCGAACGATGGTCAAGAGCGTGATGGGCTCCCTGCTTGAGAACCAGTTCTCTTCCTTTGTCGGTTCCCGCTGTGGCAACGACAAGCATTCCTGCGGCACGCGCCAACTGAACGGCGGCTATTCCGACACCGCCGCTGCCTCCGTGAACCAGCACTACCTCCCCGGCAGTGGCGCGCGCACGCTGAAACAAAGCGCGGTAAGCAGTGACATAGGGAACATTCACAGCGGCCCCCTGCGAATACGAGATTGTCTGAGGCAGGGGATGGACTTGCGACTTATCACACAAGGCCAGCTCCGCATAGGTTCCGGTGAGCGCGCCTGAAAGATATACGCGATCCGCGGCGCGCACACCACTGACCCCGTCGCCCACAGCGGCCACCTCTCCGGCGGCGTCAATTCCAGGCGTGTAAGGCAGCGGAGGCCTAACCGCGTAGCTGCCGGAGCGAATATACGTGTCAACGGGATTGACCCCCGCCGCTCGCACTCGCACCAGGATCTGTCCGGCAGCCGGCTTGGGGTCAGGCAGGTCTTCCAGTTCAAGAACCTCGGGGCCGCCGAATTGATGAATACGAATCGCTTTCATCGCTGTGAAATGAAATTTCTGAAATAATACAGGTCTCTTGTCCCGGAAAGTGTGAAAAAGTTCAGTGCAAGTTCGGAAGCTTGGTGCCTTCGTGGTGAGAAATATTGAACCACCAAGACACAAAGCCAGGGTTTTAACCTGTGTGCCAATCACGGCAGCGTGGAACGGAATTTTGGCAAGAAAGCAGAATTTCGTGAATTAGGCGCACCGAAGACGACAAAAGGAGGGGGCGCGTGAAGTTTACCAGGTTTGGTCTGCATGTTTTCTGTCTCCTGGCGCTGATTGCCATACCGCTGCCGCTGACGACGGATGCCGCTAAGAAAGAAAAGCACCTGTTGTACGTCGTGGTTCCCGGTATTCGAAACTACGTGGAATGGGGAGGCGTCGGTATTTTGGTCTATGACATGGATAACGGTCACCGGTGGGTGAAGCGAATTCCCACGTTGGAAGTAAAACCGGGCGCAGAGGCGGAAAATGTAAAGGGAGTGTGCGCCAGCGCAAAAACCGGAAGGCTTTACTTCAGCACACCCCAACGCCTGGTCTGTATCGATCTGACCACAGAAAAGATCCTTTGGAACAAACAGTATGACGGCGGTTGCGATCGCATGGCGATCACACCGGATGGCAGTGCCATCTACGTGCCGTCATTCGAGGGACCTCACTGGCATGTAGTCGACGCAGGCACAGGAGATGTGATCGCGCGAATTGAGACAAAGTCCGGTTCCCATAACACAGTATGCGGACCGGGGGGGAAATTTGCCTACCTGGCGGGTTTGAAATCTCCGCTGTTGACTGTGGCAGACACCAGCACCCACAAAGCCATAAAGACGGTGGGGCCTTTCAGTAACTATATTCGACCGTTCACCGTGAATTTCAAAGAGAGCCTGGTATATGTGAACGTGAATGACCTGCTCGGATTTGAAATCGGGGACTTGAACACCGGAAAAATGCTGCACCGGGTTGAAGTCACCGGCTATCAGAAGGGCCCCGTAAAGCGTCACGGATGTCCCAGTCACGGTGTTGGACTGACGCCGAATGAAAAGGAACTCTGGGTCTCGGATGCGGCAAACAGCAGCATGCACATCTTTGATGCTACAGTCACGCCGCCCAGACAGATCAAGAGCATCAAGCTTCGAGACCAGCCAGGCTGGGTGACATTCAGCCTGGATGGGAAATATGCCTATCCTTCCACAGGAGAAGTGATCGATACACACAGCAAGCAGATTGTTGCGGCGCTGGCAGACGAAACCGGCAGGGCCGTGCAAAGCGAGAAGATGATCGAAATCGTATCCTTATACAGCAAGCCGGTTCGTACCGGCGATCAGTTTGGGCTGGGGCGAAAGCGGTAAGCCAAAAGACTGAACCGCCAAGAACGCCAAGAATCGCCAAGAATAAGAAGTCTCTTCGCGCTCTTTGCGCTCTTCGCGGTTCAATTTCTTCGCACGAGGAAAAACGCCCCACGTAACCACTCTCACAAGCGACCCGGGGAAGGGCGCTTATGATAGGCCAGGCTCGTCGGTAACCAGTTGCAATATATGTCCAAATCCTTAGAGGCCGCCAAACAAGAGATTGCATGTTTCGGCCTGGACAGCGGCAAGATTATGGCTGCGAACTCGGCCGCTGAAGAGCTGACTGGCTATTCTAAGAGCGAGTTGATCGGGAAAAAGCTGGCGGATCTGGTAATTCCGGAAGCCAGAACAAGCCTGGAAGAGCAAATCCAGCGCGCGGCGGTTTCCTTTCGCCTGGACATCAAAACTCTCACGAAAAGCGGCGACCAGAAATGGACCGAGCTGACCGTGGCCTTTGTGGAAACTCCCGACGGAAAAAACTGGGCCGTCGCTACTGCTACTGAAGCCAACCAACGCAAGTACTCCGACTACCTTAACGTCGTAAACTGGCATGACCCGCTCACAGGACTTCCCAACCGCCTGGCGGTTTCCAATATTCTGGGAAGACTGGTGGCGCGCGCAAAATGGCGAAAGGAATTCCTGTTCGCTGTTGTCTGTCTGAACCTGGATCGGTTCCGACAGGTCAATGAAAGCCTCGGCCACATCACTGGAGATCGCCTGCTGGCTGCATTTGCACGAAGACTGCATCGCTTGATCCGGCCGGAAGACACAGTGGCCCGGGTAGGCGGCGATGAGTTTGCCATCGTTCTCCACGACATTTCCGATGTAAGTGACACGCTCAGGGTGGCGCAACGAATCCAAAACGCCCTACAGGAACCATTCAACATAGGCGAGGAGCAGATTTTCGCCAATGCCACCATCGGTATCACAGTCGGGACGGGCGATTGCGATCACCCGGACAACCTGCTGCGCGACGCCGAAATCGCGATGCATCGCGCCAAAACCTCAGGAGCGCGGCACCAGGTGTTTGACCGCGCCATGCATCAGCGCGCGGTCAAGCGACTGCGCCTGGAAACAGATCTGCGGTGGGCCGTCGAGAGATCGGAGTTCCTGATACAGTACCAACCGATTGTAACGCTCGATGACGGAAAACTGGTCGGCTTCGAAGCGCTGGCCAGGTGGCAGCATCCGATCGAAGGTCTCACTCACCCTCCCGAGTTCATCGCTGTAGCGGAGGAAACGGGCATCATTGTTCCGCTCGGGTACGGAGTGCTGGAAAAGGCCTGCGCGCAGATGTGTCGCTGGATGGAGGAATTCCCCGCTTTCCAGACTCTTCAGCTCAACGTCAATCTGTCTCCCCGGCAGTTGATGCAGTTAGATATGCTGGAGCGCGTTCAAACGATTCTCCAGAAAACCGGACTGCGAGCGCAGAACCTCACGCTTGAAATTACGGAAAGCATGGTGATACAGCATCCCCCCATCGTGGGAGCGCTCGGGCAATTGAAGGAAATGGGCGTTCAACTGTGCATTGACGATTTCGGGACCGGCTACTCCTCATTGAGTTACCTGCCCACCTTCCCCATCGACACCTTAAAGATTGATCGCACGTTCATTCGCGAGATGCAGGGCAACCCGCGAAACCTGCAAATCATCCGGGCCATAATCAATCTGGCTCATGGTCTGGGAATAAAAGTGGTGGCCGAAGGCGTCGAAGACGCCGGTCAAATCGAGCAATTGCGGTCATTGAATTGCCACCGCATGCAGGGGTTTTTCTTCTCGCATCCGGTCGATTCCGTGCTGGTCGCCAAATTACTCTCGGACCCCAAGGTTCTGTTTGATCGGGGCGGGTTCGTGGTGGTTTCCTGATTTCTGATTACTCCGATTCTCGCCCACTTTCACTTCATACTCAGCAACGCCGCAAACGTGACGATTCCTTCGCGCAGGTTTCCCAACCTGAGATTTTCGTTTTCGCTGTGCTGGTTGTTGTCGAAGTTGACGATCGGAATTGCAATCGCAGGAACACCCAGGAGTTGAATGAACTGGCTGATCGGAACCGTTCCACCCATCGTTCGAATCTGAACCACTTCCCGGCCCCACATCCCCGCCACCGCAGAAGTCACCGCTTTGGACACGGGAAGATCCATTGAGGTACGGTATGCTTCCGTCCCCTCGCCGCGAGGCTGGACTCTTACAATCATGGGGTAACGAAGCCTGGTTGCGTCATCGGGAGGTTGCTCGACGATGTGATAACCCTGCCGGCGGATGTGCGCCAGCAGTTTCTGAAGCGTCTGCCGCGCCGGCGTCTCTTTCACCAGCCGGATGTCAACTGCTGCGGTGGCTTCAGACGGAATAATGGTCCGCGCCTGCGGTCCGGTGTAGCCGCTGCTCAAACCGCGCACGTTGAAGCTGGGATACTGCAACGCCTGCTGAAGCGTCCGGCCCGGCTCTTCTGTTTCAGCCACGCCAAAAAATCTCCGAAGCCCGGGCAAGTCGTCGGGCACTGCATTCATCGCTCTCCGATCCTGGTCCGTCAGCGCCGGAATTCCGTCGTAGAAGCCTTCGATCATCACATGTCCTCGTTCGTCCTTAATCGACGCAAGGAGCTGCGCCAGGCGCATCGCCGGATTAGGAATCCAGTTTCCGTAATGCCCGCTGTGAAGCGCGAACCTGGGTCCATACACGGTCAGATCCACATCCAGAATGCCGCGGCCGCCGAAAACTACAGTCGGTCCCCCGCTGGGATGCGTCGGTCCATCCAGCACCAGCAGCAAATCCGACTTCAATTTGTCTCTGTATCGCGCCACTGCGGCAGTCAGGCTGGGCGAGCCTGCTTCTTCTTCACCATCCAGTATGATCCTGATGTTGCCGGCGGGGTTTCGGCCGTTTGCTTTCAAGGCATCGAGCGCCACGCACAGCGCCTCGATGGGAGCTTTGTCGTCAGAAGCGGAACGGGCATAGAGGCGCCAGTCCGGTTCAAACTTCCGTACTTGTGACAGATTTGTGATCGCCGCCGCCCCGTCCTCCATCCTTCCCGTACGAAGGACCGGTTGGAACGGGCTGGACTGTTTCCACAGCGATGGATCGACAGGCTGGCCGTCATAGTGAATATAGAAGAGAATCGTGCGCGTGGCGGCGGGGGATTCGAGCTCACCGTAGACAAGCGGATTGCCTGCCGTCTGGAGAATCTCCGACTTCATACCGCGCCTCTGAAGCATTTGCTGCAAAAAATCCGCATTGCGGCGGATGTTGGCCCGATCGGAGGACACATTGGGAATGGAAAGGAGTTGGATGAATTCCGAGATGTAACCGGGCTCTTCCCGCGAGATAAACTGTTCTACAGCATTGCGAAGCGCAGCGTCTGAGGATCCGGACACGGGCGCTGGTTTGTTTGCCTGAGGCGGCAGCACACCATGAATGACAAGAATGGCTGCAAGAACAAACGTAAGCCAAGTCATCCAGGCCTCCAAATCGTAGGGCGGCCTAACCTGGCCGCCCGCGTCGGTGCCGCCGGTCAAATCGGCGAACCGGGCGCCCATGTTAGGCCGCCCCTGCGATTTTAGGAATGTTTCCGGTCCCGTCGCAGCACTTCGCCAAGCCAAAGCGAGTCAATCAGGTCTGGCCCCTGCCTTCCAATTGAATTAGAATCTGATCCAGTTCCGTCATCTCAAAAGTGCTTGTTTCTAAGCGTATCAGCAAGAGAGGTTATGACTGAGAGAAAAAATCCCTCGCCGTCGCGACCCGTAACCCGCAACTCGGAACCCGGAGCCCGCAACTCGGGATCACTAACCCGCAAACTCGGAACAAGTAACCCGCAACCCACAACCCGGAATCCGCAACCCTTAGAGGAGACGCCATGAAGAACCTGCTTTTGGCATGCAGCTTCTTTCTAACCACAAATCTGGTCCTCGCCCAGCAGGACATGGGAGTAATAACCGGTGTAATCACGGACGCCACGGGCGCCGCCATTCCGGGAGCAAAGATCGCGGTCACAAACCGCGAGACCAATGAGAACCGCACCACTGTGAGTTCGGAGAATGGAAGCTATACGGTAGGACCGCTGCGAGTGGGCGGCTACGATCTCATGGTTGAGATGGTCGGCTTTAAGAAGGCCGTGTGGCAAAACATCCCCCTCCATGCGCAAGACCGCGTGCGGGCCGATTTCACGCTGGCCATCGGTGAGTTTGCGGAAACTGCAACAGTGACGGCAGAAGCGCCGCTGCTGCAGGCCGAGACGTCGTCGCTTTCCCATGTTGTGGGTCAGGAACAAATCCGTGACTTGCCGTTGAACGGCAGAAACTTTCAGCAACTGGCCTGGCAGGCCGCGGGAATAATGCCGGCCACGCGCAGCCGCGACCGGGAAAGCGGTTTCAATGCGCACGGCCAGCCGATGACGCAGAACAGCTTTATCATCGACGGCATCGACAACAACAACAACGTCATGGGAATGCAGGATCGCAAGATGCAAGTGGTGATTCCCTCGCTGGACGCGGTCTCCGAATTCACTCTTCAAACCAGCAACTATTCTGCCGAATTCGGCCGCAATTCGGGCGCGGTCATGATTGTGAGCATCAAGTCGGGCGGCAACCGATTCTCAGGGACCGCTTACGAGTACATACGCAACGATATCTTCGACGCGCGCGATACTTTTAATTACGTTGATCGCGATGGAGACGGAAAGGCGGACCCCGAGGTGCTGCGCCAGAACCAGTTTGGGGCCACTTTTGGAGGTCCGATCGTCCGGGACAAGACATTTTTCTTTGTCAGTTGGGAAGGCAGACGCGAGCGTCGCGAGCAATCGGACCTGGTGGTGGTCCCGACCGCGGCGGAACGCAACGGCGAATTCAGCAGGACCATCCGGGATCCGGTAACGGGACAGCCGTTCCAGGGCAACAAGATTCCAAAGGAGCGTTTCGATCCAACGGCGGCACGGATGCTGGAATTGTGGCCTCTACCGAACTTCACCGGCTCGGGAACGCGCGCGAACTTCATCCGCAATCCCCCCTGGACTACCGACCGCGACCAGCTTGACACGCGAGTGGATCACAACCTTTCCGACAGCAACAAGCTCTTTGCCCGCGTCAGCTTTTCCCGTTTTGACAATCTGCGCGATTCAGTGTTCGAACCTCCCGCGCGCGGCGGCCAGAACAACGACCGTGCATTTGACGACAACAACGCCGCCAGCGCCGTGCTTTCCTACACGCGTATTTTCTCCCCCCGTCTGGTCAACGAATTTCGCTTCGGCTTTGTTCGCCAGAAGGTCGACAAACGGGAGTTGTCCAAAGAGCCGCTGGCAGAATTAACGGCCAAATACGGAATCAAGGGGATTCCGGGCGGGGAAAAGCTGTTCGGGTTGCCCCAGTTTGCCCTGGCCGGGGCTATCAGTTACCAGGGCCTTGGAGAGCCGGGATCAATGCCCAACTTCAAGATCCACGAGGTTCGCCAATTCCTGGACAACGTTTCCTGGAATCACGGCTCGCATAACTTCAAGGTCGGTACGGATCTTCGATGGAACCGCTCGGATATTTTCGGGGGCAACAGCTCCCATGGAAATTTCACGTTCGACGGTCAATTCACCGGCGTCAGCTTCGCTGATTTTCTGCTGGGAATGCCGGCGTCGGCCGCTCTGAGCAGCATTCTGAGAGGCAACATGCGCTTCCAGAACTACATGATTTACGCGATGGATGACTGGAAACTAACGCCCAAACTCACACTTAATCTGGGCCTGCGCTACGAGCTGACCAGCCCGTGGTACGAGCAGACCGATCGCATGAATATGCTGGTGATTGAGCCGGGATCCCAGTTCAACACGATTCGGCCCGCGGCACACTGCGGCGGGTCGTGGTCGTGCCGGGCGCTTGTCAACACCGACAAAAACAACTTTGCTCCCCGAATCGGTTTCGCTTATCAGATTGCCCCTCGCACGGTTTTACGCAGCGGATACGGAGTCTTCTATGGCGGGCAGGGCTCGCTGGGAGCCGACGCGCGGATGATCAACAACTTTCCTTTCAATCGAAGTGTGACGCTGCAGTCGACGCCCACGCGTCCCGCCGTGCGCCTGGCCGATGGGCTCCCGGCCGGCGTTCTCGGGAGCACGACGACGCCACCCGACAATCTGAACTGGAGCGTGTGGCAAACGGATTTTCCCGAACCCACCATTCACCAGTGGAACCTGGCGGTGCAGCGCGAGCTGATGCGCGATCTTTCGCTGACGGTGGCTTATGTAGGATCGTCTTCCAGCTTCATTATGGATGCCTATAATTGGAACGGTTCTCCATTGGGACCGCCCGCCACCGAACGCCAGCGCCGGCCCATCCCGCAATGGAACAACATCACACTGCGCAGCCCCTTCGGCCATGCGAGCTATCACGGCCTGGATTTGCAACTGGAACGCCGGTACTCTCAAGGTCTGGTTTTCTCGAGCGCGTACACGTGGGGCCACTCTCTTGACAACGTATCCGAGCAGTTCGGCTCCGGTGGAGGAGGACTGCAGGACTTCCACAATATCGATGCGAGCCGCGGAAATTCCGAATTTGACTACCGGCACCGCTTTGTAAGCGCCGCCACTTACGAGTTACCCTTTGGAAGGGGCCGGGCGTTGATGAACCAGGGTGGAATCCTCAACCAGTTGCTGGGCGGGTGGGAGATTTCCGGACTGTTTTCGGCACAGTCAGGTCATTTTTTCACTTTGATCGTGCCCAACGCGCGGCAGCGCCTGGGAGCGACCGCTGTCGGCCAATGGTTTCCGGATCGATTGCGGGAGGGAAAACTTTCCCATCCGACGGCGGACCGCTGGTTTGACACGTCAGCTTTCGCGATTCCAAGGAATCCAGACGGCTCCTTTCGCCTGGGGAACGCGGGACGTGGAATTCTCAGCAGCGATGGGGCGTTCAACCTGGATCTCGGACTAATGAAATCGTTTCCCATCCGCGAACAGGTGAGCCTGCAGTTCCGATGGGAGGTTTTCAACGTCACCAATACGCCGACCCTAGAAAACCCAGTGATAAACATTGAAAGCCCGGACTTCGGCAAAATCCGCAACACCAGCAGTGTCCCGCGCCAGATGCAGTTTGCGCTGAGGCTGGCTTTCTAGGGACTGGAGTCGTCACTCTCAACAGAGTTGAGCTGGCTTTGTGCCTTTGTGGTTGAAAACGTTTTTCACCACCAAGACACCAAGCCAGCTTAACACCACTATCCTAAATTCCCTTGCCGGTATTGATCCTTCAAATACTTGCACGCGCGCACGGCCAGGGCCATCATTGTGAGAGTGGGATTGGCCCAGGCGGAGCTGGTAAAGCAACTGCCGTCCATGATGAAAAGGTTTTTTACGTCGTGTGACTGGCAGAAGGAGTTTAGAAATGAAGTTTTTGGATTCCTGCCCATGCGCGCCGTCCCGACCTGATGATTGGAAAAACCGAAAACGGCGGGCGTCTTCATGACCTGATTGACCACGCCGCCGGCGGCTTCGATCATTTCCGCCGCGGAATCACCCATATCGTTCACCAGCTTTATGTCGTTATCGGACCAGGCCGTTGCAATATGCACGCTGGGAATGCCCCAGGCATCCACCAGGTCCTCGCGCAGCTCCATTCGATTCTCGTATCTAGGAAGACACTCGCCGTAGCCGTAAAGGCTGACCGTCCAGGGAACGTCATCCCGCACGCGTTTCTTGAAACCGGCGCCGAATCCCGGCGCAGAATAAGCATGTTCAAATTCCGCCTGCATGCTTTCCCCTTCCATGCCATAGCCGCGAATGAAAGGTGAATCGACTTTCTTCAAATTGCGAAAGCGCGGGATAAAAATCCCGCTTCTGCGGATTCCGTTGTGCTCGCGCTTCCGCCCTGACAGTTGCGGGAAATAACCGCTGGCCCCGCCGTGCTTGATATGGTCCATCAGATAATGGCCCAGCACGCCGCTGGAGTTTCCGAGACCATTGGGGAAACTGGATGACCTGGAGTTCAAAAGAATGCGCGCCGATTCCATCGCCGACGCGCACAGTACAATCGCCCTGGCGGGCACTTCGCGGTGCTGTCGCGTCAGGCGGTCTACGTAGTAGACGCTCCTCGCCCTTGCCGCGCCATCGTGCGTGATGTGGCTGACCACACAGTCGGTCATCAGTTTTACATTGCCGGTGTTTAGCGCATCCGCCAAAGTGGTCAGCGGGCTGGCGTAAAATGAATTCGAATCGCACCCGCGTTCGCACGTGCCGCAGTAGTGGCAAGCTGCACGGCCGCGATGGGGGCGCGTCAGCATCGCCACGCGACCGATAGTAAGCCGGCGTCCCATGCGATCGACTGTTTTCTTCAGCAGTTGCTCGCCGCAGGTAAGATTCATGGGAGGAAGGAACACGCCGTCGGGAAGATGCGGCAGGTTTTCGGGTGATCCACTGACGCCGATGTAATCCTCGACCTTATCGTAGTAGGGCTTCAGATCTGCGTAGCCGATCGGCCAGTTTTCGCCGGCACCGTCGATGCCGGCCGCCTTGAAATCCAGGTCGCTGTAGCGGTAAACCATGCGACCCCACACATTGGAGCGTCCTCCCACCACGCGGCACCGGATCCACCAGAACGGCTGATCTTTCGGTGTGCTGTACGGATGATCGGCGTCATCGACAAAGAAGTAATCGTTGTAGTCGGTGCAGGCGTAGCAGAGGCTTTGGATCGGCTTGCGCCGGCGCAGGTCACTGCTGCGGCGCCCGCGCAGTTGCATCTCATAAGGGTGCACATGGGTGGTAAAGCGCGACGGATCAATCCTTGGCCCTGCCTCGAGGACAGCCACTTTCAATCCGGCTTCGCCCAATTCCTTGGCAACCCATCCGCCGGTGGCGCCCGACCCGACAACGGCCACATCGTAAACAAGCTTCATTGGATGTTTGTATCATATCCAATCGTCGCCCGTTGTTAGTTGTCCGTTGTCCGTTGTCCGTTGCCAGGGTACAACCTCACAACATCGTTGACACTTTAACCTCACAACATCGTTGACACAATTGAACAGGGCAGAATGGGGTCTTTGAGGAGATCACAGGATGCCCTGGGCAGAGAGGTCGACGATGGAAGAACGGATGCGATTTGT
>DASXQR010000056.1:0-36281 GCA_036507075.1 Acidobacteriota bacterium | reverse complement strand
TTTATGCTCCGGCTCGCCGTTTTTTTCGGCTGCGTGGGGATTTTCGGCAATCTGTTTCGAGGCGAGGTGCTGGAGAAGACCCTCCACTATTATTTTCTAACGCCGGTGCGGCGTGAGGTGCTGGTCGTTGGAAAATATGCGGCCGGCCTGATTGCGGCAACTTCCCTTTTCGGTTTCAGCGCCGCAGCAACTTTCATCCTGATCTATCTTCCTGCCGGGACGTCGGCGCATGAGTTTTTCTTCAACGGCCCGGGCATTCAACAATTGTTTGCCTATCTTGGAACGATCACATTGGCTTGCATCGGGTATGGCTCGGTTTTTCTGCTGATAGGTCTGCTGGTCCGCAATCCCATCATCCCTGCCGCGCTCCTGCTGGGCTGGGAAAACATCAATTTCCTGCTGCCGCCGCTGCTGAAGAAGATCAGTGTTATCCACTATCTGCAATCTCTCTGTCCGGTAGCGATTCCTCATCGAAGCATCGAGATTATCGCCGAGCCTACGCCCGCCTGGATTGCGATCCCCGGCCTGCTGGTGGTAACAGCCGTCCTGCTGGCCCTGGCCGGCCTGAAGATCCGCAAGACAGAGGTGAGCTACAGTTCAGAGTGAGTCGTGGACGGTTGTTTGTAGTCCGTTGTCCGTGGTCCGTCGCCCGTCTGCACGCGAAGCGCAGAGCCACGTCCCGCAAGGGTGTGGCGGTAGCGAAAGAAGGCGGCTGGCGCCAATCACCGAGCTTTCATGACACCGGTTAACTGGCAGAGTTCCATGACATCTTCCGTCTCCAAAGAAGCGATAGAAGCCTGCGAGCCGACTTTCTTGGTTTCCGCCACGCCCTTGCGGGACGTGGCTCTGCGCTTCGCGTGCCGCCCGACAACGGACAACGAACAACGGACCACAAACAACGGACCACGGACAACTGACTACGGGCAACGGGCAAAATAATTATTTCAAAATCCCCGCCTTCACCAGGAATTCCCTGGCCACGTCCTTCACGCTCCGATGTTCTCCATCAATCAGGTAATTGAGATGTCGCATCTGCTCATCCGATATCCGGCCTTCCAGCGCTTCAATTGCCGGCCGCAGCTCCTTGTGGCGGGCCAGCGAGTCGCGCCGCGCCACATATGCAGCTTCGTACGGCGGAAAGTAATGCTTGTCATCTTTGAGCACCACCAGTCCGAGACTGGAAATCAACCCGTCCGTCGACGAGCCCACCACCAGGTCCACCTGCCGTTCCGTGAGCGCCCGGTATAGCAGGCCGAGATCCATGATGCGCGGTTGCACGGCAAACCTCAGACCGTAAGCCTTTGCCAGTCCGGGATAACCGTCTGCGCGTTCCATAAACTCGTAACCGAAGCCCGCCTTCCAATGCGGAGTCACTGCGGACACTTCAGAAAGCGTCCGCACGCGGTACCGTTTTGAGTCGTCTCCCCGAATCACGATCGCGAAGGTGTTGTTGAACCCCAGTGGCTTGCTCCACTCGGCGGCAAATCGGGTTTGATATTCCGACTTTACCTGGCGGTAAACTTCGGCCGCGTCGGAAACCGGCTTGTGCTTGAGAATCGCCGTGAATGCAGTGCCGGTGTACTCCGGATAAACATCAATTGCCCCGGCGACCAACCCCCCGTGACACACAAACGTCCCGCCCAGATTGAGGCGCCGGTCGACGAAAACGTGAGGCCGTGACTCAAGTACCTGCGCCAGCATCTCGCCCAGAATGATTTGCTCGGTGAAATTCTTGGATGCGATCACGATGGGGCGCTGCCCGGCTGAGTGGCAGGCCAGTGGGGAAAAAAGCAGTAGTAGGGCGAATAGCTTCCTCATGAACGATACCGTTTTCCAATTTTGAAGATCAAAATTGAGAATTGATTGAATCCGAGTTGTGAATTGAACTGGCTTGGTGTCTTGGTGGTTGATTCCTTTTGAACCACCAAGGCACCAAACCTGCTTAACTCACAACTCGCATTCACTGTTCTTCGTGTCTTCGTGGCAATTATCTTCGCCGGAAGACAAAGCGACGCTCGACCCAGCCCAGCGCGGCGTCGGCCAAAAGCGCCATAATCGCCGCAGGAACGGCGCCCGCCAAAATCAGCGAGTTGTCCAGTATGGCAACGCCGCGGAAGATGAATACCCCCAGACCTCCTGCGCCGATCGCGGCCGCTATAGTCGCCAGTCCGATGGCGATCACCGTAGCTACTCGAACTCCAGCAAGGATCACTCCCAGGGCCAGCCTGATTTCAACCTGCCACAATAGTTGCCAGTCGGTCATTCCCATACCAAGCCCAGCCTCTCTGATCGCCGGGTCTACTCCATTGATTCCGGTAAACGTGTTTCGCAGAATAGGCAGCAGCGAGTAAAGGACCAAGGCAACGACCGCCGTCCGAGCTCCGACGCCGCCAAGGAATGGCAAAGGAATGAGAATGCCGAATAACGCCAGGCTTGGAATCGTTTGAATCGCATTTGCCACGGCCAGAATTGGAGCGCTCAATCGCGGACTGCGCGTGAGCATGACGCCTCCGGGTATTCCGACGGCGACTGCGATCAAAATCGCGATGCCTACCAGGAAGAGATGCTCTCCGGATCGGTGCCCGATCTCTGATCCATAGCGGGAGAAAAATTCTGCCAAGTTCATCAGGGTATTTCGCGTCGATCCGGCAGGGAAGCCAGCACCGCCCTTACTGCCGGATTTCCGGATTGAAGAAAGTCCCGCGGCTTCTGAATCTCCACCAACCTGCCGGCTTCCATCAGCCCGATTCGATCCGCCACCCGAAGCGCCTCCTGAACATCGTGGGTCACCAGCACCACGGTCTTTCCCAACCCTCTTTGTAACTGACGAAACTCCTGTTGAATCTCGCCTCGAGTAATCGGATCGAGCGCGCCGAACGGTTCATCCATCAGCAGCGCCGTTGGATCGGCGGCCAGGGCACGGGCCACTCCGACGCGCTGTCGCTGGCCGCCGGAAAGCTCATGTGGGTACCTTTTTGCAAATTGCGCCGGGTCCAGGCCGACCAGGTTTAGCAGCTCTCGCACCCGTGCCTCGATGCGTGCTCGCTGCCAACCTTCAAGACGAGGAACCAGCGCGACGTTGCGTTCCACGCTGAAGTGCGGGAATAATCCGATTTCCTGTATCACGTAACCAATTCGCCGGCGCAGTCGAATCGGGTCCCAGTCGGCTGTGCGTTTATCTTCAAATCGGATTTCACCCCGCGTCAAATCCAACAGCCGGTTGATTAGCTTCAGAGTAGTTGTTTTACCGCTGCCGCTGCGTCCCAGCAGCACCAGGATTTCCCCTCGAGGTATGGAAAAATTCAACCCTGAAACAATGGGCTGCCCGTTTAACTCGAATCCGGCATCACGGCACTCGATCAGCCCTGGTTCGGTAGACATGAGAGTTGATCATAAGACCACAGCCTGAAGGCTTACGCAACCAAAGACGGGCACTCACGGAGGGGTCAGGTCTTGAAATTTGAAATTCGTGGCCGCGAATTTCAAATTTCAAGACCTGACCCCTCTGTGCGCGGCCTTTGACCGGGGTAGGATAAAGGCTAATGCACAGGAGAGAGAAATGAACAAACTCGCCGAGACCCAACATCCTATTCACCCGCTTCTCGCCAGGCGCTGGAGTCCGAGGGCTTTCGATTCCAGGCCTGTTGAACGCGACAAAATTTTGAGTCTGCTGGAAGCGGCACGCTGGGCGCCTTCATCCTTCAACGAACAACCCTGGTCTTTCATTCTGGCCACAAAGGCAGAGCCGGGACTGCACGAGCAATTGCTCTCGTGCATGGTGGAAGTAAACCAGCAGTGGGCTCGTCAGGCGCCCGTCTTGATGCTGTCCGTCGCCAAACTCCGTTTCGAAAAGAACGGCAAGGAAAACCGGCACGCTTTTCACGATGTCGGGCTGGCGGTGGAAACCCTGGTGGTGGAAGCAACTTCACGCGAGCTTTTCGTTCATCAGATGGCAGGATTCGATGCGGGGCGTGCACGCACGCTGTTTCACATTCCCGAAGGGCACGAGGCAGTCGCAATGATTGCATTGGGATATATCGGCCGGCCGGAAAGCTTGCCCGAGCCGCTGCGACAGCGTGAAGTGGCCCCGCGCACCCGAAGACAAATCAGCGAATTTGTGTTTGGCGGAGAATGGGGAAAAAAATCCGACATCGTGTAACAGCCTGGAAGACTTAAATTTATGTCCCATGACTCCTGACCGATGACCGATGACCAACGACCCTGATCTGATTGACTGACAGCGTCGCGGTCCTTCTACCCGGTCATAAAAAGAGGAAGCCCGGCATAAAAACGCCGGGCTTGGTGAACTTAAGGGATGTTAACCCTTTGTTGTTAATTTTAATGTAGCAGCGATGTCAACAGAGGCAGGGGTCAGATACCTGATTGCATAAATTCGCGTAAATTCTTGCTCGAATTTTTGGAATTAAGTAGTAGTTTAGGCGATTCTCCGTCGCGATCCCCGGACGAACTTATACGTGGAAAATGCAGTCCCGGCGATGATCAGGACAAAGAATATCCATACGACCGCCCGAAACACCTCCGAGTCCATCCAGCGGATGATGCTCCCCCCGTAAAAGACTGCAAGCAGGCTTTCTCCTCCGTATCGCAGTAATCGCACTGCAGCCAGCGTAGTTAAGAAGCTGCGCTGGCTCGCCTCCAGGGCACCGCACGTCAAAATAAATGGAGTAAACGGAAAAGGAGGAGGTATGAGGGCCGGGACAGCCATCGCAACGGCTCCCTGCGTGCGAACCTTCTCTTTTAATCTGGCCAAACGCCGCCTCGGCATAAATCGTTCCAGACGACCCTCACCGATCTTCCTTCCGATTGCATAGGTCCAGGCGGCTCCAATTATCGATCCCAGGGCAGCCATGACAGGATAAACCCAAAACCAGTCCTTGTCCCGGGCAGCAAGAACGATGACTGCCGCATCCACGGCAAACGGCATGTAAAAAAGAACCGAGGTATCCAGAATCGCCAGAACGGCGATGCCCAGTGGGCTGAAGAAAAAGGAAAAGAGAGATCCAAAGAAATTGTGCAAAATTACCTCGAGCTGGGCAAACCCTTCCGTTTGTAACGCATGACTCATTCCTTTCGCCTTCATTTTAGCCTGCTGCGCGTGTCCCCGCCTTGTGCCCTTTATGTTACAAGATGGCAACTTATCGCTTTGTTTAACAAAGTTTTGTCTGGCGCCTACATTCCTTCACCGCAGAGGCACAGAGAACGCAGAGAATGCGCAGAGTTTCGTTTGCATGTCTCTGCGCAACCTCTGCGTTGTCTGCGCCTCTGCGGTGAAGGAATGTGACTTTCCGAGAGCGAGAAAATTTTGCAGCACTAACCATTCGGATAGAAAACTCTTCCCGTGCGACAGTTTGGTTCCACATGGAAGTCCCGGACGTTCATCGTGCCAATCGGCGCTAATCCATAGATCTGCCATAAGAAACAACCACCGAGGCTTTTCTGCATCATCACTGGATGAGAGTGGTATACGAATTGCTTTTTGAAGAACTGGAAATTCGGAGGTCGGTTCCAAAAGGACCCATCCCGAGCGTCTTTTGTTTGTTCGCACCCCCAGGGACATCCGACGATGTCTCCGGGAAATTAAGGTGTGACGATCACAGACACTGCCTCCGTTTTAAAGGGTGGTCAAGATGTACGATATCCTCGGCATTCTGTTCTTGATTTCGGTGGGTACCATAATCCTGCTTATTCCGGTGGCAATTGGCGGACTGGTGGTTTGGGCGTTCGAAAAATTCAAACCGATGCTGGTGATTCACCGGCGAACGTAGGCCCAGGGTCACCCCAAACCGCACATAGTCGCTTTTGCTGGAACAGCCAGACGGGGCGGCGCGCGCATGCGGTGCGGGGATTACACCGGTGCATTCAGTTAAGGCGGGAGGTTTCGCTAGCCTACGCGTTATTACCTCTCGCCTGACTTCCCTTCCCCCTCTCCTTCATTTCACACACGCAGCCCAAGCTTGAACCGCGAAGAACGCCAAGAACGCTAAGCTCATCATGGGTCCGAACTACTAGCTGACTGCAAGCAATTGAAAGTTCTGAAGAAGTGTCACGTGTAAAGTGCAGTAACATTTCAACTGCCGGACTGAAAAAGAAATTCTTAGCGTTCTTCGCGTTCTTGGCGGTTCAATTTTTTCTCACGTTTTAACTGATGTTGCCGTTGCGGTCACGATTATTGAATAATCCGGGCTGGTCATTCCGCACTCACATCCAAGGAATTCTAAATGCCAGGTTCTGCACCCAGGGTTTTCGTGACCACCGACATCGGAGCCGAGGCGCTGGAGCGGCTTCGACGCCAGGGATATAAGCTGGAGGTTTACCCAGAAATTGAGCCGCCTCCCAGGCATTTGGTCCTTGAAAGGGTCCGTAGTGGTATCGAGGCCATCATTACCACCTTGCGTGACAGTGTCGATCAGGAACTGCTTGCCGCCGGAAGGGACACGCTCCGCGTGGTAGCCAACGTGGCGGTTGGATTTGACAATATCGATCGAGCCGCGGCGAATAGCGCAAAAATCCCGTTTACTAATACGGCTGACGTTCTGACCGAAGCAACAGCCGAGTTCGGGCTCTTTCTGATGGGTTGTGTTTCCCGAAAGCTGTACCCTTCGGAGAAACTTGTTGAAGAAAACCGCTGGGGAGTGTGGCACCCCAATTATCCTTTTCTCAGCGATGAAGTGACGGGAAAAACGGTCTCCGTCATCGGGGCCGGGCGCATCGGAAAGGCGTTTGCCCGCAAGTGCATCGGACTGGATATGGAGATTCTGCTCTACAGTCCGCGATCACGTGATCAACAGTTCCTTGATTTTGCTCAAAGGGAAATGGATCTTCGTTTTGAAGCAGGTTTCTGCCGCAAACCGCACCGGATCTTCTACGTGCCGCTGGAAGACGCTTTCCGGCGCGCGGATTACGTGAGCCTTCATATCCCGTTGATAAAGGCGGGCGACAACCCTACCTATCACATGATAAATGAGTCACTGCTGGGTCTGATGAAGCCGACCGCGTATCTGATCAACACCGCGCGCGGCCCAGTCGTCGACGAACAGGCGCTGTACCGGGCGCTGGTGGAGAACCGCATTGGAGGCGCCGCATTGGACGTGTTCGAAGTAGAACCTTTGCCCGCCGACAGCCGGCTGCGAGACCCTGTGCTGAAGGACCGGTTGCGTATGTTCCATCACTTTGCTTCCGGCACCAAGGAGACCCGCCTGTCTTCCGATCCGGATGTTGGAATGGCGGGACGCGCCGTGCAGGCAGTGATCGATGTCCTGGAAAACCGCTACGGGGGAGACCCATCGCGTATGCCCTATGTGGTTAATAAGGAAGCGTTTCGGTAGGTTTTGACCACAAGGGTTCGCGTATTGCGAGTTTGGGGTTTGCCGGTTGGCGCGTTGCGGGTTGGCGAGTTGCGGGTTAGGTATTGCGGGTTAGCGTGTTACGGGTTAGCGTGTTATTCGTTGGGGATTGAACCTTAAGATCTCTGTTCCTCACTCGTCAAGTTCCATGTCAACTCTCATTTCCCTTTGAGCACAGCATCTTGAACCAATCAACCCGTAACCCGCAACCCGGAACCCGCAACTCTTGTGCAGTTTGCGTGGATACCGGCACTACGAACAGCCGAGTGTGGGTCATCGACGGCGAACGAGTGCTGGCACGCGGTCGCGCCAATGTGGGGGTTCGCAACACGGCACAAGAGGGCTCCTCCAGGCGCCTTCGCGAGGAACTGCGCGACCTGATCGCCCGCGCCCTGTCGGATGCGGGTCCCGCAACGGCCGCCTATCTGATTGCCGCCGGCATGATCACTTCGCCGCTTGGGCTGGCGGAAATCCCGCATGTTCCCGCGCCTGCGGGAACCGATGAACTCGCGTCGTCGACACAGCGACATAACTTCAGCGACGTTACTTCACTTCCGGTTCTTATGATCCCCGGTGTGCGCTGCGGACCGTCTCAGTGCGCACCACAAGATGTGGGCTCGTGCGACATGATGCGGGGGGAGGAAACGCTTTGCGTGGGATTACACGCGCTTGGATATTTTCAAAAGGGCGGCGCGCTGTTGAGCCTGGGATCACATTGGAAGGCTATTCAGGTAAACATGTCCGGCAAAGTGATTTCCAGTTTTACGTCGCTCTCGGGCGAGTTAATCCATTCTGCACAGACTCAGACGATTCTCGCCAGTTCCATTCCCTCCGGTCCTCCCGATTCTCTTGCTTCGTCCTGGCTGCAGGCAGGAATGGAGGAGCAGCGGCGCTCGGGACTTTCCAGGGCCCTTTTTTGTGTTCGTCTTTTGGAGCAAACATCTACCAGCTTGCCCGACGAACGACTTTCTTTCATGATCGGAGCATTCATTGCCGCAGACCTGGATATGTTTCTGAAAAGGGAAGCGATTGCGCGGGGATATCCGGTCGTTATCGCCGGCATCGGTCCGCTGCCCGTTGCCTGGCGCGCCGCACTTGCGGCCCGATCGATCCATGCCACCGTCGTGGAAGAATCCGAACTGGAGAATGCCTTGTTGTATGGATACCGCTCGGTGGCGAATCGGCATTTTGAGTTGAAGGGGGTGAAGGGTTATGAAGGGGAATGAAGGGGGATGAAACTTTACCGAACCGCGCAGGGACCCGTCGTTGTCAGCATTCGGGGCTCTTTCCGGCTTGACAATCTGGACTGGACGGAACTTGTCAACCGGGACGATCTGCCTTCTTTCCTGTCCGCCGCGACCTCGAGCCGGACACCGGTGGCTGAAGTGGCCCCTTCGGAGTTTCTTCCTCCGATCGGCAGACAGGAAGTCTGGGCGGCCGGTGTCACCTACTTTCGCAGCCGCAATGCGCGCATGGAAGAGTCCAAGAGCGCCGGCGGCGGAGACTTCTACGATCGCGTTTATAACGCTGATCGCCCGGAACTCTTCTTCAAGTCTAACTTTCACCGAACCGTGGGACACAATCAGAGGATCCGGATTCGCCGGGATTCAAAATGGAATGTTCCCGAACCGGAGCTGACACTGGTAGTGACTTCGAGCGGAAGAATTGTCGGATACACTATCGGTAACGACGTGAGTTCGCGCGAAATCGAGGGAGAAAATCCCCTCTATCTTCCCCAGGCCAAGGTTTACGATCAGAGCTGCGCCCTTGGGCCGGGGATCTGGGTCTCGCAGGAACCCTTGCCGGGCGGAACTGAAATCAGGCTGGAGATTCTGCGCGACGGCAGGGAGGTTTTCGTCGGGAGGACTGTAGTTTCAGAGATGAAACGGGCGCCGGAAACCTTGATTGAGTTCCTGTTTCGCGACAATAGTTTCCCGGACGGGTGTTTTTTGATGACCGGAACAGGCATTGTGCCCCCGGATACTTTCACGCTGCGGTCTGATGACGAAGTTCGGATCACGATCGGTCCAATCGGAACCCTCGTGAACTACGTGCTCTAATCTCTTTGTGTCTTTTGTGTCTTTGTGGTGCAAAAACTCCACCACAAAGACACAAAGGACACAAAGCCACGGATGAGACGATGCAATTACACGGAAAAAACATATTGGGTGCCGGTACTGAGGGAGCCGGAATCTCGTTCCGCGCCTTCGATCCCCGAAACGGAAGCAAGCTCGATCCACCTTTCTTTGAAGCCACCGAGAAAATAGTGGATGCAGCTCTGCGCCGCGCCGAAGAGGCATTCCAGGACTACCGTCGCCGTTCGGCCGAAGAGAGGGCCAAATTCCTGGATGCGATCGCCGAAGAAATCATTCGACTGGATGAAACGCTTATCGAGCGCGCTGCCATGGAAACCGGCTTGCCGGAAGAACGTCTTCGAAGCGAGAGGACACGCACCGTTGCTCAGGTTCAGATGTTCGCTTCTCTGATTCGCGACGGCTCGTGGGTCGAGGCTTCCATCGACCGCGCCATTCCCGATCGGAAACCGGTTCCCAAACCGGATATCCGCCGCATGCTGATACCGATTGGTCCGGTTGTTGTATTTGGCGCCAGCAATTTTCCGCTGGCATTCTCCGTAGCCGGAGGAGATACGGCATCGGCACTGGCGGCCGGCAACCCTGTCGTGTTTAAGGCGCATCCCGCGCATCCCGGCACATCCGAGATGGTGGCCCGCGCGATCGGCAGGGCCATTCAAAAAAGCGCGATGCGCGAGGGACTTTTTTCTCTACTGCATGGGACCAGTCATCAAGTCGGACACTGGCTTGTGACTCACCCTTTGACCAGAGCAGTGGGATTCACCGGTTCTTTCAAAGGAGGTCGCGCTCTGTTCGATGCGGCTTCGCGGCGCCCTGAGCCCATCTCCGTTTATGCGGAGATGGGCAGTATCAATCCAGTATTCGTCCTCCCGGGCGCTCTGGGCGCGCGGTCGGAAGAGATCGCCGAGGGACTGAAGCAATCCGTCACGCTGGGGGTCGGGCAGTTCTGCACTTGTCCTGGCCTGGTAGTCGGCCTGCGCGACGAAGCAATGGACCGGATGGTGGCCCGCGTGACGGATCTGATTCGTCAGGCACCCACTGGCACGATGCTGCACCCGATCATCCTGGAAAGTTTTCAGGATGGAATCAGGAAGGCTCAAAACATCAGCGGCGTGGAAATGCACACGTCCCAGAACCATCCGGATGCGTCGAGAACAGAGGCACAAGCTGTCGCTTTTGTCACCGACGCTCAGACTTTCCTGAGGAACTCTGCGCTGCACGGTGAGGTATTTGGCCCTTCCACGATAATCGTGCGCTGCCGGGAAAAGGAGGAATTAGAAAAAATCGCCGGCACGCTTGAGGGTCACCTGACGGCTGCCATTCACGGTACGGCAGAGGACCTGGCCGACAACCAAAAGCTGGTCGGGCTGCTGGAGCGCAAAGTGGGGCGTTTGATTTTCAACGGATTTCCAACCGGAGTGGAAGTCTGCCCGTCCATGCAGCATGGAGGCCCATATCCGGCCACCACGGACGCCAAATTCACCTCGGTAGGAACGGCAGCGATTAAGCGCTTTGTCCGTCCCATCTGTTACCAGAATTTCCCGCAGGTGTTTCTGCCGCTGGAGCTGCAGGATATCAATGCCAGAAGAATCTGGCGCCTGCTTGACGGTGCGTGGAGCAAGGATAACGGTTGATCACTTTAGAAGGCGGAAGGCAGAAAGCGGAAGGCAGAAGGCGGAAGGCAGAAGCGGAAAAGCACTCGGCGCTAGCTGAACCGCGCGCGTAGGCAAGCGGACCCTCCTAAATGACGGTCAAATCTTGAGGCTCTCGGTCCCTCTGGATTTTCCTTCGCAACCGCAAATCAGAAGTGGCACATAGAGAGTCCGCTTGCCTACGCGCGCGGTTCAGCTAGCGCCGAGTGCTTTTCCGCTTTCCGCCTTCCGCCTTCCGCCTTCCGCCTTCTGCCTTCCGCCCTTCTGCCTTCCGCTTTCCGCTTTATTTGCGCCACACTGCGTGCCCTGCTAACATTCTCGCCGCCATGAAACCGCACAAGTCCGTTCTGGTGCTCGCCAGCGCTCACTTTCTGATAGACAACTATTCGAGCATGTTGGGAGCGTTCCTGCCGTTCCTCCGCCAGAGCCTCAATCTCACTCTTGCGCAGGCAGGAGTAATGGGTGGAGTGCTTGTTTTTTCAAGTTCCCTGATGCAGCCACTCTACGGGTATCTGGCGGACCGATCTCAGAGCAAATTATTCGCGGCGCTGGCGCCCGGAATAGCAGGCTTATTCATCGCTTCGCTCGGGTTGGCTCCGAATTTCCTGACGCTGTTGATACTCCTCCTGATGGGCGGAATAGGGATCGCGGCGTTCCACCCGCAGGGGGCGGCGGTAACGTCGGAGGTGGCGGAGAGCGATCACGGATATCAAATGTCGGTTTTCATCACCGGCGGAATGATGGGTTATGCCCTTGGTCCCATTTTCATCACCAGTGTGATTGCGTTGGCGGGACTGGAGCGGAGTTACTGGGCCGCGCTGCCCGGAGTCGCTATGTCTGCTTATTTGCTGCTCTACGGGCCGTCGCCGCGAAGAGTGGAACTGCACGCGCGCCGGCTTCGGTTTTCTCAACAACTGAAATCTAAGATTGGACCGCTGCTCAAGCTCTACTTTCTGGTTGTGATTCGCTCCGCTATTCAGATTGTGTTTGTTTCCTTCCTTCCGATTTACATGACGACGCGCGGCTACACGGAATCCGCGGGCAGCCAGACCTTGACGCTCTTTCTCCTTGCGGGAGGAACAGCCGGATTTCTGGGCGGCGTGCTGGCGGACCGGTTTGGCGGCAGGAGAATCATCGCCGCCTCCATGCTGGGCTGCCTTCCGATGCTGTTGGCATTTCTATGGACTCGCGGCCCGCTCTCGCTCTTGTTTTGCGCTGCCGGAGGTGCCTTCCTGCTTTTCACCAGCCCGGTAAACATTGTAATGGCGCAGAAGCTGGTTCCCGAGGGCGCGAGCACGGTTTCGGCGCTGATGATGGGATTTGCCTGGGGCATGGGCGGTCTGATTGTTCCGGTGGTGGGAATTCTAAGCGACGTTTTTGGACTGCAGTCGACCATGACAGGCATCGTCGTCCTGGCGTTGCCCGGCTTCCTGCTTTCCATTGCATTGCCGAGGCAACTCGACGTTCCCGACAAAACGCCGCCTGCTCCGACGCATGAACCCGCTTCCGATTTAGCTGCGGCCGCAGAATAAGCCGACACAAATGCGGAATTGGGAATGCGGAATGCGGAATATAACAACGTTGAGTTACCTCAGATTGAAACTGAAACACTCTCCTATTCCGCATTCCCAATTCCGCATTTGGAAGCACGCCAGAGAATCCTGACAGTCCATTCACAGGGCGCACATTGCCAAAGATGTTAGGATAGATAAATGTCGCAAGCTTCTCAGGTTACGACGGGCGCGCCGGTGGTTCCCGAACAAAAACAAATCAAGAAAATCCAGGTGCGAAACATCTATCGCGACTTGCGCGAACTGGTGTGGCCGCGGCGCGGATTGCTGGGACTGGGCCTGCTGATGATCATGATTAATCGGGTTGCGGGGCTGGTGCTCCCCAGCTCGACCAAGTTTCTCATCGACGACGTCGTTCAGAAGCGCCGTGTGGACCTCCTGATGCCGCTGGTTACGGCCGTGGGCGCCGCCGTTGCCGTTCAGGCGATCACTTCATTTGCCCTCACGCAGTTGCTCAGCAAGGCGGCGCAACGTCTGATCGCCGACCTGCGAATTAAGGTTCAGCAACATATCGGGCGCCTGCCGGTTCGCTATTACGATGCCAACAAAACCGGCGCCCTGGTATCGCGCATCATGGCGGACGTGGAAGGTGTGCGAAACCTTGTCGGCACCGGACTGGTGGAGCTGATCGGCGGCCTGCTCACGGGGCTGGTCGCATTCGCCCTGCTGCTTTGGTTCAACCGCACGTTGACGCTGCTGACCCTCTCCTTTCTGTGCATCTTCGGCCTTACACTGCGCAAAGCCTTCGCATCGATCCGTCCGATTTTTCGGGAGCGGGGAAAAATCAATGCCGAAGTCACCGGACGACTGACTGAATCTTTAGGCGGCGTGCGTATTGTAAAAGGCTTCCACGGCGAGGCCCGGGAGGCAAGAGTTTTTGCATCCGGCGCGATGAGGCTGTTTGAGAATGTGCGCCGAACTCTGTTTGCCACTTCCCTGATGAGTTTGTCCGCCACCATGCTGATGGGCATTGTAAGTGTCACGGTGATGCTGATCGGAGGTCGCATGATGGTTCGCGGCGAAATGACAGTGGGGGACTTTTTTGCTTACACGCTGCTGATGGGCTTTTTGGTTGCCCCGATATTTCAGGTTGTTGCCATCGGCAGCCAACTGACCGAGGCTTTTGCCGGACTGGACAGGATGCATGAGGTGCTTTCCGAACAGCCCGAAGATGTCGATCCGGCGCGCACCCATGTGCTGTCCGAGATCCTGGGAAATGTTCGGTTCGAGAACGTGACCTTCCAGTACGATGAGGGAAGACCGGTGCTGTACAATGTGGACCTGGAGGCGAAACCAGGTTCGGTCACGGCGCTGGTGGGATCTTCAGGATCCGGAAAGAGCACGCTGATCAGTCTGGTCGCGGCCTTTGCCAAGCCGGGTTCCGGCCGGGTCACGGTCGACGGCGTTGATCTTTCCACCCTGCGCCTGGACAGCTATCGATCCCGACTGGGCGTCGTGCTGCAGGACAACTTCCTGTTTGACGGAACGATTCGCGAAAACATCCTGTTCGGACGTCCGGACGCTTTAGAGGAGGAAATCTCCCGGGCCGCCCAAATCGCGCGAGTGGACGAATTCGCACTGCGCATGGAACAGGGCTACAGCACGATTATTGGGGAAAGAGGTGTAAAACTCTCCGGGGGCCAGCGCCAGCGCGTTGCAATCGCCAGGGCGATCCTGGCGGATCCCCGGATTCTGATACTGGATGAGGCCACTTCCAGCCTGGACACGGAAAGCGAATCTCTGATTCAGCAGGGCCTGGCCGCGCTGATGAGGGGCCGGACAACGTTTGTCATCGCGCACCGTCTCAGCACCATTCGCAGCGCGGACCAGATTCTCGTTCTGGAAGCCGGACAGATTCAGGAGCGGGGAACGCACCATCAATTAATGATGCTGCAGGGCCGCTATTACGACCTGTACACGCGCCAGGCGGGCATAGAAGCCAACCGGTTCGTCAATCCCGGTGAAGTGGAAAGCGAGCCGGAAAAGGTCGCAACCAAGGGCGTCACCGGAGTGGAACCGGATCCGCTGCGGTTTATCCGCGGGCGCAAGGAGTGAATGTACTCCCAAATGCGGATTTCGGAATGCGGAATGCTGAAGGCGGAAAGCGGAAGGCGGAAAGCCGAAAGCGGAAGGCGGAAAGCGGAATATTAGCGGCGCGTTGTCAGTTGTCGGTCAGTTTCATGAAACTTCCGCAACCACTCAAAGGACTACGAACGACAGACTATTGACAGTGGGCCCTTGCGCCTTCCGCCTTCCGCTTTCCGCCTTCTGCTTTCTGCATTCCGCATTCCGCATTCCGAAATCCACATTTGAAAGGCCGTTTTTGCAACGGCTTATTCAAATCCAGAGTTCAGAACCTCCTGTCAGAAGATGAAATATTCTTGCTTCCTGTTTGACCTGGACAACACCCTGATTGTTTCCGAGCCGCTGATTTTCGCCTCCTTCAATCATATCGCGCAAAAGTATTCAAACAGGAGTTATACCCCTGATGAAATCCGCGCCATGTATGGGCCTCCGGAAGGGGGAATGATCGCCCGCATCGTTCCCGAGGAGTATTACCGGGAAGCGACAGCGCGCTTCTACGATTTTTATGCAGCCCACCACAGCGAGTATGTCCAGGTGATACCGGAGCTGCCTCCGGTGATCGAACGCCTGCACCAGGCGAGAATCCGCCTGGGAGTAATCACGGGCAAAGGAGAGCGCTCCACAGAAATAACACTCCGCGCGATCGGGCTGAGAAGATTCTTTGATGCCGTGATAACCGGCGAACATGTGCAACGGTGGAAGCCCGATCCCGAACCGGCAGAAAGAGCGCTCGAAATCCTTGACTCGCGCCCGGGAGAAACGCTTTTTCTGGGCGATCAGATGGCCGATTTCGGCTGCGCGCGCGCCGCAGGCATTGACTTTGCGGCGGTACTGTGGGATTCCTTCCAGTCAAAGCAACTGCTCGATGCCAAACCAGAACTGGTGTTCAGACGCCCGCTGGATTTTGTTGCCTGGGTGGAAGAAAATTTAAACCGCCAAGAGCGCTAAGAACGCCAAGAATCCCATCATAGTCCCAGTTTCCCGGGACAGAGGATACCCTTGGGATCCATGGCGCGCTTGATCCTTTGCAGTGTCTTGAGCGTCTCTCCGTACTGCGCTTTCATGTAAGGCGCCAGCCTCATTCCCACGCCATGATGGTCATTCATTACCGCCCCGGCGCGCAGGGCCGCTCCCACGCCTTTCTCAAAAATGCGATCATGCAGGGCTTTGGCTTGTTTCAGGTTCGCGGGGCCCTGCGGAATCTTCATGCGCGCGTATATCATCGAGCCCCATTCGTACCAGTGCGAAAAGTGCGTATTGAGCTGCAGATTCCACCTGGCACCAGCAGCCGAACGGATCGCCTCGGTTGTCGCCTGATACACATCTTCCAGGTGCGCAAAATCGGCAACCACATCCACTGTTCCCCAGATACTGGGTAATTCGGGAGCATAGGGCGGATAGTAAAAAACGTATCTGCGATCCCACCAGATCTCCCCCAGCCGCGATGGCAAGGCGCCTCCTCCCAGCGATCGGCACGCTTCCATCGCCTTGCTTGCTTCCAGCCTGGCAAGATCCGGAAAGTCGCCGTCAAACATGAATACCAGTGTGGCATCGGGCAAGTTCATTTCGACCGCCCGGGCAAGACTGTGCGACGCGGCGTGCTGGTCGTAAAGACGCATCACCGCCGGGCGCAAACCGCTGGTCATAATGCGCCTGCCCGCTTCGATGCCGCTGCGAAGATCGGGGAATGAAAAGGCTCCGAATACTCTTTCCTTGGGTAGTGAGTGCAGCTTCACCCGGGCTGCTGTAACCACGCCCAGCGTCCCTTCCGATCCCACCAGCAACTGTGTCAGCTCCGGTCCGGCAGCGTGGCGCGGCACGCACGGCGTGGAAACCAATTCGCCTGTGGGAGTAACAAATTCGAGACTCAAGACATGCTCTTCGATCTTTCCATATTTAGTTGAAAGAACGCCCGATCCTCGCGCCGCTACACAGCCGCCGATGGTGGCCCATTCCGTTGATGCCGGATAGTGTGTAAAGGAAAGCCCCCGCGCGTTAAGCTCGGTTTCAAAATCGCGACAAACCTTTCCGGCCTCCACCTCGCAGCTTTGAGATTTCTCGTCAAGCATGCGGACGCGGCTCAGGCGGCTCAGATCAAGTACGATTCCGCCTCGATCGGCGTTGGCGGCGCCCTGAACGCCGCTCCCGCCGCCCCACGGCGTGACTGATACTGATGATTTGTTGGCAAAGCGCAGGATGCGCGCCACCTGCGCGGCAGTGCGCGGGCGTACCGCAATATCCGGTCGAGAGATCGCGCGCCCCGCAGCCGCAGCAGCAATGGCATACCAGTATTGGTCGTGCGAAAAACGTTTCCGGGCTTCATCGCGAGACAGCACGTTCTCAGCGCCCACGAGGCGGGCAAGGCTCCTGGCCAGTGAATTCGAGAGAGAAGCTGGCTTTTTTTTCATAGTTTCTGGGTCATCGGTCATTATCAGTCATCAGTCATTGGTCATCAGTCATTGGTCAAGAGGCATCGATCCGGAAGGAAATTCCCCTGTGATGAGCTTCGAGCCATCGTGTCTTCGTGGCGGCTCTTTAGTGCCGCGAAACTACGACGACGCGAAGACTAGAATGGCGCTTTTACCGATGCACATCAGCAGTGACCAGCAGGTATAACCGATGACTAATGACTAATGACCAATGACCGATTTCACTGTTACGAGCCACTAGCAGGCAGCCCTGCTACCAGGCTTTGCTTTCGGTCCAGTCCCGGTTCTTCACAGTCACTTTAACCTTCTCCAGTTCTTCCACGGCATCGATCAAATGCTGCGCAAAGCGGTCGAAGGCGATGTTCCCTTTTTTTGCGGTTCCGCGCTGCGGCACTCCCATCACACCCGAATCGGTGAATTCTTCGTGGTCAAATGGAAAATGGAAGTACTGGTATCCTTGAAACTCCGCGTCCGGCATTCCATCTTTCTTTGCCCACGCCGCGCCCAGCCACTTGGGGGCATGCGCCTTATCCACCTTCGCTCGATCCATTCTTACCAGTTTTGGATTGTGAGCCAGGCACTGCGATGTCTCCAACTCTCCCGCATGCCAGCCGGGTGTTTCTTCGGGCGGCCCTTCCAGTACATCTTTGAGCATTCCAATGTAGCGCTCCGCATACGGCTTGTAATAGCAGACCAGGGCTCCCGTCTCGTAACGCAGGCGCCGCAGCACAGGATCGACCACTTTGACGTTCGAACCGTGTCCATTGACAAAGATCAGACGATTGAAGCCGTGGTGGATCAGGCTCCGTCCCACATCGTACAGCAGATTGAGATATGTATCCGATCTCAGCGTGATCGTTCCGGTCCCAAAACCTGGAGCGCGCATGTGCTGCGGCGAATATCCCAGCCACAGAGTCGGCGTGTAGAGAATCCCCGCTTTCTCGCCGGCACGGCGCGCCACCTCTGTGGAGGTGATCGTGTCGCAGTAAAGCGGCAAATGCGGACCATGCTGCTCCAGGCTCGCCTTGGGTATCAGAATAGTATCGGAGTGCTTGAGATATTCCTGAACATCAATGTAGCTGAGATCCCCAAGACAAAAGGATGGGAACTTGAGTTTCTTAGTCTTGCGAAGACTATCGCCGTTGTTCCTGGCAATTGCTTTTTTTGACATGATCGCGCCTCCAATGCGAATGTTTCGAAACGATACTTTTCTTGCAGTCTCTCTTTCGAATGCGGATTGGGGAATGCGGAATGCGGAATAGTCCCGTCGTTAAGAGACGAAGGTTGACTGAATCAATTCCTTATTCCGCATTCCGCATTCCGAAATCCGCATTCGATGAATTCTCCATTAAAGCCAACATTTCTTCCAGGACCGCGTCGGCAAATACGTCATCATTGATGTGCGCATCTACTTCACGATACTTCACACGCGCACCGATCCCTCCGCGCAACACTTCGTTGCACAGGCGGTTTGTTTCCGGGTCCCAGAAAGCGCCTCCCTCCTTGTCCATAATCGAGCCGCCTCGGAGTGGAACGAGCAGCGACACGGGACCGCGGGCGACCTTCAGCTTTTGGGCGACAAATTGCGCCGCTTCCAACTGCTCGTTTCGCGTAACTCGAACCAAAGTGAATTCCGGATTGTGGTAATAGGTGGGCCTGCCTCGAAACTTTTCCGGCACTTCATGCCGGGCTCCGAAGACTACAAAGTCCAGACAGCCGGGAACCACAACCTGCGGCAAGCCCTGCTTTGCCGCCGCATCCAGTCGTGCCGGGCCGCCGACGTGAAAACCTCCTGCCACCTGGCCCGCCACTTCGCTCAAAGTGTAATCGATCACACCGTCAAACAAACCCTGAATGATCAGCTCCTCCATGGCCGGACCACCCACGCCATTTGCGTGGAAAATAACGAATTCAAAGTCGCGGTCCTCGAGCTGCGGTTTGATGCGCATCAAAGGACGGGTGGTGTTGCCAAGCATGGTTGCGGCAATGGAGCGCCCCTTTTGCGCCCGCTCCAGCGGTGGACTTTGCAAAGATTGCCCTGGCGAAGCGGATCGCTGCGCCGCTTTCTTTTCATAAGCCGCCGCCATTCCAGCAACGGCGGCAGCGGCGTTATCAAAAACTTCAAGGCTCACTTTGTTCAAACCAAGAATATCCACCACGGAATGCATCACCAGGATGTCTTTCGTTCCGACAAAAGGCCCAAAACGCCGGTGCCCGGATGCGAGGGGCGAGACAATCAGTTTGGGAACACCTATGGGAAGTTCCTTCATGGCCGCTGCAGCCAGCACGGCTCCTTCGGCGCCGCCCAGAGAGGCCACACCATGGATCTTCCCCGCCCGGTACAGATCGAGTCCGATTTTGCGTACGCCACGCAGCATTTCTCCGACCGCCTCGCCCCGCGTGCCGGCGTTGCGCAGAGCTTCAATGGTCGATCCGGCCGCCCGCGCCACCACTCGACGGTCGATGTCGGGCTCAATTCCCTGCGCTTCACCCAAAATTCCGGAATCGAGGACCAAAGTCTGGCAGCCAAGCTTTTGCAGCCTGTTACGCAGGTAGGCAGTTTCCGGCCCTTTGGTATCCAGAGTGCCTATCAACAGTACGGTCGGCATGGGGATTTTTACGGCTTACGGTCAACGGTCATGGGTCATTGGTCATTAGTCATTGGTCATTAGTCATTAGTCACTGGTTGATTCGCTGCCCACGACCACTCAACGGACCGTTAGGCGCCGATAATGAACAACAGACAACGGGCAACTGACCACTGACAGCGGACAATGACGAATGACCAATGACGAATGACCAATGACCGCAACACGAAATCCGACTTGACGGCATTTAAGCCCCGCTCGCTTTGAGATGCTTGATGGTGTCGGCTACGTGTCGTGAATACTGCGCGTCGCTCATCAAGTCACTGCCGTGGTCGCGAATGAATTTCAATTCGGCCTCGCTGGCCGAAGTGCCTGCTTCCTCCTGTCTTCCGCGCAGCGGCGAACGGTCGAAAGGCACGACAAACTCACTGGTGAGATACCCCTTGTAGCCTGCCTTCTTGAGAGTAGCGATCAGTTTCTTCCAGTCCCAGGCGCCTTCCCCGGGAGGTCGACGATTGTTGTCCGCAACGTGGAAATCGACCAGCTTCTTGCCCGTGTTGAGAATTGCCTGGTATGGATCGGACTCTTCAATATTGATGTGGAAAGCGTCAAGCGTAACGCCGATGTCGTCACCCACTTCCTCTGCCAGCAGGAGAGCCTGGTCGTGTCGATTCAGGAAGTTGGTTTCAAAGCGATTGAGGGGTTCCAAGCCGATTCGTACCTTGCGTTTTCTGGCGTAATCGGCCACCTTTTTCAGCCCATCCACAGCCCACTTCCATTCCGTGTCTGGATCGGCCATCGCTTTTGTCTTTCCCACTTCGCTGGGCACCAAACAGAAAATCTGACCTCCCAATTCGTGAATCATGTCAACACATTCCTTCAGATAGGCGACACTCATGTCGCGAAAGTACGGGTCTGCGTGAATCAGGTCCCGTCCGCCGATCATAATGCTGACCGAACCCCAGCACTCCAGCTTGTATTTCTTCAGCAGAGAGCGCACGTCCTTCCAATCATATTTCCGGGGTTCCCCCATGATTTCGATCCCGTCATAGCCCAGACGACTGAGGCGTTTGAGAGTGACCTCTATCGGCTCGGGGCGCATCCAGTTGTGCATGCAGATTTTCATTGCAATCTCCCGTGTAGGAACTCGAAGAGACAAAAATTTACAGCGAAGCCTGTTTGAAGGCGAGTGTTTTTTGGTGAAACTGCTACTGAGCCATGTGCCGGTGTCGGTTTTCGGGTTACGGGTTTTCGGGTTATGGGTTGAACTGGCTTGGTGTCCCGGTAGTCCATGACTTTATTACCATCGGCCAGTCCAATTCACATCTTGAAACCCGCAACCCGAAAACCCGCAACCTGAAAACTCTTAGACTGGCGGAAGTCTTAACCACAGATTTCTTACTGAAGCACTCGGCCGGAACGGTCGGTTACAGTTAACTGCGGAAAAGGATCTTTTGTCTGCGCAATCCAGCGATCGAGGCGCGATGACAACTCTTTGCGCCGGCCGGCCGCCGTGGGCGCGGCGGCAAGGTTCCTTAACTCTCCCGGATCCGATTGCAGGTCATAAAGCTCCTCGCCATATTTGACGTAGCGAACGTATTTCCAGTCTCTGGTTCGCACCATTCGAATGGGAACTCGCCAATTCTGTTTTCCGTAATACTCCCCAAACAACGCATCTCGACGAAGCTCTCTGTTGCGCCCCAGCAGAATTGAAGCCAGCGAGATGCCGTCCACTCCGTCAGGCACAGGCAGACTCAGCAGTTCGCAAATGGTGGGAAGAACATCGATGTTGCTTACCAGTTCTCGAGTAACACCTGGTTTCAACCGGCCCGGCCAGGAGAACAGCAACGGCACTCGCACCAGTTCTTCGTACATGGCCGGCCCCTTGAAAGGCAGGCCGTGGGCCCCGCCCAGATCTCCATGGTCGGAGGAAAAAAAGATGAGACTGTTGGCACTTTCTTCCCGTACGGCGCGAACGACCTGACCGATTTCACGATCCACCTGCGCGACCAGGCGGTTGTAAAAAGAGATATAACGTCTCCAGTCCTCGGGCCGATAGTTTTGGAACGGCTTTCCCTGGTCTTCCTTCAGAAAGTGGACTTGGGGAAAAGGCTTTCCTTGAAGGTTATCCCGTAGATTGGCCGGCAGTGGGATTGTGGCCAGACTGGCCGAGTCGCCCGCCACGTCTGTCGCCCGCGAATCATTGACTGCATAGATTTGGTGCGGACTCAGCCAGCTCACAAACAGCAAAAGAGGGCGTCGCCCCGCTTGTGATCCCTTCCGGTTTTCGAGAAACTTCAGCGTCCCCTCCAGCGGCGTGCCGCTGTCGGGCATGGAAGACTGGAAACCGTGCTCTGAAGGATTGCCTCCCAGGTGCCATTTGCCAAAGTAAGCTGTCTCGTAACCGGCGCCTGAAAGAATCTTCGCCAGGCCGGCAATCTCGGGGCTGAGCGGAGCGGATAAACCTGCGCTACTCCGCAGTTCCACGTTTCCCATTACTCCGGTCCGATGCGGATATCTCCCGGTCAGAAGAGCCGCGCGGGACGGAGAGCACTGAGGTGTGGCACAGAATGCATTGGTAAAAACAAACCCCTCCCGCGCCAGTCGATCCATCGATGGAGTTGCTATCGATGAATTCCCTGCCGCTCCAAAAGCGTCGCCGCGCTGTTGGTCGGTAAGCAGGATTACCACATCGGGACGAGTGGGCACGCCTTGGGCACCGCGCCATCCATCCGCCGGGACGGAACAGAGAAGAAAGAGAATAATGCACGATAGGACAATGCCAGCTCTCACGTCATCTCCAAATTTGACCACAAAGGCACAAAGATCACGAAGTCAGACGAGAGGCAGGCAGAGTCCGGTCAGTTCTCAAAGTGAACCCCGTGGCAGTGTATTCTGACCGGACTCTCCCTGCCCCTAGTCAGGCTTTGTGATCTTTGTGCCTTCGTGGTGAGAATTCATACGCGAACTTACGCAATTGGGTACTGGACAGCAGGGGACCAAAAACTTCAGCTGATCGTCTGCTGCTGTGTCAGAATACAACGTTGTCGCCTTTTTGCGTAGCCGATCTGTCGCTTGAGGAGACCCGGAGGAAAAACACCATGAAACGCCACATTCTTTTGCTTTTGTTCCTGCTCTCTGTGTTTTCGCTGGGACTGATCCTGCCTGGCACAGACGCGGATCCCCGACTACAGGGCGCCTACCGTCACAACGCCCCAAACGGCTGGATTTATACACATCTGGAAGGCAAGCCCGCAGACATCGGATTTCAGCACGGCTACCTGCTCGCGCCGGAGATCGACGATGCCAGGAAAGTGGTGGCGCTTGAACTTACTTACGACTCCAAGAAGGAGTGGGAGTTTTTTCGGGATGCTGCCAAAAACATTCTTTGGCCCCGCATCGAGCAGGAGTACCGCGACGAGTTGAACGGAATCGTCGAGGGTTTGAAGGCCAGAGGCGTGCCATTGGATATCTGGGACGTGGTGGCCACAAACGCCTGGCTGGAACTTCCTTACTATCTGGATTTCCTGAAGCAGGAGAAAAAGGGCCCTGAAGGACCGGCCACTCCCAAAGCCGAACGCTGCAGCGCCTTTGTTGCAACCGGAAGCTACACGCGCGACGGGCGCGTGGTGATGGGACATAATGCCTGGACACGCTACATGGATGGGCAGCGTTGGAACATCATATTTGATATCCGACCCACGCAGGGCCGGCACATTCTGATGGACGGCTTTCCCGGTTTGATTCACAGCGCCGATGACTTTGGAGTCAATTCGGCTGGCATCATGATTACCGAAACCACCATTACTCAGTTTCAGGGCTGGGATTCCGGCGGTATTCCCGAATTTGTCCGCGCACGCAAAGCGATGCAGTATGCCACTTCCATCGATGATTTCAAAACGATTATGGTCGAGGGCAATAACGGCGGATATGCAAATAACTGGCTGGTTGCCGACCGAAAAACCAATGAGATTGCCGACCTGGAACTTGGGCTGAAGAACGTCAACTTGAGCCGGACCCGCGACGGCTACTTTGTGGGCTCCAATTTCCCGGTGAGCGAGAAACTGGCGCGGGAAGAAACAGGTTTTGACTTGAAAGACGGCAGCCTGAGCGCGAACGCCCGGCGCATCCGGTGGGAACAGTTAATGAAAGAAAACAGAGGCAAAATCGATGTCGCCGCTGGTCAGCGTTTCCTTTCGGACCACTTCGATACCTTTGCAAAAAGGAAGGAGCCGACAGAACGCACTCTGTGCGGTCACATTGACCTCTCCCCGCGGGGAAGCGGAAGCTGGCAGCCTCCTTACGGACCCGCCGGTGCCGCGCAAAACAAAGTAACCAGCAGCGTTCTTGCGGAACGCATGTCGCTGGTAGCGGTAGCCGGTCATGCCTGCGGCATCCATTTCAAGGCCAAAGATCACCTGCAGGCTCATCCGGAATTCGCCTGGCAGAAGGAATTCCTGCGAGACATGAATTCGCAGCGCTGGACAACATTTACTGCGGGCCAGTTTCGCTGATTTTGTCAGTGGTCAGTGGTCCGTATCTAAGTCGAAGATCGAAAGTCGAAGATCGAAAGTCGAAGATCGGAAGTCGAAGCTTGCCGTCCGACTTTGATTTTCGACCTTTGACATTCAACCTTTGACCTTTGACCTTCGACTTTTGAGTTTCGACTTTCGACCTTCGACTTTTGAGCCAGCAACGGACCACGGACCACGGACAGGCCTTTCCTTTCGCCCACTTGATCCTGAAGGAAATAAGCGCTTTACTGATAGCGATGTTCTTGGTGCATTCGTCGAACGCTCACTATCGCCACACGACCGGATTGGCTAGGGTTAACAGGTTGACGGCCCCACAAAACTAAACTCTGACTATGGAACAACAGCAGGCGACAGCACGCGAAATCATTCTGGCAATCATCGAAAATCTGCATACCGGCCTCGAACCCCTGCTCTATAAGACGCTGGTGCCCAGCATATTCGACGTTTATCTGCATCTGAACGATTATGAGCGGCTCGAAGGAATCTGGCCCAAAGTGGTCGAAGAGGCCAGGTCGGCCCTCGATAAAGAACTTCAACGGCTTAACCAGGCGACCGAGCCGCCCAAGCTGTTCAAGATGCTTCCTATCTTTGAGAAAGACGAAATGAAGTACGAACGCGCCGAATCGGAGTGGTATATCACCCTCTACAAAAATACCGATGAAGACGCAAACAAAGGCGACATTGTGATCGACTCCCGGTTGACCCTCCCCGCCGCACAGAAATATGGAGCGGGAGCGAAGACCAAGCGTATCGTCACTATGCGATCGGGCGGGGAGACAAGAATGCTGCGCAAGGTCTACCAGGAGACCGACCGGCAATCGGGCGGTACACCTTCTCCTGAGGATACGGCAAACGCGCTGGCTAAGATCAGTTACGAAGACGATCATGGAAAACAGGTTTATATGATGAAGAAAAACCAGATCGTGGTAGGGCGGGGAGGCGTCGATTACTGGGTCGACCTGCAGCTCTTCTCCACTCCCGACGTATCGCGCGAGCACCTGCGGCTGCGGCGCGACGACGACAACGGCCAGTTTTTCATCAAGGACCTGAGCAAATTCGGGACTACCGTGGATGGAAAGAAAATCCCCTCAAGCGTCGAGGTTGCCGGCGATGACAGACAGGACAAGGATTTGTGGTTTCCTCTCCCGCCCAAGGCTCGAATTGGACTGGCCGAAGTAATATTTCTGGAATTTCAGGCGATATGACTCTTCTATTCTGGAGCAAGTACATTTTTCTGCTGATGCTGCTGCTCGTGGCTTTCGGATTTCTAGTGGTGCATTACTTTGAGGAGAAGCGCAAGTAATGAGAAGCGCAAGTAATGAGAAGCGCAAGTAATTTTGAACGTTAGTTACGTCGCTTCGCGGCGCCTGTAGCGACGCGGCATGCCGCGTCTGAGGGGGCCGCGACATGTCGCGGCCAGGTAGACCGGCGGCGACAGAGCCGCGACATGTCGCGGCTAACTCTGACGCGGCATGCCGCGTCGCTACAGGGGCATGCCGCGTCGCTACAGCGGAAAATGTAGAAGCTCCAGCGTAATTGGTTCTTATGCCTGAGAAAAAGCCTGATTCAACGATGTGGAAAGCCAGCGGCGACTCCGACCCCGGCAAGGCCAGGCAAAATAACGAAGACCGGCTTTACTACGACGTGTCGCGCGGGATTTTTCTGGTAGTGGACGGCGTCGGGGGGCAGGCCGCAGGAGAAAAGGCTGCAGAGATCGCGTTGTCTCGAATCCGGACTCGACTGGAAAGAAGAACCGGAACGGTAATCGACCGTATCAAAGAAGCTATTACGGTCGCTAACAACGAGATTTATAGAGTCGCGCAGACCAAAACCGATTGGAACGGAATGGCCTGTGTGCTTACAGTTGCGCTGGTCGAGAATGGCCAGATCACCATCGGTCATGTTGGTGATACGCGGCTTTACAAGATTCGAGACGGGCAAATGCTGAAAATCACTCATGACCACTCGCCCGTTGGCGAAAGAGAAGACGCTGGCGAGTTGAGTGAGATTGCCGCCATGCGTCACCCGCGCCGGAACGAGGTTTACCGGGTTGTCGGATCAGAACTGCAGGAGCCTGACGGCGATAACTTTATCGAAATCATCCAGGTTCCCTTTGAACCTGATTCCGCGATCCTGCTCTGCACGGACGGCTTGACCGATCTGCTTACTTCCAATCAGATTCTCAAGGTGGTGGAAAATTCCGCGGGAGAGCCAGGTCACGCAGTAAAGGAGCTGATCGACCTGGCGAATGAGGCCGGCGGCAAAGACAACATCTCGCTGATCCTGGGAGAAGGGAAAGCTTTCCACAGACGCGCCGGAGCTGTGCAATCCTCCGCAGGTCCCGCCATCCGGAAATTTGTCGGTGATTCGCGGCGTCTGCTGTTCAATCCGTGGGCCCTGCTGGTTTATGGCGCAATTGCCGGAGTCTTGATCGTCCTTCTTCTTCAAATCCTGCGCCACAACAACATAAGCCAGGTGAATCCTTTTGTTTCTGCCTCAAATAAACTGGTCGTGGCTTTCTCAAACCCTGATTTCCCCACGATCCATCACGCGCTGGAAAAAGCTCGACCCGGTGATGTGATCGAAGTTTCACCCGGCGAGTATGCCGAGCAGATTCAGTTGAAGGACGGGGTAAGCCTGATCAGCCAGAAGCCACTGGAAGCGGTAATCAAACCGGGCGTGCTGCAGTCTGGCAATAAGGCGGCAGTTTCTGCCAGCGGGATGACGTCGGGCCGGCTGGCCGGTTTCCGAATAGAGTGCGACCCGCGCACTTCCGGCGCCGTAGGCCTGAACATTGCAGACTCCGGATTGACGGTCGACGACATCGAGATCTCCGGAGCTTCCGGCACAGCCATTCGGATTGACGGCCGGTCGGAGGCCGTGCTGCATGGCAACTACATTCACGATAATCCAGGCGCCGGAATTCTTATCGCCGGGGACGCAAATCCCCGAGTGAGCTACAATCTGGTCACCAGAAACGGCAAAACGGCGGGCAAGCTGCGTGCAGGCATCGAAGTTCTTGATCGCGCCAATCCGGTTCTGGAGCGAAATGTCATTACCGACAACGGCATCGCCGGGATTACCTGTACTTCGCCGCTGGTACAAAAGCAACTTCTGGCACAGAAGAACATTTTTTCTTCGGGGGCGAGACCCCGGGAACCTGCCTCTCAGAAGCGAAAGCCGTTGTCTAAATCTCCGACATCTGACACAAGAAGATAACCGGTAACCCTTACATGGCGACGCTGCTTAGAACGATCGGGAATTACGAAATTCTGAAGAAGCTGGGGCGCGGAGGTATGGCCGACGTGTATCTGGCTTACGACCGGCAAGCGGAGCGCAGGGTGGCGCTAAAGTTGATCGAGTTCAGCGCCGATCCCGACATCCAGGAGTCCATAGAAGCGGAGCGGCGTGGCGCGCTGCTTCAGTCCCGGCTCTGCGAAGTGGATCCCGCTGTCGCCAGAATTCATTCTTATGGTGAGCTGGACGGACATTTTTACGTCGACATGGAATATGTCGAGGGACAGGATCTCGCCGAATTGCTGCGCGGCCGGCCGATGCCTCCGGATCGGGCAATTTCGATTGCCATCTCCGTGTGCGATGCCCTGCACCAGGCGCACTCATTTGTGACAGTGGTGGACGACAAGCAGGTTCTGGGAATCGTGCATGGCGACATCAAGCCTAAAAATATCCGCATTGATAATACCGGAAAGCTGCGCTTGCTGGATTTCGGCATTGCCAAAGGACTGTCCCATTCCCGAAAACTGACGCGCAACGAGTACGGCAGCGTCCCGTACGCCTCTCCGGAAAGATTGGAGACTGGCGTTGTAACACATGCGACGGATCTCTGGTCGCTGGGGGTGATCCTTTACGAGATGGTAAGCGGGTGCCAGCCTTACGAGGCGTCGACGACACGCAGGCTGGAAGATATCATTCGCTCGCGCAGACCACCGAAAACGCCGCCGCCAGACTGTCCCGAGGCGCTGCGACGCATCATCACAAAGGCGCTTGCTCCTCAGGAATCTCTGAGATATCGCAGCGCCGAAGAATTTAAGCACGACCTGGAGAGTTTCCTTGCCGGCGAGCCTACCCTGGCCGAGAGTGAAACGGAAGCGGTTGAAGCAACGCGTCGTACATGGAGCCCCGAGGTCGAAGCGACGCGACGAACCATCCCGTTCCCGCAAGAGGCCACTCGCCGCACCGTCCCGGAACAGGAACCGGCGGAAACACAAATTACGGATGAACTCGAAGTTCCGCGGAAACGAGGGCCGGTGCGCGTCTTCCTGATCGGCCTGGCCGCAATGATGATCGCGGCCATCCTGATTACTTTCACCCACGAAGCGATCGTGTGGGCCGACGCCAACAAGGTGAAACAGGAGCTTAACAGCCCGAGGCCTGACGTGAATCGAGTCTGGGGCCTGTATCAGGCTCTCAAAAGCCGCAGTTTCAGCAGCCTCAGCACCCTGCCACTGCGCCAATCGCTGAAACGTGCGCTGATGAACGAAGCGGAAATCGTGATCTCGAACTACCGGAATGACACCACAAACATGACCAAGGCTGATTGGAAAAGGGCCCAGGATGATCTTTACAAAGCGGTCAACCTCGATCCGGACGACAAAGAGGCACAGGCCAAATATTTTTATGCCACCGGTCACGTTCAGCGCCTCAACAAAAAGTACGGAGAGGCGGAGAGGGCATTCGCCAAGGCGGCCGAACTGATGCCAAACTGGCCGGATCCGCACCTCGGCCTCGCCAGTTCATACGTATACGGCACAAAGGACCTGGACAAGGGAGCCGCCGCGCTCAAGAAGTCAGAGGAGTTGGGCAGCACGCCTGGAAATCGAGAGCGGGCTCAGATGGCCGATGCGTACCGGCTGCGCGGCGGCCAGCTATTAAAGCAGTCGGATCAGGTCGCCGGCTTGCCGCAGGAAAAGGAATACTTGCTGCGGTCCAAGCAGGCATACCTTCAGGCGCTGGAACTCTACAACAGCATTTCACCATTCGGGCAGAGCACGGCAAACATCAAGGCGGTCCAGGAAAACCTGGAAGAGATCGAGCTTCGTCTTTCCGACCTGCGCGAACTGGAACTCCAGGAAAATCAAAAACCGCAGACTCCTCCTGAAAAACCAAAATCCTGAGAAACCATGGCCCTGACGCGCAGCAGCGCCCGCGAACGTTTACAACAGCAGTTCCAGGCCCCTCGCACGTTTGCAGTCAGGACGCGGCAGCGGGAATTCGTATTGCTATCGGCTGTTTCTGTAGTTGTCACTTTCGGCCTTCTCGTCACCTACCTGGCAAAGAGCATCGACTTTGACACGGCACGCAGTCAGATCGCCAACGGAACGCTGCTGAACCTGAACACCGTCGACAACAGCAAGACGCTGCTGCCGTATCTGATTGTTTACCCCGATCCCAATGACCGCGCTTTCGCGGCGCGCCTGATCTACAACTACATCAGTGGCGCCGAAGCAGGCACAGCCGAGCCTAGAAATCTGCCTAATGTGGGAGAACTGGGAAGTATTCGCGTCAAGCGGCACACCATCGAATCTGATCAGAGTCTCCAGGAATTCCGCAGGCGGCTGCAGGAACTCGACCAGCAGGTGGGCGGAGCCGACCCCAACGCAAGCATACCGCTGTTGACCCCGGTCCAGTTGCAGTACCTGAAACGATCAGTGGTGGTGCGAACCCCGGCCGATTATTCAAAATCCTTCTGGTTGTACCTGGTCGGTTTCATGGCAGGATTTTTCATCGTTCACCTTGTGTGGCGAGCGCGTCGGTTCCAGGGCGATTCGCTTCTGATGCCGATGGCCGCTCTGCTAAGCGGCATCGGATTTATGGTGATGATGAGCTTGCGCGATCCATTGCGCGACAGGGCCTTATTCGTTGACTTTACACAGGGCGTGATCATCGGATGCTTTCTGATGCTTGCGGCGAGCTTTATCGATTTTCAGAAATCCCGGCTGCGCAAACTGAGTTATGTGCCGTTGCTTTTGAGTTTCGCGCTTTCGATGGCGTTGATCCTGTTTGGAACCGGGCCCGGCACCAGCGACGTCAAGGTGAATCTTCAGGTTGGACCTTTCTCCTTCCAGCCGGTAGACACCATCAAGTTATTGCTGGTTCTTTTTCTCGCCGGGTATTTCGCGAATCGGTGGGAGTTCCTGCGCGCATTGAAAGAGGAACGGAGCAATGTGCCCGGTATTCTGCAGGATCTTGATCTGCCGCGGTTTCGCTACGCCCTCCCGGTGATTATCGGGATGGGACTGGCGCTGCTGTTTTTTTTCCTGCAGCGCGACTTGGGGCCGGCGCTCGTCGTTTCCATATTGTTTCTGGCATTGTACGGAACCGCGCGAGAGAGGATCGGGGCAGTGGTGATGGGAACTCTCATCATGATTGGAGGCTTCTGGGTCGCTTATACGCTCGGGTTCCCGAAGACCGTCTCGGGTCGGATCGGTATATGGCTTTCCCCGTGGAACAATTACGTCCGCCCGGGGGGCGATCACCTGGCGCATTCTCTTTGGGGTCTCGGTAGCGGAAGTATTTTCGGAATGGGCCTGGGGCTGGGCGAGCCGGGTCTAATCCCCGCCGTGCACACCGATCTGGTGTTGCCGGCAATCGGCGAAGAGCTTGGATTCTTCGGCTTGCTGGCCATCATCGTCATCTATGCCGTTTTGATTCGCCGGGCTTTCCAGATTTCGTTGAGAGCCAATGGGGACTACAGCCTCTGGCTGGGCCTCGGCCTTACGCTCCTGACGGCGTTCCAGATTCTTTTCATATCGGGCGGGGTGCTCGGCTTGATTCCCTTTTCGGGAGTAGTAACGCCTTTTCTCAGCTACGGCCGGTCGTCGATGATCACCAATTTCATACTTCTGGGAGTGCTGTTGAGCATTTCCGCGCGACCGCGAGAGGCCGATCAGAACCGGCCATTCGAAAAAGCGTCCGCCTGGCTGACCGGCATCATCGGAATATTCCTGTGCCTGGTGCTGGTCAAAATCGCATACATCCAATTGTTCAAGGCGGATGCCACGATGGCGGCCGGCGCTCTTATTGTCCAGTCGGACGGCGTGCGCCGCTTTGAGTACAACCCGCGGCTGATCGAGGCGGCCCGGCTCATTCCACGCGGCACTGTATTCGACCGCAATAACGTGCCGCTGGCGACCAGCCGTTGGGACGAACTGGAGCGACACAGAAAGCAGTATGAGCAGCTCGGCGTCAACATCGACCAGGTTGCGTACCGCACCGACAGCCGGCATTATCCGTTTGGCGCTCTCACCTTCCATTTGCTGGGCGACTGGCGCTCCAAGTTGAACTGGGCGGCGCGCAACACGTCGTTTGTGGAGCGGGACTCCAACCCACGGCTGCAGGGCTACGATGATCACGCGCGAGTGATGAACGTCAAGGACGCGCGCTCCGGCAAATTCAGCTACATTATCAAGCGCGATTACCGTGAGCTGATCCCGCTGTTTCGTTACCGTTTCTGGCCGTCGTACGAAAAAGTGCGCCGGATCTTAAATCGAAACAGAGACCTCCATCTTTCCGTTGACATCCAACTGCAGCGCAGAATTGCTCAGATCATGGAAAAACACATCCGCGAAGCCGCATCTACCAAGGGGTCGGCAATTGTCTTCGATGTGAAGACGGGTGACCTTCTAGCTTCCGTCACCTATCCGTGGCAGGAAGCGCTGCAGCGGAGTTTTTACGGCGTGGAGACGGATATAACAACGGAACGCACCGGCGAAGCTCTCCTCGATCGCCCGCGTTACGGCGTATTCCCTCCCGGATCGTCATTCAAACTGGTTACGACAATTGCGGCTCTGCGGAAGAATGAAGCCAACGTCGGGCAGAAATATTCCTGTATCTGGCTGCCCCACGGCAGAGTTGGGAATTACGTGCGCGGTTGGGGGCGTCCCATTCGCGACGACATTTTGGACAGGTCTCCTCACGGAACACTGGACCTGGGACATGGCCTGATTGTTTCCTGCAACGCCTACTTCGCCCAGCTTGGAACTTACAATGTCGGCGCGGATGAACTGTTACGCACAGCCAGCCTCTTTAACATCCGTATCGGCTCGCCGAATACGGTGGAGCGCGTGAAACGATTCCTGCCTCCAACCTCCTACGGCCAGGGTGAGGCGGTCGCCAGCCCGATGCAGATGGCTCGCGTTGCCGGCACGATTGCAAACGACGGAAATATTCCTTCCATCGGAAGCGTGCAGGAGGAGAGATCCACGCGAATGAAACCCCAGGCGGTGCTGGCTCCGAGCCAGGCGCGAAGGGTCGCTCAGTTTATGAGAGGCGTCGTAACAAGCGGCACAGGCCGGCGGCTGGCGGAGATGCCGGTTCCGGTGGCGGGGAAGACAGGCACGGCGGAGCTGGAGAACGCGCCCTCACATGCGTGGTTTGTGGGTTATGCGCCCTACGGAGACAATATCAAACAGCAGATCGCGTTCGCTGTGCTGGTGGAAAACGGAAGCTACGGAGGAAAGATTGCGGCTCCCGCCGCGGGAGAAATCATCCAGGCCACGCTGAGTCTTGGCCTGATCAAGCCGGCGGCCGCTGCTTCACCCGCGCCGCGAAGCGCGCAGCCGCCTCAGCAGAAGCCACCCGCAGCTCAACCGGCATCCCCGCCGGCTCAGCCTTCGCCTCCACCGGCGCAGCCACCACCGCAGGCAGTGGGAAGAGAATGAGAGTCGGAGAGCGGGGGAGTGGGAGAGCGGGAGAGCACCCGAAGCGCAGAGCCACGTCCCGCAACCCGGATTATTTCATAGATCTTAACCGCTAAGAACGCCAAGAGCGCTAGGAAAAGCGCCAAGGACGGGGGGCTGAAACTTGGAGCATGAAATCCATCAACCCTTTCTCCCATCGACGTAGTGTCTTCATGCTTCAAGTTTCAGCCTCCGTCCTTGGCGCTCCCTTGGCGTTCTTGCGGTCTTCGCGGTTAGGTTTTTTATGAAATAATCCGGGTTGCGGGATGTGGCTCTGTGCTTCGCGTGCTGTCCGCTTACTGCTTTCTGCCTTCCGCCTTCTGCTCCCCGCTCTCCCGCTCTCCAAACCCAACCCAGCGCCACTCGCTCCCAAGACAAATTCCTGTTAATGTAAAGCCATGGGAATCCTCGACAAGCTGGAGAAGGTGGAGAAAAAACTTCAAAAGATCATCGAGCTTCGCTTCGGCGAAAACTCCGCTCAGGAGCCGCTGGAAATCCGGCGAAAAGTATTGGAAGACATCGAAGAAAAAATGCAGGCACTCGGTCGCAAAAACATCTTCCCTTTCAACTATATCGAAATCCATTTATTTGCTCCGGACGAAAGCGCGCGCGCAATATACCAGTCGGCATTCACCGATCCTGCGCAATTTGACAATGACATCAGGCACCTGCTGCACGACAACCAGTGCGACATTTCCGAGGATTTTGAAGTCCAAGTTCAAATCGACAGCGAAGCTTCGCCGGATCTCCCGGCGCTTGCCGAACGAGGATTCTTCATCCGCTACGAGCGCCGCGAAAAACCTAAAGAGGAGAAGCCCTCGCGGCCGGAAGCTCTGGTGACAGTGACGCGGGGAAGGGCCAAACAGAAGACGCTGCGGATCTCGGCCCCGAAGACCAATATCGGCCGCTTGAGCGAAGTCATAGATATGTCAGGCCGGGTGGTGCGCCGAAACGAACTCGCCTTTTTGGATATGGAAGACAATGTCAACTCCACTGTTTCCAGGTCCCACGCCCACATCTACCTGGAGGTGGAAACGGGAGACTTTCGGCTGTGTGACGACGGCAGCGTCCATGGAACACACATCGTTCGTGATGGTCGAACTATCGAAGTTCCGACTGGGAATCCGCGAGGCACCAAACTTCAGTCCGGCGACGAACTTTATCTCGGGCAGGCATGTCTCTTGTTTGAGTCCCAACAAACCCCAGGGGATGAAGGGGAATTAAAGAATACAGAACCGCAACCGTAATTCGAGTAAGAATTTTTTTAACCACAAAGGCACAAAGAGCACGAAATAAGACGTGGGGCAGGCAGAGGCGAGTCAGCGTCCAAAAGTGAAAGCTGTCAAGGGCTTTTTGAGCTGACCGTCCTCTGCCTGCCCCACGGCTCCCCTTTGTGTCCTTTGTGTCTTTGTGGTGAAAAAATCATTTGGAGTGGCCAGGTTAATCCCGCTTATTTCGCGCTTTCGCGGCTTCGCGGTTTCTTTCTTAATTTTTTCATCTCTGTCAGTTTTTACAACCGGCGCTACCAAGCCGTCTGAAATCACTGTCGATCACTTCGAACGTTCACTGCAACCGGGTGAACTGATACTGCTCCGGGTCCGCACTTTGGCGCCGGTGGAGCGCGTGGAAGGGCAGGGACTGCGTCGCACAATACGCTTCTTTCAGGAAGCCAATCATTCCACATGGAACGGAATGCTGGGCATCGATCTGGAAACCAAGCCAGGTGCATATGCTATTAAGATTACGGCTGTAACTTCGGACGGCACGGCGCGCGAAACGCATCTTTCCCTGGACGTCAAAGATAAGGATTTTCCCACTCGCGAACTCACAGTAAAGGACGCGTTCGTCAATCCCCCCAGGCAGGCGTTGGCACGAATACGCCGGGAACAAGAAGCTGTCTCCAGAATTTTTGGAGTGACCAGTCCGGACAGATACTGGTCCGGCGCCTTTATCCTGCCCGTTCCCGGGGCGGTGGTGAGCGGCTTTGGGGCACGCAGCATCTTGAATGGACAGCCGCGACGCCCGCACGGAGGGGCCGACCTTCGAGCGTCTGAAGGTACGCCCGTTAAGGCGCCGAATTCAGGAAAGGTGATTCTGGCCGAGGAACACTACTACTCCGGAAACACGGTTATTCTGGATCACGGACTGGGAATGTATTCATACTTTGCCCACCTTTCTCGTTTTGCGGCCCGAAAAGGCGACGTGGTCAAACTGGGGGATACCGTGGGGTATGTCGGAAAGACGGGAAGAGTGACCGGGCCTCATCTGCACTGGGCCGTCGAGGTCAACCGTGCGCGTGTTGATCCGCTGTCGCTGATCGCGGTAACCGATATTACGAAGGCGGATTATCACCACAAAGACACAAAGAGCACAGAGTCAGACGAGGTACGGACAGGGTCCGGTCAATCCGCGCAACACACGCTCACTGAGTTTTAGAACTGACCGGACCCTGTCCGTACCTCGTCTGGCTTTGTGTCCTTCGTGTCTTTGTGGTGATCCCTTCCTCAGACTCCAGATTCCCGTCACGATCGTGAATCCGGATACGGCATGGACCACCCTGCTGTTCGGCCAGATGCCTGGCCTTTGCTTCCACTTCCGCTTTGGTGAGCGCACAGTCAATCGATTCTTCTTTGGTTTCTTCGGTGAGCTTCCACCCGCCATAATCCGGACTGATTGTATAAACCGTTTCCCCATCTGCTTCCTGCTCTGGAGCGATCTGGTCGTCGGGAGTTTGTGCAGACAGGTCGGGAGTTTCTGCAGACTGATTGAAATAATTTCGGGTTACCCGGACCAGCGCCTGGCGCAGCATCCGGCCGATCGAGACCAAGCCGCGAGTAGGGGCGACATCTTCAAGTCTTTTAGGGAGAAGGGTTTCGGCGGCTGCGGCCATACTGCGTAAAGGAGAAACAAATTCAATAGATTGTGGATCAATGGTTTTGGCCAATTCGACAGTCATCATAGCAAGGTAAAGATGCAAACGGCGTGCCGATGGCCGGAGGCAAGGAAAATTTAAAGGTTTCGCGCCCTTGTGGAACAGAAACATTGGATAATAACAGGAAGGACGCACTTGCCTGTCGCCACAATCCGAACCGCGCGCGTAAGCCTGAATTATTCACAAACTGCGGGAACTAGCCGCCGATTTACGCGGACAACGCTGATGGTATCGGGGTCGAGGGATGGGCGTCGACGCTCGGCGAAACTAACACACTGCAGTGATGGAGCCCATCCCTCGACCCCGATACTAATCCGTGTTTTCCGAGTAGAT
>DASXQR010000055.1:0-7734 GCA_036507075.1 Acidobacteriota bacterium | reverse complement strand
AAAAGCGGCGGGCTTTAGGTCGGTCGTACTATGTTTGGATAGGCCTGGACACGGCACGGGGACAAAATCCCGGGCTGTGCCTTTGTGGTGGACGCCTTTATCGATTCGGGGGTTCAGGGGCGCGGGAATGCGCCGGTTCCGTGCCTTTAGGAGATTCGCGAACCTGAACCTGATAATCGGAATAGGCAATGCTCAGAGTGGACTTGCCAAAGATGAATAACTGGCTCACCGACTCATCCTTCAGCGGGAGCCAGACTTCCCCGACTTTCTGATAATCCCGCCGGTACTCGACCTTGCGCGTCCAGAACGAGGGGAGTTTCACCAGCTCACCTTCCACGCGCGCAACGGCATAGTCCTCCGAATCTATCCAGACGCGTCCCCGCAGGAGGAATTTTTCCTTTCGCCGCGGCTGCAGGTTGAGGACATAGCAGCGTCGATCCCGGAGTTCCTGCTCTCCGGCGAAACTGAAATCATAGTTGTCCTTATTGATAGCGCTGCGCTGCTTCATTTGCGGCTGGGTAGCCTCCTTTTCCGCATTGAGCGCCGGCTTGAATACTTTGCCGCGGATGATCTTGCTCCCGTTCTCCCGGATGATTCTGAACTCCTTGCCGGCGGAACTCTGAAACGTCGCCTTCACGTCCATCTTCGCCTCAGAATGTGTGAATCCGTTTTCGGCCTGATAAGTTCTCAAACTGGAATAACCGACCAGCAGATTCTCGCGCCGCTTGTTTTCTTCCGCCAGCCGAGTCAGAAGCTCGTCGACGGCGACCGGCCAAGTCAAGTCCAGCCGATGGTTCTGGGCGGGCTCCTGCGCTGAGCCACGGGTCATCCCGAGCAAAGAAATCACCACAAAGACACAAAGGTCACAGGAATTCATTAGCTTCCACACATCAGTTCGCGCAAATAGTAGAATTTCCCACAAAATGATGAGAGCTTACCACTGGAGGGCAAAAGCCTCTTGTTGTTTGTGTGACAACTTGGCAACTTCTTGTTTTTTAGCTTTGGTTGACGCGCCCGTGCTCGTGACCGTCTTCGGCTTTTTGTTTGGTTGCGGCCTGCGGCCACTCTTGTCTTTGTGGTGATTTTTTTCCTATTTCCCCCAAGCCCGGCGGAGGCATACTCCGTGGAGGTGAATCATGTCCATTTCGCGTCGACGTCTTCTTTCCGGAGGATTGGCCTGCACTGCGCTGGCCGCCCTCAAGACCTTGGGAGCGCAAGGGCTCTTTTCCGACCTTACAGAAGATTCCCCGTTCGGTCCGCTTATTACCGACCCTGCCGGAATCCTGGACCTGCCGGCGGGTTTCTCCTACAAGATTCTTAACCGGCTTGGAGACCGGATGACTGACGGCTTTCCTACCCCGCCTCGTCCCGACGGTATGGGAGCTTTTCCGGGACCGAGCGGAACCACCGTTCTGGTGAGGAACCATGAAATGACCGTCTCCACTTTGTCTGACACCGGCGTGCAGCTTCCCCTGTCGCAGCGATACGATCCGGGCAGGTCCGGTTTTGTCCGCGGCGGCACAACCACACTGGTCGTCAGCGCCGATAATGAACTGCTCCTCTCGTATGCAACGCTCGGAGGAACGATTCGAAACTGCGCGGGAGGCGTGACTCCCTGGAGAACCTGGATTACGTGCGAAGAGACCACCTTGACTCCCGTGACCGAGCCGCGCACCACCAAAGCCCACGGGTATTGTTTTGAGGTTCGGGCGTTCGCCATTGTGCCGGCCGAACCGGTGCCGCTCAGGGCGATGGGCCGCTTCAGCCATGAAGCGGTTGCCGTGGACCCGCGCACCGGAATTATTTACGAGACCGAAGATACGAACAGCTCCTGTTTCTATCGCTTCATCCTCAACAAGCAGGAGGATCTGCGCGCGGGTGGCAGACTGGAGGCGATGCGATTGCTCGAGTTTCTGAAAGGCGTGAACACTACACAGAACTTCCCGGTGGGAGTGGAATTTGAGGTCGATTGGGTTCCAATAGCAAATGTAGACCCGAGCGACATCGACATTCCGGTGAATGTGCAAGCCCAGTCCCAGGGAGCGGCAATCATCCGGCGCGGAGAAGGGATCTTCTGGAACACGACCGATCAGGCGATGTACTTTGCCGCCACCGATGGAGGCGGCGCCCGATCGGGCCAGATTTTCAAATACACACCGCTGAAGGGGCGCGGCGGAAACGGCACGCTGGAGCTTTTCGTGGAAGCGCCCGCTCCCGATACGGAAACTTCGCCCAACGAGTGGCAATGGCCCGATAATGTGGCTGCCACTCCATGGGGAGATCTGATCCTGTGCGAGGACGGTCCGACCAACCAGCATCTTTACATCTTGAATGCAGCGCGAAAAGTTTCGCGCTTTGCGCGCAACGTTCTGAACCGGACCGAATTTGCGGGCGCCTGTTTCAGCGCCGACGGTCGAACTCTTTTTGTCAACATTTATGGAAACGACACCCTGCCGGGCCTGACAGTGGCGATTACAGGTCCCTGGCAGCCTGACGTTTCCAGAAGCCGGCGGCGGCCGTGAGCGCGAGCTACTGTCGATTGGCGGGATGCGAGTTCGAGAGCTTTGTGCCTTTGTGGTAAAAAAATACTGAACCACCAAGACACAAAGGACGCAGAGTATCGCGAACTATTATCAAAAATATCCGCGGTGGACCCGTCTGACCGGACCAGGTTGTTGCTTCCGGGCGTCTCGAAGAACTAAGTTGGATTTATTGTTTTTGGTTCCTGAATGAAGCCTCCACCACAAAGGCACAGCCCGGCCACAGGCCGCAACCAAACAAAAAGCCGAAAACGGTCACGTGCACGTCACGCCTGTCCAAATTAGTTCTTGGGATTGCGAGAAGGCGATTAGTTAAATAGCCGTGGATCACCAGCCCGCCGCCTTTTGGCGGGTCGCCAGCCTGTAGCCCACGGCGCAGCGAAGCGCAGCCGTGGGAATTGCTCTGTCATAAGATAAAGCCCGCCCGCTTTTTCAGGCGGGCGACAGCCGCCGCACCGACAATTCGTTTAATCCTTGTCCGCTCTCTTTTCTCAGAATCGACTGCTGCGCCCGCCCTAAAAAAAACGGCGGGCTTTATCGAGTAGAATGTTCCTGTTCCCACGGCTCCGCTTCGCTGCGCCGTGGGCCACAGGCTGACGCCCGCCCAAAAGCGGCGGGCTTTAGATCGGCCGTTTCGCAGTGCATAACGGGCAAACGGGCATAAAACGGCTTGGAATTGTACCAAGGTGGAACTCCTTGCCGTAAAGCCCCGGCAAAAATATAATCAAGCCTCAACGTTTCCTTTTACCCTGGCAGAAAGAAGGAGGGATTTCAATGCGCCGTATTGCGTGCTTTTTTATTTTACTGCTGGCAATGGTGGCTTTTGCCGCACTCGTCCCACCCTCGAATGTCAACGCCATCACCTATGGTTTTGTCGACAGCGACAACGCCTTTAGTAATGTTGGGGCGTTCATTGTTCAGCGACCCAGTGATGGTCACATCTTTCCCATCTGTTCGGGAACGCTCATTTCTCCGACTGTTTTCCTTACGGCGGCCCACTGCACAGCGTTTTACACAGATTCTCTCGCGCCTCGAGGATTCATACCATTTGTCAGCTTTGACAATCCGATCGGTTTTGGGAACTTGACAAACTTGAAGAAGACGAATTTGATTCCGATCACCGAACTGTTCACCAATCCCAATTTCAGTCAGAGCCAAAGCGACTCCGGCGATATCGGCGTTTTGATACTTCCAGTGCGCAGCACAAAAGGGATCACGCCGGCAGTGCTGCCGACTTTGGGGTTGCTCGACGAGCTTGCCGCCAACAACGGCCTGCACGATGCCGTGTTTATCCCGGTGGGCTACGGTCTGCAGAATCGAGTGGTGGGTGGGGGACCGCCGTTTTTTGAAGATTCCAATCCGATACCGCGGATGTTTGCGTTTTCCAGCTTTGATGCGCTCAACAACGGTTACATACGACTGTCGCAAAATCCCAGCACGGGGGATGGCGGAACCTGTTTTGGCGACTCCGGCGGGCCGAATTTCCTGGATCTGAATGGCAAGCGTATTCTGGCCGCAAGCACGGTCACGGGCGATGCGGTATGTCGCTCGACCAACGTTGATTATCGTCTTGACACGGCCTCGGCGCGAGAGTTTCTGGGACAATTTGTTACACTCCCCTGACTGGGGGTTATAATAGCGGCATTGTCCTGAGAGTCACCAACCATGAAAAAACAGTTTCTTCTTACCGCGCTTGTCGCTCTGGCAGTTTGTCCCCAGTTGCTGGCCAAGGAAAGCATTTCCACTGTTTATTTGAACAATGGAACCAAAAAGCAGATTGAATTCAGGGTCACGGTCAAGGGGTTGGAATCCGCAAAGCGATATGTAATTGCGGTTGGCGCCAGCTCGCCGGTGTCGGTGCGATACGAAGAAGACCCGCGCATTCCCGAAGGCGCCAAAATTGAAAAGACAGAGAAAAAATTCACGGATAAGGACGTGGTTCGGATCAATCCGGCAATCCCGGAGCTGAAATCCGTCGGCTACGAGCTTAATGTTCAGGAAGTTTCTCCGGAAGCGGAAATACGGTGCCGCATCGCCATCTCTTATGAAGAGCTGGAAAAGCTGAAGGCGGCCAAGTCACCGATATTCCTTTACCTGAGCCGGATCTTTTCTGCCGAGCAGGTCTTCTACATCGTCGACTATTACGAGATCAACCCCGCGAGTCTGGTTCGCTGAACCGCCTCTCCCGAATGCGGAATGCGAAATGCGGAATAAATCGACTCGTTGTCCGTGGTTCGTAATCTTTGCGTGTTCCCATTGGTTATTTCCTTGCCACTTTCGCTCCTTCGGCTGCGTTTCTTGCAGCGGACAACGGACAATTGACAACTAACCACGGACAACGGACAACGGACCAAGTGGGTGTTTTATTCCGCATTCTGCATTCCGAAATCCGCATTTGGACCCTATTTCCCTTCCAATAATTCCTTCAATCGCGCATAGCCGGTGCGGCTCACCGGGAGTCGGGTTTGGTCTGAGAGGATCAGACCTTGCTGTGGCAACGGACGATTCTGTTAAAACTTCACAAAGACAACGGCTGGGTTATCCGGGGAACTACTCGATCCCGGCAGGAGTGGAGGGGATTCCGACAAATCTCCCGATCTGACGCGCGAAAACGGAATTCCCTGGCTGGTGAGAAAGTTCACGATCCTTTCCTGACGTTTTCGGGCGAGTTTATTCCCGTTTTTGCCTGACGGGCTCACCGGTTCCACATGAACTTTCAGCCTTAAGGCTGGTTCGTTCTTCATTAATTCGGCGACGATCACCAGAGGCGCCTCGGAGTTGGACTTCAGCGCGTTGCTTCCGGGCTCAAAGCGGATGCGTATTAGCCTGGCGCTTCCCTTGACGCGTAATTCCTCTGACAGTTCGCCAACGGAAGAAAGACTCACTTTCTGCTCAAACACAATGCCATCGACCAGAGTCAACGTGTAATTGGAGCCTTCGCTGCGGACTGTAACTTCCATCCAAACCTGGTGTCCGGCGCCAGTCGGCATGCGGGCAATCCACCGCGGTTCGATGGCGTTCTTTGATTCGTACACCAGCGCTCCGCCGTTTCGAATCAGAATGTGTGAATATTTACTCCCGATCTCAGCGGGATCCGGTTTTACGCCTCCCTGTTTGAGAGCGTACTCAATGCGCAGATAAAAGCCCTGTGTGCGACTGCTCTGATCCACGTCGGTCATGAATTCGTAGGAAGCGGAGGGGCGTTCTTCGTACCGGGCGATAAAGTAATCCGGCATTCGGGGAAAAAGCGGATGATCCCTTGCTCCAGCCACGTCTTCCTGAGCAAACAAAGCGGCAGGCAGGCAGCATGCTTCAAGGACAAAAGCAGCCAAAACCAGCCAAGCGGAGCGTGAGCGGCAATAATCTCCGGAGTGGGTTCGGTCATTTCGCTGCGAAATCATGGGTCTATTCTAATCCGCATCCGGCAGACAGATAGAAAGTTTGGCTTGGTGCCTTGGTGGTTCAAATTTTTTTACCACCAAGGCACCAAGCTCACGGAGTCGCATGCTGCAAAACCGATAGCGGTCGGAGCCATGCCGATTGTTGAGTTCTGCATTAGCCCGGACTACCATGGCGCAAATGCGGAAGTTTATCGTGGGCGTGATGGGGGCCGGGGAAGACGCCCATGAGTGTGATGTCAGAAACGCCCGAAAACTGGGCGAGTTGATCGCCCGCGAAGGATGGGTGGTACTGAGCGGCGCTCGCGACGCCGGCGTAATGGGGGCCGTCAACGAGGGCGCAAAAAGCGTAGAATCCTGCATTACGGTAGGAATTGTCCCCTCAAAAGAAAGCAAAGTTTCGTCGTTTGTGGACATAGTGGTTATGACCGACATGAATGAGGCCCGGAATAATATTAATGTGCTGTCAAGCGACATTGTGGTTGCCTGTGGTGTGGGCGGGGCCGGCACGGTGTCAGAAATTGCTTTGGCTTTGAAAGCGGATAAAAATGTCATTCTACTCGGCGGTGACAACCTGTCCCGAACCTTCTTTGAACGGCTCCGCCCGGACCGGATTTCATTTGCCGAAACCGCGGAGGAAGTGGTGAACATCATCAGGAGATGTCATCTACGAAAGAGCTGATTTCTCAAATGCGGAATTCGGCCATTGGTCATTGGTAGAGTCTGGCTTGGTGCCTTGGTGGTTCAATTTTTTTTACCACCCAGGCACCAAGCCACTGAACTTTCATAATGCATGAGCGATAATGACCAATGACGAATGACGAATGACGAATGACGAATGACCGATGACCAATGACCGATAACCGATAAATTGCAGAAGGAGCCTAGTTATGTCCAATCGAAAAGACAGCAGGTCAAGGCGCAGTGAATGGAGCAGGCGCGATTTTATTTCGGGAGTGGTCGGAGCCTCGCTGGCATACGCCTCGCACGGCAGTCGTATTTTGGGAGCGAACAACCGATTGCGCGTCGGGATTATTGGCTGCGGCGGCATGGGAAGCAGCCATCTTCGCGCTCTGTTGAACATGAAGGAGACTGACAATGTCGAAATCACGGCGGTGTGCGACGCTTACCAGAAACGGCTCCAGGCGGCGGCACAGGCCACCGGCGCCCGCACGTTCAATGACTATCGGCAGTTATTGGAACAGAAGGACGTCGATTACGTTCTTATCGCCACTCCGGAACACTGGCACTCACGCATGACTTTGGACGCAGCAGACGCGGGTAAGCACATCTATTGCGAGAAACCGATGACCTATACAGTCGACCAGGCCAAACAGGTGGTTCGTAAAATCCAGAAAGCCGGAGTCAAGATGCAGGTAGGTGTCCAGGGAATGTGTGATGATTCCTATGAAACGGCGCAGCGCCATATCAAGGAAGGCGCGCTGGGTAAGGTCGTAATGGCGCAGATTGATTATTCACGAAACTACAAAGACGATTTTTGGACAAACCCGGTTGATCCGGATGTCAAACCCGGCGTAAACCTGGACTGGAATGCGTTTCTGGGCCCGGCTCCCAAGCGTTCCTGGGATCCGGACAGGTTCTTTTCCTGGCGGCGGTACTGGGATTACTCCGGGGGCATTGCAACCGACCTGTTCGTTCATCGCATTACGCGCATCATCCGGGCACTGGATCTGAAGTTTCCGGATCGTGTGGTGGCCAGCGGCGGCAAATGGGAATTCACTAAGAGCGCGGCGGAAATCCCCGACACGTTCAACATGATGTGTGATTATCCCGGC
>DASXQR010000054.1:0-17790 GCA_036507075.1 Acidobacteriota bacterium | reverse complement strand
GATTGACGTGCGGCGCGCGCTTCGCATGTTTCAGGCTGTCGGGGTGCCCGTCCTGGGTGTAGTCGAGAATATGAGTTATTTCGAGGCGCCCGATACCGGCGTCCGCTACCACATCTTTGGCGAGGGAGGTGGTAGAAAGCTTGCGCAAATATATGCAGTGCCGCTTCTCGGCGAAGTCCCCCTGGGAATGGAGCTGCGCGAGGGCGGAGACAACGGCATGCCTGTCGTAATAGGCCAGCCGGCATCCCCGCAGGCCGCTGCTCTGCGTCAGATCGCCAGAGAAGTGGCAAGGCAAGTCTCGACGAATGCGATGAGCGCTGAAAAAGTGAAGTTGTCTTTCTAAACAGCGTGCTGCCAGCGCCATGCAGCGGCGCGGCATGCAGCGCCATGGACTTTCTACATTTTGGAGAGACGGCCTGAGGGCCGTCTCAGGGAATGTCACGGCATTGTCCTGCAGTCGACTTCACCCGAGACGGCCGTCGGGCCGTCTCTCCGCACTGTCCAAACTCCAGGGCGCAGCGAAGCTGCGCATCTCCACATCAGAAAAATGCCCAAAGCCCGTAGAGATGCCGCACCACCCTCTGCATCCCCTTCAACGACCTCCCGAGGCCGCGCCGCCGATGTCGCGCTCGTTCTTGAGTGGAACGACCGGCAGGTGCGCCGAGTAGCCGACAGCCTGGTGGCAGAAGAACCGCTGGAGCTTCGGATCGATGATTTTCCGCTCACTGTCACGATGCGCACGCCGGGCCATGATCTCGAGCTGGCGGCCGGTTTCCTTTTTACGGAAGGATTGATCCAGGATCGCAGTCAGATCGTCGATCTGCGTTACGGCATGGGAGTGGAAGGGGCGCCAAGCGGAAACATTGTCCAGATCAAGACAGATGGCGTGCCCATCGACCGCGAGCGGATGCAGCGAAATTTTTTTGTCGCTTCAAGCTGTGGTATTTGCGGCAAAGCGTCGATTGATGCCGTGCGCGCGCGAGGCCTCAAGCAGCCAAATCCCGACCTGAGAGTTGACCCCGAGATACTGTGCCGTCTTCCGGAAACCCTGCGTTCGGCCCAGGCGGTCTTCGGCGTGACGGGAGGTCTGCATGCGGCCGGACTTTTTGACGTCCGTGGCAACCTGCTGGTGTTGCGTGAAGATGTCGGCCGCCATAATGCCGTCGACAAGGTTGCAGGCTGGGCTTTGATGCAAGACAGGCTTCCCCTGTCCGACCAAATCCTGATGGTGAGCGGGCGCGGCGGATTCGAAATCATCCAGAAGTCGCTCGTGGCAGGCATCCCGCTGGTCGCTTGCGTTTCGGCGCCCTCCAGCCTTGCCGTCAAGCTGGCGCGTGAATTAAACCTCACACTGGTCGGATTTCTGCGCGGAAAGCGCTTTGTGGTTTATTCGGCCGACGAGCGGCTTGGATTCTAAAAAGAATCAAATTTTTTTTGGCAAAGTTTTTCAAAGCTGTCTAGCGTTCTTGGCGGTTCAGATTTTTTGAATTCACGTCATCTACGATGGAGGCAGCCATGAAGAATCGCAGCGAGTCTGATTTCACTTTGAACCGGCGCAAATTCGTCGGTGTGGCTCTGGGGGGATTGGCGGGGTTTCCCAACATTGTGCGGGCCGCTCGGCGAGGGCGGGTTCGGCCAGGTTTTCCTTGCAAAGCGGCTGGGGCGCTCACTCCTTGTCCCGCAGACCCTCTGCATCAAGGTCAGCGCGCGCATCGACGGGTGGCTGCGGGAAGCGTATTTCGGGCAGTTGCTGGACGGGCATCCGCGGGCGATCCAGGTTTTTGACATGTTTCCCCTGATGCGCTCGGACGGGCAGGTTCTCTACTGCCTCGCCCTTGAGTACGCGCGTCATGGCGACCTCAGTGCGTTCCTGAACCGCGCCGCCAAGGGATGGTCTGAAACCACCGCGCGGCGCGAAATCGCAGGCATCCTCCAGGTGCTGGGAAAGCTGCACCGTGGCCAGATGCTCCACCGCGATCTGACACCGCTGAACGTGTTCGTCTGCGACGGCCGGCGCCTGAAGCTCGGGGATTTCGGCATCGTCCGGCATCAGAGCGACCGGCGCGGGATCACCGTACGAACTCTCAACCCGTTGATGGCCCCAAGCGACATTCGAGCCGGCGGCGCGGCAAAATGGCAGTCCCGCGACGATGTGTACCAGGTGGGCCAACTGCTGGGAATGCTGGTGAAGGGAAACGCGCGGGCCCGGATTCGCACCCATGAGGTCCGCCTGCTTCCCTGCAGCGATCATCTCAAGGAGATCATCTACCGCTGCATCGGCGAGCGGCGGAAGAGGTACGAGACCGCCGACAAGCTGATCGAGGCTCTCTGTAATCCACCCGCTCCGCTCAATGTGCGCGTGCTGCGGACGCTCAAGGGAGTGCACCTGGCGTTCACTGGCATCCTGAGAAAACGCCGCAGCGAAGCCATCCTGGCAGCCCGGCGACCGGGAGCGATTGTTCACGGCATGCCCTCGGTGCGAACGAATGTCGTCGTTCGCGGCAAGCCCAATCCGCTGCAGGCCGCCGGCCGGGATGCGGGCCTGAAGCTGATGGAAATCAAGCGCCTCCGCGAGAAGGGCCACCGGATCACGCTGCTCAACGAAACGCGCTTCTTGCACCATATGCCAGAAGACGTGACGGTGGGGCGCATGGCGGGGTTGCTCCCGATATTGGGGTCTGTCCCCCATTTATCTTGTCAGGCGTCTAGCATCGGCTTCGGCGGATGGTTTGTACTTTTACCGGCAGTTTTAGCTTCTTCCAATCGTGATCGGCTGTAAGTACGTCGACGGACAGGTGCAGGGCCAAAGCAATGCAGGCTCGATCCCCCAGCGATAGACCAAACATTTTGGTCCTCTTACGCAACAAACCAGCGGCGTAGGCATTTTCTTCGTCGAACGCGTGAATCTCCAGCCCGAGACTGGCAAGGGCAGCTCGAATGGGTTCTTCCGGCATTCCAGCCTCTGTCAACTTCCCAACAACTTCACAGAGGTTGACCGCACTAAGAGCAGAGCCCGGGAGCATCTTGCTGACCGTCTCACTTCCCTCTTCAGAATTCAAAAGAGCCAGGAGGGCCGAAGCATCCAGTACTATTCGACTACTCACGCTTTGCCTCTTTACGGCGCTGCTGAATCAACTCGCTGGAAAGTTTCCTCCCCTTTGGTACGTACCGGCGGACCAGGCTTTGAGCCCGGCGCACGGCCTGATCGGCAGAGAGCAGCCGAAGGCCGTCCTCTTCCATAATTAGAGTGACTTCATCCTCAGACTCCAATCCCAAAGCCTTTCGATATTCGGCAGGAATGACAATCCTGCCACCTTTCTCCAGTTTTGCCATAATCGTCTTAACACTCCACAAATGAACGTATTTACCATGGAATGGAAGTTATGTCAAAATACAGCGATGCCTAACGAGAACAAAGAGGGACGGAATACCTGCTCGAGAGGCCGCAAGTAATGGGGCCCCGGTGGATACCCGACGCTGATCTTTGGGCGGGAGGAGTTTTCAATGGAACTGTTCGTGGATCGAATGACGTCGCCGAATCGCCCGCCTTAAGACGGGAATCACTCTCACGCAAGCCCGTAACCACATGAATACGATCGGCGCGAGGCTGGCGCGGCAGTATCCGGGAACCAACAAGAATATGAGTGTAGCCGTCGCGCGGCTTCAGGATCACCTCACGCGAGAGGTTCGGCCCGCCATGTTGCTGCTTCTGGGCGCCGTTGGGTTGGTTTTTCTGCTTGCTTGCGCCAACATCGCAAGCCTGCTGCTTTCTCGCGCGGAATCGCGCAGGCGCGAGATGGCCATCCGCGGCGCGCTTGGTGCCGCGCGGGGCCGCCTGATCGCTCAGACGCTGACCGAGAGCCTTCTGTTGTCATTGTTGGGAGCCTTCGCGGGTCTGGTTGTCGCTCATTTTGGAACTGCTCTGCTGATTAAGTCCAATCCCTGCTAGATCTCCGCATGAAACACGATGTGAGGAGTAAAGTGGTTGTTTCTCCCTGCCTCCGATTGCAGATTGAATCGGCCGGCTTCCTTTACCGTTCTGAAGCCGGCAGCCAGCAGCATTTTCCGGAGGGCGCCCGGAGTCGGGTTCCAGTAGACCCAGTAATCTCCGGTTTCACAAGACACTTTCTCTCCCACAAAATCACAGTGGCTCTCGCCGGGCAGGTCTAAATACGAAGTCGCCAAAATCGCTTTGCCTGCGCACACGCTATATATCCGCTCAAGCGCGCCAAAAATGTCGCGCAGATGCAAAAGCAGAGACCCGCAAAGAACCAGGTCGAACTTTCCGAATTCTTCGTCAAGGTCTTCTATACTCTTGCGGATATAGCGCGCAGACAAGCCGAGAGCGTCTTTGACCTGATTGAACAGAACGCCATCCCAGAGATCGATCGCCGTGACGGCGGCCCCGCGGCGCGCGCATTCAAAGGCGAAAAATCCGGTCGCAGTCCCGATGTCAAGAACAGCCCGCCCGTCCAGATCCACCGGTATCGCATAGTGGGGCAGATACTTTGACATGTCGTATTCACCCTCGATCGCCAGACCGCCGTCAAAATAAATCTTGTGATATGCGCCCCCCGAGCGATTTACCTCCTCCACCAGTTGCTTAACCCGGTAATCATGCATCGGCTCCAGGAGCCGTTCATCCATGCGTTCGGATCTTTGTTCTGATCGAATGCTTCCGCTGACCGCGGCCCGTGACACCTCGCCGCAGCGCTCAGGCAACTGCCACAGCGCGCTAATCTCTTGAGCGACGCGCAATGCCGGCCCGGCCGCCGCCAAACCATCGTCCCAGATTCCTATTTCATCGGCCGCCCGGTCCGCCACGCGAAACGCCGCCCCGCGCGCGCGATAATCCTCGACTCCGGAAACCAAGTCGATCAGCGCGCTTACGCAGGACTGGGGCTCGTGTCTTGCTTCCAGATAGCGCGCTCCCCTCTCACCCATAGAAGCGAAACTCTCCGGTCGCTGCACCAATCTTTCCAGGTGCGCCTGAATATCAGCCACCTCATGGTCCGGCCGGACAAACGCCACCGTATCTTCAGGCAGCGTCGCGTACCAGCCCGTCCTCGTGACGAGGCTCGGCAGCCCATGCGCCCAGATCCGCAGTTGGGTCTGCGATGCCTCCCCCATCGACGGATATCGCAAGTTCACGGCCAGGTCCGCGGAGTCGAGAGCCTTGGTTAATGCGTCTTCACTCACAAAACCATGGTTCCTTACGATTCCTTCAAGGTCCCGCCGTCGAATCCGGCTGCGCAGATCTTCTGCGTTCGGCGTTTGTCCATAAATGTCGAGCCGCACCCGGTCTTTGAATCTAAAAGCGGCGAGCGCCTCAAGCAAAACTTCCAGGCGACGTGTCCGGTTCAAATGACCAAAGATGATCAAACGGAATACTCTTTGAGTCCCGGATTTTTCGAACCGGTCACGCGCGGGGCGGTCTGCTGTTTTGAAAATATAAGGAAGAGGCGCGAACGCGACCGGGCATAAATTCATATTACCGACGGCATCATATGCTTCCCGGCTGTGAACCAGCACCGCCAGCGCACCTTTGAGCCCCCACTCGGTGAGCGGAAACCGCTCCGAAACGAAGTCAATGCCGAGGAGGCCATTGCAAAGACCTTCCGCCGCTTTTTTCCCTTCCCTTCCATAGAAGCGTGCCATCACGTCCACGTATTCCTGAGAATTTCGACGCACGTGAAGATAATAGTTGTAGAAAAGATCCTGCAGGCGCAAGTCGTGCAGAACCACGATCCCGCCATGTCTCCGGCTCGTCTCCCAGATCCGGCTATGGAAAAAATGACTGTTTCCGATATGGTAAATGCACGTTCCATCTCTATTCAAATCCCGCCATGGCATCGCGTCAGGCTCGCAGCGGCGCACCTCGCCAAATCGGCGCATCTCCCGGTCCCATGCCCGCTGTTCGGTCCACAAAACGAGCTCGAATGAGTCGCCGAGGTCCTCCAGAAGACGAGCGCTGTATTCCGCGATGGAAGTCTTGGCGGGCGGAAGGGGTGAAAACCAGTGGAGCTTCATGCGAGAAGGGCCTTGATTACCTTCGGCCATTCGATTCCGAGGCTTTCATACTTGTCACGGCCGGCCTTCCCCAAGGTGTGCGCGCAGCTCGTGTCATCCCAGAGCCGGTCCATTGCCGAGGCGACGCTCTCGGGTGTCGGTTCGCACACTATTCCGGTCTGATTGTCCGTCACGAATTCCAGCGGGCCGCCGGAGTCACGGCAGGTAATCACCGGTTTGGATGAGAGCATCGCTTCCAGCGTTACGTATCCGTAGTCCTCATTGAACGGCGGATACAAAACCGCGATTGCATGGGCATATTGCCCGCGAAGCTCGGATTCTGTGAGAAATCCCAGCCATTTTACGCGCTTCTCCAGCTTCAGCCGGCGGGCCGCAAGCTGCAACTCTTCCGCGTAGCGGGAATCTTCGGCGGCGCCGGAAAAACGAACCGCTACAGGCCGGCGCGTCCGCGCCAGCGCTTCAAGAATGAGCATCTGTCGTTTGATTGCGCCCAGCCGGCCCGGGCAGAGAAAATATCCCTGCTGCTCTGCCGAATAAAATTGAGCCGCATTCGGCGGCGGTGGATATAACACCGCAGCATCGAAACAGCAGAACTTTTTCAGACGCGCAGCCACTGTCCGGGAGATGGCAAAAACACGCTTCGCCTGCGGGATGAGCTGCCGGTCCGCTTCGCGAATTGCGCGGCGCACCTGGACTCCATTCGGATGGCGCGCCAGATCGCCCGCAGGATCGTCCCACAGTTCATAGGCATCCTTATGCTGGTGTGCGATCCAAAGAATTTTATTCGGATGACGGACCAGGTAAGCGGGAAATTTCAATGCAATGATCCGGTCTACCGTGCAGCCTCCCGATTCGGTCAGATCAAGGAGGCGACAGGCGAGCATGTGGTCCAGCACAACTTCCGGCGGATACCATTTGAACGGAATCGCGGCGATCTCAACCTCATGCCCTGCTTCATGCAAAGCATCCCTCAGGCTCTTTGCCAGAAGCTCCGCGCCGCCGCGCACGAATGGCACCTGCACAGTGGCGATCACGACCCTCATCCCTAAGGTCTCCACCCGATCACGGCGTAATCCTGACAACCATGCAGCAGATCTACCAGCGGGTCATCGGGGGCCTGGGCGCACAGATTTTCATAATCAGGAAAAGGGTGCAGCGGCTTAACCTCGACGCGGGCCAAGCCACAATTCTGCAGCAGCAATTTGAGCAGCGGGCTGGGCAACGGGCGCAGGTGTGTGGGATCCAGATAGAAGCGCCAACTGCCAACCAGCAGATTCTGAGGATTGGGCGTTTCAAAGATGGCCACACCACCCGGCTTCAACACGCGCACCGTCTCGGCCAGCAGATCCATAATCGAAGAAAATGCCATGTGCTCGAGTACGTGGAAACCACACACGGCGGCGGCGCTCGCGTCGGCAAGCGAGCGCAGATGAAGGACCGCATCGGCCTGCGTGATATTCAATCCGCGCGCCTTGCAGTCGCCGACGAAGACAGAATTTTGATCCACGCCAGCCGCCGAAATTCCACGTCCAGCCAAAAGCTCCAGCCATTCGCCCCGGCCCGACCCGATCTCAATTACGGGCGAAGCAGGATCGATCGGCGACCGCTGCAGCAAAGGGAGATAGCCTTCCAGCCTGGACTTGATGTCCTCCCGGGACCCACGAAACTCGTCCTGCAGCAGCGCATAGAACCGGTCGTCTATTCCATCGGGATCCAACAGGGGAGGTGGGACATGAGAAATCAGCGGCGCAGGAGTCGCGTCGCTTACTGAACGCGCGCGTCGTTCACCGATGATGCGATCCGCTTTCAATCTCTGAAGGCTGGTTTCCAGTATTTCAATCTTCCTGTCGCACTCCAGCGCTTCCGACTTCAATCCCGCGGTTTTCTGCTCCAACTTTCGCACGGAGTCCGCCTGGATTCTCAAGATCTCCAGCACGGCCAGGTTATAGTGGCGTTGTGGACCGGTCGCAAAGCGAAGCAGGAACAACAACACCCTTGCCGTCGCGCTCGCGACACTTCGCCGCCAGCCTGACCAGCGCAGCAGCGGAGGAGGCGTGCCTATATTTGCGTTCTGAGATGCGGCGCGAAAAAGCGCCGCCAGCTCATTCCAGTCCGTGGATTCGTTAACTGCCCGAAAGGGAGCGGCGGCGCTCTTCGCGATTTTCGTTTCAATCCTGCGGGCGAGGTCTTCAACCGAGCTGCCAGGATAGCTCTTCTCAAGCATCAACGCTGCCTCAGGTGGTCCAGAAAATCGACTAATGCGAGAGTTCGTCTAACAATACTACAATTGGCAGATCCGGCGACAGCTTGCCGTTAGCATTTCTCCTGATCACGGGGGCTTTGTTTCACCCGCTGACCATCTTCGCGCCTCGATTCCAGAACGAGTTCGATCCCCTGATCATCCTGATCGCTTCCGGAGGTGTCGCTCAACACTCCGCCGCGAGCTCTTGATAGATATCTATCATCTGTGAGGCCGTCCGGTTCCAGTCAAACATGCGACAGCGTTCCAGCCCGCGGGCTCTCAGCGTTTCTCGCAAGGGAATATCGTCCAGAAGATTCAGCATGGCTTGCGCCATCTCTTCGACTGAAGCGGGATCCACATAGAGCGCGGCGTCTGCTCCCACTTCTGGAAGCGATGAGGTTCGCGAGAGTATCGAAGGCAGCCCGCAGGACATCGCTTCGATGGGAGGCAGGCCGAATCCCTCCAGCAGGGACGGATAAACAAAGATTTCGGCTGCATTGTAGAGAGCGCGCAAGTCCGCCTCGGGCACGTACCCGGTGAAACGGACATTCTTCAGACCGAGACGCGCAGGCAATCGCAAAACGTCCTTGCAGAGCCAACCATAACCGCCCGCCATCACAAGATCCAGGTCTCGTTTCTTATTAACCCGCTCAAAAGCGAGGATCAGATTGGAAAGATTCTTTCTCGGCTCAATGATGCCGGCGTAGAGGATAAAAGGCCGCTGCGTGTAGCGGCGGGCCATCGTTCTCGCGCAGTCAGGGTCGATTGGCTGGTAAAACGGATTCCGCCCATGCGGAACGACTCTGATCATTTCAGCCGGGACGCTGAAAGAACGAACCAGATCCCGCCGGGTCGCCTCTGAAGGAACCACAATCCAACGACTCTGCAGCGTGCGGTGGAAATTCTCTTCGAAGAAGCGCACTCGATAGTCGGGATGATACTGCGGGAACTCGAAGACCGAGAGATCCTGAAGCGTGGTGAGGTACGGAACCGTGATTTCCGCGGCCGGAACATTGTTGGTTTCATGGTAGATCACTCTTCCATTGCCTCCCTGGGACAGAATTCTGCGAAGAGAGCGTCGATATTGTCCTGTTTTGAAATGCGAATAAAGGTCAACGCCCAGCAGTGAAATTGCCGCCGTCTTCAACGCCGGGGCGATATCGAAGCCGAAATCGTGATATATGACTCGCTTCCTGACGGGGCTCTGGCGCAGGGCTTGGATGAGAGATTCGACGTAGTAGGCCACCCCGGATTTCTGAGCTCTTACCGGGGCGCGATTAATGATCAGCTTCCAGTCTTCCAAGGGTGATTTCGTAGAGGATCCTAGACTACCGCTTCAAAGCCGCGGTCCAGTTCAGTACTACGTTGAAGCGTCGAGCAGTTTCTTCCTTAGGTTCCATAACTAGAAACCTCGCACCGTTTCCTGCTGCGCAGTATTGGTCTAAAACGGGATTAGTCCTCAGACTTGTTTGAAACAGAACCTTGGGAACACCCGTTTCCAGTGGTGAATCCGACTTAATTTCCACCGCCATCAGCTTTCCGTCCAGTGATAAGTAGAAAAGTTCATTTCCATCTTTTCTCCATATAGCCTGACTACCGCCGGCCCTGGAAACCTGGCGTTTCGCCTCAAACGCCGGGAAGGAGGCAATGTAAACCTCCCACCTTCCTGACTCGCTTGAGCCATAAGCGATCCACCGTCCATTAGGAGAGAAATGGAACTCGTCTTTCTCTGAGCCCGCTTGAACCAAAAGTTTCGCTTTTCGATCTCCAAAGAGCGGCAACGCGGACACAGCCCTGCCTTGTTGATGACCATAGACGAGAAAGCGTCCGTCTTTGGACCAATCCTCTGGAAATTTGTTGTCATTCGATTCCAGCAAGACTTCCTGATCGGAGGAGCCGACGACCTTCATAAGCAGGTCAAACTTACCTTTTCGGTTCGAAGTAAAAGCCAACCGACGTCCGTCGGGGGACCACACTGGATCCGCATCACCGGCAGGATTAAATGTCATTCGAGAGAGAATCCCGCTTGACAGTTCGAGGAACCAGATGTTCGCACTTCTGGTCTTGACATCGAAACGTTCGACAGCCACGCGCTTTTCATCCGGTGAAAGAACAATTTGGCGATACAAACCCGGATCGCCAATCGACCCAAGTCGTTTACCCTCGCGGCTAAACCAAGCGAGCTGTACAGTCGCGCCGCTACTTTCCTGATAGGCCAGTGCGCCGTTGTCAGAAACTGAGAACGCCGCTCCGCTGCCAAGCTCCAGGCGTCCCACGGGTTCGGCAACGTAAATTGGTTCGGCCGCAATCTGCAGCTTCCTCACGTCAAACGGTTGAGCCATCAGCGTCGCCCCTCGCGCGAATAGGAGATAGCCGGGTGGGGCGTATCTTGCATTTGAATCAACGTTCAAAACGAATCGCGTCTCTTTGGAGTCGAGCGCTCCAATATAGATCCCGTTCTTCTCAGGCTGTACGCTTCGAGCAAAAAAAAGGAAATGACGACCGTCGGGTAAGAACTGCGGCCAGCGGTGAGAACTCTCCTGGCGGGTCTTATCCACTGTCGTAAGCGGAATTGCTTCGCCCCCTCCGGCGGACACCCGATATAGCGGACCTGCCCAGGTTCCAAACACAATTACCCCGTCTCGATTCCATGTACCGCCTAAACAATTCGGAGCGTCACAAACCGTTTGCGGTGTTCCTCCGGATGTATCGATTTTCTTGAGCTTGCCTTGTGCGAAAAATGCAATGGAATCACTGTTTGGCGACCAAAAGGGGAAAGATGCCCCCTCAGTCCCGGATAACGGCTCGGTGGTTAACGAATCAAGAGGGCGGACCCAAAGCATATCTTTGCCCTCCACTGTCAAGCCGCCGGAGACAATTTTCTGACCGTCCGGTGAAATTACAGGTACATCAGACCACCTGGATGTCACTTTCTCTGGCGGCAATACAACAAACCGCACGGGATTCATTTGCTCCCGGGTTTCGCGGAAATGAACTATTCCCAGAGCCAGGGCTGCGAGCAACGAAAGAAGCAGAAGTGATGCTGCCACCCAACCGAGAAACTCTCGGTTCTTTCCGCGGGCCAGGGCCGGCGCTGAAAGTATTCCCTGCGAGGCGCCATCGGCAATCCATTTCAACTGCAACATAACGTCGTGGGCAGTCGACCAGCGTTCCTCTGGATCTTTGGCCAAACATCTGCTTACCACATGATCGAGAACTGGAGGAGTCGTGGGGCGAAGGGTTGACATCGATGGAGGGTCCGAATCGAGAATCGCCGCAATCAAACTCGCCTGGCTCTCTCCCTCAAAAGCTTTCCGCCCTGTTGCCATCTCGTACACCACGGCGCCAAAAGCAAAGATATCCGCACGTGTATCCGTCTCCTTCTGTTCCAGTTGCTCCGGGGCCATGTATTGAATCGTGCCTAAAATGGCGCCGTGCGCTGTTAAAGGCGCATGTCCTGTGGCCACCGTCGAAGAATCTACCGGCACCGGATGAGATTCCCTCAACTTGGCCAGACCAAAGTCCAAAAGCTTCAAGCCGGACGAAGCCAACATAATATTGCCCGGTTTCAAATCGCGATGCACGACCCCTTGCCGGTGTGCTCTATCCAACGCATCCGCGATTTCAATGGCATAGCGAAGTACTTGATCAGTGGACAAAGCTCCCTTGGCCAGGCGAGAAGCCAACGTCTCGCCATCCAGATACTCCATGACGAGATAATCGATGCCATTTTGGTTGCCAACGTCGTGCAGAGTGCAAATATGAGGATGATTTAGACTGGAAATGATGCGCGCTTCACGTTCGAAGCGTTGGCGCCGCTCTGGATCACGGGAAAGGTCCGCCGGGAGAACCTTAATGGCGACAGTTCGATTCAGCCTGCTGTCCCTGGCGCGATACACTTCGCCCATCCCGCCCACACCAACGCGATTTAGTATTTCGTATGGACCAAGCCTGCTGCCAGCGATCAGGCGCATTGAATACCGGGGATTATAGTCCTTCTGCAGCAAATCTCAGAAAGGCTCAACGATTTCTTCTGGCGAAGAACTGCACGGAATTTCAAAAACTATCAGGCGCGAGTCGCGAACGTCGAAAGTCGAGCTAAACCACCTAACCGGCAAGCCTCACAATCGAGCCCCCTTTCAACTTTGGACTTTCGACTTTCGACTTTCGACTTTATTCGGATGGAATTAAGCGCTACCCCTTTTTCAAGTCTTCCCACAAGCCAATGACATTGCCTTCAGAGTCTGCAACGTAGGCGTAAAAACCCATGCCTCCGACATCCGCCTTCGGCTTGACCACTTTCCCGCCTGCGGCCGTGATTTTCTTTGAGTACTGGTCAATTGAGCCGACGTTGATGACGATAACGGAAGATCGCACATCGCCGCTGCGCTGCACTATCCCGCCATTGATAGCTCCAGGTTCCTTCGGCACATGTTGCTCGTTTACCGGAACTGTAGTTGCCATGGTGTAATTCGTTCCTCCCGGCATGGGCATGTCCTGGAGGTTCCAGCCAAATATGGAACCGTAAAACTTTTTGGCGCGCGCCAAATCATCAACCGGGATCTCAAAATGCACCACTTTATCCATGACGACCTTCCTTCCCTTCAATTTAAGTGTCTGATTCGTGTGACCATTTTCGCATACTACCCCCGGCGGCTGAGCCGCTTCAACCACTTCGGTCAGTTCCGCAACCGGAGGGAGGAAGAGCAAAAACCATCCAAATCTCGATGTTGAGCTTGAGACGGACGACCGGATTTAATTCCCTGTGCGTTTCTCGCCGTTTCATTGAACAATAGGCCGCCGGGAAGACTAGCCGCGGCTGAACTCTGAATCCGATCGTCTGGGAAGGGTAGATACCAAGGTCATAATTGTTATGAGAAGGCGTGACCGTAAGCGGCGTATTCCTGCTGATACTTTTCCCGGTAAATCTGTTCGCCGCGTTCTGCGACGACCTTTGGGTTTTTAAGGAGAGCGTAATCCATTTGTGACTATGGACTTACCGTTCAAGGCGAGCCGGGTCTTGTTTGGCCGATTACCCGCGACTGGAACCACGCGGGCAATGGGGACATTTCGCTTGCGAACTTCAATTTCTTCGCCCTTCTCGACGAAAGAAAGAAATTCGCTCAAGCGGTTTTTCAGCTCGGCAATATTGGCTATCTTCATAGCTAGATAATGAGCTATTTAGATGGTCAATTCACAGGATGACCAGCATCACCAACGCCAGCCACGACCAGCACAAGGATGGACCCGACAAGGGGTCGCCGAGCGGCAACGCCTGCAGCGCGAGCGGAGGCAATATACCGACGGCTGCAACAATCAAACCGACGACACTCAACTTACCAGCGAGGGATAGCGGAATTCGTTCTTTCATAGTTCATTCCCTTTGGTTGATTGCTTGATCTAATCCAAGTCAAAAACCCGCGCGACGACGTACGATGACGAGAGTCATGTCGTCGGCCAGCGGGCGCGCGGCGGCGAAATCCTGAACGGCGCCCAACACCGAAAACAGCACTGCCTCGGCAGAGCCCGTTTGTGCGCTGCGCAGTTGCGCTTCAAGGCGCTCCCAGCCGAACTCCTGATCTGCGCCATTGCGCGACTCGAGAATGCCGTCGGAGCAAGCCAGCAGTACGTCGCCGGCACCCAGCAGCACGGATCCGCCGGCAAAGGAAGCCCCCGGGATGGCGCCGAGCAGCGGTCCACCGTCGGAAAGCGATTCCAGCCGTCCGTCCGCGCGCAACAGCAACGGAGACGGATGTCCGGCATTGGAGTAGTCGAGCCTTCCGGTGGCCGGATCGAGCCTTGCCAGGAACAAGCTGACCAGCGGGGCCACAAAAGACATGCGGCAGAGATCACGGTTCACGCCGGCAACGATCGCCTGCGGCTCAGAGCCGGCGGCTGTATGCGTGCCAACCAGCCCCGCCAGATGCGTGGTCCACATACCGGCTGCCAGACCTTTGCCGCAGATGTCACCCAGGGCAAGGATCGCAACGCCATCCGCCGCTTCGACTGTGAAAAAATCACCGGGCAAGTAGCGACCGGCGAAAATTTCGCTGGCAATCTCGAAGTCGTCGTGCCGGACCAGACGCGGGGCGCACAGACGCCGATATACCTGCGCAGCTTCGAAGAGTGCGGTGTGCAGATCGGCGTAATCCTTCTGAAGCGCCGCGAGCTTCAGCTCCAACTCCCGCTGGCGTTCCCGATTACCTGAATTCCGGCGCGGCGGCGCCGCACCCTGAATATCGATTGCACGCTCTGTCGCCAATCCGCTATTGAATCCTGATTGATTCATAAATGCCGGCCTCATCCGACGAACTTGTAGCCACTGCCGTGGACCGTCAAAATAAACCTCGGCTCCTCGGGATTCGCTTCCAGCTTCTGCCTGAGGTGAAGGATGTGGGTGTCAACCGTGCGCGTGTTGGGGTAGTTCTCATAGCCCCACACCGCGTCCAGCAGGCGGTCGCGGCTCAGCGTTTCCGCAGGATGGGAGATGAAGTAAGCCAGCAGCGCAAACTCCTTGGCCGAGAGCTCGACGGGTGAGCCGGCGCGCTGCACCTCATGGCTTCGAATGTTGACTTCGACGTCGCTGAATCGATAAACCTCTGGCGCGCGCGCCTGCGGCGAGACCCGCCGCAGCACCGCTTTCACCCGGGCCATCAATTCGCGGACGGAGAACGGCTTGGTAACGTAATCATCGGCGCCCAACTCCAGGCCCACAACCTTGTCGATCTCCTGGCCGCGTGCAGTCAGCATGATGATGGGCACCGACGGCCGTTTGATCTTCAACTGCTTGCAAAGGTCAATCCCACTCATTCGCGGCATCATCACGTCCAACACAACGAGATCGGGATCGTCCGAGAGGGCGCGCTCGAGGCCTGCCACTCCGTCCCCGGCGCTGATCACGTCGTAGCCTTCGTACTCAAAATTATCGCGCAGTCCGGCCACCATTGCGGGTTCGTCCTCAACGATCAAAATACGGGTTGGCCTGCTCGGGCCCTCTTCCGCCTTGCCCTTATGCGCAGTCTTGGCAATGCCCGACAGGGCCTCGGTCGCGCGGTCTTTTGGCCTCCCGTTGAAATTCATCCTGGTCTTCATGATTCCATCTCCCCTGATGCTGCGCCGTTCGCCCGCGGCTGCGCGGCCGCTGCCACCGGCAGCAGCAGCGTGAACTTGCTGCCTTTCCCCGGGGTGCTTTCAACCTCTACTTCCCCTCCATGCGCGTGAGTGATGTGGCGGACCAGCGAAAGGCCCAGGCCGCTTCCCTTCGTGTTGTGCACCAGCGGGTCGCCTGTCCGGTAGAACTTTTCGAAGATCTTCGACTGCTCGCGGCGCGGGATCCCGATGCCGCGATCGACTACCTCAAGCTTCAAAACGCCGTTTGACCGGTACAGTCTGACGCTGAGGAACTTCTCGTCAGCCGAGTATTTCAGAGAGTTGTTGACCAGATTGACGAGAGCGCGCGCGATGGCTTCACGGTCCACACGCACCGCTGGGAGGTTTGACTCGATGCTTTGCTCGAATGCGAAACCCTGCTGCTCGATCTGATAGCGATAGGTGTCGAGCGTGTTGCGCACCAGTTCCGCGATATCAGTCTCACGGAAGTCGTACTCCGCGCGTCCCGCCTCAATGCGGGAGAAATCGAGAATGTTGTTGATCAGCGCGGTCAGCCGCTCGCTTTCTTTGCGAATGATGCGATAATACTCGTCCACTTTGTCCTGGCCTTTGATACGCCCAAGCTCGAGTGTCTCAGCGTACAACCGGATCAGTGCCAGCGGCGTGCGCAGCTCGTGCGACACGTTGGAAACAAAGTCGGACTTCAGCCGGGCCAGCGCCATTTCCTTGCTGACGCTGCGGTACGTGAGCGCCAGGCCACCCACCAGCAGCAGGGAGAGAACCCCGAGGATGAGAAAACTGTGCCGGACCCAGCTCCGGCCGAGCGCCTCCACGCTGGTGCCCTGGAACTTGATGCCCAGAGCCAATCCTCGGAAGACTTCGTCCAGGTTGCGCGAGACTTCAGGCTTCCCTTCGCGCCACCCGGCCGAAGCGGCCAGCAGCTTTCCCGCCGGCTCTCCCTCAAAGTTGGTTGGATAGACCACCATGGCAAGCCGGTTTCCACCTTGCTCGGTAGTCTTGCGGGCAATCAACTCATTCAGGATTCCCGGGAAGAGGGTCTGTTTCAGGTAAATGGGGTCAAAGCAAACCCCGGCCAACACGACCCGGTCCTTGGGAAGCGCCGGCAAATAAAAGAAGGCATTCGTCATGTAGGCATAACCGCCGGCCCGCTTTACCTGATCGCCGTAGCACATGATGGGCCGGTTCTTCTTGTGCATCCCTTCCACCAGCATTTTGGCTTCCATGCCCAGCCACCCCTCGAGCATTTTCGCCAGGTACTCATGCTCGTGACGGAAGTTCTCGTCGCCCATCTGCTGCGCCTGGGAACGAAACAGGAGGCCCTTTTCGCGGTCGAAGAGGTATGCATGCGCCATCCAGGGGAACTTTGACAAGATCAGGTCAAGCTTCTTTTCTTTCTCCAACTCCGTGTCGGTATCCGGTGACGGAAAGAGATCCCTTGCCTCTTCGGTCATCGCGTAAATCTTTCGGTTGATTTTCTTCTCGGCGATGGCGAGCATCTCGTGGAAGTCGCGATGGATGGCGCCTTCCAGCACCTTGTCGCGCTCGATGGATTTCAAGTGGTGGTAATTGGCAAATATGAGCGCCGCGGCCGGCAGCATCACGGCCAGTTCCAGCGTGAGCATAAGCCGGAAGCGATTGCCGCTCCAAAACTTTTTTCGTTTCGACCTCATCTCCTGCCTCCCCGGAGCCCTTTGAGTATGCGATGTATGCGACGAAAGCATACACCGGCGCATGTCAAGCCGTGTCAAGGGCACGTAAAAAGTTGTCAAAAAGTTGTGAATTCACTCTTAGCGCTCTGATGGCCCAGGCTTTTATGTGGCGCAATGTGGTGAGACAACCTGATGGCCCGTCTCTGAGGCCGCTTCCAGCGGCCTTTCCCCGAAGGGGTTTCAGCCCCGGCCTTCCCAGGCCGGGGGACAAACCGCCAACGTCACCCAAAATTTATCCGAGGCCGCAGGTCGAAGCCGTCAGTCTCTGCTTGTTCTTTGTCTTCAGCTCGGCGCCGACCTGATAAACTGAATTCATGCAGGGAATGAAGAGAGCGGCAACACTATGGCATTCAGCCGACGCGCCACGGCGATTCCCTTAAATTGATACGTTCCCTGGCGCGCGGCTGATGCTGGGCGTTAGGCATCTTATTGATGAGTCACTTATGAGAAAAGAACTTCCTACGCTGATACTGCTCCTGTTGCTCTCTCCACCTTTAGTGTTTACTCAACAGAAGGAAAGTTCTCAACCGAAGGTTCTTGCGTTTACACACGTCACAATCATAGACGTTGCGGCGAGAGATTCCAGGCGCGCCCTCAAGCCGAATCAGACCGTAGTTGTCACGGGCGACCGCATCACCGAAGTCGGGCGGTAAGGTCCGCATACCGAACGGGGCGCAA
>DASXQR010000053.1:0-33986 GCA_036507075.1 Acidobacteriota bacterium | reverse complement strand
CGCGATTTTTCACTAGGGCGCAAACCCTACAGTGTTCGGTGAAGTATTCTTGGGCACACGCTCTAGTGAAGAATCGTCCTCACCACCAGGACAAGCCCGGTGGCGTCGATTTTTTCACAGGTTCTGACGCCTGCGGTTCTGACGTTGGTGGATCCCGCGCAACTCGGAACTCGTGAACCCGCAACTCGGAACTCGTAAACCCTCAACCCGTTAAGTACGATAGCTTCCGTTTATGTCGATGTATTTGTGCGAAAGGTCGCAGCTCCAGCAGACGGCTGAAGCGCTTCCAAGGCCCAGGTCCATGTCGATGCGGATCCTCTTCTTGTTCCAGACGTCTGCATAAACGGAATCGGGGGCGTTTCTCACGATACCACCGCTTGCCACAATTTTGCCGTCGACACGCAGTAGAACGCGCGAAGCGTCGATCCTCTCGCCCGCGGCGCCGGCGGCGCTCAGTACCCGGCCCCAGTTCGCGTCGTGTCCGTAGATGGCGGTCTTTACAAGATTGGAGCGGCCGATCGAGCGGCCTACATTGCGCGCCTGCTCAAAAGTGCGACCTCCGCCGACGGCGATCTCCAGATGATGAGTCGCTCCTTCGCCGTCCCAGGCGATTTTTCGAGCAAGCCGGCGGCACACTTCCAGCAGAGCATCGACAAAAATACCGCCAGGGTCCGAAGCCGGCCGGCGCGCTGCTGGCGCTCTACCGGCGACAGCCAGCCTCGAGACGTCCACACCCGAAGCGCCATTGGCCAGTACCAGCACGGTATCATTAGTGGACGTGTCTCCGTCCACGGTAATGCAGTTGAAGGAGCGCTCAACGCACCAGTTCAGATTTCGCTGCAGTCGCGACGAAGTAATGTGCGCATCGGTCGTAATGAAGGCCAGCATGGTCGCCATATCGGGGTGAATCATGCCGGCGCCCTTGGCGATGCCGCCGATCCGGACCTCCCGGCCTCCGGCTTTGAACTCGATGGATTCGATTTTGGCGACCGTGTCGGTTGTGCAGATCGCTTCGGCTGCCTTTTCTCCGTAATTGCGATTCAAGTGAGCCACGCAGGAAGGGAGCGCCGCGATGATCTTGCCAGAATCGAGCGGAACGCCGATTACGCCGGTCGAGCATACCAGCACCGTGGAGCGGGGGAGTCCCATCAGCCGCGCCAAAGCGTGGACGGTTTGGCGGGCGCGAACCAGACCATCAGGCCCGGTTGCTGCGTTGGCGCCTCCGGAATTCACCAGGATCGCCCGCGCCCGACCGCGGGTCTGCTTCAGGTGTTCGTGCGAAAGCAACACGGGGGCGGCGGGAAATTCGTTTCTGGTAAAGCAGGCAGCGGCGCTGGCTTCCTGGTCGGAAGCGATCAGAACCAGGTCCAGGCCCTTCTTTTTCAGCCCGGCACGCTGCGCGGACGCTCGAAATCCAAGGGGAGCGCAGATTCCTCCCGGGCAGTCCTTCCAGGGGGCGGTTGATTTCTTCATCGTTCCGGGAAGACAACTTTAACAAACCACAAAGGCACAAAGGGCACAAAGATACTATGTCTTTATGCTACTTCGGTAACAAGTTGCAACCTTGCGCCGTTATCAAGATTTTCTAGCAAATTTCAGAATGCGGAATACGGAATTGCGAATTCGGAATGCGAGTTTCGGATTAAGAGTACAGCCGGCGTGCGGCTTTGATGCGGGGACAAAAGTCAAATCCCGATTCCGCATTCCGCATTCCGACATCCGCATTTGAAATGTGCCTTTGTGGTGATTTGTTTTTGATTCAGGTGGCGATCTGTTGCCGTGATTGCAGGGCGCTGTTTACCTCGCAGACCAGGGCCACTTCGTTGCAGCACTCCCGTTTCGGGCACCCGGCGCATTCACTCAGGACCTTCTCGGGCAAGGCGCTGTGGGGCACCATTCGGAATCCGTATTTGCGAAAAAAATCAGGAACCAGCGTAAACGTGAAAATGCGCTCCACTTCGTATTCGACGGCTTCCTCAATCAGAGCCTGGACGATCCTTCCTCCCAGCCTTTTTTTGAGAAACTTTTCCCCTACTGCAAGCGAGCGAAGTTCGGCCGCGCTCAGACTGTAAAGGTGAAGAGACCCGCATCCGGCAAATCCTCCATCCACCTCGGCGACCACAAATTCCCGCAATGTTTCACAAAGCTGAGTGCGAGTTCGTGGCAGCATCAGGTTGTCGCGCGCGTATCCGTTAATCAGCGCTTCGATGGCGGGGACATCCGACAATCGCGCCTTTCGGATAATCGCTGCTCCCGTCGAGCCGATGGACACGACACTGGAAGAAGGTTTTCCCCTTATCGAACCGAGCACGCTTCTCAAGCCGAGCAAAAACTCGTCGACGTGTTCGGTTCGTATTACCAGGGGAGGAAGCAGGCGAAGCACGTTTCCGGCCGTGCAATTGGCCACAATCCCTTCCTTCAGCAGTTGCGAGACCAGCGCCGGAACATCGGCATCGATTTCAATTCCGATCATCAGCCCTGCTCCGCGAATCTGGCGGATGAAGGAAAACTCCTTTTGCAATTCGGCCAGACGCGAACAGAGATATTCGCCCATCTGCGCCGCATGCAGCATCAGATCGTCGCGTTCCAGAATTTCCAGAAATGTGAGCGCGGCTCGGCATGCCAGCGGCCCGCCGCCAAAAGTTGTGCCGTGGTCCCCTGCCTGAAGGGTCTGCTCGACCTTTTCACCGGCGATAATGGCGCCCAGAGGGATCCCGAGGCCGAGCGACTTGGCCAGCAGCAAAATATCGGGCAGGACTTCCAGTTTCTGGAAATAGAACGGATAACCGGTGCGACCCAGCCCGCATTGAATTTCATCCAGGATGAAAAGCGCGTCGAATCGACGGCACAGATCGGAGGCATCCCTGAGAAAATCAGAAGTCAGAGGGAGGATACCTCCTTCGCCAAGAATCGGCTCCGCGATGAAAGCGGCAGTGGTTTCATCGATGGACGCATGGAGCGCTTCGATATCGTTAGCAGGGATGAACTGCACCTGCCCAAGCAGCGGCTCGAACGGCTTCCTGTATTTTTCGCCGTAGGTGATCGAGAGCGCCCCCATGGTCCGTCCGTGGAAGGCATGTTCCAGAGCCACGATCTTAGGCTTGTTTTTGCCGCGAGCGTAGGCGCGCGTAATCTTGAAGGCGCCTTCCACAGCTTCCGTGCCGCTGTTTGTAAAAAAGGCTCGGCGCAATCCTGACATCCGCACCAGCTTGCGCGCCAGGGGGCCGCTGAAGGGATGAAAGAACAAATTGCTTACGTGCAGTGTCCGCGTCGCCTGATCCTGGATCACGCGAGTCAGCTCCGGATGGTTATAGCCGAGCGCGTTGACGGCGATGCCGGCGAGAAAGTCGAGGTATCGTTTTCCGCTCTCCTCGTACAAATACACGCCTTCACCACGCACCGGAATAAACGGGGCTTTTTTGAACACCGGAAGGTAATAGCGCTGTTCCAACTGCTCTGGAGAGAATTCGTTTGTCATCGGATCTCTGTTCCTCTCGATGCGGAGCTCATTTCCATGGAGGCCAGCAGGCCTCTCTCAACATATCCGGGCACAATGCGCACCCGCCGTACCCCCTTTTCGAGCGCCATCAGGCAGGATTGCAGTTTCGGCAGCATGCCGCCCGCTACCACTCCCTGCGCGATCAACCTGTCTATATCGGAGCGGGTCAGTGTTTCAAGCGTTTTACCGCTGGAGTCCAGCACTCCGGCAACATCGGTCAGAAAGATCAATCGATCCGCCTGCAGCGCCGCGGCGCAGGCGGCAGCCAACAGGTCGGCGTTGATGTTGTAATACTCTCCCGAACGATCCGCAGCCAGGCTTGCAAGCACCACGATCAATCCGAGCGCAGCCAGCTCTTCCATCAGCCTGCCATCGACGTGCTCCACTTCCCCTACGTAACCCAGATCCGCGCCGCCCGTTGTACCGGCCGAAGACTTTCTCGCAATCACCAGACCGCCGTCACCGCAAAGACCGAGCGCCCGGCCGCCCAGCTTCTGAATCTCGGTGACCAGTTTCTTGTTGAGCAGGCCTCCCATAACCATCAAAGCGGCGTCCCGGGTCTGTGCATCCGTCACGCGCAGTCCCTGGACAAAACGGGATGCGATGCCGCTCTTTTCCAGATGCGCGGTCAAGAGTTTGCCGCCTCCATGGACCAGCAGGCAGCGATGTCCCTGGCGCTGCAATTCGAGCAATTGTTCCAGCAGGGGCGCCCAGCGTGTTTGTTCGACCAGAAGGCTTCCGCCAAGTTTAACGACGATGTTCATTCAGTTCCTGCGAATCAGCCCTGCCGACTCGTCCAGGCCGAATCGGATATTCATATTCTGGATCGCCTGGCCGGCGGCGCCCTTCACCAGATTGTCTATGGCGGAAACGACGGTCACCACCCGCGAGCTGCCGTCGACAACCAGCCCAAGCTCACAGCGGTTGGTATGAACAACCATCTGGACCTGGGGAAGGGAACCGGGGGGCAGCAAAGCCACAAATGGCGAATCGCCGTACCGGCCCGCGTACAGTTGACGCAAATGGTCTTCAGAGGCGCCCGGTTTGGCCTGGAAATAGCAGGTGCTCAGAATTCCGCGGTTCATCGGCACCAGATGAGGAGCAAACGCAAACGGAGTCCCATTGCCCGGCTGTCTGCCAAGTCCTTGCAGGATTTCCGGGATATGGCGATGATTCCCCACCTTGTAGGCCTGACAATTCTCATTGATCTCGGCAAAAGTGTATTCCGAATTCCGCCCGGCGCCCGTCAAACCTGACTTGCTGTCGCAAATGACTGGAGAATTCCAATCGATCCATTGATGAAGCGGCATAAGCGCGAGCAGAATCGAAGTCGGGTAGCAGCCGGGATTGGCGATGAGCTGGGCCCTGGAAACAGCGTCACGATAGTACTCGGACAAACCATATGCGGCTTTCGAGAGCAGCTCGGTCGACGGGTGGCTGATGCCGTACCATTGCGGATACAGCGTGGCATCGCGAAGCCGGAACGCTGCGCTCAGGTCGATGACGGTCATCCCCAGCGCGCACAGGTCAGGCGCCAACGCCAGCGCCGTGTCGGTCTCCGTGGCAAGAAAAACCGCCTTGACGTTCCGATCTTTCAAAGCGCCGGCCAGTTCGGGCCAGGGCGTTTCACCCTGCCGGAAAGGGAAAAATATTTCCTCTGGCAGGGCGGCAAAGTATCGTTTCAACTCGGGCAAAGAGCGAGCCGAGCCGCTCAGCAATACAGGCTTTGCCTGCGGATGGTGCTGCAGCCAGCATACCAGCTCGCGCCCCGAGTAACCCGTTGCGCCAATGACGGCTACGTTGAATTCTTCCATGGTCGTCTTTAAAACCAAATGTATATTTATGCATCAAACTGCATAAATATACAAGTGGGAATCTGCGGGCAAACCCGGATTATTCAAAAATCTTACCGCCAAGAACGCCAGGAACGCCAAGTGTAGCGCAAAGGACGGGGCTGAAGCTTGAAGTATGAAGGCACACAATAACTTTTGACCCGGCTTTGATGGCCTTCATACTTCAAGCTTCAGCCCCGTCCTTTACGCTATCCTGGCGTTCTTGGCGTTCTTGGCGGTTAAGTTTTCTTTGAATAATCCAGGCTTACGCGCATAGTCTAATTCCATGACCTGGACCGCTACCTTGGTTTTTGCCGTTTTGATGCTGGTTGGAGGAATTATCGGATACGCGAAAGCCCGCAGCGTTCCATCGCTCGTGTCCGGACTGGTCGGTGGTGCGGTTCTCGGATATGCGGGCTTTCTGATTCGCGCGCAGCAACCGTCCGGGATCCTCATCGCCGCCGTAGCAACGGGTGTGCTGGCCGTCGTGTTTGTGATGCGTTTGCTCCGGACAAAGAAATTCATGCCTGCGGGAATGCTTCTTCTGCTCTCTCTTCTCGAATTGTTCATTTTGTTTTCAGCGTCATGGTGGAAGTCCAAGTAATCGCGTTGTGAAGCATCGTAAGCGCTGCGGATTTCTCAAAATGTAAGTTCGGGACCTCGGTGCCGCCTTGCGCCGCCTGACGCCGCAGTACCGCGATCCGTCAGGTCGCAGCGCGCCAATCGGTCGAGTCTCATGCCAAGCCGCGCGAGGTGTCACCTCCAGATCCGCCACACTGCCTCGCCGCGACCTCAGATGTCTGACGGATGCGGTACTGATGCGGCAGCATCGTTCCTCACAAATGTCCAAACACGCGTGGTACCTTGGTGGTTCAAAAAATTGGACCACACCAGGCTTTCTTAATGTGGCGATCTGAAAAAAATCTCCTATAATCTGGAGCGATCGAGGAAACATTGATTCGCCATCCATTCAGAAAATTCGAAACTCAAAACCACGCAAATCGTAAATCCGAACATGTTGCACCCTTGCTGTGCGGAGGTAGAACCTTGAAATCAAAACTCCTGGTGTTCTTAGTCGTCCTTTGCTTCTCAGCGACGCTGGTGCTCTCTCAGTCGCAGGCTACAAGCGGACAGATCAATGGTCGCGTCACCGACTCATCGGGAGCCGTCCTGCCGGGCGCGTCGGTAAAGATATCCAGCGCCGAAACCGGATTTACAAGAGCAGTGCTGACCAACGACGAAGGCCTTTATGTCGCTCCACTGCTGCCTCCCGGCAATTACGAGTTGAGCGCCGAGCTGACCGGCTTTCAGACGGCCAGAGCAACCGGCATTCGAGTGACGGTGGGATCGAGTATCCCCGTCAATTTGACGATGCAGGTGAGTGGAGCCACCGAGAGCGTCATTGTGACGGCAAAGACGCCAGTTGAAATCACCAGCTCCGCTTCCAGCACCACGCTTACAAATCTTGAAGACCTGCCGATCAACGGGCGGCGCTTTCAGAATTTTGTCACCCTTACGCCCACGGCCCAGGTGGATACACAACGCGGACAAATCTCGCTCGCCGGACAGCGCGGAATTAATGCCAACATCAGCGTTGACGGCGCCGATTACAACCAGCCGTTCTTCGGCGGAATTCGCGGAGGGGAGCGCTCTAACAGCGCTTTCACCATTCCGCAGGAATCGATTCGTGAATTTCAGGTTGTCGCTGCCGGTTATTCCGCCGAGTTTGGAAGGTCGACGGGCGGAGTGGTGAACGCCGTCACGAAATCGGGCACCAACGCTTTCCACGGATCTGGTTACTATGCGATTCGCCACAAAAACTGGACCCGCAATAATGATTTCTTTGACGCAATCAGCGAAAACCTGAAGAGACCCATCCATCCGACTCCCACGCAGCAGCAGTTCGGCGGATCTCTTGGCGGCCCTGTGAAAAAAGATAAAGCGTTCTTCTTTGGCGCCTACGAGCAGCAGCGCGTGCGGTTCCCGCGCGAAGTGTTATTCGATAATCTGACGACTTTTACCCCCACTGCCGACGTGAAAGAAGTCTTCGATTACTACAAATCGCTGGAGACTCATTACACCCAGACCAACGATGCGAGGGTTTTCCTGGGCCGATTCGATTATCAGCTCAGCGACGCTAATCGTTTCAACGCTCGCTACAGCCAGGGAACAAACACTGCAGAAAACGGAGTTTCCGTGGGAAATGCGATCCTTCCGACCGTGCTCAGCGCCCTCTCAAACAATGGAACAGAAAAGGACCGCACCTACACGCTGGTCGGACAGTTGACAAGCATCGCATCAGCGACCGTCATCAACGAGATGCGCGCTCAGTATTCCCGGGAGGTCCGTCCGCGGCTTAACAACGCCCGCCAGCCCACGGTGACAAACGCCATCGGGACATTCGGGACAGTGAATTTTCTTCCCACCACTCAGTTTGACTGGAGGGTTCAGTTCGCCAATAACCTGAGTTTGATCTCCGGAGGCCATTCCTTCAAGTTCGGGGTTGAGTACAATCATGCTTTCGCAGATCAGACGTTCGCCTTCAATCAATTCGGGTCCTTTTTATTCTCGATAACCAATACGGCTCAGTTACTTGATTTGCTCTCAGTAGGCGGTACGACGCCTAATCGCTTTGACTCTACCCAGGTGACATATCTGCGGCAAATCGGAAACGGCCGGCTGGCCCTCACAGTAAAAGAAGGAGCGCTCTTTGCCCAGGATTCGTGGAGGATTCGGCCAAACTTCACTTTGAATTACGGACTGCGCTGGGAAGGCCAGTTCAACCCAACGCCTGAAGCGAACAATCAAGCCATTGTGAATAGAGTGCGGGGAGTGGTTTTCCCTTCTGGCCATCAACTGGATCCCACTTTCATTCCTGACAGCCCCTCCCAGTTTGGTCCCCGGCTCGGTTTTGCGTGGGATCCCTTGAACGATACAAAGACGGTGATTCGTGGTTTCGCCGGCGTGTACTACGCCAAGACTCCGATGCTGCTGCTGGCCGGACCCCTGAACAATTATCGTGTTCCACCCGGAGATATTTCCATCCAGCTTCCGCTGGCGGCCCCGGGGAACCCAAATAATACCGTTTACAAACAACTGCTGTTGATCGGTATCGATCTCAATAAATTTCCGCTCGGAAACCTCCCGATTTTGAGTGCGGAACAGGTGCAGTCAGTGGCACAGGCCTTGGGTCAAGCGTTTGATCCATTCATCGGAGTCCAGCCGATCAGCATCGCCGGCGATCTGAAGAATCCGCAGTCTTTCCAGTCGGGCATCGGTTTTGAACGCCAGCTCTGGAAGGATTTTTCGATGGGCGCGGAATACGTTCAGGTAAATACGATTCATCTGCAGCGCAACCGGGACTTGAATTTACCTGTGCCCAGAATCCGGGCCAACGACCCGGCCCAGCGCCCCTTTTATGGCCTGCTCAGTGGCACACCGCGGCCTGTCGGCACGCTCGGGTCCATTCAGGTGCGAGAATCCACGGCTCATTCCCGCTATCAGGCTTTCACCATCCGGGCGCAAATGCGCCGCGGCTGGGGCCAGTTCGGCGCCTTTTACACGCTTTCCCGATCCCTCTCGGATGACGACAACGAGCGCGACGCGGGCGGCGTGAGCTTTGAAAACGCCTATGACCAGAGGCCCGAGTACAACTACGCGCGCCTTGACCGGCGACACCAGGTTGTGGCAAACCCGGTCTTTTATTTCCCGTGGGGGTTTGAAGTTTCCAGCGGGATTCGGCTGCGATCCGGAATTCCCATCGATGTTCGTACGGGCGCGGATTCAAACGAGGACCGGGGCGGCGCGGATCGCCCGTTCAGCGCGGCGGGGAAGCCTTTCAAACGCAATGCGTTCCGCAATTTCGCGGTCAAAGATGTGGATTTGAGAGTGCAAAAAAGCTTCACCTTTGCCGAGGAGCGGAAGCTGATTCTGTCGTCTGAGTTTTACAATGTTCGGAATTACGAAAACATTCAGCTTTCCGGAACCGCGGTTACCAATTACTGCGCCAGCCCCATTCCGCTGGATTGCGGCTTTGGCAGGCCGACCAATATCAATTTTCTGGAGACCATTGACCGCAACCCTGTATCTCCTCGATTTGGCAAACGCCTGTTAAATAACAACCCCGGGGACCCGTTCCAGGTGCAGTTGGCCGTGCGTTTTCAGTTCTGATGTTTTAGAATCGAATCAGGAGACCAGTCCGGTGCGCTCTCTTGGCGTTCTTGGCGCTCTTCGCGGTTCAGTTTTTTTGTGAATAATCCAGGCCTTACGGTCGCGGTACTGATTTTTTCTCGCGCCGGATAAGGCAAGAGCATTTTTTTGAAACAAAGCGACGGCGCGCTTGTCCAAAATAGAGAGAGAATACCGTCGAATAGCAGCCTCAGGAGGCTTATGACCGCAGATTGGAACAGGATTACCCCGGAACCCGAACAGACGCGAGCGCCAGAACGTCCGGTCGCAGCCGAGCGGGCGCAGGTCGCGCAGGCGCCGCCGATTGTCCGCCTCAACGCGGTCCCCTTGCTCGTGCTTTCCGTTGTCTTTGCGGTGGCGCTGCTGGCCATCCTGTTTTACTGGAACCAGCAGGACAAGGATTTGAGAAAAGAGCTGGCCACGCACAATGAACTGATCACAAAGAGACTGGATGACGCCGACTCGAAGCTGGCAAAGCTGGAGTCACAAATTACCGTGACGCAGGAAAGAGTGGGTGTCACCCAGCGAGACCTGGACCGGGCGCGCAGCCTGGCCGTCCGGCTCAAGGCCGAACAGCAGACCAACGTCAAGAAGCTGACCGAAGAACTGTCGCAGAAGGCAAGCGCTCAAGACGTGTCGTCGCTCAAGGAAGCCACTTCTGCCCAGATTGGCAGCGTGTCACAGAATGTGGGCAGTGTGAAGACCGAGGTCGGCACCGTCCGCGAGGAATTGAAAGGCACCCGGGAGGACCTGGACCGCACCAAGAAGGACCTGACCAATTTAAATCTCGTTCTGGACCAGCATGGAAAACTGATCGCCACCAATGCCCAGGGGCTGGAGACTTTGCGCATGAAGGGCGAGCGGGAATATTTCGAATTCGATATTACCAAAAAGGACAAGATCAAGCGCGTCAGTGATATTCGCCTGGAATTGAGGGATACAGACTCCAAAAAACAGCGGGCTGATATCCGAATTCACATCAACGACGCCAGAGTGGACAAGAACAGAGTGTATGTAAATGAGCCAATCCACGTACGCCAGGGCCGCGAAGGCCTCGATTATGAAGTGGTGATCAACCAGGTCATGAAGAACCAGATCCGCGGATACCTCAGCGTTCCCAAAAACCGATCCCTGGCCGTGAGCGGCCCTCGCACTTGAACGGAAGGCGGAAGGCGGAAGGCAGAAAGCGGAAAGCGGAAGGCGGAAGGCATAGCCCCCAAGCCGAACCGCGCGCGTAAGCAAGCGGACCCTCCAATGTAACGGTGCCCCACATCAAACGTTTGGTAAAGCTGCGGACTTCTTGGATCTTATGTAAACATAGAGAGTCCGCTTGCTCACGCGCGCGGTTCGGTTGGGGGCCACGTCTCCTGCCTTCCGCTTTCCGCCTTCCGCTTTCCGCCTTCCGCCCTCTGCCTTCCGCTTTCTGCCTTCCGCTTTCACCTTCCGGGTGTGATAAATTAAAAAGCTTCATTTCACTCGTGGAGGAGATTCATGCGTAAGGCTGTTTTGTTTTTCCTGGTTTCGGTCCTTTCTTTGAGCCTTTGGTTGCCGGCTCAAGGCAACCGGGGTAAGGCTTCCATTAACGTCAAAGGCAAAAGTATTTCTATCGATTATGGGCGGCCTCAATTGCAGGGACGGGATGTAATGCAGATGGCTCCCAACGGGACCGTGTGGCGAATGGGAATGGACCAGGCGACCGAGCTTGATACGGCCGCCACGTTGAAGTTTTCGGGCCTCACCGTCAAGCCAGGCAAATGTACTCTGTTTGCAAAAAAAATCAGTGACAAGGATTGGCGACTGATCGTGAACAAGCGATCGAAAATCTGGGGAACAGAGCACGATGCTTCTCAGGACCTGGGATCCACGCCGCTGACCGTAACCGAGTTGAAGTCGCCCGTCGAAACATTCACTATCACCCTGTCCGCCAAGGGAGATGACGGTTTGCTGGAGATGAGCTGGGGCAACCGAAAACTGTCGGCGAAGTTTGACGTGGAGTGATGAAATCCCGTCATCCCGACACTTACCGCGCCCGAGACACGCTCAGGGTAAAAGGCGAGTCGTTCGAAATTTTCCGACTGGCCGCTCTGGAAAAGGCCTTTGGGGTCAGCTTTGCCAGAGTGCCGTTTTCCCTGAAGATCCTGATTGAAAACCTGCTGCGCAACGAAGACGGCCGATTTGTAAAAGCGGGTGATATCGAAGCGCTTGCGCGCTGGAACAACAAGGCGAAATCGGAAAAGGAAATCGCTTTTCGTCCTGCACGCGTGTTGCTTCAGGATTTTACCGGTGTGCCTGCGATAGTGGATCTGGCGGCGATGCGTGACGCCATCGCCCGGTTCGGTGGGGATCCCAGGAAAATCAATCCTCTGCAGCCGGTGGACCTGGTCATCGACCATTCTGTTCAGGTGGACGCTTATGGCTCTTCGGATGCTTTCCGGTTGAACGCCGAATTTGAATTTAAACGCAACCGCGAGCGCTATGAGTTCCTTCGCTGGGGACAGACCGCGTTCAAAAATTTTCGCGTCGTTCCGCCTGACACCGGAATCGTGCATCAGGTAAATCTTGAATATCTGGCGCGGGTGGTTTTCAAGGGCAACACCAACGGATCCACCGTCGCCTATCCGGACACGCTGGTGGGAACCGATTCGCACACTACCATGATCAACGGCCTGGGTGTGCTGGGCTGGGGGGTCGGCGGAATTGAAGCTGAAGCGGCCATGCTCGGGCAGCCCATCTCCATGTTGATTCCCGAAGTGGTCGGGTATCGGTTGAAGGGCTCGCTGCCGGTGGGAACTACCGCCACCGATCTGGTGCTGACGGTTACTCAGGTGCTCAGGAAGAAGGGCGTGGTGGGCAAGTTCGTCGAGTTTTACGGCCCCGGAATCTCCAATCTGAAGCTGGCGGACAGGGCCACTATCGCTAATATGGCGCCGGAGTACGGCGCCACGGTCGGTTTCTTCCCCGTCGATTCGGAAACACTTGATTATCTGGCATTCACCGGACGAGATCGCGATTGGGTGGAGCTGGTGCGTGAATACTGCACGCTTCAGGGTTTGTTCCACACCGCGACCTCCCCGGAACCTTCGTTTAACGAAGTTCTTGAATTGGACCTTTCCACTGTCGAACCCAGCCTTGCCGGCCCGAAACGCCCTCAGGATCGGGTGGCGCTCAAGGATGCCAGGGAGAATTTTCACCGGGAGCTGGAGGCCACGCTGGAAGGAGTCGGCGTCAAGCCCAACCGGAAGAGCGTCAACCGTTGGACCGGGGAAGGCGGCGTTCCCTCGTCGGATCTGCCCGACTCGCCCGTAGCCCTGGCGGAAGACGTGGGTGAAGTAACCACGGCTGTGACGGTAGAGCTCAAGGGAGAAAAGTTTGTTCTCGATCATGGCGCAGTTGTGATTGCGGCCATTACCAGTTGCACGAACACATCCAATCCTTCCGTGATGCTCGCTGCGGGTTTGCTGGCCAGGAAAGCTTGCGAAGCGGGACTGGCTTCAAAGCCCTGGGTTAAAACCAGTCTGGCTCCCGGGTCCAAGGTAGTCACCGAATACCTGAACGCGTCCGGGCTGACGCCGTTTCTGGAGAAGCTCAACTTTCATCTGGTGGGCTACGGGTGCACCACCTGCATCGGAAACAGCGGGCCTTTGCCCGAGCCGATCGCCAAAGCCATTGAGGCGGGGAAACTGGTGGTGGCTTCCGTGCTGAGCGGGAACCGCAACTTCGAGGGTCGAATCAATCCGCTGTCGCGATTCAATTATCTTGCCTCTCCGCCGCTTGTGGTGGCCTATGCGCTGGCCGGACGAATGGATTTGGATCTTTTCACCGAGCCGCTCGGCTTCTCGACAAGCGGTCACCCGGTCTATCTGAAGGACATCTGGCCAAGTCCGGAAGAAGTGGATGCGATGATCCGAGAGATGCTCCGTCCGCAGATGTTTTCTCGACAGTACTCAAGCGTGCTGGAAGGCAATGAGTTGTGGAGCTCGATGAAGATTCCTAGGGGAGACATTTTTCAGTGGGATCCGAATTCCACTTACGTCAAGAATCCGCCCTTCTTCGATGGAATGACGATGGAACCGCCTCCGCTGACCGATATCGTTGACGCGCGCGTCCTGGCGCTGCTCGGGGATTCGGTGACAACGGACCATATTTCTCCTGCCGGTTCTATTCCCGCCGGCAGTCCCGCCGGGCAATACCTGATCAGTCACGGTGTCGAGCCGAAGGATTTCAACTCTTACGGCGCCAGGCGGGGCAACCACGAGCTGATGATGCGCGGGACTTTTGCCAACATACGCCTGAGAAATCTTCTCGCTCCCGGAACTGAAGGAGGATGGACAAGACATCTACCCGACAACCAGGTTCAGACTATCTTTGACGCAGCTATGCGTTATCAGCAGGAAGGCGTTGCGCTGCTGGTGATTGCCGGCAAAGAATACGGTACCGGCTCTTCTCGGGACTGGGCGGCCAAGGGTCCGCGATTGCTGGGCGTGCGTGCGGTAATCGCGGAAAGCTTCGAGAGAATTCATCGCAGCAATCTGGTGGGAATGGGCGTGCTGCCGCTGCAATTTATGGAAGGGGAGGATCGCGTTACTTTGGGGCTCACGGGAGAGGAGACCTTCAGCATCACGGCACTCACGGCAGGCGTGACTCCAGGCCAAGAATACGCCGTAAAAGTAAAGTCACAAGATGGCGGTGAGCGGTCTTTCAGCGTCATAGCCCGCATCGATACTCCTGAAGAAGCGACCTATTACCGGCACGGCGGCATTTTGCAGTACGTGCTTCGCGGGCTCATGAATTAAGTTTCGGGTTTCGGGTTAACGGGTTACGAGTTCCGAGTTAGTGATTGCCGAATTGTGAATCCGCTAACTCGCAACTCGTAACCCGCTAACCCGAAACTATTTCGTGGCATTAACAGACATCCATGAATGAACAAACAAAAGTTGCCTTGATCACGGGCGCCACCAGCGGCGTTGGATTGGCTTGTGTTCGCCTGTTTTCCAGCAATGGATTCAAAGTCGCCGGCACGGCGCGCCGCGCCGCTGAACTGGCCCGGCTGGAATCCGAAATCCCTCATCTCAAGTCGTTTCCGGCAGACCTGACAAATGACGGCCAGGCGGAAAAACTGGTTGAGCTTGCGGCAAAACACTTTTCCCGGCTCGACGTACTGGTAAATGCTGCGGGCCTTCTTCGAAGCGGAACAATTGAAAATACTTCGCTCAGCGCGTGGGATGAGATGATGGGCATCAATGTCCGGTCCATCTTCCTGCTGATGCAGACGGCCGTGCCGCACCTGGAGAAAACCGGCGGAAACATCGTGAATGTTTCCAGCGTGAACGGCCTGCGTTCTTTTCCCGGTGTTCTTGCCTACTGCGTCAGCAAGTCGGCGCTGGATCAGTTGACGCGCTGCAGCGCGCTCGAACTGGCCGGCAAGGGAATTCGTGTCAACTCCGTGAACCCCGGTGTCACACGAACCAATTTACATCGTTCGGGGGGAATGGAGGCCGACCAGTACGCCGCCTTCCTGGAGCGGAGTAAAACGACGCATCCCCTGGGTCGCGTCGGGCAAGCCGAAGAAATCGCCGAGCTGATTTACTATCTGGCGTCCGAAAAAGCCGCCTGGATCACCGGGGCGACCTACAGCATTGACGGCGGGCGCGCGCTGACGTGCGCCCGGTGAAGCCAAAATATCAGTCCGGCGTCGTTGTGGGCGCCGGTGTGGTCGGGCTGGCCATTGCTGCGGAACTGGCAGGCGCGCGGTTGTGCGAAGAGATCTGGATCCTGGAAAAAGAGAGCAGCTTTGGCCAGGGTACCAGCTCCCGCAACAGCGAAGTGATTCACGCCGGTATTTATTACCCGCCTGACAGCCTTAAGGCACAGTTGTGTATTGAAGGTCGCCGGCGTCTCTACCGGCTGTGCAGCGAACACGATATTCCGCATTGCGCCATTGGAAAGCTGATTGTAGCATCCGCGCAAGAGGACCTGCCGGAGCTCGAGCGTATTGAAAGCAATGCGCGCGCCTGCCATGTTCCGCTGCAAGAGATTCCGTTGGCTCAAATTCGAGTTCTGGAGCCGTCGGTACGCGCCTGCGGGGCTCTCTTTTCGCCGGAGACGGGAATTGTTGATTCCCATTCACTGATGCAGTTCTACCAGCGCCAGGCCGTGCGGCACGGCGCCCAGGCTGTCTTCAATACGACCGTCTCGGGGATTTCGCACCAGAACGGCAGGTATCTGATCCAGACACAGGCGGCAGGCGGGGAGAAATTTGATTTGGAATCCGATGTGATTGTCAATTCGGCCGGGCTGTATTCGGATGAAGTGGCGCGGCTGGCTGGATTTGATTATCGGCTGCATTGGTGCAAAGGATGTTATTTTTCGGTGGATCAATCCAAGGCACGTTTGTGTTCTCACCTGATCTATCCCGCCGTGGGCAAACACGCCGCCAACCTGGGTGTCCATGTAACATTTGATTTATCGGGAAGGATGAAACTGGGACCGGACGTCGAGTATATCGACCACGTGGAAGACTACTCGGTCCCGCCCGAGCGCAGGAGTTCCTTTTATGCCGCGGCCGCACAATATCTCACATTTCTCGAACAGGACGACCTCGCTCCCGAGATGGCAGGCATTCGACCGAAGCTCCAGGGTCCCGGCGAGCCGTTTGCCGATTTCGTGATTCGGCAGGATCGGGAAGGTTTTATCAATTGCATCGGGATTGAATCACCGGGTCTGACGGCATCTCCGGCAATCGCCGCTTACGTGCGTCGGCTGCTTGAGGGTTGAGTGGGAAGTTCGTGAAGTGGGGGATGGAGGGATAGAGGGAGGGAGAGATAGAGGGATGGAGAGATAGAGGGATGGAGAGATAGAGGGATGGAGAGATAGAGGGATAGAGAGATAGAGGGATGGAGAGATAGAGGGATGGAGAGATAACGGACGATGGGCGAGATACTCTCCGTCTCTCCGTCTCTCCATCCCTCCATCCCTCCATCCCTCCATCCCTCCATCCCTCCATCCCCATACTGGGGCTAGGATATGCGAGTTACCGAAGAACGCTTCAGAGAGCTGGTGCGACGGGCCATCGATGATCTGCCACCGCGGTTTCGCGAGAAGCTGGAAAACGTAGAGATCATTGTCGAGGACCGGCCGACCGCCGAACAGCAGGGGCGGTTTCGCGGCATGCTGCTGGGGCTGTATCACGGCATTCCACAGCCGCGAAGGTCTACTTTTATTCCCTTTATTCCGCCCGACATGATCTTCCTGTTCAAGAAAAACATTGAATCAATCTGCGACGATGAAACGGCGTTGGAACGCCAGATACGCGCGACGTTGCTGCACGAGATCGGCCATCATTTCGGCATGTCCGAGGAGGACCTGGCAGGGCTGTAGGGCTGTAGGGATGGAGGGACGGAGGGATGGAGGGATGGAGGGACGGAGGGACGGAGGGACGGAGGGACGGAGGGATGGAGGGATGGAGGGATGGAGGGATGGAGGGATGGAGGGATGGAGGGATATTGTGCTCACTATGTCCTTCAGTCCCTCAGTCCCTCAATCCCTCAATCCCTCAGTCCCTCAGTCCCTCAATCCCTCAATCCCTCAATCCCTCAATCCCTAGACTCCCAGCAGGTGGCCCAGCAACACGCTGCCTACTACGGCGGCCAGCATGTAGAGGCTGGGTTTGAGGAACTCCGGGATGATCGGGTGTTGCTCGCGCTCCCTTGGATTCTGAACGTATAGCATTTTTCCCCCTAAGCAGCCTCGATCCAGGGCGGGCGCGAAAGGAAAACTGCAAGCAGGGGGCCAACGCTCAGTGTGTCGTTAAGTCATTGCAAACAGGAGGCCGAACAACGAAGATTGGGGCAAAAGTTTCAGTGTGAAGGACCGCGATTGCGCAAAATACGCAGATTTTTATTGCTCAAAGGTAATCTGATCGCTGATTTCATTTCGATCCTCCCTGGCGCGGGGGAAAAACGCCGCCAGCTTCTGCGCCAGTTCTTCGATGCCGACGATCAGACCCTGTTTGAAATTACCAATTCGAAACTGTTCCTCCATTTTTGCCCGCACCGAATCCCAGAAGTATGGAGGAACGCGCTTATGAATTCCCTCGTCGCCCAGGATTGCAAATCTACGGTCTTTCAGGAACAGGACAATCAGTGTGGCGTTCCTTTCCGCCGTCCTGGACAAACCGAGCGCCTGGAAAATGCGCGCGGCGTGCGTGAGGGGATCGTGCTGCACGTCGTATTCAAAGTCCAATTTGATCTCACCGCTGGTTTTTTGCTCCGCCCGGACAATGGCCTGGTGCAGTTCCTGCAAGTCCTGCTCTGAAAAAATCTCTGCTGCGAGCTTTTCGATTTTATTCATGGGCGCAGTAAGATTCGAAAATTACAGATTAGGAAACCTAAGAATTTTCGATTCTGAATCTTCCAATTCTTCAAAACCCTTCATTCCCCTTCTCTTCTACCAACTGCCGCTCGATCCTCCGCCGCCGAAGCCCCCTCCGCCGCCGAAGCCCCATCCGCCGCCTCCATCGCCCCCTCCGCCCCCCGATCCGCCGCCAAATCCTCCGCTTGACCTACCCCACCCGTTGTGGCTGTCGGAAAACAACTGCTGAAACTTCCCATATTCCCGCCTCCGGGAGCTTGCCGCGTCACGGAGCTCGACCAGAATTTCCTGGAACGCGCGCCAATGCCACCAGGGGATGGTGTTCATGCGCCGGCCGTCCCGGTCAATGCGGAAGCCCGTGGTGGGCTTCCGAGGCATCACCGGTCGCAGCAGTAAAAAGAGCCCCAACAGCCATAGGAAAATCCACCAGAGCACTTCACCGAGTTTCACCGGCACCGTCTTTGGCGGCGCCACCTCAGGAACGCTGCCGCCGCCGGCCAGCGTGATCAGACGGTCAGCAGCCTGGTTCAATCCGCCCGAATAATCGTTGCGCCGGAAATAAACAGCCATTTCCCGGATGATTCTGCCCGCCATTGCGTCAGGAATTTTTTCTTCCAGCCCGTAACCTACTTCGATCCGGACCCGCCGCTCCTTCATGAAGAGCGTCAAAAGAACTCCGTTATCCTTGCCCTTCTTTCCAAGCTTCCACTGCTCGGCCAGCCGGATGGAAAAGTCTTCAAGGCTCTCTCCCTCCAAGGAAGGAAAAATGGCAAAAACGATTTGGCCGCCGGTAGCCTTTTCGAAAGCCGCCAGCTTGGCATTTAAATGATCGCCCTCTTCGCCTGGCAGCAGTCCCGCGTAATCATTGACATAGGACGTGGGCGCCGGCGGTATCTGCAGGCCATACACGAGCGCCGATCCGATCAGCAACAGCGCGGCCCCAGAGAAGGTCAATGTTCGGTAAGGGCGCATGCAACGTCGAGGAATGTTGGAAACGGTCAAATCAATCGTTTTCCCGGCCCGGAACTCGGCCTGATGTCTTACCTGCTGAAGTCAACTTCAGGCGCCCGTTCTGCCCCCGGCTGCGCCTGAAAATAGGCCTTCGGTTGAAATCCGGCCATGCGGGCGACGATGCTCGAAGGGAACTGTCGAATGCGTGTATTGAACTCTCGTGCGGCATCGTTGTAGCGCTTGCGTTCCACCGCAATCCGGTTTTCTGTTCCCTCAAGTTGAACCTGAAGATCCCGGAAATTCTCATTGGCTTTGAGGTCCGGGTATTTCTCAACCACCACCATCAGCCGGCTGAGCGCGGAACTCAATTCACCCTGTGCCTTCTCGAACTGCTGCATCTTGGAAGGATCATTAACCGCATTTCCGAGATTGATGTTGTTGACTTTGGATCGCGCCTCGGTGACCTGAACCAGCGTGTCCTGTTCGTGAGCCGCATAACCCTTGACGGTGCGCACCAGATTGGGAATCAGGTCGGCCCGGCGCTGGTATACGTTCTGCACCTGAGACCAGGCGCTGTTTAAGTTCTCGTCCAGGGCGACAAGGGAATTCTTCACTCCGAAATACCAGCCGAAAATGCTTAATCCAACCAGCAGCAGCACCGCGGCTGTCGCGATCAGCACTACCAGACCTTTACGCATTTTTCCTCCAGCATTTTGGATAGATAGTACCACGTCAGAAAACCTGGAACCGCGAAGGCGCGAAAGCGAGGAGTGGCTAGTTTTGTGCCGCTATCAAGAAACGACTCCACCACAGAGGCGCAGCGCGGCAGAGCCGCAACCAAACGCGTCATCAGTCATTAGTCATTAGTTAGAGAATCTTGCTAAGAAAACAAATTCCTTATAGGGCCGCGAAGCGGCGCAAGATTTGTAGCCCCGGGTGGAGCGAAGCGGAACCCGGGGTTACCCGGGCGGCCAGCCCGGCCCCATTTTGGGCAAGCCCTGAAAGGGCGACAGACCGTGGTCACATCTTCTCCCGCCCCTTCGGGGCTGGTGTTTATAATGCGCCTCCCCCGGCCGCGTCCCCCAATCAGGAGCGACCCTGAAAGGGTCGAAGAGCGGCGGGGTGACGGCGATCTTGAAAACGGTTCTGGCACCCTTTCAGGGTGCGCCGGTTTGGGAAGCTCACCTGGGGCGGCGCGCAAAAAACGCGCTTGCCCCCGGCTACTCTATTTGACGCTTTCAGCGTCCAGACCGGCAATTCAATGCTCTGAGTCTCCTTTTTGGTTGTGGCCTTACGGCCACTGTAGGCACGTGACCGTTTTCGGCTTTTTGTTTGGTTGTGGCCTGCGGCCGGGCCGCGCCTCTGTGGTGAAATCCCTTTTTACCATTTCCTGCTGCGGAGCACACGACCGGCCGGCACAGGTTGATAGCGGCCTTCGCGCAATACGGCTTTGCCGTTGATCCAAACATCCGTAATACCGCTTGAGAATCGTCGTGGATCGGAAAAGTCTGCGGGCGCGACTACTTTGTCTGGCTCAAATAAGACCAGATCGGCAAAGTAACCCGCGGCTATCCGACCTCTGTTGCGGATTTTCATTAAGTCGGCAGGATAGGAGGTCATTTTTCGAATCGCTTCCTCCAGAGTGAGGACGCCGCGCTCGCGTACAAAGCGCTGCAGGATTCGAGCGAACCCTCCATACGAGGCTGGATGGGGCTTTCCCTTGCCGTAGTCATTGGCATCGGTTGCGAATGCGCCGAGCGGATGACGTACCAGTTCTTCCATGTGACTTTCTTCCCCTTCGGCTCCTGAAATTTCGAAAATTATCTGGGAGATCTGGCCCCTGGCTTCGATCATCAGGTCGGAAATTGCATCGAACGGATCTTTTCCGAGCTCCCTGCCCAGTGTCTGAAGGCTCATTCCCTCAAAGCGGGAAAGCGAGCGATCATCAATGCTGCCGATGTAAATCTGATCCCAACCGGTGGCGCGCACAAGGTTGTGAGGCCAGCCATCTTTTGTCCACGGGGGCCACTGCGGCACGACGTTCTCCACGTCATTTCGAATTCGTGACCGGACGGCGGGGTCCTGCAACCGCAGCAGCAATTGCGAGAGCCCGCCTTCCAGTGACCAGGGAGGATAAATCGCCAGCATCATGGTCGCGGCGCCGAAATAGGGGAACATATCGAACGTGACGCGGTTGCCTTTTCGATTCGCCTCCGCTTCCATGTCCAGCACGCGGTGAATTTTCCACCAGTGGCGCCGGCCGACCGCTTCGTTGTGCGAGTGATGAATGTGGGCGCCCGTGGCGTCGGCCAGTGACAGAATTTCGGCTACCGCATCCAGCAGTGTTTCGCTCGACCCGCGGATGTGATTGGTAACAATCGCATCGTTCGCCGCTGCCACTTTCGCCAGCGCTTCCAACTCCGCGGTGGGCGTGAACATTCCCGGAGGATAGATCAATCCCGTGGAAAGCCCGAACGCCCCCTCGTCGAACGATCGCTCCAGCGCTGAAATCATTTTGCCAAGAGCCGCGGCATCCGCGGAGCCGTGAGTCAGACCCATCGCGGCCAGGCGCAGAGGGCCATGAGGCTGCAGGACTCCGATGTTGAGCAGCGTTCCGCGCTGCTCTAAATTCTGCAGGTACCCGGCCGTCGAATGCCACGGCCAGGAATATTCGCAAGGAGTCATCCAGGCAAGGATTCCCCGAATCAGCGGTTCCGAATGAGCTTCCAACGGGAAGATACCCAGGCCGCAATTGCCGGTGATCTCTGTGGTGATCCCCTGGCGCAGCTTGCACTCGAGCAGGCGAAACTGGGTTTCATGTTCCAGCGGGTGGATCAAATCGGCATGCGTGTGGATATCGATGAAACCTGGAGCCACATACTTCCCTGCCGCGTTGACAGTGACCGCGGAAGCAGGCGTCACGGTTTTTGAGATCGAATCGATTCTATCGCCGCTGATGCGGATATCGCCTTGAAAGGCGGCTCTGCCGGTGCCGTCCAGAATGGCGGCGTCTTTGATTACCACGTCCCATGTCATAAAATGAATGCTTGGTTTTCCAGAGCCGGCTTGGGTTTTCGAGATGTCTATGTCGAAATCCGGCCGCGTAAGAACGTGCGAAAAAATCGACGCCACCGGGCTTGTCCCAGTGGTGAAGGCGCTTCTTCACTAGGATACAAACCCTACCGGGCTCCGAAGTATTAATTAATCAAAATGAAGAATCAGAAGTTGAAACCTATAAAAACTCAGCACTTCTTTTCGGCCCTTCTTATTTTATTTTTTTTGTCGCCCGCCGTAACCAAAGTCCTATCGTTGCCCGCCAATGCGCTCCAGGTTGGCCGGAGCGCCCCGGAAGCCGGCTCCTCCCGGCTAAACGACGCCGACGATGCGCAGCTATCACTGGCTGAAATGATCAGGAGTTCGCGACCCGAGAAACTGTTTGAGTTACTGAAAAGCACCAAACCGGTTTTGCCTCGCGACCGTGAACTTTTTATGCGCGGCCTTGCCCACTACCGCGCCGGCGATTTTGAAAACGCCGAGGCCACGGTTTCCAGAATCAGCCGCGGCTCTGCGGACGCGGCCCTGCTGCGATCACTGCTGCTTGCCAGCCAGGGGCGTTTTGAAGAGGCCGAGAAAGACGCGCGATCCGCTTTTGACCGCCGTTCTCTGCTCGGCCCCTTTTTTTTCGAGGCTGGATTGCATTTGAGCTATGTGCTGCAGCATTTGAAACGCCATCGGGACGCAGCATCAGTAATTGAAGCCATCGCCCCGGAGGCTCCCTTGAGCCGCCCGGTTCTGAGATGTATTGCCGCCTCTTTGAATGCCGCACCCGCTCAACCTTATGACAAGCGCGACCAGGGCGGAAGCGCAGTGGTCCCGCTGCTGTCGGATGGCTCGATTCCGCCGCGCACTGTGATGGCCATTCGCGCCGGTCAGAAACCGGTATTTGTCTTATTTGACACGGGAACTTCATTGACGTTTTTGAAGACAGAACAATCCTATCAGGGCAGTTGCGCCATGGCCATGGCCCTGGATCCAAACTCGAATGTCGATTTTCACTATGGATGGGAATCACAACTGGAGCTGGCCAACTGGAGCATACAAAATGTTCCCGTCGGATTTGTGCCGCGGGAATCGGCCGGCATGCAATATGAAGCTCTTTTCGGGCTCCCCTTGATGCGGCAGTTCTTCGTGGTGTTCGACTTTCCTAAACGGGCGATGCAACTCCTTCCGCGAGCGCCGGAAACGACCGCGGGCGATTGCGTGTCATTTCGCTACGTGGCGGATCAGTTGATCATTCCCGCCCTGATTCACAACCAGCGCGCCAACCTGCTGCTGGACACCGGTCTGGCGCTGCCATCACTCAAGCTGGATACCAGTTGGGCCGATAAGTTGTCGGCTCCTCTCGGGAAGAAAGGCGGGCGCGGAGACGCGGGCAAGTTAACAAGAAAAGGGGCGCCGGCAAAAACGGGCGCATTGGAGTTGTCGGTCAAGTCTCTGAAATTCGGCCGGCAGGAGTTGAAGGATCTGCCGGTGGCCATTGAACCTCTTCAGCGCCGGTTGCAGCAGACTCCTCTTGCCGTGCGGATTGATGCCATCCTTTCGGCGCCCCTGATAAAGCAATACATCGTTAGTATCGATTTTGAAAAAAACCGCATCTATTTCAAGTGAAGGATCCTCTCAAATACCTGGATTACCAGGTCCTTCTTCCGATGATTGCCCGATTTCCGCCGCCGCTGGCCTATCGCCTGGCGGAATGGCGCGGAAGCTGGCGTTATTTCGCCCGAAGCGAGTCGCGGTCCGCCGCCATTCGCAACATTGCCGGCGCTTTCTCCACATTCGCGCCCCGGCAGGTGAAAATCGTCGCGCTCCGCCAGTTTCAGACGGCGTCGGTGGACGAGATGGAATCGTCCTGGTTCAGGAAGAACCCGGAATTCTTTGAGCGCGTGACGTCCATTGAGGGTCTGGAAGAACTGCGGCAGGCCGCGCGCGCCAACCGCGGCGTGTTGATCTTTCTGGCCCACTGGGGAAGCCCCGGAATCATGTTTGTCGCGCTGGGCAGAAAGGGACTCAAATTTCACGTGGTCGTTCGTCCCCTCAATCGTGACCAGGATCAATTGCATCCGGCGCACGTTAAATGGGGAATGAATCGATTCGCGGACATTGAAGCGGCCGCGGGCCACCCATTCCTGCTGACGGGCCAGGGCAACTTTCCCAAAATGCGCGATCTACTGCGTAACGGCGAGCTGCTGATGGTTCCCTTCGACGTGACGCCTCAAATCGTCCGGTCGGTAGCCGGCGTGCAGTTTCTGGGACGCGACGCGTATTTCCCGGACGGGATCGCACGACTGCATCAGGAGACGGGCGCCCAGGTGTTTCAGTCGCTGATTCTGCGATCCCCGCACCGACCGTATCAATCCATCCGTATCCGGGAGGTGAAGCTTTCGCCCGGGATGACTTCGCAACAAATCATGCAGAAGCTGGTCGGCATTTTAGAAGAACAGATAATATCCGCACCCGGCCACTGGACTCTTTGGGATTCACTGGAATGGTTTTATCGAGAGCCCGATGAATCACAGAGGGTAGCTAGAAGAGCGGAGCAGGAAAACAAATGAGCAATGATGACTACATCGGACGCAGGTTAAATCCGTCACGCGCCCTGCCGGAGTTTTATACTCTCGATCACCTGCTCCGCAAAGTCGCCGAGATAGCGTCCATCGCGGAAAGGTCGCATTGGAAGCCGCCCATCCGGGTGCTCGATGCCGGCGCAGGCTCGGCGCCCTATCGAAGCCTCTTCTCGAAATCGGAGTTTGATTACGTGGCGGTCGATTCGCTGGCCGTGCCAAATCTGTCGGCACAAGCCGAAGCGGCGCAGCTCCCTTTTTTCGACGGCAGCTTTGACGTTGTTCTTTCAAACCAGGTACTGGAGCACGTCACGGATCCCTGCGGCGCAGCGCGCGAGCTGCAAAGGGTATTGAGCGACCGCGGTTACCTGCTCGTCTCGTGCCCGTTTGTGTGGGAAGTACACAATTTTCCGGCGGATTACTGGCGCTTCAGCAGCCAGGCGCTAAGACTGCTGTTCTCTGAAATGGATCTGGTTTATTTGGAGCCGTCCACCAGCACGGCACAGTGTCTGGCGCAAACGTTCAATCTTTTCATTAATCGGAATTCACGCAGTGAATCCTGGAAGAAACTGTTGTTTCGGATAACAAATTCACGGCTGTTGTTGCGGCTGCTGCCCGCATCAGACTCGCTGCTGCCTTCAAATTATGTGGTACTCGCCAGAAAGCTTCCGGCTGCTGCGCAGCCATCGATTGACCGCGGCGCGCGGATGCACGTCGACGCGCCCGGTGAAGGGGCTTCCCTGAGCGGATCGACGATCCGGGTGAGTGGATGGGTGGTCGGCGACTTTCCGCTGCAATTCGTCTCGGCGCGCATCGACAATTGCCGTGAGTCAAAACTGCGACATTCTTTGCCGCGATTGGACGTGTGGCGCGCATTTCCCGAGTACCGATTCGCTCATCGAAGCGGCTTTGAGGGAGAATGCGAAATGGCCGATGTTTCAGCCGGAGAGCACCAACTGCGCGTGAAAGCTGAAGCCGGCGGTGTGCCGGTCTCCCGGACGGTGCGAATATTCGTGAATCCTTGATCTAAAAATCCAATCTCACCGCAAACTGCAGCTGGCGCATGCGAGAGCGGATCTCATTGATCGTGCCTGCGTTGCTGTCGGTTTTGACTGTCACCGAGTCGTGGTGCAAGTGGTTACCATTGACTCTTTCAAAATCGGACACTCATTGAAGTCCCAGTGTCAGGGCGTTCCGGCGAATCCTGTCGTCGTGAGTGAAAAGCTTCAGATCTGGGAAAGCTCGGGTGAAGATCAGCGCCGTCGACAGGTGGACTGCATCCAACGTGCGGACGGGTTCCAAAGGAAACCTTTCGGCGGCGCGCCTGCGGACTTGCTCGGAAAGTTCCATCAGCATCCATCCTTTTGCGGCCTTGGCGAGTATGCCGGAGAGTTTCTGAGAGTCGGCAGCCGCGAGTATACCCTGCGCTTCGGCGCGAACCAGAACTCTTTCCGCTTCCAGGAGAGTCACGACCGACGTAACGACCGTCTTGGCGGCATTGATACGCGAGATAACTTCTCGAGATCGTGGCTCACCCAAAAGCCACGCGAGCAGCGCAGAAGTTTCCAGATATAGCGTCAACGAATCTCTTCTTCGCGCTCTGCCTCAAGGAGCTCAAGCGCGATCCCGCTGCAGATTTTTACCGGAGATAATGAAAGCTTTTCCTTCTTCGCTGAAGGAGCCGAAACGATACCGCTGGAAATCCAATCGGCCAAAGCCGGGGTTGAGAATGGCGGGGAAACACTGTCCTGGAGTGGCTCGCGGAGCTCTGCAACAATTACACCTCGATCGGATACAAAAATCCTGATCCCCCGGCGGACCTCACGAAGATACGCGCTGAGATTGTTCTTCAGTTCTTTGACCCCCACAGTTCTTAGCTGCATCCCATTATGGTAGCTACTCGTAGCTACCATGTCAATGGCCCAACTCCGGCAGGCCGATAGCGTGCCAGCATGCCGAATCACAGGCCAATCTTCCTACATGTGAACTCAAGGTGTAAAACCAACGCGCCGTAGCAGGTCTGTGAAACGCGGATCCGAGCGGAGGCCATCGAAAATCGGATCCACCTTGAGTAAGACCAGGTGATCGGAGTGCTCGGCGTGAAATCAGCGCTCCGCTCCCTGAGCAGGAGGCTGAGGGTGCCATGGGACCCATGCCCTCGAGTTTCCGGAGACTTTGGCTCTTGATGAAGAACCTACGGAGATCAATATGATACCTATCCTAAATCGATGCAAGCGATGAAAACCAAAACCGACCCAGATAAGGGATTTGCCGACATCAGAAGGTTCAGTGAGTTGAAGGGGAGGCTAGTCGAGGAGAACGAGGAGATTCAAGATTACTTCAGGCGACTCGAAGTTTTCATAAAAGAGAAAGGATTGTCCGGCGAAATTCTAAATCGGCACGCGGAGTTCGTGCGGCAGTACACAACCAAATATGAGGCGCTGACGGCAAACCTGAATGACATCGAGTCAGCACACAATGCGATCAGCGAATCTGTTCGGTCTTTACCAGAGCCGAGTCCTGTCTTTACCAGAACCGAATCAAGTGTTACAGTGCGCAGTCACAAAGCAAGCCTGCTGAATTCCGGAATTGAAATAGTGTTACTTTTTTGTGGAGCTGATTCATGAGAAAAACTGCGTGGATACTGTTCTTTAGTCTTCTTCTGGCGGCGGCCCTGGCAAATGCGGCGGAGCGTAGGATTGGGCAGGAGGTCTCCATCTCTACCCACCTTAAGGACGGTGAAGAGTTTCAGCTTTCAATCACCGACGTAATTGCCTTCGGGCAGAAACTCTTTAACGCCATCTGGACCATTCAGGAGGGTGGAGGACGCCCCCTGACCAAGGGCAATGGAAATCCGCTGAGCGATGCGAACTCTCCCCTGGTCTTCCCGCGAAACTTCAACCGCATTTCAGCGCCGGACGCCAACTCATGCGCCGGCTGTCACAATCTTCCGGTCTCCGGCGGCGCCGGCGACTTTGTGACGAATGTATTTGTTCTAGGCCAGCGCTTCGACTTTGCCACTTTTGACGGCAGGGATTTGATCACCAGCAGAGGGGCGATCGATGAAGGCGGAGTGCTGGTCAACATGCAGTCCATTTCCAATTCGCGCAAGACGGTTGGAATGTTCGGTTCCGGGTTCATCGAGATGCTGGCGCGCCAGATAACAACAGACCTGCAGACTATCCGGGATAGCCTGGCAGCCGGCGCTTCAAAGCCGCTGCGGTCGAAGGGAATATCCTTTGGTACGCTGGCGCGGTTTGCAGATGGTCGATGGGATGTTTCTCGGATCGAAGGATTGCCGGCTACCAGCCTGCAAACGACCGGCCCGGATTCACCTCCCAGTCTCATCATCAAGCCGTTTCACCAGGCGGGTGCCGTGGTTTCACTGCGTGAGTTCACCAATAACGCTTTCAACCATCATCATGGGATTCAGACAACCGAGCGCTTCGGGGTGGGAGCGGATCCGGATGGAGACGGCGTCGTCAATGAGATGACGCGGGCCGATGTAACGGCGGTGGCGATGTTTCAGGCGACCATGGCGGTGCCGGGGCGCGTGATTCCGAATGATTTTTTTGTTGATCTTGCCGTGCACGTGGGGGCCAACCGGTTTGAAAAAATCGGATGCGCAGGCTGCCACATTCCGATTCTGCCTCTGGACAACAAGGGTTGGATTTATACCGAGCCGAACCCCTATAACCCGGTGAAGAACCTCAGGCCCGGCGATGCGCCGTCGTTGAGCGTCGATTTGACCAGTGATGCGCTGCCCCAGCCACGTCTCAAGCCTGTCAACGGCGTGGTCCATGTTCCCGCATTTACAGATTTCAAGCTGCATGACATCTGCTCCGGTCAGAACGACCCCAATGGTGAAGCATTGGATCAAAACCAGCCGCTGGGATCGATCGGCTTTTTCGCGGGAAATCGCAAGTTCATCACTCGAAGGCTCTGGGGAGTAGCCAACCAGCCTCCTTATTTTCATCACGGACTGTTCACGACCATGAGGCAGGCGATTCTGGCGCACGACGGCGAAGCGCTCGCGTCGCGTCAGGCCTTTCAGGCGCTCAGCCGGCAGGAGCAGGACTCTGTCATTGAATTCCTCAAAACGCTGCGGGTGCTGCCGGCCGGCAGTCCCCATCTGATAACGGACGAGAACGGAAAGCAGAAAGCAGGCGAGTAGCACGCAAACTGGTGGTGGCGGGACGTTTTATTCACCACAAAGGGCACAAAGGACACCAGAGTCTTTGTGTCCTTCGTGTCTTTGTGGTCAAACACTCTAAAAATCGAGCCTGACCGCGAACTGCACCTGCCGCATGAGGGAGCGGATTTCATTGATCGTGCCGGTCGAAAGTTATGCAGGAGACGGCCCAGCGGGCCGTCTCTACCAAGGTTTTGAGACAGTCTCGTTAGTGCGGGGGCCTGTCCAATTACCAACTGCTCCAGACTTAGATCGCTAAGCCCGGGCGCTTACCCACCCGGCTCCGACATGACAAAGGCCACGACGATTTAGCGCTGCTTTGCAGCGCCTCACCGTCAGAGTCAGGCGCGCGGCCGCTGTTTCGATCCGGACAAGTCTGTTACGCTTTGAGCCTGACAGCGATGAGCCAGTTCACCATTGCCTTACTGATCTTCCTTGTTACTTACGCCGTCATAGCCATCCAGCAGATTCCGCGTCTGCACATCGGTCGACCTGCCGGGGCGCTTCTCGGCGCAGTGGCCATGGTGTTGTTCGGCGTGCTGCCGCTGCGCGAGGCGTACCAGGCTATCGACATGGATACGATTCTCTTCCTGCTGGGAATGATGATCCAGCTTGCGTACCTGGAATTGTCGGGATTCTTTGAAGTTTTCGAAAGGGCTCTGGTCGGCCGTGCGAGGAGCGTTTTCGGCCTGCTGCGGCTGGTGATTTTTTCGTCGGGTCTGCTTTCCGCCGTATTCATGAATGACACGATTTGTCTGCTGCTGACACCTGTAATTGTGCGAGTAACTCGCAGATTACAGCTCAATCCCGTTCCGTTCCTGATCGGCATCGCGACGGCGGCCAATATTGGGAGCGCCATGACGATTATCGGCAATCCGCAGAACGCGATGATCGGCGTCAAGAGCGGCGTCTCTTTTATGCGTTTTACGTGGTTGTTATGGCCCATCTCCCTCTTTGGATTATTGATTGATCTGTACCTGATCGCCTGGATATACCGAAAGGAAATCGTGCACCGCGGCCTGACGGTGCCTGCGCCGCGGCAGCCCCTTCAGATTGATCGCCCGCTGTTTGCAGTGTCGACCGGATGTGGCACAGCGATGGTGATCCTTCTTTGCCTTGGCTATCCGCCGGCGGGTGTGGCGATGGGTCTTGGCGCCTTGAATATTATCGCGGGCGCCGCCAAGCCGCGCGAAGCGCTAAAACGCATTGACTGGTCGCTGTTACTCTTCTTTGCCAGCTTGTTCATCGTCATTCACGGCGTAGAAAGGGCAGGCGCTGTCAGGTTCCTGTTTGAACACCTCCCGACTCCGCACAGCGCCCGCAACGTCCTGGAACTCGCGAAATTCTCCGGCGCCGTCGCGCTTCTGTCGAATGTAGTAAGCAATGTCCCGGCAGTGCTGCTCTACGTTCCGGTTCTCAGGATCATTCCTAATGCGCAGGAGCTGTGGATCACGCTGGCGATGGCGGCAACGCTGGCAGGCAATCTCACGGTGATTGGATCGGTCGCGAACATCATCGTGTTCGAGTCGGCTGGAAAAGAAGTACGCGTCTCGTTCCTGGAATACCTCAAGGTCGGGCTGCCGCTTACCTTGCTCACTCTCGCCGCAGGCATTGGATTGATTTATCTGCGGCAATAAGTCCCTTGCCGCACGCGCACCACTGGAAATTATTCGCGTAATCCGCGGCTCGCGCGAGTCAGAGCAGCGCCGTTTCCTTCCCAGGCCGCGTCGACTTTAACGAATCGGCGGCAGCACTCTGACCCCTTGATCGTTGAAGAAATCGATTGTCAGGTTGCCGGGGGCGTTGGTTGTGTTGACGCCGATGAACTGCGTGGTAAATCCACCGCCGTTGACTATGTGCGGCAGAAACAGCGGGCCCCGAGGCGGGCTGTTCAAGTCCACCACTGGAAGAACCGACAGGATCGGTTCGCCGCGCTGGTTGATCGTGAGCCGCAGCGTGACGGCTGCAACGCGCAGGGTGCTGCTGATCGTCAGCACTCCCTGGAAATTCGACGGCAGGTCCGGGAAGAGCTCGCTGATGAATTTGCCGATATGGGCGTTGGCCGCGAGTGTAATCGTGGCGGTGCGGGAGGCGCCATCGGAGAGCGTGAGCGTCAATCTGATCGTGGCAGCGGTAGCGTTGCGATTCACCAGCGCAATGCCGGTATTTCGGAAAAGCGGATCGGTAGCGACTTCCGCAAACAGGCGGGAAGCGGTTGTTTCAGGTGAATTGAGCACTCCGGCCTGCGACGCAATTCCTCGCGCGCCATTGATGGAGAAGACCACGCTGCCGACCGGCAACGTGCAACCGCCCGTCGGATCCTCCGACTCGGATGACACCAGACAGGTCCACGGATCGTTCAAGGGCATGTCGCCGGCATCGGCGGCCGTAAAAGGAACATCCAGAGGCGGCTCAAAAGATTCCGCGATCAAGCTGAACACCGTGACCGATCCGCCTGGTCTCGACCCTGAGCCTGCGGCGCCTATGTCCCTGGAGAGCGTGGCATAGGCCGTGTCGCGCCGATTAGTTTTAAGAGCCTGACCTGCACCCAGGGCAATGGATTTGACATTTGTGTCCACGGTTCCCAGGTAGGTGGAAAAATCGATTGTTCCGGCTGCGGTCAGGCGCGTCACAAATCCGTCGAATTCACCGGCGCGCGTCGGCTGGAGAGCATCCTTGACCGGAAAGTTTGCCGAAAGCGTAAGTCCCCCGATGTAAACCTCATTAAATAGGGGACAGTCCCTAAGTCCAAAGGGGACTGTCCCCAATAGTCCAAGGGGACTGTCCCCAATTAAGTCGTCCCCAATTAAGTCCCCAATTACTAAATCGAAGTGGACTTGCGGCAAAGCCGCACCCGGGGCCAATGGTTTTTTCTCACGTTCTTGCTCCGGTGGCGTCGATTTTTTCACCGCCCGAAACAATACAGCGAGCTGCGCGTGCGGATGTAGATTCGTCCATCCGCGACGGCCGGAGTGGCCCAGCAATCCTCATCCAGGTCGTTGACGGCAAGGATTTCCCAATTGGCCCCGGCTTTGAGCACGGTCACCTTGCCGCTCTCGCTGACCAGGAATACTTTGTCGTCGGCTGCAACTGGGGAAGAAAAATACTCCTCCATTGCCGACTCCGTCCTGCCTGCTTTCAAAACCTCGCCGTTGGCAGGGTTCAGCGCCGTGATGATCCCGCCAGTCTTTACCAGGTAGAGGACGTCCTTGTACAGCAGGGGCGCCGGAATATTTGGATACCCTTTCTTGAGGCGCCACAGAACATTGCTGCCCGTGACGTCTCCTTTGCCGCCCGGCCGGATGGCTGTCAGGCCGTGCCCGGCACCGGCGGCCAAACGAATCACGTTGAATTCGCGTTCGTCAACCGAGCCGCTTCCGTCCGAGTCCACCCATCCGAAGTGTTCGGTGATGTACGGCTCCGACTTCATTTCGTCAAGTTGAATCACCCCGTCGCGATTCGTGTCATACTTCTTAAGTTGTTCCTGAAAGGGCGGCATCTCCGGTTGGTCTGACCCGGGCGCGCTCACATAAACGGCATCCCGACCGACGACCGGCACGCCCTTGGCGAAGTACCCTACCTGACCCACCCACCACAATCTCTCTCCGGTATCCACCGCATACGCATCCAGCGCATGGGAGCCGAACACCAGCACCTGGGATGTCCCCCCTTCCCGTTTGTAAATCACAGGTGTGGAAAAGGCCTCGACAGGATTGGCTCGGCTGACCTTCCAGCGAACTCTGCCGTCTGCGGCATTCACCGCTATCAGAAACGAGTTTGTCCGCTGATCACACACCATCAGCAGCGTGTCGCCGGCAAGAATTGGCGAAGCGCCCAAACCGTAGAAACTGTTGAAGGGGCCAAGCGGGAGTCGCCAACGCTCCTTGCCGTCGGGAGTGTACGATATCAATCCCAGCTCTGCGAAGAAGGCGTACACGTTTTTCCCGTCGCTCACAGGCGTCGGCGAGGCGGGATCGTTGCCTTTGTAAATCGGCATGTGGCGCGTCCGGAGAACCTCGCGCCGCCAGAGAGTTTTTCCCGTCTTCCGATCCAGTGAGAGCGTAATCAGCTTGTCACCTTCGCTGGCGGTGAGGAAAACGCGATCGCCGGCGACGACGGGCGAGGAGCGCCCGAAGGGAACCTGTATTTTCCACACCAGGTTCTTGCTAGCTCCAAACTCCGCAGGCAGGCCGGTGGTCTCGGACACTCCGGAACCGTTTGGGCCGCGGAAACGGAGCCATTCGCCGGCGTGCAGCAGCCCCGTGATGAACATAAATAGCAGGATTCTAGATGCGCTCGTGGCGCCCATCCGGGAACCGGCACGCAGGATTTTCATGTTGCCTCTTGTTATGGTAATGACCGGAAGATCTCAACCCGACGCGACAATGCCAAAGTATTCGCGCAGCGCCTCGGCATGCTCCGCCTCATCCTGAAGCTCCCGCTCATGCGCGTGAGCAAATGCGGCGCTGCGTAAAGTGCGACCGTGGCGAGGTCTGATGATAATGACACATCCCTGCGTAGTCGGCATACACGCGAGGCTTCAGGCTGAAGCGATATTGCGTGCTCCACGCGCCGTTGCCGTCACGCTGCATCAGGATCAAATGATCACCGTCAGAATCGATGCGGTAAGCGCGTTCCCCTTGTACCTGCTCGATTCCTCGATCCAAGAGCAGCGGCTGGCGGAACAAATCGCCGAACCCGACATCCGCGAGCCAACGCTGTTCAAGCAGGACCATCAAAGTCATGTGATCGAACTCAGGCCCCAACTCTCCCTCAGCATTCATAACCGCCGCTGAGAGCATCGCGACCTGGAAGCCCAACGCGCGCAGCAGCGCGGCAAACAGTCCGTTCAACTCGTAGCAGAATCCACCACGCCGACGGGTGACGATCTTGTCGAACAGGGCCTCATCCTCAAGGATGATCGGTTCTCCTGAATGAATGCTCAGGTTTTCGAAAGGAACCGCCAGCAGGTGTGCCACGTGCAATCGATGCAATGTCTCGGCGGTGGGCGCAATGGAGCCGCGATAGTTGATCCGTTCCAGATAGGCTGTGGTATCCAAAAAATGCTCCTGTCATGACGGCGGGATTACCGACCCAACGGACTCCAAGTCACCGCGAAGGCGCGAAAGAGCGAAGGCAGACGCTCAATTCGCGCCTTCGCGCTTTCGCGGTTCGACTTTTCCGACTGTTGGCTACCGCGGCCACAGCCATCCGAAGGTTCCGGCTGTCAGGAGCGCGTACACAAGTCCGTCAAACGTCGACTTGAGCGTGATACTCCATGCGCGCTTGTACCAAATCGAGTTCTGCCACAGCGCGGCCGAGTAGCCTAAAAA
>DASXQR010000052.1:0-7356 GCA_036507075.1 Acidobacteriota bacterium | reverse complement strand
GGGATTGAGGGATGGAGAGACTGAGAGACTGAGAGACTGAGAGACTGAGAGACTGAAGGACTGAGGGAACTGACGCTTCTCCATCTCTCCATCCCTCCATCCCTCCATCCCTCCATCTCTCCATCCCTCCATCCCTCCATCTCTCCATCCCTCCATCCCTCCATCTCTCCATCCCTCCATCCCTCCATCCCTCTTTCGCGCTTTCGCGGTGGATTTTTTCTTCTGCAGTTTGACTTCCCCGAAATCCGTCGTTATATTAGCACTCGTCAAGGGTGAGTGCTAATTGTGCGCACCGCGCTGGGCCCAACGTTTTTAAAATAACCGTAAACAATACTAAAGAAAGGAGTTGATCAGCATGAGCAGCATTAAACCTCTGCATGACCGCGTTCTGGTGAAGCGGATTGATGCCAAGGAAGAAGTAAAGGGCGGGATTGTCATTCCCGATACAGCCAAGGAAAAGCCCCAGGAAGGGGAAGTCGTGGCGGTTGGAAACGGCAAAATCCTGGATAACGGCACCAAGTTGAACCTGGAAGTGAAGGTGGGAGACCGGATTCTGTTTGGCAAGTATGCAGGAACGGAAGTGAAGATCGACGATCAGGAATACCTCATCATGCGTGAGGAAGAGATTCTGGGAATTATCACCACTTCCAAGAGCAAGACCGCGGCTGCCTGAGGCGGCGCAACCGGTCGACGTTCAGACTCCCGGTCCACGTTAAGCCGGAGGGTGAAGCTTCGAGCTGTTGCAAACGGGTACTTTGATTGCAATTTGAAAAAAAATCAGAGCAAAGGAGAATGAAAAACTATGGCTAAGGATATTACTCATGGTGAGGACGCGCGCCAGTCACTGCTGCGCGGGGTCAATCGGCTCGCCGACGCCGTCAAGATCACGCTTGGTCCCAAGGGACGCAACGTGGTTCTTGAGAAGAAGTTCGGTTCGCCGGTGATTACCAAAGACGGCGTGACTGTCGCCAAGGAAATTGAACTCCAGGGACTGGAGAACATGGGCGCTTCCATGGTCCGTGAAGTTGCCAGCAAGACCAGCGACGTTGCGGGGGACGGCACAACCACTGCCACCGTTCTGGCCCAGGCGATCTATCGCGAGGGCGTGAAGAACGTCGCCGCCGGCGCCAATCCCATGGGATTGAAGCGCGGCATCGACAAGGCCGTGGAAACGGTTGTCGAAGAGATCAAAAACATGAGCACCAAAGTTGGCAACAACAAAGACATGATCGCCCAGGTGGGAACCGTGTCCGCCAACAACGACAGGAACATCGGCAACATTATCGCCGAGGCGATGGAGAAGGTCGGCAACGACGGCGTAATCACAGTCGAAGAAGCCAAGACCATCGAGACTTCGCTGGAAGTAGTCGAGGGAATGCAGTTTGACCGCGGCTATCTGTCCCCCTATTTTGTGACCGATCCGGAACGCATGGAGTGCGTACTGGAAGAAGCCGTCATCCTGCTGCATGAGAAGAAGATCAGCTCCATGAAGGATCTGCTTCCGCTTCTCGAGCAGGTCGCCAAGTCGGGCCGGCCGCTGCTGATCGTAGCCGAGGACGTCGAAGGCGAGGCGCTGGCGACCCTGGTCGTCAACAAGCTGCGCGGCACGCTGCAAGCCGCAGCCGTAAAGGCTCCTGGCTTCGGCGATCGGCGCAAGGCAATGCTCGAAGACATTGCCATCCTGACCGGCGGAAAAGTGATTTCCGAAGATCTGGGAATCAAACTGGAAAATGTCCGCATCGAGGATCTGGGCCGCGCCAAGAAGATCACCATCGACAAGGACAACACCACCATCGTGGAAGGCGGCGGCAAGGAAGCCGACATCACGGGCCGCGTGAAGCAGATTCGCAGTCAGATCCAGGAAACCACCTCGGATTACGACCGCGAGAAGCTGCAAGAGCGCCTGGCCAAGCTGGTTGGCGGCGTGGCGGTAATCAAGGTGGGAGCCGCGACGGAAACCGAGCTGAAGGAGAAGAAAGCTCGCGTGGAAGACGCAATGCACGCCACTAAAGCTGCTTCCGAGGAAGGCATCGTACCGGGAGGCGGCGTGGCCTTTGTGCGTTCCATCAAATCCCTCGAGAATCTGAAACTGGAGGGCGATGAGGCGGTGGGCGCAAACATCGTTCGCCGCGCTCTGGAAGAGCCGCTGCGGCAGATCGCCAACAATGCCGGTCACGAAGGCGCCGTGGTTGTGGGAAAGGTCCTGGAAAGCAAGGACCGCAACTTCGGATTCAACGCGGAGACCGAGAAGTTTGAGGATCTCGTGAAAGCCGGCGTGATCGACCCGACCAAGGTAACCCGCACCGCTTTGCAGAATGCGGCATCCGTGGCGGCGCTGCTGCTGACAACCGAAGCTTTGGTTTCGGAGATTCCGGAGGAGAAGAAAGAGGCGGCGGCTCCTCACGGAGGCGGCGGCATGGGCGGAATGTACTGATCCTTCCGCGCAACGTCTCCAACACCGAAAAGGCCTCGCTCCCGCGGGGCCTTTTTCTTTGTGTCCTTTGTGTCTTTGTGGTGTCTTCTTAACCACAAAGGCACAAAGAGCACAAAGTTCAGAACCGGAACGAATACGCCATCGGGATCTTCACCGGCCGGTCTGTCTCATCCAGCAACATTGTCTGGGCGATCGCCTCGATGCGGCATTGGCCCGCCTTGTCGCAATCAAAAAAAAGAGATTCCACGTCGGACACGGTTTTCCCGGGAGGCAGGGGAATTCCGATCCGAGTCCATCCGCTTCGATTCACGCGATTCTTCGGTTTCTCTCCGTATGAAGAAACTTCTTCTCCGCTTTTGAATTTAACGCCGGCGCCGATGGCAGCTTCCTGGACAGCGCCGCGGAAGTCCACGTACAGATAACGCCTCGGATCAAAGTTCTTCTGCTCGCGTTCCAGTTCCTCGCGCATGATGCTGTACGTCCACGGTTGCTCATCCATCACCGATTCCCGCGTGCGCTCAAACGAGTCATAGGCGCGCGGTGGAAGCTGAAAGTGATACGCGCCGGCGCCCGACGAGTCAAACACGTTGTTTTTTGTGGCCACATGGATGATGGGGTGATCGCCTTCCTTCTTTCCGATGAAAGGGACGATCTTGTGATCGTAGCTTTGGATCGTTTCCCGCGGTGTTCCGGCCGAGTCCCATTCGATGGAGTAGACCAGTTCGATGTCGGCGCTCCTTCCCCAGCGCGCAAACAGCGCCTGCGTGTCGGTGCCTCCGTCCTCGTTGCTGAAAATGCAGGTGTAATCCAGGCGCCGCGGGACGCGCGAGACCTGGCAATAAACAACCAGCGGCACATCATTCTGCAAAATTCCGGGCTCATTGCGCGAAACGAGAATAGGGGCGTGCCGGAGCACTTCATCCGGCTCAGACTGCTGCTTGAAGTCCTGAATCTCGAAATCCGCGTCCGATTCCATCTGCACCGTTCCGTTCGTTTCCGGAAGGAAGATGGAGTAGGAAAACCACTGAGGCGAGTGAATCAATACCAGCTGTGAGGCATTCCGTCCGGAGCGCACAGTCACCACCGGCGCCGTCCCCTGGCGCCACGTTCCCGCCATGCCTCGAGCCTGAAACGAGACCACACGGTCGCCGCCCGGACCTACGGCAAATTCATATCGGCGCGCCGCAAAAGCCGACGAACAACAAGCCAGCGCAAAAAAAACCAGCCGTCTCACGTGAATTACCCTGATTGATCGGGCTTGTTTTGTGTTCTCTGTGTCTCTGTGGTGAAATCGCACTTGGATCGAGCCAAAAAAATTGAAATCCCCGAACCAGACGACACTCAATCTCATCTTCCTTGGCGTCGTCGTTTACATGACACTCTTTTTCCAACTCGGCCGCATGGCTTTCGTTGGCGCCGATGAACCCCGTTATGCCCGCGTCGCTGAAGAGATGAAAAGCGGTGGCGATTATATCGTGCCCGTGCTGCGCGGCAAGGCCTGGCTCGAAAAACCGCCGCTGTATTACTGGCTGGCGGCCGCGAGCTATCGAGCGTTCGGCGTCAATGAAGCAAGCGCGCGGCTGCCGGGGGCGCTGTGCAGTGCGGCTGCGGTTCTTCTGCTGTTTGGCCTGGCAAGAAAGCTGTGGAGCGAGGAAGTCGGTTTTTTCGCAGCGCTGATGCTTGCCAGTTCACCGCTGTTTTTTATCTTCAGTCGAGCCGCCAGCACCGACTCGCTTCTGGCGGCCTTCCTTAACGCGGGGCTGCTGATTTACCTGGCTGCTTTTCAACAACAGTCCCTATGGCTCTTTCTCGCATCAGGTGCTTCATTCGGCCTGGCAACGCTTGCCAAGGGACCGATTGCGCTGCTGTTGGCGGCGATGTCCGTTCTCCCCACGCTGGTTGTCTTTCCATCCCGCAAGCGAATCCTGGGTTCACTTACCGCCCTGGCCGCTCTGCTGATCGTGGCGGTGCCCTGGTTCTGGCAGATTGTCCGTCGCACCGGATTCGCATTCCTCTCTGTTTTTGTTCTCAATCACAATCTGGCGCGGTACTTCACGACGCTGCATCACCATGAACATCCTTTCTATTATTACCTGCCGGTGCTGGGGCTGGGGCTGTTTCCGTGGAGTCTGCTGGCTTTTTTCTTTGCCGTCCAATTTCTGCGCACCGGATCTCTTCGGTCCTTTTCGGTGGAACGCACGGCCGGCCAAAAATCTGCTACCTTAATAGGGACCGACAGCAGCAGAAATATTTACTCCGATGGAAATATTTACTCGCGTCGCGATCCGAAGCTCTTTTTTCTTGCATGTTGGGTGCTGCTGCCCGTGTTATTTTTTTCCGCCAGCCGCTCCAAGCTGCCCGCTTACATCCTGCCGGCCGCCATGCCGGCGGTGATTTTGATCGCGTTGCTGCTTGCCCGGCTGACCGAATTCGAGTATCGGAAGACTCGACGCGCGGCATTCGGCGGCCTGACGGCTGTTTCCATTCCTCTGGGCGTCCTGGGTTTCATCGCGGGGGCCAGACTGTACGGACACCCGGCGACGGTGGGAGGGTTGGGGCTGCTGCTGGCCGGGGGCTGCGTGCTGGCCTGGCGAATGTCGCGGCGCGGGCTGTCGGCCGCACTGGTCGCATTGGCGGGAACCAACGTCGCCATGGTCGTCTACCTCACTCTGTTCCTGCTGCCGGTGGTGCAGGACTTTCATTCTACCCGGTCCGTACTGCGTCAAGCCTTGCGCCAGCTTCCTGCTTCTGAGCAGCTTTATCAATACCGGTACTTCCACCAGACGGTCGATTACTATTCCGGCGGGCGCGCCGTGATGGATCCGATCCGTGACTTGGACGAGCTGCGGAAGGAGCTGGCGAACCATTCACCGCTTTGGTTGGTGACTGATGTCAAGGAACTCCCCCAGCTCCAGGCTCAGTCCGATTTCAAAGTGCAGACCCTTGCCTCGCGCGGCAATGTTGTGGTGCTGAAGGTTACCGGTACGGGGTGAGCGGGACGGGGAGAGTGAAGGAGTGGGAGAGTGGGGGAGTGGGGGAGTGGGGGAGTGGGGAGTATCGCCCACATCGGAATCGCGCGCGTAAGCAAGCGGACCCTCCATTTGGCTATCTCTGTCAATGCCGATTACAAGTACCGCGGCGTAGATTTCTAGCGGGGTGCAGAAGTGCTCAATCGAGGGTCCGCTTGCTCACGCGCGGCGGTTCCGATGTCGACAATACTCCCCCGCTCTCCCACTCCCCCGCTCTCCCACTCCCCACTCCGCCGCTCTCCCACTCAGTCCCTCCATCCCTCAGTCCCTCCATCCCTCAGTCCCTCCATCCCTCAGTCCCTCCATCCCTCAGTCCCCAATTCCGCCGTTTGACACCCAATTTTAGCCTAAGATAACATGACCACCTTTTGGAGGATGCGCGAAAGATGCGGCTGTTCAATACTTTAACCGGACAAGAGGAGGAATTTCAGCCACTTCAGGAGAGCCACGTCCGGATGTATACCTGCGGGCCGACCGTATATAATTTTGCGCACATCGGAAACTTCCGCACGTTTGTTTCTCAGGACCTGCTTCGCCGGTGGCTTTTGTATCGCGGCTATCGCCTGACCCATGTCATGAACATCACCGACGTGGACGACAAGACAATCGCCAATTCTCAGGCCGCCGGAATGTCGCTGCAGAATTACACGGCGCAGTACGCACGGGCATTCTTCGAAGACTGTCGCGCGCTTCGCATCCAGAAACCGGAGATTATCGCTCCGGCCACGGAACACATGCCCGAGATGGTCCGGCTTGTCGAACAGTTGCTTGAAAAAAAGCTGGCCTACAGACAGGAGGGCTCCGTCTATTTTCGAATTTCGAGCTTCCCCGGCTATGGAAAGCTGTCACGACTCGACCCGGCGCAGCTTCAAATCGGTCACTCTGTGGAGTCGGACGAATACAGCAAGGACGACCCGCGGGACTTTGTCCTCTGGAAGGCTGCCAAACCACAGGAACCGGTCTGGAAGACTTCCATCGGCGAGGGCCGGCCCGGTTGGCATTTGGAGTGCTCGGCCATGAGCATGAAATACCTGGGGGAATCCTTTGATATTCATGCCGGAGGCGTCGACCTGATTTTTCCGCACCATGAGAATGAGATTGCACAGAGCGAAGGCGCCACCGGCAAGCCGTTCGTAAAGTACTGGATCCACACCGAACATTTGCTCGTCAACGGCGAGAAAATGTCCAAGTCGAAGGGCAACTATTACACGCTGCGGGACCTCTTGAATCAGGGAGACGACCCGCTGGCCATCCGCTTTCTCCTCTTGTCGACGCACTATCGCAAACAACTCAACTTCACCAGGGACGGAATCCGCCACGCTTCCTCCGCTCTGGAAACCTTAACCAACTTCCTGCTGGCTGTTCGAACCTGCCGCGCCGCGCCGGCGGACAATCTGCGGGTCTCGGAAATCCTCGAGACGGCGTGGAAGGAGTTCGAGTCCTCGATGGATGACAATCTAAATGTCTCCGCTGCCCTGGCTGCAATCTTCGGAGCCCGGTATCAGTTGAACGGCATTGTGGAATCCGAAGGGCTTTCCGAGGCGGATCGAAAGAGGATAGGGGATCATTTTGTCAGGTTCAATTCGGTGCTCGACGTGCTCAGCTTGGAAGTGGAGCAAATCGCCGATCACGAAGTGGAGCGCCTGATCGAGGAACGCGCGCAAGCTCGCAAGCGGCGTGATTTTGAGCGCGCCGACAAGATTCGCGACCAGTTGCTGCAGCGAGGCATCGCCCTGGAGGACACTCGCAACGGCGTCCGCTGGAAACGAAGCGGAGCGTCCTAGTACTTAGATTCAAGAATTCGAATCAGAACTTTTCACCACAAAGACACGAAGAACACAAAGGGAAGACGTGGGGCAGGCAGAGGCCGGTCAGCTGTCCAAAGGTGAACGT
>DASXQR010000051.1:0-6634 GCA_036507075.1 Acidobacteriota bacterium | reverse complement strand
GACTTTTGACCTTAGACTTTCGACTTTCAGACCTTCGATTTTTGAATTTCAGATTGTAATCCTTAACACGCGTAACCCGCCGTTCGGAAGAGTAATTTGCTAACTGGGGAATTGTTGCGATAAGGAAAGGACGGCTGGTGGGAACACCCAGGACAAGGATCCAAGACCAAACCGAGGCATTGCTGGATGAGTACTCACGGCTCGCTGACCGGGAGAGCCGGAGCGAGTTCCTTTCCCGCCACCCTGAACTGATCCGCAATGACTTGGTTGAGAAACTCGCTGACTCGGTGCGCGAGCATCTGAGAGACGACCTGGCACTCGCGCTCAAGCTTGCCGAATCGGCCCTGCTGATGGCCCACCGTCTGAACGACAGCCAAGCGCTCGGGCACAGCCTACGCGCGCAGGCAAACGTCCTCTGGTTCATGAATCAGCATAAAGCGGCCGTCGAGCTGCATGAACAGGCTTACCGCCTGTTTCAGAAAGCCGGCAATCAGCAGGAGGCTGCGCGCACCTTGAGCTCTTCCATCCAGCCTCTGATCCTGCTTGGCGAGTATGAACGTGCATTGACGGCAGCGGACAAAGCGCGCCGGATCTTTTCTGATGTCGGCGACGAACGACGCATCGCACGCCTTGAGATCAACGTGGCCAATATCCTGCACCGCCAGGACCGTTTTACCGAGGCCCTGGCCTCCTACGAAGGAGCTTATCAGCGATTGCTCCCGTTCAAAGATGCCGAGGGAATCGGAGTGGCACTGCACAACATGGCGGTTTGTCTTATCAGCCTGAATGATTTCCAGGCGGCGCTCAGCACCTATCAGCGAGCGCGCGAGTTTTGCCGGCAGAGCAACATGCCGGCACTGGTTGCTCAGGCCGATTACAACATTGCCTACCTGTATTACCTGCGCGGCGAGTACAGCCGGGCCATTGAAATGCTGCGGGCGACGCGCGAGGCGTGCGAGAAAGCTGGAGATCCCTATCACACTGCGCTGTGTTATCTCGATCAGTCGGAGATTTATCTGGAGCTGAATCTGAGCGAAGAAGCCGAGGAAATGGCCCAACAGGCGGTCGAATGTTTCGCTCGCCTCGGCATGAGATACGAAGGCGCCAAATCTCTCACGAACCTGGCTATTTCCCTGAGCCAGCAGGGAAAGGCTTTTCGCGCCCTGGAGTTGTTCGATCAGGCCAGAGCGATGTTTGTCGGCGAGAGGAACGAAGTCTGGCCATCGCTGCTCGATCTCTATCAGGCTCTGGTGCTGTATTCGCAGGGCCGGCTCTTCGAAGCGCGACGTCTCTGCGCCTCGGCCCTGGAGTATTTCCAAAAGTCGGTATTGAGAAGCAAGGAAGTTCTTTGCCGGCTGCTGATGGCTCGGGTCGCGCTCCGCACCGGCGATTTGCCGTGGGCGCGCCAGGAATGCGAGCAGAGTTTGAAACTGCTGGCCTGCCTGGAGGCGCCTTCGCTCAGTCATCAGGCCCATCTGCTCGCGGGAAGGATTCAGGAGACCGCCGGCAGCGCAGCCGAAGCCTACAGTTGCTACCAGGAAGCGCGCCGCGCTCTTGAAATGATTCGAAGCGTCCTTCGGGGTGAGGAGCTGAAAATCGCCTTCATGAAGAACAGGCTGGAGGTTTATGAAAGGCTGGTCCAGCTTTGTTTGACGCGCCCATCGGACCCGGCGTCGTCAGAAGAGGCGTTTGGCTATATTGAAGAGGCAAAGTCACGCGCTCTTCGAGACCTGATCTTCGAGCGCGCGCACCCGGTTCAGGCCGGCGATTTCGGACAAAGCCATCTGGTGCGCCAGGTCCGTGAGTTGCGGGAAGAATTGAACTGGTATTATCACCGGATTGAACTGGAGCAACTGCAGCGCGAAGATCGTTCGCCTCAGCGTATTGAGCGGCTCCAGGCACAACTGAAGGAGCGTGAAAGCGAATTCGTGCGGGTGCTGCGGGACATGCCGCGATCGGAAGCAGCCGCCGCAGGCCTTTACAACGCGCCGGCGGAAACGCTCGCATCGGTGCGCTCAGCACTCGTGGCCGGCACCATGCTGGTTGAATACTTCTGCGTGGATAACCGCATTATTGTCGCGCTGCTTGGCCAGGACACGCTTGAAATTATTCCTCTCACGCCGGTCTCGCGAGTGCAGAACATCCTTCGAATGCTACGGTTTCAGCTTGCCAAATTTCGCCTCGGTCCTTCGTACGCCGCCGCATTTTATGATTCGCTGCTGCAGGCGGCACAATCCCACCTTCGCGAACTTTATGACGAGTTGATAGGTTCGGTGCGGCATCGGCTGGAGGCAAATCACCTGGTGTTTGTTCCACACGGCCTGCTCCATCATTTGCCATTTCACGCTCTGTTCGACGGCCAGCGCTACATTATCGACGGGTTTACGGTAAGCTATGCACCCAGCGCCAGTGTTTACGCCCTCTGTCACCGGAGATCGGCCAATATCGCCGGCGGGTCGCTGATCCTTGCGATTCCCGACCCCCAGACTCCCTTCATCGAGCAAGAAGTTCAATCCGTGAGTTCGGTTCTTCCCGCACCCGAGGTTTTCATCGGAGCCGACGCCACCGAGGAAGTGCTCAAGCGACGCGGTCCACACAGCCGTCTGGTTCACATCGCGACACACGGTCACTTCCGAGAAGACAATCCAATGTTTTCGGGAGTACGACTGGGATTGTCTTATCTGAGCCTTTATGATTTGTACCATTTAAGAATGCCCGTGGAGTTGATCACCTTAAGCGGGTGCGCCACGGGCTTGAACGTCGTTACCGGCGGCGATGAGTTGCTGGGCCTGGTTCGAGGTCTGCTGTATGCCGGCGCTCAGTCGCTGCTGCTGACGCTTTGGGATGTGCACGACCGAAGTACAGCGGACTTCATGACGTCCTTCTATAAACGATTGCAGCAAGAGGGAAACAAAGCGCGTGCGCTGCAGGGCGCCATGCTGGAACTGCGCGAGCAGAACCCACACCCCTACTTCTGGGCCCCCTTTGAGCTCGTGGGCAAGGTATTCCCCTAGCGTCAACTTGAAAAACTTTGCCAAACAAAACTTTGGTTAGTAGTACCGAGGACACATAGGCAGCACACAGTAGAGCTCGGCAAAAATTGCACATGCGCGAATTATTTTCCAAACGCCTATATTTTTTTTAGCCTTCCTTCCCCTTATTAACTAAACGGCTTCATTGTCAGGGCATTCTGCCCTGAGTTTAAAGTGTCTATTTTGACTGGAGTAAGGGAAATATGGACCACTCTCTAATTGAAGACTGGGCGGATTTCATCCGCGGCGTCACCGCGCCGGAACAGACAAAGAAGATGCGGCTTCATCTGGACAGCGGTTGCCAGCAGTGTCGGGAGATTGCGGAAACGCTGCAATCAGTGGCGGACCTGACGGTGGCGGAAAAATCTTTCCAACCTCCGCCGAACATTGTCCGTTACATCAAGAGCTGCCAGGTTTTGCATCGGCATGGGGAAATTTACCGTCGGTGGGGCAACGTGGCCCGCCTGGTGTTTGACACAATGAGCCAGCCTCTGCCTGCCGGAATGCGGAGTTTCGGCGTGGCACCGCGCCATTTACTTTTTAAGAGCGGAAGTTTCCTTATCGACCTCCGGCTGGAATCACAGCCCCAGTCGAATTGTGTTTGTTTGACAGGACAAGTTGTTGATTCAGCCGGATCGGCCGAGAAGCTCAAAGAGGTGCCGGTCATTCTGCGAACCGAAACCTCAACCGTCAGACAGACGATGAGCAACGCGTTTGGCGAGTTTCAACTGGAGTTTGAAATGGATGACAATCTGGTGCTTGCTGTCGGCGAAGAGGGCGCCGTTCTAGTCCCGCTGACCGACCTGGCACCGTCAAGAGGCCAACGGCCATGACGGGATTTTGACAGGCTGCGGATTTGCCGGGAATCCTGATTGCCCAATATCTTTGTCGTCATCCAGGCAATGCTGGATGTGGAATCTGACCCGGTACGGAAGTTGCTTGAGAAGCTTGATCCAATTTCTATTCGCAAGAGGTCAGCCATTAAATTGGCGCGCAGGTTGTTGAAGGAATCGCAGAGAGATTGTTCCGGCATGGGGGGCCTGTCCGCGATCATTTCTCTCTTCGAGTGTTTGCCGCGTGAATCATCTGCGCCGGAAGACCCGGCCGGATAAGTCGCCCAAGGAGGGCATGTGGTCAGGAAACGCTGCATGATATTGCTGTTGATCTTGTTGTTCGGGCCCCTCGTCCACCCCGCTGAAGCACAGACGCGGGTAATCGTGAGGACGACGCTGGGTCTTCCAGGCCTGCAGAGTCTTTGTTCCGTGATTGGGTGCAAAGTTCAGTATGGCCTGGGCGATCCTCTAGGCCAGGTCTTTCTGGTTACTACAGTTCCAAGTCTGCTCGGGCCCAACACCTTTCTGTCAGTTCTCCGCCTCCAACTGGGCATTGTGAACGCTGAACTGGATATGCTGGGGAAGACGCAGGAGGCAGTCGCCACAAGCATCCCTGTGGGTCTTTTTGACAATGCTCCCGTGAATTATTACGGGACCAGTGTCTGGAACGGATACGTAAACCAGCCGGCGAGCCAGATTGTCCGCATCGCCGACACGCAGAGCGCGTTCAATGTCAAAGGCTCCGGAATCGTTGCCATCATTGATACGGGTGTGGATCCAGATCACCCTGCACTCAAATATTCTCTGGTTTCCGGCTATGACTTCACTCGCAACAAGGATGGCATGCCTTCGGAAGAAGGGGAGATAAATCAGTCCACCGCTGCGGTTGTCGATCAGGCCCAGCCGACTTACGTGAATCAGTCGACTGCGGCCGTCGTCGATCAATCCACGGCAGCCGTGGTGGACGACCCCAAGTATGCCGCGTTTGGCCACGGCACGATGGTGGCAGGCATTGTGCACCTGGTGGCGCCCAAGGCGATGATTATGCCGTTGAAGGCCTTTCGCGTCGATGGCACCGGGTACACGTCCGACGTCCTGCGGGCTATTTACCGGGGCGTCCAAAACAACGCCAAAGTCATCAACATGAGCTTCAGCTTCTCTGCCTACTCCCAGGAGATGAGCCAGGCCGTTAGCCACGCCAGTCGAAACGGCGTCATCTGTGTAGCATCGGTTGGAAATGACGGCAAGAAGACGATGGTTTATCCGGCCGGCTTTGGGGATCGGGTGATGGGAGTGGCTTCCACGAGCAACAGCGACACACGCTCGCTGTTTTCCAACTATGGATCCGGCCTGGTTTGGGTAGCCGCCCCGGGCGAGGGGATTATTACCACCTATCCTTACGGAACATACGCAGCCGCCTGGGGAACTTCGTTCAGCGCGCCGTTTGTTTCGGGGGCCGCCGCGCTTCTGGCAGACGTCAAGGCCAGTTGCAGCGAGTCACAGGCGTCCGCGGCCGTGGCAAACGCCAAATGGATCTCATACGACCTGGGGAACGGGCGGCTGGACCTGTACAAGGCGGTACAGGCCTGGCGTCAGACGCTGGGATTGCAGTAGATTCAGGAACTATGATCGCACCAGTTGCTCGCGCGCCGGCCGTAGAGTCTTTTCCCTTGACGCTTCGCGTCAAGGAACTGGAAGAACGGCTCTCGGCCGTTCATGTCTCGCTTGTTTGCGCCTTCAATCAGATCCTTGACCTGAAGGATCTCAATACGGGCGTTCACAGCACTCGATTGGCGGAATGGGCGGTTCGCGTGGGGGAAGATCTCGAAATTGATGAAGCGTGTCTGCGCGACATCGAAGTTGCGGCGCTGCTGCACGATATCGGCAAGGTGGGAATTCCCGACGCGATTCTTCACAAGCCAGGCCCCCTCAATCAGCAGGAATTCGATTTGATGAAAAAGCACCCGGAATACGGCTGGGCCATAGTGCGGCTGTTTCCGGATCTGGAGCGCGCCGGGCTGTTCATTCTGCATCACCATGAGAGCTACGACGGCAGAGGCTATCCCGGCGGCCTGAAAGACAGGGAAATTCCCATCGGCGCGCGCATTGTGTCTGTCATTGACGCCTTTGACGCAATGATTTCCGCGCGGCCGTACCGGCAAGGCCTGCCACCGGCCGAAGCGATGCGTCGCCTGATCGGCGCCAGCGGAACACAGTTTGATCCCGCCGTGGTTAAATGTTTTATCCGGATCGCAGAAGCCGACATCCCCGCCGTCTTTGCCGCCACCGGCACCAGCTCGTCTTTGGTGTTGTAGGTTAGCCCTCCGTGCCTTTGTGTAACAAGTTGGCAACTTGCTGTTTTTTAAGGTTCTTCAGAAAGGACAAAAGCTGATTACGTCAACGTCTACGTTTTGCGACTACGTGCACGTGCACGTCAATGACCACCAAGTACGTTTGCTGTTTGTCGCCTGGTGCATACTTAACCAGCCGAGTGCAGATTTGCGGCTGTTTTTCGTGAGCGCCGACGTGATCGTCGACGTCTCTGGTTGACGTGCACATGCACGTCACGCCTGTCCAAATTAGTTTTTGGGATTGCGAGAAGGCGATTAGTTAAATAGCCGTGGATCACCAGCCCGCCGCCTTTTGGCGGGCGCCAGCCTGTAGCCCACGGCGCAGCGAAGCGCAGCCGTGGGAATTGCGGCTCTGTCATAAGATAAAGCCCGCCCGCTTTTTCAGGCGGGCGACAGCCGCCGCACCGACAATTCGTTT
>DASXQR010000050.1:0-17077 GCA_036507075.1 Acidobacteriota bacterium | reverse complement strand
GTCCTGAAATACTCGACCACCACACCGGGAAACTCTTTGACCTCTATGTGGTGAATGTGTCCGGCGTACCAGTAGCGGAACTTGGTCTGCCCCCAATCTTCAGGACGATCAGCCGCCATGATTCCCGGCATGTCCTTCATCTTCGTGGTGTCGCCGTGGGTGCTTCCGATGAGGACTTTCCCGAAACGGTAATACCAGTGAACGGCGGGGGATAGATCGACCTTGATGCGCTCCTGACCGTGGAAGTAAGCATCCAAGGCAAGAGCAAGGGCGAAGCTCGAATGCGGGTCGTGGTTCCCGCGCTTTATTCTGACGATGACCTTCTTGTGCTTTTCAGCAGCCCGCTTGACGACGTAGACCATCGCCCTAAGTCCTATCTGCATCACCTTTGCCCAGCGGGTATCTACGTCAAGAGCGAAGCCATGCGTAGGGGTAAGGTTCGATGAATCATCGGCGTGGAAGAAGTCGCCAAGCTCCAGGATAAGAGCGGTATCGGCTGGAGGGGCGCTATCCACGAGACGATCAATCGCTGCGCAGGTCAGCTTCTCTGCTATCTCAGTGTCGAAGTCATCGCCTGTCTCAGCCGCCCATGCGTACATGCCGAAATGTGGATCGCCCATCGGGTACACCGCGAGTAGATCGTCAACGGAATGCTTCGGAGCGGGAATTGAAGGTGCAAGACCTTTAGCGTCTTTGACGAGCCATTCGACAAATTCTCGAATTGCTTCTTCGGCTTTCGCGTCGTCCAGCTTGGACTTCACCCACTGAAGTCTTAGAGCCCCCGACTCGTCATAGAGGGTAGAAACGCCTTTGACAACGAACGGGCTTGGAACCTCGTGCGTCAGGTCATGCTTGGGGGCGTAGCCTCGGCGAGCCGCCGAGTTCTTGGCGGCGGTGACGGCCTGCTGCACAGTGCTGTAATTAACTCCTAGCGACTTCGCCGCCCTGCGATAGCTGCCATATTGATTAACAGCGTCTATAGCTCGCTGTTGGGCTAGCGTTGCGTACTCTTTAAGCTTTTCGTCTACGCGGTACGCGGGAGCTGGCATCTTTTTTCTTGAGCACCTTTATTCGCTTGACCATCCCCCTCGGGATTTGCCCGCGTCCGCATAGATCGCCGTCAGGAGCGATGTCTTGCGCGAGGACGATATGCGTCTTGGTCTTCTTGACCAGGAACCCGACCGAGAGCACGAGGCAGGGCTTGATTTCCTCGCTCCCCGAGGACCAGCCATCGAGGGCCGTGGCGTCGTCCCAAGTTACCTCGACCACCGGATACCTCAATGGAGCCTCGCCGTTTCTATCCGCATGAGACTGAGAGCGAATGCCCCAGCGATGATTAACGTCCTGCCGTCCTGAAAACAAATGTGCATTCCGGTATCATCTTCAACGTACACACTGACTATCGTTGCTCCGTCTAACTGGTCCACAATCTTCTCGGCAGAGGTGAGCCTCAAAACTTCACCTTGACCTGAACCCCCATGGCTCCCTTGAAGTCCCCATGCGGAGGAACCAGTACGAGATTCACCCCGTACTTGCCGCGCTCATACGAGATCACGCCCAGCGGGGCCAACAGAATGTCCTGCTGCTCGTTCTTCTTCTTGATCGCGTCGCCGTAACCGCTTACCGCGATGAAGGCAGAGCCGAGCCTGAAGTTACCGAGCGTCAGCGGCGTATAGCTGATCCCAAGGTACGCACTGGGGAGACAGAAGCTATTGTTGTACTGCCCGATGACGGCTCTGGTGTTCTTGGCGATGTCGTGCTCGACGCCGATTCCAGGGTTGAACTCGCAGTAATCCTTGTCTCGCTGGAGGTGGTAGCTGGCGATGGAGCCGACCAGCCACGTCTCGGCCGCTACACTGTTAGATATGGCTAACGTGCTCAGGGCTAGCACGATTAGGCTACGCACCGGGGCGATTTCCGAGCAATTCGCTCTTGAGGAGCTGCACCACCGCTCCATCGGAAAAAAGGAGCAGCATCACGTTCTCCGGAGTGCCGATTCCGGCTTTGTCTACTTCTAACCAGCAGCCAGCGAACTCCTGCCAGTTACCGCCATTCATGCGCCACTGGCTCGAGATCGCCTTCCAGCCGTCTTTGAACTGCGGGGGGGCGTCCGCGATCATTGCGAGTGACACCGGATCGACGCAGGGGCCGGGAAGGAGTCTCATCTTCACGCCCTGGTGATGCTCGATGACGTGGACGGGGATTTCTTCAGCCTTGGCGAGCTTCGGTAGTGACCAGAGAAATAACCCAACACAGAAGATGACGAACGCCCAGAACCACTTGTTCAGGATCGTTAGCTCCTGCTTGTCGAAGTCGTGGTAGCAGTGTTCTTTGTCATCCATAGCTACTCCTTTCGTTTTTTCCTGCGTTTCTCCCACCATGAAAAGATTTGAAGCCCGCCCCATGCGACGGTCACGAGCAAAGCAAGTGGTTGTAAAATCGAGACGGCCCAACTGCCGCCGATAATCAGCCAGTTCGCCCACGTAGGAGTGGCGTCGGCTACCTGCTGGATTTGTTCTAGCTTCATGGGCGGTGTGCGCCTCTTGTTATTTGTGGGGTTCTATTTCACGCTGTTTATGAACTGCGCTAGTTCGCCCTTAAGGGCTTCGTCTTTGGTTTCGTTATAGATCACGCCGAGCCTTGCGAGATGCATGGCTGCGGCTTCAGGAGCAACCTTTGGGTACTGGGCGAGCCACTCAACGACTTTGGGGCTCGTCAGCATCTTCGCGCCGATCGAAGCCCCGCCCATCAGGGCACCGGCAGTCCCGAGGTGATATGCAGCCCCACCGATATCTCCGGTAACAGCACTGACAGCCCCACGAGCCGCGAGATAGCCGATTCCCATCGGGGCCGCAGCTCCAGCAGTACCGGATGGATTTGCGAATACCTTGGCTCCGGTGCGGAGGTTTTCAGAAACAGACGCTAGAGCGTCCATGTTCTTACTGACTGCCGGATCTGAGAAAAGTTGTTGCTTGGCACCCGGAGAAAGCTTGTTCCAGTTGGTAAGGAAAGTTTCGGGAGAAAACACATCCCCAGCCTCGTTCTGCTTTCCGGGTGTTGCTCTACCAAGTCTATTAACAACGGCTTCTTGAACGACCTTCCTTTGTTCCGGATCAAGGCTTCGCATCGTCGCGCGGACAGTAGTAGCCTGATTCGCGTCTTTCGGCATGAACTTGGCGAAGGTTTCCTCGGGGGTCTTGCCTAGCACGCGCTCAAGCGTGCCCTCGATACGCTCCATGCGTGAGCGGTAGAAGTCGTTTTGCCGCGCAAACTCTTTCCCTGCCCCCGCTTGATTGGCAGCGGCCTCCAAGTCTTTAGAGAGAGCCCCATAGAGCCGCTTTAACTCGCCCTGCGGGACTCCGCTGACAATCGACTCATCGAGCATCGAGCCGACTTTTGTTCTTAGTGCCCTGATCGCCTCGAAAGGCATCTGGCCGTTATTGGCTTTCAAGTCCTCGGCAATATTTGCGCGAATCTCGGCAACCTTCGGATTGACTAGGGCTCCGGTCGTTTTCTCAGCGCCGGCAACAGGAGCCGTCAATTCATCCAAAGCTTTTACCGTGTTCGCCGGCTGGAAAGCAGAGCCTTGCGGAATCTTCGCCGCCACCTGCTCGTCGAGCTGTTTCCATGTCTCTTTGGTACGCGCGAGGAAGCCGGTAACTCCCTTCTCGATGGCCCGCCCCGCATCCTCGGATGAAACGCCGGTCTTCGCTGTTTCGCCGAGTTGCTTGGTCTGGTTCTCGGAGAACTTCCTGAATATCCCCTGCCCGCCGGGGAACTTGGAAAGAAGATTCTCGAAGCCCTGGACAAAGTTGAACTCGGTAGCCTGTCCTACCGATGGTTCTGCCCCCGCTTGCCTGAACGCTGCAACTCTCGGGGCCACGCGGTCGGCTATGGCTTCCTTCGCTTTTTGCAGTAGAGGACTGGCTCCAGCTTGTAGCGCGGTCGGCGTTAAGGCCCCCACGAGTTTTCCGGTATCGCCTGCGACTTGCTCTCCAATAACGCCACCAGCGGCGGGCAAGAGCGTATTCACCGCAGCCTGTCTTAGAGTGTTTCCGGGGCCTCCGGCGATTACTGCTCCGGCGATTTCCCCTCCGGTAGCCGCCATCTTCTCGGCTTCGTTCTGGGACTTTCGAGGGACTAGAGACCTAGAAGGTCCAGCCAGAAAATCTACCGCCCTACCGGCCAGCTCGCTACCCGCCGGACCAGCGATAAGACCACCTATCCCTCTCGGGATCATCCCCGCCGTATCCGATGCGCCACGGGCTAGACCCTTGGCGGCTTCGGCTGCTACGCCCAACACACCGGCCTCTTGCTTGCCTAGACCGATCTTCGCGGAGAACTGGTCATAGGACATATCCGAATAGAACTTCGCATGCAGCCCCTTCGCCAACTGCTCATCGGAGAGGTCGTTATATTGCGGATACTGCTGGCGCACTTCCTGAATGTTCATCGAATCCCGAGGGGATCAGCGCCCTTTGGTTGTGCCTGTCCCGGCTCCAGTAAAGGAGTCCCGCCCATCTCGCGCATGTTGGCGTTGTAAGAATTGAGGGCGTCCGGTCCAAAGCCAGAAGCTACCGCCCGGTAGTGCTGGCTAATGATGTTTCTCGCCTGATTCACGGCGGCTTTCAATTGCTCCGGGGTCTTGAGCGCTCCGGTGGCAAATTCCTGCTTGAGTCTTTCTAGCTCCTGATTCGTGACCGCTGCACCGGATCTATTCTTCAACGTGATGTTGAATAACTTTTGGAAAGCCTGTCTTCCCTCCCTCACGTCCTGATCGACCGCAAGATCCGGCAGGAGAGACTTCGGCCCGCTCAGATATTCCGCGATCTTCGGATTCTTGGTGAGCGCACCTTCTACTGCTCTCAGGGTCGCGTCCGCTTCCGGCAGGTTGGCTCTCTCAAGAGCCGTCCCAAGCATCTGGGTTTGTCTTTGTAATTGATTGGCGCTGGCCGAATTGACCTTATCCGAGGAGATTTGCAGACCGAGGCGTTTAAGCTCCTCATTGACAGCAGCGTTCTGCTTTTGCAAGACCAGAGACTGGGATTTGTACCATTCATTGAAACTCTGTCGCGCCTGCGCGTCTTCGGTGCGTTGTTCAAAAGCGGATTTTTGTTGATCTAAAGCCTGTTGTTTAAGATCAATAGTCTGAGCGAATTGCAATGCCCTTTCCTTAGCTGCCTCACGGCGATCAAGAGATTTTTGCTGTATATCCATCACCTTTTCCGGGCCAGCAAATCGCGCTGCGTGCATCGCCAGCTCGTCTTGGGTCATGTCGGGTCTAAGTCCAGAACGGAAGGCTTGCTCCTGCGCCTGCTTTCTCAGCGTGTCCTGAAGTCCGAGAACGAGACCGGCCTGCTGCAACTGCCCAAGCCCCTGCGCCTGGTTCTGCTGCTGCGCTTGCAGATATCCCGCGAGTCCGGGTACGTTATCCAGCGCGCTCATGTCGTTCTCATTTGTTTTAGCAACTGCTCGAGAGTCGTGGGCGGGTTAAAAACATTCCCCAGTCCATAACCCACAGCGTCATAGACGCCCTTCTGGGCTCCGATGGCCCCGGTAGCGACCCCAGGAGCGGCGTCGGCGAACCTCGACAGACCCCCAGCATTGGCATTCATCCGGCGATAGTCCTGTAATGCTGGGTATGCAAAACCAGCATTCACGTCTCGCAGGGTCTGCGTCCAGGCGTTGGGGCTGTCTGCCGGATTCCCGGCAATCGACGCCTTGTGCAGGAATGATTTCGTCGTCTGGTCGAGGGCGTCTTGATATCCGGGCTCGTTCGCCATCGAGAATCCAGGGAGGAAGCTCGTCTCGTACCTTGCCCTAGATGGAGCGCCCATCGCCATGTATTGCGCGGTGAGCTGTTCCAGCGACTTCGCCTGCTGGTTCGCCCCGTAAATACCTAGGCCCGTAGCGGCACCCGTGCCGAGGAGACTCAAGTAGTCAGCAGTCGAAGCGGTGCCGTCGAGGATGCGCGAGAGGGCGGTTCCTGCAGCGGCCCCGCCCGCTGTTTGCATGGCTCCAGTCTGTGGATTTGTCTGGGCGTTCGTTGGGGTGAAGTTGCTATTGATAGGCCCGCTATAAGCTTGCGGCGGAGCAGAACCGAAGGCTTCGATATTGCCCAAATTCTCGTATGCGTAGGGCGAGGTTTGAGTGAGAGTCCCGCTGAAGGTCGGATCTTGCGCAGGTTGAGCGGCAGGCATGAGCGGCGTTTGAGCGTCGTAAGTGAAGTCTGTCGCCGTCCCGGTGTTCGTCTGCGCGTACTGCGGGTATTGCGACAAGCCGTCAGTCGTTCCATCAGTCGGGGTGCCTGATACCGCGCCGTTCAGATATCCGCCCGCAGCTCCGCTCGCGCCGCCGATGACGGCCCCCTTCAGCGCTCCTTCGCCGACGTTCTCGCTGTTGATCGCGGCGTTGCCCGCTCCTGCAAGGCCACCAGCAGTAGCCCCGCCGACTGCGGCTCCGGTCGTCCCACCACCTGCGGCCCCCGCGGCTGATGCCCCGGCATACCAAAGGAGCGGAGCCAGCGCCACCGACGCCGCCCATGTATTTTGCGTCGCCCTATTGCTCGACTCAGTGTCCTGATTGGCGGCAATAGTCTGTCCCAACCATTCTGCTGGACTGTTCCCCCATAGACCGCCCTGGTTCTGGTCGGTGCCGAACTGCGCTTGCAGCCGCGCCCAGTCGGCCTGATCGTGGAAGCTTGGGAAGCGATCGAAATACCCAGAGCTAGCGAGCCGCTCAAGGATCTGAGGATTTGGGTTCTCGGCGACTACTTGCAGCCAATGCGTCTTTGAGGGGTCGTAACGGTTCTGCCAAAACGGCGAGTTGATGTCCCAATATCCGCTCTGAATTTGGTCAGGCTGAATCCCGTATTGCGCTAGCTTGCTTTCGTCGAGCGCCCCCGGCATTCCACCAGTAGATTCCGTGTAAGCATCGCGGATGGTCTCCCCGGTGCTGAGGTTGCGCAAACCGCTCGAAAAATCATCGACCCAGTTGGCCGTCGGGTTGGCCGCGTTCGCCTCGGCCACCATGCGCTGATATTCAGCGTCGCTGATGATGGAGTCGTTGCTAAGGTTGATCCAGTAACCAGTGCTGCCATAGCGGCCCCACTGGCTTAGGTCGTTGCTCGGGTCCAATGCCATTTTTCTTATTCCTTATCCAATCTCGAACCAACCGCAAACAGTGAACGTGCTCCCGCTCGCCGCTTGCGTCGGGACATAGCAGCGGCTGGTCGCCACGTCGATATGGCACACCCCAACGGCGACGTTAGTCGTATCGTTCGTCATCGTTGCGACTCCACCGATACCGGCAGCGGTAATCGGCAGCGTGATGTAGTGCGTTCCAGCCGTTGAAGCGATCGAGGTACTCGACACCAGCGAGACCTGGAAGAAGCATTGCTTCCCGACGATGCGATAGCGCCCGGTGTATGTGGGGGTCCCGACCACGGTAAGACTGACCGCGACCACGAATGAATCCCACTGGTCGAGCGAAAGGAGATCGCGGTAGGAAAACGACTTCGTGTCGATTTGCAGGTTGTCGAGCGCATTCACACGTTACCTACCGTCAGGTTGCCCTCGGCCCTGTGCAGCCTCATCGGGGTATTCGCCGAATGCGTAAGCGCCCATGCTCTACGTCTCGCCGACCCCAGGCCGGTAAGCTTCAACGGGCGCGTGCCGGAGAGGTCCACCGTCCCCAGGGTCGTGTAGGTGGCGTAATCGTCGTCACTGACAGCAATTGTGAGTGTGGATGTCGAGCTCTCCACGTCGGCCACAACGCTGAGATCGTGATAGAACTTGGTGTTATCGGTCCCCGCATCCTCCGGTCCAGTCTGGATGCGCGCCGTGTACGCCACTGTGTCGTCAGTGAATACAAGCGAGGCATGGTTTTGCAAATACACCTTGCCGCTCGTTGAAACATTGCTCACGGCGTAGTTGACCTGCGTCCCGCCGATCATTACGGAGGCGCACTTGTACCAGAGCGGCGTAGTCGAGTTGTACTCGAACCAGAACTTCTCCTCGATGCAGTAGGCACTCGTCGTCGGCCCAGCGCGCACCAGCACGAACGAACGCCCGAAGTGCCGGATCGTCGTAAGGCTGATATTCGACGCCCCGGCAAGGATCATGATCGCCTCGACTTCCGAGGAAGAGACGCGAGACAGGGTGCCGTCCCACTGGAAAATCGACATCCCGCCTTCCGGGGTTGTCCCGCACCAGAAAATGGTGTCGGCGATGCGCGCGATGGCGGTCGCTGATACCGCGCCGACCTTTGTCGTCATTGCTGCAGCTCGAGCGAGCGGAAACGGCGACAGGCCGGCGTTATACCAGAACTCCAAATGCTGCCGGCAGAACGCCATGATGAAGTTTTTCCACCGGATTGCTCCTACGCCAACGTCCGGGTAGGCGTTGACCGCGCCGAAGTTGTTCGCAGTCCATGCGGTGATGCTGTTCACGTCAGAGGACCAGAGCCGGGGGCGCGTAGTCATCACGAGCGCGAAGCCGTCAAGGTGTGCGAACGAGCCGGCGATCGTTTCCGTATCGCCGGGCCAGTCTGTATCAGTGATCTCGGTCATGGACCCCGAGTCCGCATACCAGCCGGTGTTATCGGAGCTTGTGACTGCGATCGTCGCGGTTCCGTTGATGCTGGTCTCCGTGAGATCGCGCGATTGGCCGGTTATCGCCCCAAGGCTTGTCGTCCCGTTGTAGATAGTGGAGTTCGTCTCGCCAAACGCGGAGATAACGCTGGTCCCTGCGCCATTTCCGGTCCAGACCATGACGGAGTAGCCCTTTTGCCCGCTGGCTGGCGTGCTCTGCGTGCCGAATCCAGGGCGCTTGACGGTATCGACCTTCTTCGCCCCGGTGATGGTGTCGGTGACGGTCTGCACGAAGCAGTTGATATAGCGCGCATCCTTGTCGGTCGCCTGCGTGGACTGGCCGACGATCATCAGGCCGACGATGCCGACCCCCACATAACCGGAGGTTGAGTTTGAAGCATTCACCGCTGACACCCGGCTGGTGTAGGGGCCTGCAAGCGGGATCTTGTACGAACTCATGTGCTAGGCTCGTCGAGCATGCTTGCTCGCATAGAAAGGCGGCTGCGCTACGAGATCACGCGCCGATGGCAAAGCCGCGCCACGTTCCGAGACGCCATCGCCGAGAACGAATCTCTCGCTGCCATCTACATCAGAGGGCTGGGCGTAGACCTTGACGGCTCCTGCAGCACGGGAGCCGATCTCACCGACTACATGCTCCTGCACCGCTACGTGCTGCTGCACAAGCCGCGCGTCGTAGTGGAGTTCGGGTCCGGCAAGTCCTCGGTCGTACTCGGCCATGCCCTCAAGCAAACCGGAGGGCATCTCGTCACCTTCGAGGCGATTGATTCCTACCACCGCGACCTCTTGCCACTGATCCGCGAACTGCCAGTGACCGCCGTTCACGCCGAGGCTGTCGAAGCGGCTTTCGACGGCATCCGCGGCGTTCGCTACGATGCCGAGATTCCGGATGCTGATCTCTTTTTCGTGGACGGGCCGACCGAAATCCTCGCGGACGGATCGAAGGGCGCCTGCCTTGACATCCTCTTTTATCTGCGCCAGCGGCCGAAGAAGTGGGTCGTCGCCCTCATTGACCAGAAATTCAGTACGCAGCTCGCCTGCGAGAGCGTGCTGCCGGGCCGCGTGCGCTACGATCCGGTGCGCAATGTGGGCTTCTTTGAAGCCTGCGGCGAATTGTTGTGCGAGCCTCGCCAGCCGTGGCGTATCCAGCACGGCGATGTATGGCATAAGTTCCGCCTGTAGTTCAGCCATAGCGCACTTCCCTGCGCACGCCTAGCGCCACCACCCAGAAGAGATTGCCGAGCCGGGTTTTCTCAGCGGCGGTCAGCGTCGGGAAATTGTTCGATGCCCACGTCAGCCACTCGGCCTTGGTCTGGTTGACTAGGTTCATGATCGTGGAGTCGAGACGACAGGACGTGCATTCCTGGGCGTCGGTCGAGAGCCGAGCCCTGATCGGGGCCTCCACTGCCTCCATAGCGGCCGTGCGCGCGTTGGCTTCATCGACCTCGGCCTGCGTCAGAGTGACGAGGGTCGACTCTCCGGTCAGCACGTTTGATTCGATGCGGTCCACTTAAAACTCATAGGAGATGTTGATCGTGCCAGCGTCGAAGGTATCGGTGCCGTTCGCCATCGTGATACGGACTCGATCCAATTCCGCCGAGGTCTGCTTGTGACCGCCGCCGATGTTGGTATCGGTCGTCGCGGTGATGTTGATGATGGTGCTGCTCATCACCCAGTCATGGCTTGACGTAACCCGATTCAGGATGATTTGCCCATACATGGCATCCGTCGCGCCGGGGGCGTTGTAAATGCCGAAGGCTGTCGTGGCGTCGTCGATTGTCCCTGCGGTCAGCTTGTGGGAGCGCTGGCTATACCCGGCAGTCTCCACGCCGCCACCATCGCCCAGTTGCACGATCACTCTGCTGGTGCCGTTCGTGGACACGGCAAAGAGCATGATCGTGATGCGCGATACACCAGACGGAATGGACGTGAAATCAACGGCGGTTCCAGAGGCGCTTGTGGAAGTGCCGAGCGTGATTCCGAGGTTGATGTTTTTATCCGGCGGCGTGATTACTCTGGTAGTTGCGGTGGTTAGACCATCAACTTCAAACCGGACTTTCTTGGTGGAATCCGCTGATCCTTCGACAATCGCATAGGTATCCAGAAACGGCGCGCCGAATCCATTGGCGATGATGTGGAACCGCGTGCCATCATCGATCAGCGCCGCTGGTACGTTCTGGCGCAACTCGCCGCCGACGCATGCCGCGCCATTCCAGAAAATATTTCTCGCTCCTAGAGCAGCGCCACCGGATGGCGTGATGTTGATCGTCGTCGCGGCAGTGTTCGTGTTTGCTGGCACGAAAAAGATGGCCGGTCGCGTGGCGGCATATGTGTAATTAGCTGGCCCAGTCGCAGTGATGGTGTTGGTCCCGCTTACAGAAGAGAGGACCGCATAAGCAGCCGAGTCGAAAAGATTAAACTCCGCCGCAGCGGTCAGTGAGACGCCGTCGGTATAGGTTTGCGTCGCCACTTAAATGCCCTCCGGCATATCAGGCCACCACTTATTGAACTTGACCCTATTCACGGTGGCCGGAATGACTTGAAGGTTGTTTTCAACATGCAGCCCGCAAACAAACTTGCTATGCAACGGCACGATGTGGTCCACTTCCCACGACATGCCAGTCGCGCGAGTCTTTTCCGCCGCTATCCGATAGAACTCTGCAATCTTTGCCTTATCGGCCCAGACTGGCGTCGCATTCGATTTTGAAGCCCTGCGCCTAGCGGTCTGTGCATGCCATCGATGTATGTTTGCTTCGTAGTACGCCTTTACTCTTTCCGGGTACTTCTCTCTGTATTTCGCCATCTTTGCGGCACCGCGTTCTCGGTCTTTTTGCCGAACCTTCTCCGAGTGCTTGGCCCTGTACCGCCTACTGATTTCTCGGATGATCGCGCGAGCTTTCTCCGGGTCCTTGGAGAACCATTTCTTGTGTGCTGCCCTTTGTTGCTCTGTAGTGGCCATTTTGGCTCTTGTTATTTGTCTTCTGAGATCGCTAGATCACACCGCTGCCTTGAAAGTAGAGCGTGCAGTTCTCTGGATTCACAGACCGCGCCATCGCCAGCGCCGTCTTATGGTTCATGTCCATCTCCGGAGTCCATGGCCTTCCTTTGGCGGGAGCAAGCCTCAGAGCAAGCTCCCACGACAGCGCCGCGAACCATTCCTGCGGGAAAGCTATGTCGTCACTGGTGGCGTCGTAGTCCTCGGCCGGGTAAAGGACGGTCATGAGGACCTGGCTCGTTATATCGGTCGGTTGGGAATTGCAGATAACCCGCGTCGCAATTCGTAGCGGCTCGACCAGAATCGCGGACGGCTGGCCATCCGAGTATTTGTCGGCAATTCCCAGCTCATAGTCCCTGACATCTGTATAGACGGCGAGCGGCGTATCGTCGAGGCTGGAATTTCTGAGGACCGCCGACTCGATCAGCGGAAATCTCTGAGCCCTTGATGTGAACCACCAGACGTATTTGCCTGCCGCCGCAGCTCCACCGAGACCCGCAGCTAACGTGATGGGGCTGGAAGCCGCGGCGCTAATCGTTGTCCATCCGATCGTCCCATCGTTCAACTCCACACCGATGATGTCCGAGGCGGTCATCGTCACCGTCGTTCCGGGGTAAGTCGTCGTATCGGTCAGGGCGGTTACGGACAGGCTCGTGCCGCTTGCGTAGGCCGAGCTGACAGTCGTCCTGCCGTATTGGGTTGTTGCTCGGGCGTCGGTGGATGCAGGACCAACAAGATAGTTCTGCTGACCAACAGCGAGGAAGAGCGTTACCCGTTGCCTGGTGTGAATCTTGAGCCCGGGAGCGAGGTCGGAATTTCCCTGCCACTGCTTGACGAGCATGTTGAGACGCCGCAGCGCCATCGTTGAATCTGCGGAGGCGACAGTTCCCCCTGGTGCAATGACACCAAGATCCTCATACGCCGCCGCGATGATCTGGGCTGCGGTGAGGCTAAAGTCCCAAGAGCCCGATGTACTGATGGGTTTCTCCCATTCTTATTTTTGTCATGCTGCTTTCCTGATCGGAATTACGTTCGGCTTTCCCAAGACCCGCTCTACCGCTCCCCACATCATTTCAGGACCGACGTGGTACTGGCATAGAGCAACCCCTTCACCTTCATGTTTGGGGCAGTCTTTCCAAGGATCAAATCCATTGCCGCCGTGCAATTGCCTGCAGGCCCCACCATTCTCGGTCCATCTCTTGGAGCAACCAATACCATCTGGTTGCTTAAGAACCGTCGTATTTACCCAGTGGCGGGTGAGCATATTTTCGCTCGAGTGCGAGAGTGTGATGATCTTGTGAGCGTCCATGGACCCGGCGGCATTCAAAAGCCCGGTCTCCGTCCCGATGATCAAGTCTGCGACTTCCGCAAAAGCAAGAGACTCCCTGATTCTCCACTTTCCAGAGCGGCAATGAACCCTCGGCTCTCGCCCCCAGCCCTGCTCAAGCAGTTCGCAAGCCTCATCCCCGACCGTTACCACATGAACGTCGGGATACTGGAGCATCAACCCAGCGATGATTGCATCTACGTGCGGCCACACTTTATGGCCGGAGCTGCCGGCCAGAGACCACAGGACGTTTCTCTTTCCGAACTTCGCCGCCTGCTGCCTCGCCCACGTTTTCTCTGTTTCCGTTGAATAGAACTTTGGTCTATACGGAGGCGGGACTTCCGCCAACTCGTGGGTCCACTCAAGGTAATTCCTGTCCAGATACTTCGCCCTCAAATGGTTCGGCCATTCGTACTGCACCCGGTCAGGACATGCCAAAAGCGTGCCCTCTACAGACTCGCAAAGGTTGACCCACTTGTCGTACTTCTTCTTCTCGTGTCCCCAAAACTCCCCTAGAAACTGAGGGGGAACGGCGTCCCTCTCCTGAAGGATGAAGCGGTCGATATGGGGATCGTGCTTCACCACTTCATAACCTAGTCCTGTTTGGCAGTAGAGCGTGATGTGATAGCCCTGCTCTTTTAACCAGGGGTAGATGCTCGAGCTAATGATGTGATCGCCCTGGGCTCCGTAACGGATGACCGCGCAGGTCTTCGCTGGTTTCGGCTCTTTCCAGCTTTCCTTGATACCGCTGGTAATCTTCTTGTAGACCTGCCAGAAGGAGTATTCATCTCCCTCGTTTCGTTCTTCGTTCTCCACAAGATCAAACCCACCGCCGATCTTCTTCATCGCGTTGATGATGTCGGACGGGAGAAAATCGCTCTTGTGGTCCGGGTTGGCGAATGGGGTCCCCGCGTAAATCTCGCCGATCTTGGTCAACCCCTTAGACCTTCGTTCGTTAGCAAAGGCTTCCACCGCCGCGGCTGAACTGGCGAACTCTGCCGGCGGATGCTCCTTGCACCACTCGTCCCATTCTTCCTTTCCCTTGCACCGCGGGTAAAAATCCGCATGGGGGAGATACAAGCACAGATACCCGCCTACTTTTACAAGCCTCCACCATTCCCGGAGCGTCGCTACATGGTCCTCAACGTGCTCCAGGGTGTGCGAGCTGTAAACGCAGTCATAGTGCCCGGAGGCGAGTCCGGGAAGTTTCGTGACATCCCGCTTCATGTCCGGGCGCATCTGGATTCCGAAAATATCGGTGTCCTTGCAGGAGTCAATGCCGATAAAGTGCGGCAGTGCCTTGTAGGGGCCGCAGCCAAGATCCAAGGCCTCGCCTCTCATGTAGGGCACCAGATCCCAAACGACGTGCCGGGATTCGTTGCCTTGGCTTTTTTCGATGCTCCAGGTCACGACTTCAATTCCGGCGCGTGCCAACTCATAATGAAATCGCCGACGATCTCCGCGCGCACTTCTGCGCCCAAAGACTTCAGATAATCAACCGCAGCCGTGTCCGAAAGGCCGTACTTCCCTCCGTGATGCGGTTTCTGCTCCACTACTACGCAGGGCTTGTATTTCAATAGCGTTTGTTCCGCCCCCTTCAAAACGAATAGCTCGTAGCCCTCGACATCGACCTTGATGAAGTCCACATTTTCAAATTCATAATCATCAAGGCGATTCATCTTGTATTCACTGCCGCCGTTAACGTGGCTTCTGGCTGACATGCGCTCGACAAGGTGCATGCCGCAGGAACTGTCTTTTTCTCCGAGGGCTACTTCATGAAGGTGGTTAGTCAGCTTCCACGAGGCGTTTTTCTTCCAGCACTCGATATGTCTTTGAAGGGGCTCGAAGGCCTCCACTCTCTCGAAATATTGAGCGAGCTGGACCGTCCACAGACCGCAATGCGCGCCAGCATCAATAGCCGTTCTCGCCCGCTTGCAGTAAGGCAACGCCGCTAAAAGCTTGTTGGATTGATACTTGACCCCGGCCCCGAGCATTACCCTGTCTTCTTCGTCGTCAGGAATCCACGCGCCGCCGTTTACCTTCTTCATGCGGCTTCTCTCATGCCTCTAAACAACCATTCCTTGCGCATCCCCTTGTAGTGGAGCACCTTCACATCGCAGGAGTCCTCCCGAGAGCAGGGGATGTGGTTGTAGATAGGGCCTGGAATCACCTTCACCTTGTAGCGCCCGGTCTGCATGATCGCCCACAGCGAAAGCATGTCTCCCAGCCAGTGCTGTTCGGCTTGCCCGAGAGTCGCGCAATGAGCCGTTACTTCCTCCCAGAACTTGGCGCTGCGCGAAAAGGTCGTCCCGAGGGTATAGGGCGCTACGGCCGAGAGAAGGACTTTGCGGCCATCAATGGTCCAAGTCGAATCGACTTCTCTTTCCGTCACCGCTATATCGAAGTCCGGATCGTCGAACACATCGAGAATATCGGCGCGGAAGCGAACATCCGGCTCAGTGAATAGGACCTCATCCCCAAGGCTTTGGGCCTCTTTGTGGCAGCGCATGTGCCACGTCATCAACGGCACGTCACGCTTCACCCGCAAGACTTCCGCCCCCGGAATCGGATGCGTCGTTTCGTCCGCGACGTGAACGATCTTGGTTCCCGGCATCACGGCCTTGATGTTGGATACCAGGTCTTCCGCAAGACCCCTGTAGATCGGGGTCAATCTGGGAATTGCATCCGCATAGGCAAAAGCGATGACCCTCATCTCGGCAATCTCACGCACACCGCGACCAAAGCATGTACAGCGGGCTCCAGTTGGTGCTCAACGACCAAGAAATATTTCTTGAGGTATGACCTCCACCAATCAGCCCCGTGCAGGCTGATGTGCGCGTTCCTGCCGTCCGCAAGCTTTTTCCCGGCCTCTGACAGGGAAATGATGAAAATCGCCACTTCTTTCGTCAGGTCGCGGATATGGCGCAAAACGGTATCGACGCACTCCGGTTCTACGTGCTCCATTACATCCCCGCAGAACACGACCTCGGCCGGCAACGGTGGACTGTCGATTCCCGGCACGCAGGGGTCATACTCGTGATAGCTGATCCCCGGAACTTCCGGGAACGCTTGTGCGATCGCTTTGCAAAGCGCCCCCTTGCCAGCCCCATAGTCGAGAACCCGGCACCGGCCGACTTTTCGCAGCACCTGCGCAGCCGCCATGAAGACCCTGGGCGCGTGGTACTTGCCGACCTGCCCGTAACTAGCACCGTATTCCTCGTGCATCTGGCGCTGAAGTTCAAGGTACTCGGGAGTGATGCACCAAGGGTGTGGTTTTCTTAATTCCCTATAGAGGGCGAGATGATTCGCCATCAGAGAGTCGCCGTATATCTCGACATCCAAGCCCGGCATCTGGTCAAGGAGAAGAACTAGCTCTTCTCCCTGCCTCGCCAAAGACATGGTTGTGTAAAACTTCTTTCCGTTCTCGGCCGTCGTCTCCAGGATATTTTCGCCCCGCGGCTTGTTATAGGCATAACAGCGGACAAGCCCATCCTTCATGTCCACGCTGCCGTCAACCCCGTAGAACTCCAGGCGTCTATAGCCCATCGCCACGGCGAAATAGATCATCCTCGTCCCGCACATCGAACCCCCGCCAATACCCATCAGTTGGGAGTCTTCCTTTGTCAATGCGGCTTGCGCAGCTTCTTTATCCGACTTTCCATCAGCTCCCGTAACCGAAGCCGCCAAGAACTTGTAGACCTTGACGCCCTTGTCTTTCGCTCTCTCGAAAAGCTTAGGATGGCACTGAAGACCCAGGACTAGCGGAACGTCTTCCTCATAATCCAAGTCCCTGACCTTGCGCTCAGTCGGATCTAGAATCAGGTGAAAATCCGGCTTGATGCCTTTAGAGGTTATAAACCTGCACGTCGCATTCGACGTGTAGACCTCATAAGCCTCGTCTTCGCATTTGCGCTTGATCTCATCGAGATGATCCCTGAGAGTCGGCCCGCCGCCGACGTACACCATGATCTTCGGCGTGTATTCCCGAGGGTGAAGATTCGGAACGTCGTGGCGTAAAGCGTTCGCCGCCACTTGCTCGAGGATGTGCTCCCTGCTGACAGGGGGCGCTCCATAAGGCATCTCGGCAAAGATGCCGTCTTTGTCCGGTTGTAAACCATGCTCCCGATACCAAGCGTCCAGCTCGGCG
>DASXQR010000049.1:0-17200 GCA_036507075.1 Acidobacteriota bacterium | reverse complement strand
GGCGCATCGCGTGGCATTGGCTATGAGATTGCGCGCGTCCTGATCCGGCAGGGCTGCCGCGTGGCCATGGTCGCGCGCTCGCGCGAGGCGCTGGACAAAAGCAGCGCTTTGATTGAAGCCGAAAGCGTCAATTATTTTGCTCAAGCAGCAGATATATCCGACGAGCAGCAGGTCCGCATGCTTTTCAAGACGGTGCTGGAACGCTGGGGAAGGGTTGATTATCTGGTCAATAACGCAGGCGTGACGCGCGACGGTCTGCTGTTGAGAATGAAGCGCGCAGACTGGGACGCGGTTCTCAACATCAACCTGACCGGTGTGTTTCACTGTACTCGCGAAGCGCTTCAGTCCATGGTGCGAAACCGCTTCGGAAGAATCGTGAATATCACCAGTGTGGTGGCGCAGACGGGAAATGCGGGCCAGTCCAACTATATCGCGTCCAAGGCGGGAGTGATCGGATTTACGCGCGCCATTGCCCGGGAAGTGGCGTCCCGAAACATCACCGTAAACGCTGTGGCGCCAGGCTACATAGACACGGAAATGACCCAGGCGCTTCCCGAAGCGGCCCGGCAGAGCCTGCTGGCGATGATTCCGCTGCGGCGCATCGGAACGGCGGCCGATGTGGCGGCCAGTGTAAAATTCCTGCTGTCCGACGAAGCGGGCTATATCACGGGGCACGTTCTGAACGTGAATGGCGGAATGTATATGGGCGGGTGATAAAAGTCGAAGGTCGAAAGTCGAAGGTCAAAAGTCTGAAAGTCGAAAGCCCCTTTGAAAGTCGAAAGTCCCTTAACGTCTTTCGACCTTTGACTTTCGACCTTTGACTTTCGACTTGCCTTGATTGACTTTCAACTTTGATTGGTGTTTGGGGTGGAAAAGTTTTATGCGAATTCTTTTGTCTAAGTACTAGAATACTGCATTTTGAACTCAAAGAAGGAACCTATTAATTGGAGGCCCGGTATGGCAAGTGTCGAGGAGAGAGTCAAATCGATCATCATGGACCAGTTGCAGGTGACTGAAGCGGAAGTGACTCCGTCGGCTTCATTCGTGGATGATTTGGGCGCGGATTCTCTGGACACCGTCGAGCTGGTCATGAAGTTCGAAGAAGACTTTGATATCGAAATACCTGACGAGGATGCCGAAAAGATCGCCACGGTCCAGGATGCCGTGGACTACATCAAGGAACATATTTCCTGAGGGCCGGGATTGCAGAACACAAGAAGGGTTGTTGTCACCGGAATTGGCTTGGTTACGCCAGTCGGTGTCGGAACTGACGAGGTCTGGAAAAACATATTGGCCGGTCGAAGCGGGATAGCGCCGATCACCCACTTTGATGCCAAGGATTTCAGCACCAGAATTGCCGGTGAAGTGAAGAACTTCGACGTTCTTCAATTCATTGATCTCAAGGAGTCGCGCAAGATGGATATGTTCATCCATTTTGCCATCGCCGCGTCTGAGTTCGCGATGCGGGACGCCGGATTGAAAATCACGCCTGAAATCAACAAGCGGGTGGGGGTAAACGTCGGTTCAGGGGTGGGTGGATTCACCATTATCGAGCGCGAGCACACGGCGCTCATGGAGAAAGGTCCGAAAAGGATCAGCCCGTTTTTCATTCCTTCCAGCATCGTGAACCTCGCCGCAGGTCAGATCTCGATCCGGTTCGGAACCAAGGGGCCCAACATGGCTCCCTGCACCGCCTGTACTACCAGCACGCATGCCCTGGGCGACTCGTTTCGCGTCATTTCCTATGGCGATGCGGACGCCATGATTGCCGGGGGGAGCGAATCGGCCATAACGCCGATGGGAGTAGGCGGATTTGCCTCGATGCGGGCCCTTTCCACCCGCAATGACGAGCCGGAAAAAGCCAGCCGCCCGTTTGACAGCCAACGCGACGGGTTTGTTCTTGGCGAAGGCGCCGGAATACTGATCCTTGAAGAGCTTGAGTTTGCGCGCAGGCGCGGAGCCCGAATTCTGGCGGAAATTATAGGGTACGGCATGTCCAGCGATGCCTACCACATCACTTCTCCCTCAGAAGATGCCGACGGCGCAATCCGGGTCATGAAGAACGCTCTGAAGGATGCCGGCTTGAAACCTTCGCAAATTCAATACATTAACGCTCACGGAACTTCGACCCCGGCCAATGACCGGATCGAGTCGGCGGCCATATCCGAGGTTTTTGGGGAGCACGCCCGCCAGGTTGCCGTAAGCTCCACTAAATCTATGACAGGCCATCTTTTAGGGGCCGCCGGCGGCCTGGAGGCGGGCCTGACCGTGCTGGCTATCCGGGATCAAATTGCGCCTCCCACAATCAATTATGAGAATGCAGATCCGCAGTGCAGCCTGGACTATGTCCCCAACCAGGCCCGCAGGATGCCTATTGCCTGCGCCATTTCAAATTCCTTCGGCTTTGGCGGTACAAACGGGTGTATCATATTTAAGAAATTTGATGGATAACCCCGGCCCCACGATGGGCAAGCCTTCTGTCGTTCCCCTTTTACCGGTATCACTTCGCGCTGGATTACCAGGTCCGCCTGCTGTAGCGCTCTCGTTACTCCGCTAATGAAGAACCAAGAACGTCCGGGCAAGGGTTCCCCCGGCGCCCGGCCGCAAAAACTCCGTAATTTATTGTCGGCTTTGACTTCTTTGCCGTTGTGGAGCCTCATCTGGCCGCTCGCCGGCGCCCTGCTGATTACGGCACTGACCATCAAATTCGAATTCCGCTCCATGCCCAGGTACAAGCTGGGGGATATCGCGCTTGAATCAATCAAGGCGCCGTTTGAGATCACCGTGCCCGACGAGATTGCGACGGCCAGGAAGAAAGCCGCCGCTTCGGATGCGGTGCCCGCAGTTTTTGACCTGGACTCGAATACCAATGCAGCTCTGGAAACGGAAATACGCGGCGTCTTTGCGCAGGGCAGATTACTGATCCGACCCGAAGGAAATGCTGCCAGGGCACGGCGGGCTCCCGACCTTTCCCGCATCCAGTCACTGCTGCAGCAGAAGTTGGGAAAGCAGTTTCCCGAGGATCCGCTGCGCGTTTTCGTGAATCACGGTTTCAGTCGTGAGCTCGAAAACGAAATGGTCGAGCTGCTTCAGAAAGCGATGAGCCCGGGTGTTTCGAACAATCGCGATTTCCTGGCGAATTTCAAGGGGCAGGGAATCGTGCTGCGAGACATGAACACGGGCGAAGAAACCGTCGTTCGCGATGTTTCGTCTGTGCGCGATCTCAACCTGGCGCGCAACGAAGTGCGGCTGAACGATGCGAAGCTGCAGCTCCTGCCCTTTTCGGAAAGACAGAAAGTGGTCAGTTATCTGGAAGGCTTGATCACGGCGAATACCTTTTACAACAGCAGTGAGACCCGGGCCCGCAGGGCCGAGACGGCCCGCGATATCGATCCGGTGCTGCTGCAGATCAAAAAGGGCAAAGTAATCGTGCGCGCGGGCGACGAGATTACGCAGCGGGACCTGACGCAGCTTGAGAGCCTGAGGGTTTTCGGGAGCCGCGACCGGACTTTCTCGCAAATGGCCGGAGTGTTCGCCCTGGTCTGCTTTTTTCTGGTGGTGCTGTGGAAGTTCCTGGCCCATTTTTCCGTGACGCTTGAATCACGCGACCTTGGATCGCTCCCGAGGGGCGAACCGAAGCCAACCAGCCACTTCGTCCTTCTGATCCTGGTGCTGATCATCAACCTGCTGATGTTCCGAGGATTTGTGTGGCTCGGATCGGTGCTGGCCGAGAGCATCAATTTCGAAAGCCTCAAGCAGCCGGAGATCTTTTACCTGGCCGCCCCGGTCGCGTGCGGAGCGATTCTTGCCGTGCTGCTGGTCAACAGCAGTCTTGCAGTCATTTACGCGCTGATGATTTCGTGCCTGGCGGGACTGTGCGTGAACGACTATCGAATTGTCCTGTTCACGCTGCTGGGAAGTTTCGCGGCCATCTTTACGCTCACACAGTACAAGGAAAGATCCACCATTCTGCGCTGCGGATGGCTGGTAGGGCTGGTGAATGTTTTTACGGTGGTCGCCCTCAACCTGTCGCATCCGGCGCTTCCGGCAGCGGCGGTAATGGTCCAGTCGGCGGCCGGTTTTCTGAGCGCTATCCTGGCCGCCATGGTGGCCAGCCTGTTGTTGCCTTTGCTGGAAAGCCTTTTTGGAATCACAACGGACATCAAGCTGCTCGAGCTTTCCAACCTCAACACACCGATCTTGCGGCGCCTGGCGCTGGAGGCTCCGGGCACGTACCACCACAGTATCATCGTGGGGACGCTGGCGGAGGCCGCCGCCGAGGCGATCGGCGCCAATTCTCTGCTGGTTCGCGTCGGTTCTTACTACCACGACATCGGAAAGATGAAGCGGGCCGAGTATTACGTGGAAAACCAGATGTTCACGGCCAACAAGCACGAGCATCTGAGTCCATCCATGAGCAGCCTGATCATTGCCAGTCACGTGCGTGACGGGCTCGAGATGGCCGATGAAATCAAGTTGCCCCGGAAGATCAGGGACCTGATCCCCCAGCACCATGGCACCCGGTTGATGACTTACTTCTTTCAGAAAGCAAAGGACGCCGCTGAGGGAAAAGATCAGGTGGTCAACGAGAGCGAATTCCGTTACCCGGGTCCGAAACCTCAGTCTCGCGAGGCGGCCATTCTGATGATGGCCGATGCAGTAGAAGCGGCTTCGCGAACGCTCAGCGATCCGACGCCGAACCAGATTCTGGGAATGGTCAAGCGCATTGCTTTCAATACCTTTAACGATGGGCAGTTTGATGAGTGCGACATCACCATCAAAGACCTGGATTCAATCGCCCACGCTTTCACGCGCGTTTTGACCGGGATGCACCACCATCGAATCGACTATCCGGGATTCGATTTCAACAAGGTTGAAAAAGAAAAGAAAGACCAGGAACCTAATCAACGTATTCAATAGTCAGAAACGCCACCCGGTTTCCGTTGCGGCCATTCATCGGTTTGCGTCCCGTGCGGCGCGTTTGGCGGGAGTGCAGCAGCGCGAGTTCACTGTCAAGTTCGTGAGCGCGCGACTGATGAATGGACTGAATCTGAAATTTCGCGGGAAAGACTACCCGACCGACGTTCTCTCTTTTTATGGCTGGGATCAGGAAGAATTGCCCGCATATCTTGGCGACATTGTGATTTGCCCTGAAGTTGCGGCGGAAAACTCCCGCCGTTTGTCGCGAGAGCTCAAATCTCTGGTGCTGCACGGACTGCTGCATCTGATCGGTTATGACCACGAAACGGATCATGGCGAAATGAACCGTCTGGAAGCAAAATTCGCCCGATCTCTGGGGTTGCAATGACACTGGTGCTCTATCTGGCGGTTTTTCTCGCCTTTGTCCTGCTCATATTGTCGCTGGTAGAAAACGCGATTACATACTTGAGCCGGTTCGAGCTGCGGGTGCTGCTTGAGAAGAACGAAAAACCGGGCAGCCTGCTGCAGCGGCTGGTGCAAGACCGGCGGGAGGTGCTGGTCCCGCTGCAGTTTTCCATTCAGCTTACACAAATCACTCTGGCAATCCTGGGCACCTACGTGGTCATTGGCCTTGGCACGCCCCGGCCGCTGCTGATTTCTTTTTTCGTTTTGAGCGGCTGCGTGCTGCTGTTGCGGCAACTGGTACCCAAACTGATCGTGCACATCAATCCGGAAAAGGTCTTTCTACTGGTGGTGCCGCTGCTGGAACCGGTTTTAAGGGGGTTGCAATGGATTGGCTGGCCGTTGCTGGCGCCCCTTTCTTTCATGCGCCGGCAAAACGCGCTGCGCGAGGAAGCCGAAGAGGAAGCTGAGCCTACTGTGGAAGAGATCCAGGCTTTCTTGGATGTGGGTGAGGAAGAAGGAATCATAGAAGAGGATGATACAGAGCTGATCCAGTCGGTGGTGGAATTCGGCGATACGCTGGTGCGCGAGGTGATGACGCCGCGCTCCGAAATGGTCACTATTTCCGAACACGCCACCCTGCAGCAACTGAAAGAGCTGATCGTGGCCTCCAAGCACTCCCGTATCCCGGTCTACAGCGGCTCTCCTGAACAGATCATCGGTGTTGTTTCAGTCCGGCCGTTGTTGGCCGAATACAACGCGGAAACTGCCAACAATCCGATCCTGCCGCTGGTTGTTCCCACGAAATTCACTCCCGAGTCCAAACCAGTGAAGGAATTACTGAAAGAGCTCCAGAGTTCGGGCGACTACATGGCCATTGTGGTAAACGAATATGGCGAGGTTGCGGGTTTAGTCACTGTGGAAGATCTGGTGGAAGAGATCGTCGGAGAAATACACGACAAAGATGAGCAGCTTCGTGATGACGTGGTCAAGGAAAGCGACCACAGTTATGTGTTGCGCGCCGGCATATCGCTGGCCGATTTTGAGAAGCTGTTTCAAGTCGATGTGGGTGACAGCGAATTTACGACACTTTCCGGCTGGCTGGTAAACAAGCTGGGGAAGGTCCCGCAATCGGGTGATGTAATCGAAATTCAGGGCTTGGGCATCGAGATTCTTCATGCCGATCGGCGCCGCATCCATTCCCTGCGCGTGCGAAAGCTGGAAACCGCGCCCAAGGAGATGGGGCGTTGAGAGGGAGGGATGGAGGGATGAGGGATGGAGAGCGGGAGAGAGGGGGAGTGGGAGAGCGGGAGAGCGGGGGAGCGGGAGAGCGGGGGAGTGGGAGAGACATTTCCAGACGTAGAGACGCGGCATGCCGCGTCTGAGTTGGACGCGACATGTCGCGTCCGGAGCGCCGCAAAGCGGCGTCGGGCGCGATTTATCGCGCCCAACTCAGACGCGATGTATCGCGTCTCTACGGTTCTGAACTGTTCAATTTTGAATCTTGAATCTTCAACTCGTAACCCATAACTCGCTAACTCGTAACCCGTAACTCGTTAACTCGTAACCCGTAACTCAGTAGCACACAGTTAGCCGTCACTACCCGATGACTGACCTGGAATTCATGCAGCGGGCTCTCTCGCTGGCCGAGCGCGGATCGGGCAAGGTGTCCCCTAATCCGGCGGTGGGGGCCGTACTGGTTAAAGATGGAAAAATCGTAGGTGAGGGATTCCACCAGTATGAACAGCGGCTGCATGCCGAGGTAATCGCGTGCGAACAAGCCGGCGAGGCCGCTTCGCGCGCGACGCTTTATGTCAATCTGGAACCATGCGCGCATCAGGGAAGAACCCCTCCCTGCTGTGATTATCTGGCTGCGAAAAAGATCGGGCGGGTAGTGAGCGCCATGCAGGATCCTAACCCGCTGGTTTCCGGCCGCGGATTTGAGCGCCTGCGGCAGGCCGGCATCGCCGTTGAAGTCGGGGTACTCGGAGCCGAAGCGGCAGCACTGAACGAGGCGTACACCAAATTCATTTGCGAACGCATTCCCTTTGTGACCATCAAAACGGCCATGAGCCTGGACGGGAAAATCACTTCCGCCCGGCGCCAGGGAAGAGAGCTGTTCACGGGACCGGAAAGCAACGCCGTGACCGAGAAACTGCGTTTGCAGGCAGACGCGATCGCCGTGGGCTCCGCCTCGGTCCTTACCGACGACCCGCTGCTTACTTATCGGGGCCCTGAAAAGCGAAGGCGCCCGCTGGTTCGCGTGCTGTTGGACCCGCATGGCAGAGTCGGACTGGATCGGCGGCTCTTTGAAGAGCCGCCGCCCATCTGGTGGGTCCGACCTCCATTGCAGCTTTCTCTCCCGGACAACATTACGCTGATACATCCCGAATCTGGCCACGCAGAGACCTGGCGTCGAGTGCTGCAGCGCATGACGGAAGAGGGGATGTACCATCTGCTGATTGAAGGCGGCGGCGAGACCAATGCCTCTGCACTGGGCGCCGGCATTGTCGACAAGCTCCTGTTTGCGTATACGCCGAAAATACTTGGAGGGCGGACCACGATCGGACCGGTGGGGGGGGAAGGCTTCTGCCCGCCGCTGGAAGTAAATTCAATGACTGCCGAGAGAATCGGAAGCGATATCTGGATCCATGCCTACCTGCGTTAGCCTCTGCGAAATCTCAGCGTACTCTGCGCCTCGGCGGTGAATGCAATTGTGACCGGCTTGCAGATATGTACAAACAAAAAGCCCCTGGGGACGCGAAACGCGCCCCCGGGGTTATCGATTTACGACCTCCGCTGCGATCTTTTAATTCTTGTCCAGCTCAGGAGGAACTTCTCTCCAGCTCAGGACCTTCAAGGGAAGCAGGCTCCAGCCCAGCTTGATCGAGTCGCTGCGGTAGTAAAAGTTGCTGTTGCCATGGATGGTGAAGTCAGGGACACCCCAGGAGAAGTTGTTTCCGCTGCTCTGCAAGTTTGCCAGGAAGAGTCCGCCGACGATTGACTTGTTGGCGCCGCCCATATCGAGATTGCCGCCAAGGACGATGATGACGCCGGTGTAATCGAACGATCCCTGATAATCGAGATTCCCTTTAACGATCAACACGCCGGACCCGCCCCCGCTGCCGGAGATGCTCAGGTCGCCATCCACATAAGTGATCTTGGGATCCTCATCCGTTCCAAGCACGGCGCCGGAGCCACTCAAATTGGTTCCACCCGGATACTTGTAATCCGCGATCCCCTTGACGAGATTGACGAAATTACCGACCCAGTTGGGATCCAGCACATGCGCGGAATCCCCTCCGGACTTTACGCTGTCTGTGGTATCGGAGACTGCCGGCGATGCCGGAATTCCGTTGGGATCCACGCCTTTAACATTGTCGTTCTGGTTGCCGGACAGGCTGCCCTTGATGGATTCGTCCGCCAATCCATTGGCGCCGTCATACATGGTCCCGATTCCTGGAACCGCTCCGACCCAGGAAGGATTTCCGCCGCCCGAGCGAGCCTGCTCCGGCGTGAGGCCGTTGTAATTGCGGCCATCGATAGTGAACGAGTCTCCCGAGAAGGTCGCGCCCGCGTTCTCCCCTTCGAGCGCAAACGGCGACTTGATGTTGAAGCTCATATCGCGCTTGAACAGGGCTTCAATAACGGCCACAGACGCCTGGGTCTTGCCTGCCGCACTCGCCTTGTCGCTCTGGAAGACCCGGTGGACTCCGATCGATCGCAGAAAAACTTTGTGGTCGATGTCGACGCTATAGTTTTGCACGCCGACCTCGTCATTGTTATCAGTCAGCTTGGCAAAGAACAGCCCATCGCCTAAAGGCGTGCCTCCCGGTTGACCGATAATGCCTTTGACGACCCACTTGGATCCGGACAGCACCTGCGTCGCGCCTCCCAGGACAGGAAGAGCAGTGGGAGATTGCACGGTGCTGTAGCTGTCGAATTTGGCGGTGCGCGCGGTCAGTCGCGTAATGGGGTTGCGAGCCGCCAGCGTTCCTTCTATAGGCTGCGCTTCGGACGTATACGCGGGAACATCGCTCGTTCTTGCGAGGACATCGGAAAAGTCTTTCCCTTTCAGGTACGCCTTGCCCGCGTTGATGCCGCCATCCGCGATGGCCAGCGCCTGCTGCGCGGTGATGAAGTTATTGCTGATGTTATAGTCAGTGGACGCCTGGAAAGTCATCGCAATTCCCACCAGGGTGAGAAGCGCCAAGCCGATCATCACAAAGATCAGCGCCGCGCCCTTTTGGTTATTTGCCGAGTTTCTATACATCATAATTTACTCGTTGGAGATCGCGGCAAGCCGACTAACGGTTCTGCCCGGTCTCCATGGTGTTGGCAATGTCTATTCTAGTCCGCAAGATCCGCAGCCGGACGACAAATCGTCGGCGTGGATCTTTATGGCACCCGGGGTTATAAGACAACTCAGAATCCAAAGACAATTTTCTATATATGTCAATGGGTTCCAACGCATCGAGCCGATCCGTTGGACGGGAATTCATCAAGCGAGTGACAAAAAATGTCACTTCTTCGGCCCCAACTCTCGCAGCACACGCGTCAGAACCGCGGGGCGTCAGCCGCGCTCTGAAAAAATCGACGCCACCGGGACAAGCCCGGTGGCGTCGATTACACGCAAAAAAAAAGGGCCGGCCATTTTGCATGGCTGGCCCTGTGTGGTCGATTACAGGCTGAGCTGTCAGTTTCCCACTTTGTCGAGTTCGGGAGGAACTTCTCTCCAGCTCAGAACCTTCAAAGGCAGCAGGCTCCAGCCCATCTTGATCGAGTCGCTGCGGTAATAGAAGTTGCTGTTGCCGTGGATGTTAAAACTCGCGGGACCCCATGAATAGTTGCTCCCGTCTTTATCCAGGTTCGCATAGAACAAACCTCCGATAATGCTCTTGTTTGCTCCGCCGATGTCCAGAGTTTCGCCCAGAACGATGATGACGCCGTTGAAGTCGAAAGATCCCTGGTAATCCATATTGCCAGTGACGATCAAAACACCAGCGCCGCCGCCACTGCCGGATACATGGAGATCACCGTTGACAATAGTGAGCTTTGGGTCGGCATCCGTACCTAGAGTGATGCCGCTACCGCTCAGGGTCGTGTCGCCGTTGTACGTGATATCCCCGATGCCCCCAATCAGATCTATAAAATTGCCGATCCAGTTCGGATCCAGCACATTCGCGGAATCACCACCGCTTTTCACCCCTGACGTAATGTCACCGACTGCCGGAGTGACGGGTACTCCGTTCGCGTCCACACCCTTGATGTTGTCTCCCTGATTGCCGCTGAGGGCCGAAGTGATGGAATCGGTCAGAGGACCGGAGCCAGTGTCGTTGATGCCGCCGATGCCCGGCACTGCGCCAATATCCGAAGGTTTTCCGCCACCCGCTCGAATCTGGTCCGGCGTAAGACCGTTGTAATTGCGCCCGTCAATATCAAACGAGTTGCCGTCAAACCTGGCATTTACGCTTGGTCCCTGGACGGCAAAAGGCGATTGGATGTTGAAGCTCTGATCGCGCTTGAAGAGCGCTTCAATCACAGCCACAGAAGCCTGGGTGCGTCCCGAGCCATTCGCCTTGTCGCTCTTGTCTACACGGTGCACGCCGACGGATCGCATGTAAACCTTGTTGTCGATATCATGCGTGTAATCCTGGATTGCCGCCTCGTCTTTGTTGTCCGAAAGCTTAAGAAAATAGAGGCCATCGCCCAAAGCGTTCCCGCCGGGCTGGCCGATGTAACCACGCACGGTCCACTTTGAACCCGAAATCGCCGAGGTTACAAGACTGAGCGCGGGAAGGGCGGTCGCTGTCTGCGTGCTGCTGTAAGCGTCAAATTTGAAGCTGCGGGCGGTGAGGCGACCGATAGGATTGCGTCCCGCGAAAGTTCCTTCCTCCGACTGCGCATCGCTTGCGAATGCCGGAACATCGGTTGTCTTGGCCAGCACGGTGTTGAAGTCTTTTCCGCGCAGGTAGCTTTTGCCGACGGCGATTCCGCCATCCGCGATGGCCAGGGCCTGCTGCGAAGTAATAAAGTTATTGCTGATGTTGTATTCAGTGGAGCTCTGAAAAGCCAGTGCCAACCCCACTAATGTGAGCAGAGCCAGCCCGATCATCACGAAAATCAGGGCAGCCCCTTTTTGGTTATTCATACTTCCTCCTCGTCCTATGTGAACGGAGTAAAGCTTTTACTGCGAAGATACACGTTGGATGACAGCTTAATGGAATTTCGCTTGCCGGATTGAGGATCTGATCCGTTGCTCAGAGCCTCCAGTGTGATCGAAACTTTTGAGACATCATTCATCGTGGCCGTTTCCACTCCAGCGCTGTCATAAAACTTAAATTCCAGTTTGTTAATATTCTCGGCAAGGATCTCTTCACCGTACCCGGCATTCAACACGATCTGCTTGGAGCTGGAGTTGAAGTTGATGGTGATCGTCTCGTAAGCCGCCGTCAGCTTGCCGTCCGGATCGCCGGTCGCCTGTTGCACGCTGCCTCCGGCAATCGAGCCGGTCAGATCGGAGCGGATGGTAAGCGTGCTTCCCGCGTAGCTCAAAGGCTCAAACGCGAAGGCCGCCGGATCCTCGTTGTTTCCCGCCTGTCGGATGCAGCGGCTCAGCAGGTCCAGCGCGACACGGGCGTTCTGCACCGTCTCGGCGTACTCTTTTTCGGCCTGGTAGCGCTTCTGGGTCGCGTTGAACAACGTAAATACGCCACCCGACAGGATCGCCAGGATAGTGATTGAAACCATCAATTCCAGAAAAGTGAAACCGCGTTGACGAATTTGATTTTTCATGGCGCTAAATAATTAACCAATTGGACGGTGCGGTTGTGCACCACATCCGTAACTCTCGGATGTTCCACCGTCAGAGTGATTTTCTTCTCGAGGCCGCTGTTCACCACGATCCAACTGACCAGGAATTCATAATCACCCTGGTTGGTGTTGGCAGGCGCGACCAGTTTTACGGTCGTCGGACCATGGTTTCCCGAGCTCAGATCCCCAGAGTTGGCGCTGGTTTTCAGATCGTTGTTGTAGAGCGCCTTCAGCCGCTCCATCTGGTCCAGGGCTACCGAGGTTGCCATCGTCATTTCACGCGATGCTCCGCTTTGAGTAACGGCGATTCCCAGCAGTTGGGCCAGCCCGAGCAGTCCGATGGCCAGCACCAGAATGCCGATTAATGATTCCAGTAAAGTAAAACCCCTGGAATTGGGTTTCTTGGTTTTCATGGGTTCCCCATCAATAGGTGGCCGCGCGGGTCGTTACCGAGCCCGAGCGTGACACACCAACGTTGATTTCCAGCGCCTCATTGCCTAGCGTGACGAGAGCCGGATTCTGCTGATCAAGGCTTCCTCGAGAGTTGAAAGTGAGAATGTCACCTCCGCCACCCTGTTTGAAAGTCACACCGGTCGGGAGTGATTTACGTTCGCGCGGCGGATTTGCAGGATCGCCTGGGTCGATTACCTGGAATGTCTGATTAGCGCGGTCGATCACCAGTTGAAAAGGCGTGTTACGGCTTACGGCCAGGAGCCGCGCCGTCTGAATTTCGCCGGCCAGCCTGTCGGCGGCCGTTGTGACGCGATATTCCTTTGTGAGATTAACGACGGACGGTACGGCGATAGCGCAGAAAATCAGGATTATAGCTATGGCAATGCTGATTTCAATTGTTGAAAAGCCCCGGTCTTTTCTCATGTCTCATGGTCCTCCCCCGAGTGGTTCTCCCCCGAGCAGCCAAAAGTCTACTGGCTTGTCAAGCGCGGCGTTGTGAGGTGTCTCACAGGGCAAATTCGGTGCCACACGTCACCTGAGCTGGAGCGGCAAAAATTGCCGTTAACCTTCAGCCGCCATGGCACTTACAGGAGAGATTTCGGAATCTGGCTTGGTGCCTTAGTGGTTGAAATTCTTTAACCACCAAGGCACCAAGTTACCGAACTTTCATGTTGCCGGAGCCGTTTTCACACCATGAACGGCGTCATCAGCATCTCCGGATCGTGGACGATATAGTGCTTTGTCTCGACCGTGAGAACATTCTTGTGCTGCAGATTGTTGAGCACGCGAGTGGCAGTTTCGCGGGATATTCCGGTCATATCCGCGATTTCCTTGTGGGTCAGATGCAGGCTGATGCGAACCCCGTCGGCGGTTCTTTCGCCCTTCTTCTGGCAAAGATGAAACAGCGCGGTACGGATTCTGGCATCCGCGTTATTAAAGGTAAGAACTTCAATCTGCGTCCACGCATCCCGGCAGCGGGTGCAGAGCATGGTAAGCATGGCATAGTTGACCTTCGGGTGGATCAGCAGGCTGTGCGTGAAGTCTTTCTTTCCCACAAATGCGATGTTGGTGGGACTCATGGCGGTGACGGTGGCCGGAGTTGTGCCGCCGTCGATCAAAGACATCTCGCCGAAGTAATCGCCCTTTTCGTGGAACGCCAGGATCATTTCCTTGCCGCTCGGCAGGAGCCGGGCAACTTTAACGCGTCCGTCCAGGACGATGTACATGTATTTGCTGGTATCTTCCTCCATCAGGATGATGTCGCCTTTTTTGAACTCCTGTTCTTTAAAGACCTTCATCACTTCTTTCAGTTCCAGCTCTGAAAGACTCTCAAACAGAGACACGGTACGAAGGAATTCACAAGACAAGGGCATATTTTTTTCTCAGAAAGTCACGCAATTGTGTAAACCCAAACTCCTTTTCAATCAGTTCAGCCCTGTGCAGCATCTTATCCGGCGCCAAAGTCGAAAAGTCATCCAGCAAGGAACAGGATCGCACTGACGGCCCGCCTGGATTCAGGTGCCGTGAGCCCCCAGACTGGGCGTGATAGTGTCCCAAAGCGCGCAGGGCGGGATACAGAAAGAAGACGTTCGGCCCGGGTACCCAGACGAGAGCGGTCCCGAAAACCGCCAGAATCCCATCCGCCAGTGCCCATCTACGATGTTTTTTAACACACTCTTCGACGAAACTTAAGAATAATTTCGCTGTCCGCTCTTCTGAAAAGCTCGTGGGAGCGTGAAGGACAGCTTCATCATGGAAGCGCAAATGCGAGCAGAGGCGTTCGTCGAGCGAGAGCCGCTGCTCCACCGCCTGGTGGGCTTTCTTCAGTTTTCGCTTCACCCGCGCCCTAAAACTAGGCGTGATGGGATCGTTTACCTCTTCGCGGGACTTCTCCTCGAAGTAGAAGAAATGATTTCCGTCTCTTTCGAGCAGAACGATATCAAGCATGAAGGTCGCTCCAGAGTTGAAGATAGCGCCGCACGCGTCCTTCCATGTCTGCACTGCGCATGATGTCGGAAACCACAGCCACGGTTTCAACTCCCAGCTTCCAGAGTTGCGCCGCATTGGCCGGCGAGATGCCCCCTATAGCTACCAGCGGCTTGGCGACCACACTGCGCACCCTGCGAACCACTTCCAACCCCAGTGGCGGGTTGCCGGTCTTAGTGGTAGTGGGAAAAACCGGGCCGATGGAAACATAATCCACCGGCAGTTGCGCGGCCCTGAGGGCCTGTTCGAGGCTGTGGGTCGAAATTCCGATGATGGCTTTGGGCAGCGCCGCTCGGGCCTGTGCCACCGGGGCATCGTCCTGCCCCAGGTGCACTCCGGCGATTCCGGCCGTGGCGGCCAGTCCCACGCGATCATTGATGATCAGCGAAATTCCCGATTCCAGCCGCTCCAGGGCCGGCTTCAGTTGCGCCAGCAGCGCATCATCCGAGAGTTTCTTTTCGCGGATCTGAATCCAGGTGGCGCCTCCGCGCAGCAGCCTGGATATCAGTTCTGCGTGCGTAGGGACTCCCGCCACAAGAGGGTCAGTGATCGGATAAACCGGAGGAAGTAACACTACTTTGGGAAGTTTTTGCGAAATTCGTCCATAAAAGCGGTGCTCATATTTCCGCGTATGAAATCCGGGTCGCTCAGGATCTCCTGATGAAGGGGAATGGTCGTCTTCACTCCCCGAATCACGAACATATCCAGGGCGCGCTTCATGCGCCGCAGGCTCTCTTCCCGGCTCGGTGTATGCACGATCAGCTTGGCGATCAAAGAATCATAATGGGGAGGAATCTCATATTCCGAGTATGCTGCCGTGTCCACACGCACTCCCGGTCCGCCCGGTGGATTGAACGCCGATAAGCGGCCGGGAGAGGGCGCAAACGTCTTCGGATCTTCGGCGTTAATCCTGCATTCCAGGCTGTGGCCCCGCCACTCGATGTCTTCCTGATGGTACTGCAGTCGCTCGCCCGCGGCGATGCGAATCTGCTCCTTCACAATGTCTACTCCGGTAATCATCTCGGTTACGGGGTGTTCGACCTGCACGCGCGTATTCATTTCGATGAAATAGAACTGCCCGGAGGAATCGAACAGAAATTCGACCGTTCCCGCGCTCACGTAGCCGATCTTGCGCATTGCGTCAGTGACCTTCTTGCCGAGCGAGTGCCGAATTTCGGGGGTGACCACAACGGAAGGAGATTCTTCCAGCAGTTTTTGATGGCGGCGCTGGATCGAGCACTCGCGCTCTCCCAGGTGGATGACGTTTCCGTGGCTGTCGGCCAGCACCTGAAATTCAATGTGGCGCGGCGTGGAAAGGTACTTTTCCAGGTAGACCCGTGATGAGCCGAACGCGCTGGCCGCCTCGCTCTGCGCGTGATCGAGCGCCTTGCGCAAGTCGGTTTCATCGCGCGCGATGCGCATGCCTCGTCCACCGCCCCCTGCCGAAGCTTTAATGATCAGCGGATAACCGATTTGCTCCGCCAGTCGCGTCGTCTGGCTTAACTCTGCGCTTAAGATTCCTGTTCCCGGTAACGTGGGAATTCCCGCCTGTTGCATGATTTCCCGCGCCTGGGCCTTCTCTCCCATCATGTCTATGATTCGCGGGCTCGGACCGATAAAGCTGATGTGACAGGTCTCGCACACTTCGGCAAAGTAGGCGCTTTCGGCAAGAAAACCGTACCCGGGATGGATCGCGTCCACGTTGGTAATCTCGGCTGCGCTGATGACGCTGGGAACGTTGAGGTAACTGTCATAGTTGTGCGCCGGCCCGATGCACACGGCCTCATCGGCGAACCGGACATGCAGAGAGTTTCGGTCGACTTCGGAATAAACCGCCACGGTTGCGATGCCCATTTCCTTGCAGGCGGAAATGACTCGCAGGGCGATTTCACCCCGGTTTGCGATCAGGATTTTCTTAAACATCAGGAGCGGGTGCGGATGGCAAAGAGGGGCTGTCCGTATTCGACCGGATTTCCATTTTCGACATAGATTTCAACGACTTCTCCGGCCACTTCGGACTCTATTTCGTTCATCAGCTTCATGGCTTCAATAATGCAAAGCACCGATCCTTTCTCCACCATATCGCCCACCTTTGAGAAAGCCTCTGCGTCCGGGCTTGCAGACCGGTAAAAGGTGCCTACAATCGGGGATTTGACGATGTACACGTCCGCACCCACCTCGGTCTTGCCCGCAGCTTCCCTGGCGGGGCGCGTGGCAGCAGGGAGCGCGGAGGTTTCTGCTGCCGGATTCTCGGAGGAGGAAGCAAATGGAGCCGGCGACACGACCACGGGCAAACCGCGGCGGATCTTTATTTTGAAACCTGACTGCTCGTACTCGAATTCGTTCAATTCCTGCCTGACGACGAATTCAACCAACTCCTTGATTTCCTTTAAGTTCATCTTCCCTTTTGGGCTGGCGCCTGAAAGGCTCATTCTAAGTTTGCGCTTCTGAAGAGGGCAAGAATAAAAGGCTTCAGTTGTCAGTGGTCCGTTGTCACTACTGTCCGGTTAAGGTTTTACGAAAATCTCTTAAGCTATTAACTAACATGAGTTTCGGTCCAAAAATGTTTGTTATCGATTTGAAATTCATCTCTCGATCGATCCATCCTCCAGCCGAAACGGAGGCT
>DASXQR010000048.1:0-77696 GCA_036507075.1 Acidobacteriota bacterium | reverse complement strand
GACAGCAGCGCCGAGTTTGGAGCGTTTCTGATGTCGCTGGCGAATACGGCCATGATGTATATGGAAGCGTCGGCCGATCCCCTTGCGGGACGCGCTCAGCAAAACATCGCCGCGGCAAAGCAGATGATCGACTGGCTATCCGTGCTGCAGAAAAAAACAGAAGGAAATCGCACTGCCGAGGAGAGCCATCTGCTCGAAAATCTGCTGTATGAACTGCGGATGCAATTCCTGGCAAAAAACAAGGGCAAGCTGTAAACGGCTGTTCAGTTGTCCGTTGTCAGTGGTCAGTTGTCCGTTGTCAGTGGTCGACTTGTCAGGTTTCTCGTCGGTTTTACGGTTAGTTATGCGTAGTCTTACCGCTCTCAACGAACCACTGACCACGGACCACTGACAACGGACCACTGACAACGGACAACGGACAACTGGCAATCGCGCATTCCCCACAATTACCGAAAATGAAAGTTACATTTCTCGGAACCGGAACTTCACATGGAGTTCCGATGCTTGGCTGCGATTGCCGCGTGTGCAAGTCCAGCGACAGCCGGAACCGAAGGACGAGGCCGTCGGTGCTGATCCAGGGCTCCGCCCAGATTGTGATCGATTCTGGGACTGATTTTCGGAGTCAGATCATGCGCCACCCCATCTCGCGCCTGGATGCGGTGCTGTTTACGCACTGGCACGCCGATCATATTCTGGGCCTGGATGACATCCGTCCCTTCAATTACTGGCAAAAAGGCGCCATTCCGATCTACGGGAATGCGCGCACGCTGCAGCGGATCAGGGAAACTTTCTCTTATATCTTTGATGGAACGTCTCACGAAGGCGCGCCCAAAGTGGAGGCCCGGGCGATCGACGGCCCTCTGGATATCAACGGTATGCGAATCGAACCGCTCGAGATCATTCACGGAAGACTCGCAATCCTCGGATTCAGAATCTCCAATTTTGCCTATATTACCGATGCCAGCTTCATTCCGGAGGAAACGATCCGGCGGATCAGAAATGTCGACTGTGTGGTGCTGAACGCGTTGCGCCACACGCCTCATTTTGCGCATTTTTCAGTGAACCAGGCCGTAGAACAGATCGGAAAGATCCAGCCCCGGCAGGCTTTTTTGACTCATATTTCACACCAACTGGATCATGAGGAAGTGGAGCGTTCGTTACCCCCCCAAGTTCGACTGGCGTATGACGGGTTGACCCTGGAGCTATGAGGATCGTCCGCAGTCTTCATGAAATTACCGAAAACTATCCCTATCCCATTCTTAGCATCGGAAGTTTCGACGGGATTCATTGCGGCCACCAGGCCATACTCAAGGGAATCGTAACGCGGGCGCGGCAAAACGGAGGCACTGCGGCCCTGCTTACGTTCCATCCTCACCCGCAGAAAATCATCTCTTCCGGAGACGCCCCACGATTGTTGCAGACGTTCGAACAGAAAGCGGCGCTGCTGGAAAAACTGGGGCTGGACCTGCTGGCTCTGATCCCGTTTACCTGGGACCTGGCCCAGCTTTCTGCGCATGATTTTGTCAGTCAAATCATTCACCAGAGGCTGGGAATACGAGAGCTTCATGTGGGCGCGAATTTTCGCTTCGGTCATAACCGCGAAGGAGACGTCACATTGCTGAAGGATTTGGGCCTTCGGTTTGGGATAGAGATCAGGGAAATTCCCGAATATTATTTTCGCAACATAAAGGTGAGCAGCACGCGAATTCGCCGTTTTCTTTCCCATGGTCATGTGGAAATTGCAAAGCGGATGCTGGGCCGCCCGTTTTCCCTGGTCGGTACCGTGATTCACGGGGACGGGCTGGGCGCGCGCATCGGCATTCCGACGGCGAACCTGAGCGTGCAGAATGAGCTGATACCCCAGACCGGGGTTTATGTGACTGCGGCCAGACTGTCGGGAAGAACAGTTCAGGGAGTGACCAACGTGGGTTTTCGGCCCACGATTACGCAGAGAACGTCTGAACATCCCATCGTGGAAACACACCTGTTTGATTTGAACGAGGACCTGTACGGCAGCGAGATGGAGCTGTTCTTTCATTTTCGAATCCGGGCGGAAAAAAAGTTTGCATCTCCCGAGGAACTGGTCCAGCGTATTCGCAAAGACATCAAACTCGGGCGGCGGTATTTTGCCAGGGTCAACTGAGGAAGAATCGAATCTATGGCCATCACAATCGAAGAAGTCAAGCACATCGCCGATCTTTCTAATCTGGAATTTTCGCAGCAGGAACTCGAAGGCTTCATCCTTCAGTTTTCGAAAATCCTGGATTACATAGAACAACTACGCCAAGTTGATACCGAAGGGATCGAACCTACTTACCATGCGGTTCCTTTCAAGATTGACCGTCAGAGGGCGCGCCCGGATGAGGAGCAGGCTTCTCTGGACCGGAACCGCGCTGTTTCAAACGCACCCGATGAGGACCAGGGACAATTTCGCGTGCCAAAGGTGATCCGATAAGCCCATGGATCTGACACGCCTCACCATCTCACAGATTCACGCAGGTCTGACCGCAAAAAAATTTTCCTGCCGCGAAATCATCTCGGCCCACTTGAAGCGGATCGATCAAGTCGAACCAAAAGTGAAAGCGTTCATTACCGTGGCTCCGGAGTATGCGCTGCAGGCGGCCGAAAAGGCGGATCGCGAAATATCGAGCGGCGCGGGTTTGCGGGCTCTCACGGGTATTCCCGTCGCCATCAAGGACAACATCAGTGCGCAAGGCTTGAAGACTACTTGCGGCTCGAACATCCTGGCCAGCTATGTTGCTCCCTATTCCGCCACGGTCGTGGAAAGGCTGGTCGAAGCCGGCGCGGTGATCGTGGGGAAAACCAACTGTGATGAATTCGGAATGGGTTCTTCCACGGAGAACTCCGCGTTCCATGTTTCCCGTAATCCGTTTGCGCTGGATCGGGTTCCCGGCGGGTCCAGCGGCGGTTCGGCGGTGGCTGTCGCCGCATACGAAGCTATGGGGGCGCTGGGCAGCGATACGGGCGGTTCGGTCAGGACACCGGCGGCGTTTTGCGGAGTTTATGGACTGAAACCAACCTACGGCCGCGTATCGCGCTACGGGTTGGTGGCGTTCTCTTCGTCGCTTGACACCATCGGGTCTTTTGCGCGCACGGTTGAGGACCTGGCTGTGCTTTTCAGGACGACCGCCGGTCACGACTCGCGCGACATGACTTGTCACCCTTCCGAACCGGAGGACTACAGCAGCGCGCTGGCTGCCTCGCTGAAAGGGGTGAAAATTGGAGTTCCCTTTTCTTTGCTGGAAAGCGGGCTGGATGCTTCGATCCAGCAGGGAATGGAGCGGACTGTCGAGACGTTGAGACAAATGGGCTGCGAAATGTTGCCCGTGGAACTGCCGCATTCCTCCAGCGGAGTGGCGGTTTATTATCTGATTGCGCCCTCGGAGGCAAGCTCGAACCTTGCGCGCTATGACGGCGTCAAATACGGCTATCGAGCCGAGCATTTCTCAAACCTGCGGGAGATGTATCAGAAGACGCGGGCCCGCGGTTTTGGAAAGGAAGTGAAGCGGCGCATCATGCTTGGCACCTACGCCTTGAGCAGCGGCTATTATGACGCGTATTTTCTGAAGGCGTCCAAGGTGCGGACCCTGCTGATACAGGACTTTCGCAATGCGTTTAACCGGGTGGACGTCATCGTGCTGCCGGTGGCGCCCACGCCGGCTTTTCGGGTCGGGGAAAAGGCGGACGATCCCCTGGCCATGTACCTGACCGACGTCTTCACCGTGCTGGCAAATCTGGCGGGAATACCGGGACTTTCAGTGCCGGCTGGATACTCGGATCAGAACCTTCCGGTGGCCGTACAGTTGCTGGCTGGTCACTTCCAGGAGGGAAAGCTGCTCAACGTCGCCTATCATCTGGAACGTTCATTTGCGCTCCCGCCTCCGCGACTGGCGGTGTGATAGCTGTTTTGAGCACACACTTCCGAATGCGGAATGCGGAATGCGGAATATGCCAAGCTTAATTCTGCGAGGCCGAGTCCAAGACCAGTCCCTATTCCGCATTCCGCATTCCGAAATCCGCATTTTGAGCGCGAACTCTGATTTTTCGACATGAGCGGGATCCTGTACGTCGTGGCTACTCCCATTGGAAATCTCAAGGACATTACCCTGCGCGCGCTCGAGGTGCTGGGCCAGGTGGCCTGTATCGCCTGCGAAGACACGCGTGTCACTTCGAAACTGCTGCGTCATTACGGGATTCAAAAACCGCTGACCAGCTACCACGAACATAATGAAAAACAGCGAAGCAGGGAACTGGTCGGAAGGCTGAAATCCGGCGAATCGGTCGCTCTACTTTCCGACGCGGGTACGCCGGGTTTGTCCGATCCCGGAGCACATCTGGTGCATTCGGCTGTTGCTGCTGGAATTCGCTGCGTGCCGGTGCCTGGAGCTTCCGCTCTCCCGGCCATTCTGTCGATTTCGGGATGGGAGATGGATCGCCTCACATTCCTGGGCTTTGCGCCCGCTCGGGCGTCCCAGCTCCAGAAATTTCTGGTTGGAATCAGTGAGGAGGGGATTTACTGCTTCTACGAATCGCCCCACCGCATCCTCAAGTTGCTGGAGCAGTTGCGGGTGTGTTGGCAGGATCCGCAGATTGTCGCCGGACGTGAGCTTACCAAACTTCACGAAGAAATATTGAGAGGCACGGCCGGAGAACTAAAGGCGCTGCTGGAACAGCGCCAGCGGGTTTTGGGTGAATTTGTTCTTCTGGTGCAGCGGCCGGCGGGCTCCCCAAAGACCGCCGATGAATCCCTGGAGAAAGAGTTCGAGCGTCTCACCGCACACGGAGAAGACCGCAAATCCGCGCTGCGAAAACTGGCTCAGAGCCGTGGGCTCTCTCGTCGGGAACTCTATAATCGCCTGATTAAACCGAAGCAGACTTGACCACAAACCAAGCCGCGCGCAGGCCCGGATTCACACGTCCGCAGTACCGCGACCTGACGGATCGCGGTACTGCGGCTGGTGTACAAAGGGGGATGCGCTACCAATTGCTCAGCGCTTCTTCGAAAATCCGCGCCAGCTCTTCTTCCCCCGCGGGGCGCGGCGAAAGCTTGGTGACGCGGTGTTGCGGCAGTGTTCCCTGTACCAGTGCCGGGATGTCGTTGCGCGTATAGCCGAGATCTGCCAGCCCGCGCGGCACCTTCAGTCGCTGCATGACCGAGATGATCTGATCGGCCAGGATCTTCCCTGCGTCCGCGGGCCGGGCGCCGAAAACATTTGCGCCCAGAATTTCGGCGACCCGCAGGTGCCTCTCCGGGTTTGCTTGAGCCGTAAATCGAAAAACCGCGGGAGCGTTAAGCACTACGGAAATTCCGTGGGGAATCATTGGATGGTCTACCGCATAACCGGGTGGGTGAAAATTTCGAACCATTCCGGAAACCGGATAAGACATTCCATGCGGAAGGTGCACGCCGGCGTTTCCAAAACCGACCCCGGCGAATGATGCTGCCAGCAGCATATTGGATCTTGCGGTGTCGTCGGACGGGTTTTCCACCGCCCGGATCAGATATTTCGAAACCAGCCGCAGCGCTTCAAGCGACCACACGTCGCTGATGGGGTTGGAACCCTGGTAGGCCGGTCTCAGCACAGGCCGCTCCGGATAAGGCCGGTTGTGGAAGGGAGCGGCTGTATAGGATTCCAAAGCGTGACTGAGCACATCGAGGCCCGCGGCGGCTGCTACCTGCGGCGGCTGGGTGCGGGTGTTTTCAGGGTCGATCAGGGCAAGCGTCGGTTTCAGTCTGCGGTGCGCGATGCCTGTCTTTGCATGCATCTGTTTGAAATCGAAGATCGCAACGCCGGTGGTTTCGCTGCCGGTGCCTGCCGTGGTGGGAATGGCGATGAGCGGCTTGAGCGGGCCTGGAATCGGCAGGCCCCGTCCGATCGGAGGGTTGACGTAATCCAGGAAATCGGCGGGGTACGTTGAATACAAATTCGCCGCCTTGGCCGTGTCGAGCGTCGATCCTCCGCCCACGGCGATCAGGGCATCAAATTCCGCCTGCCTTGCGAAATTGATCGCATCCTGAAAAGACTCGTCCGTGGGTTCAATCCGAACACGGTCGAACAGAGAAAAGTGAATCTGCTGCTCGTGGAGCGACTGAAGAACGGTTGCTACCGGTGGCAGCCGGCTCAGGTTGGGGTCTGTCAATACCATCACCTGGCGTACCCCCAGCTCTTTCACTTCCATCCCTACTTCCCGCGTCACCCCGGGACCGAAACGGATACTGGAAGTGGCCATTTCAAATGCGAATTCGTGCTGCATCGGAAACATCCTGTTAAACACAGAGACACAGAGAACACAGGGCCCCTCTGTGTCCTCTGTACTACTAACCATGAGAATTTTCGCGGCCTGCGCAAATTATTCGGGAGCGGAGAGACGGCCTGAGGGCCGTCTCAGCTTGGCAGGACACCTCCTTGACTTTTGGTTGCGGCTTCGCCGCGCTAAGCCTCTGTGGTGAATTGTTTTTTGATTATCCTCTCAGCCGGACAACCAGCACATACACTGCAAACGCCATCATCAGCACTGAGCAGATCCACAACAGCAGGTCTGTAAACAATCCGGGCCGCATTGCAGGATCCATTTGCCGGTAGCGCAGGTACAGCGTCGACAAACTGATGATTGGCAGCATGCAGGCTTGAGCCACACCGCCGACAATCACCATCGATACAGGCTCTCCCAGGAATAAATACAGCAAGACGTACAGCGGAAGCAAAACCATGATTATGGATCGTTGCCAGGACCAGCGGTGGCGGTCGTCTTTGATTCTAATGACACCGATCATTTCCAGGAAATCTGTTAGAACGCGCGAATTCGAGGCATTAGCGGAAAAAATCGTCGAATACAGGACAAAGAAGGCGCCCAGCAGAAATAAGTAGAAGGCCCATTCCCCAAAGGTTGTAGTGTAGATGCTCGAAAGTGTACGGACCATGTCATAGCCTGCCGGTATTTTTCCGATTCCGTACAGCACGCTGGCGCCAAGCACATAGAATGCCACCGTGGCCAGAGTGTAAACAGCCATCGCCACCAGGACATCGATTCGCATGATTCGGACCCAGGCGTGCGCCCTCGTCAACCACCCCGCTGACTGGTCATTGCGGCCGGTAAAGCGCGCGTAGCCCTTCTCCAGGCACCAGTACGGATAATAAATAAGTTCGGTTGCCCCCACGCCGGTTATCCCAAAAGCGGCGAATGCCACCCCCAGTCCTCCCGTCGGAAAATGAAACTTCAAGCCATCGGTCACATCGTGCAGACGCACCGCATAGGGAGTCCAGGCGAGCAGCAGGGCTCCCCCCATGGTGATGAACGTAAAGCCGACCACCATAACGGTGCTTGCCAGCTCCACAAAGTGATAACGCCCGGTGGTCAGCAGAACGACTGTGACGGCTGCAATGATAATCGTCCAGGAGAGCACGCTGATGTTGGGGGATACAATATTAAAAACCTGTGCGGTGCCGCCGATGATACCGCCCTGCTGGAATGTGACCCCGGCAAACATGATCATCCAGCACCACACCACCCAAGACACGCGCCATCGCGGTCCGGGTACTTTGTCCAGGGCGCGGAACGTCGTTTCACCGGTGATGATGGTGTATCGCCCTAATTCCTCCTGGACAACGGCCTTGATCAGGCAGCTGGCAATGATCAGCCACAACGCCGCAAAGCCCACTCGCGCCCCCAGCGTGGTCGTAGCGATCAGTTCTCCGGAACCCACGATCGAACCGGATAGAATCATTCCCGGTCCAAGCTGCTTTAGGGTGGAGAAAAGTCCGCTCGGCGGAAGGCGCGGCTCAGCTACCATGTGTCATTTCGCGCATGATCGGTTCTGCTTTGATTTGTGTCTGCTCTTGGGCAAATGGATGCTCGATTTGGACTTATCTCGTCCGCCGACGCAGTTGTCAAGTAGAATTGGCGTTGGTACGCAAATCTCCAGTTAAGTCCTTTTGCTCGGTTTCACGATTGGGTCCGGGCGGGAGTAGGGAGTAGAATGATGCAACCCACGCGCTCCCCGGATTAGCGCCCTTTCGAAAGGAGTGAAGGATGCGAAATGAACGTTTTCTGTTTCCTTCCCCGACGAATTGTCTGATACCGATTGGTTGGTTCGGCGGAACAAACCGCATCATCGGAAAAGCTGGAAGGTCGCTTGCCAAGGCGAGGGAACTCATTGCCTTCTTTGCCTTGGGCGCCATTGTTTCGCAGCCGTTCCTGCCTTCCATTCTGCTGGGCCAGGGCCAGCGTGGCTCAATTAGCGGCACAGTCACTGATAGCAGCGGCGCGGTGCTCCCCGGCGTCAACATAACGGTGGTGAATGAGGAAACCGGATCCCGGTTTCAAGCCATCTCCCTGGATAACGGCTCTTTTCATGCTCCGCAACTTCTGCCGGGCCTCTACGGCGTGACCGCCGAGATGCCCGGGTTCAAGAAACTCACTATCAGACGCTTACAGGTGAATGTGGGCGACTCTGTAGTCGTGGATCTGCGTCTGGAAGTCGGAGAGATCACCGAGGCGATCAAGGTCGAAGGAGAGACGCCGCTGATCAACGTCGAGTCGAGCTCCATCGGGCACGTCGTGCAAAACCGCCAGATACTTGATTTGCCGCTGAATGGTCGCAATGTCTTCGACCTGGTCAACCTGACACCGGCTTCATTCCGGTTGGGAGGCGCCGTCTCCATTGCCGGAGGACGAACGCAGGCGGCGTCGGCCATGCTCGATGGTGTTTTCAACAGCCGCGGAGGGCTTGCCGTTGAGAATATAGAAACCAATCCTCCGATTGATTCGATGCAGGAGTTTAAGGTTCAGGCGAATAACATGTCGGCCGAGTTTGGCCGCACGTCGGCCGGATTGATCAATGCCACAACCAAGACCGGCACCAACGAATTTCATGGCTCGCTCTACGAGTTTCTGCGCAACGACGTTTTGGACTCAAAGGGCTGGGGTGTGGATGAGAAAGCCCCTCTTAAAAGGAATCAGTTCGGAGGGACGCTGGGAGGGCCGATCCGAAAGAACCGCTCCTTTTTCTTTTATAACTATGACGGTCTGCGTGAACGGCGCGGGCAGGTGCGGACACGCCGGGTCCCAACTGAGCTTGAACGGAGCGGCAATTTTTCACAGACGACGTTTGAGTTGTCGCCGGCTGTTTCCGGCGGGATACTGCCGATTTACGATCCAGTGACCCGGCAGCAATTCCCCGGAAATGTGATTCCGTCTTCCCGGCAGGATCCTGTGGCGCGAAAAGCGCTTCAGTATCTTCCCCTTCCTAATCGCGCTCCCAACAATCCTATTACGGGAGCGGGGAATTGGCAGCAGAACAGTGTCAACATCAACACGCGTGACTATCACATCGTTCGCTTCGATCACGACTTCTCTTCAAACACCAAGATCTTCGTCCGGCATATCCTGACGCAACCGGATGACAGCCCGGATGGTCCGGCGCCTGGTTTTGGTGTCGCCGATCCCGATGCGATCGATATTTCCAACCGCCGTCAAAATCTGGCAATCAATTTTCAGCACGTCTTTTCTCCTCGGGTGGTGGGCACGCTGATTGCGGGAGGGACGCGTTTGACCATTGTTCGAAAATCCATCAGTTTGGGACAGGATGTCCCCGGCACAATCGGCCTGAAGGGTGTGGAGCCGGATGCGTTTCCACGCTTCAATTTCGGCGCCGGGCGAGTGCCGATGACCAATTTCGGGACCACGGGGAACCAGAACCGCCTGGCGGCATTCACCAACACTCAATTTACGGGAAGCATGAACTGGGTGAACAACGCGCACAACCTGCGCTTCGGCGCGGATTACTGGAGCTTCAATGCCAACGAGGTAAACCGCCAGTTCGCTTCCGGACAGTTCACTTTTCAGGCCGCTCCCACACAGGGACGCGATGCACAGAACCGTGTGATTCCCAATTCAGGCTTGCCGCTGGCTTCGTTTCTCCTGGGCGTCATTGATTCGATAAATCTGCGAATTGATGCCGGCATAGGAAAGCGAAGTTATTACACGGGGGGCTTTTTTCAAGATGACTGGAAAGTGCATCCGCGATTGACATTGAATCTCGGCGTTCGCTATGAGCTGGAGTCTCCCGTCGCCGAAGTGGGCAACCGGCAGAATAATTTCGATCCCGAGGCTCCGCACCCGTTTGCGGGCAAGGTCGTCGACGGGCAGTTGATCCCTGCAGGTACCCGGGGGGTTGTTACTTTCCCGGGACGGAACGGCCGTGGCAAATATCTGGTGAATTGGGATGCCAATAATTTTGCTCCTCGCTTCGGGTTGGCATGGAGGCCTTTTGGTGGAAAGTCGACAGTGGTGCGCACCGGCTATGGAATTTTCTACGGCAGCCCCTACAACAGAGAAATCATCCAGCAGTTGCGCCTTGGTTTTGGAGGAGTGGCGAATTTTCGCACTCCGATCCCTTTTGCGCTGGGCGAGGGGGTGCCGGCCGGTTCGCTGCAGTTTCCGTCCGAAGCGGATTTGGTTCCGGAATTCGGCTCGCTGGGCTCGCGGTGGCCGCAGCAGCAGATTCAGTTTCTCGATCCAAACCGGCGCACCAATTACAACCAGAATTTCAACCTGACCGTGGCGCACCAGTACAAGGATATCGCGTTTGAGGTCACATATCTGGGGAACCTGGGGCGAAAAGTTCCGTTTCCCAATATTAATCTGAACCACATCCCGCCGGATCTTCTTCCACGGACCGAGATCCCGACGCGGCTGCGCCGGCCCTATCCTCAGTACCCCGGGGACACGGCGCAGGTCCAAATCCTTTCGCCCAACTGGGGCATTTCAAATTACCATGCGCTGGTCGTCAAGTCAGAGAAGCGCTTCGACCAGGGAATCGGCTGGATCGCGTCCTACACACTCTCCAAATGGATAGACAATGTCGTTTTCACCGGAGGTGATGACGTCACGTTTGGCGATGACGATCAGATCCAGAATATCTACAACATCAGGGCCGAACGTTCCCTTTCCACAAACGACATTCGCCAGCGACTGGTGATGAGTCCCATCATTGAGCTGCCCTTTGGGCCGGGAAAGCGCTGGTTGAAGAACGGCCCTGCCGGTCAGACGCTGCGCGGCTGGTCGATCAGCACTATTGCGACTCTGCAGAGCGGCTCCCCGTTTGGTGTGACGGTGAACAACGGTCCTCGCGACATCCTGGGCGACAACGCGGATGGAAAAACCCTTCGTCCCAACCTGGTGGGAAGCCCGAATTTGCCGGCGTCTCAAAAGGGGCATCCGGCTTCGGGCGGTGTGCGCGGGATTCAGTGGTTCGATCCCGCGGCCTTCGGGGTGCCGGAGCGCTTTACTCATGGAAATGCACCCCGAACGGTGATGCCTTCGCCCGGTTGGGTGAATTTCGATCTGGCGATCTTAAGGAATTTTCGTTTTAAGGAAAGATACCGCCTGCAGTTCAGATGCGAGATGTTCAACGCCTTCAACACGCCGCACTTCGGCGTGCCGGGGAGCGCCCTTGGAGGGAGCGGCTTTGGAATCTCCACTGCCGGCTCGTCAGACCGCGAGATGCAGTTCGCGCTGAAGTTGTCGTTTTGAAAATGAAGCCACGGGCCGAAAAAACTTTTCGCTGTCGCCCAGAAAGCGGGTGGGCCTGGCGCAGCGTAGCTGCACTAGGAGAGACGGCCTGAGGGCCGTCTCTGGCGCGATGTACTGCCGGGCTGAGACGGCCCTCAGGCCGTCTCTCCGCTGCCGATCATCCCGCTGGAAGCGTCGCCGAGTTATCCACGGTCCGGGCGTTCGACTTGAAAGCCTGCATTGCCGGGCCACATCACGCGGTTGGGCGCCTGGCAATGAGGACAGGTGACGGTTTGGGGGCGTTCCTGCGCCCGTCCCGCTTCTCCCCAGACAACGAACTTCTTGCGGCAGCGGTTGCAAGTCAGTGATTTTTTCATTCGAATCTAAAACAGCCGCGAGATTACTTTTCCGCCATTGGAGAGTTTCACAGGGCGGCCGATCGGCGTCTGGTATTCCTGGTTGAAGTCGATGCCGACGCGATCGTAGAGGGTTGCGACCAGGTCCTCCACCTGGTATGGATCGCTGACCACTTCGGCAGCTTTGCTGTCGGTCACGCCCAGTATCTGGCCTCCTTTGACGCCCCCGCCCGACAACACCACCGAGAAAGCCTTTGACCAGTGGTCTCTTCCGGCATCAGCATTAACCTCCGGCGTGCGTCCGAATTCTCCCATCAACACCACCAGCGTCGATGCCAGCAACCCACGCTGGTCCAGGTCTTCAAGCAGCGCCGAATAGGCCGTATCCAGCTCGGGCAACAGCAGTTTTTCCAGTGTGGTGAAGTTCTGACCATGAGTGTCCCAGTTGAGCCAGCCTTTGCTGACGGTGACGAAGCGAACACCAGCCTCGACGAGCCTTCGCGCCAGAAGGCATCCCTGTCCCACCGGCGTTCTTCCATAGCGGTTCCGGACCGAATCGGGTTCCGACTCAATATCGAACGCCTTCCTGGCTGCCGAGGAGCGCATCAGGTCATACGCTTTCTCGTAGAAGGTATCCACCGTTTTGAATTCGTCGCTGCTGTCGATCCGACGAAACTGTTCATCGAGTTGGCTCAGAAGCCACTTGCGATTGTTCACTCGACCCCAGTCCAGGTCTGTGGGAAGGTTCAAATCACGAACTCTATAACCGGTGACATTGGGATCACCGGCGATGAAGGGCCCGTAAGCGCCGCCCAGGAACCCGGGACCGTAAGAGGGAAATATGTTTGGCACGGCGACATAGGGAGGAAGTCCGTTCCTCGGCCCCTTCTCCTTGGCAACGACTGAACCGATGGAAGGAAACTCCAGAGTCTGCAAAGGAAGATAACCGGTAAGCAGGTAATTAATCGCGCGCTCGTGGTTGGCCTCGCGCGATGTCATCGACCGGATAATGGCAAGTTTATCGGCCACCCTGGCGGTTCGGGAGAGGTGCTCACAAATCTGGATGCCGGGAACGTTGGTGGAGATTGGCCGGAACAGGCCTCGCACTTCACGAGGGGCATCAGGTTTCATGTCGAATGTATCCAGTTGCGGCGGACCGCCACTGAGCCATACCACGATGATCGAGCGATCCGGTGACGCAGCGGCGGTCGCGTGGACCGGATTATCGGATGCGAGTGCTTTCAAGGCGAAGCATTCCCGCAATCCCAATCCGAACATGCCCAGCGATCCGATGCGGATGAAATCACGCCGGCCGAACAACTCTTTGGGTACTCGCCCGCAGTCACATTTAGCCATTTCAGTTCTACCGTCCTGGAAAAGTCTTCCCAGCTTGAAGAAAACAAAAACCGTGCACGTGAACGGCTTTTTCGTTCGGTTGCGGGTTCGTCCCGCCCCATCCTAGTGATTGTACAGGAACTCTTTCGAGTTCAGTAGCGCCCAGACAAAATCCTCCAACCCTTCGCGCCGCGACTGGCCCCTGCTAATCCCTTCTTGTGCGGCCTTCAGCTCCGACTTGCTTGGAGCGCGCGACAGCGTGGAAATCCAGAAGTGTTCCGCGATTTCTTTGTCAGTCTTTCCTTCCCGAATCAAACGCGCCAGTATTCCCTTGTCATGACGCAGCTTGGCGTTGATCGTCTCGCCGCTGACCAGATTGAGCGACTGAGCCATGCTGGCCGATTGCTTGCGCGTGCAGGTTGCATTTTCGCGAGTGGACCGATCGAAAATCGTAAGGAAGTAAGAATCCACTATCGGATCGGGCAACTGGATGGCGCGTTTTCCGGGATAGAAAAAGGGATACTTTTCCGGAACTCCGCTCACCTGTGAGATGGCATCGGCAAGCTGCTCGGCTGTAAGCCGGCGCAGGTGGTAGTGAGAGTAAGCAGTCTTGTCATCGTGATTAGTTTCATTGGTGCGGGAAGAGAGCTGATAAGTTCTCGACATCAGGATCCGCTTCATCAAATGCTGCAGGTCGAAGCCGTCTTTCACAAAATCCGCGGCCAGCCGGTCCAGCAGGACTTCATGAGTGGGAGGATTGGTGATCCTGAAATCGTCCGCAGGTTCGACGATGCCCCGACCCATCAACTCGCGCCAGATTCTGTTGGTGATGGCGCGGGCAAAGTAGGGGTTCGAGGGTGAGGTGAGCCAGGCAGCCAGGCGCGCCCGGCGGTCCTCTTGCGGCCGGAAATCCGCGTTGCCGGCGCCGAGAAACCTTGCCGGAATTACCCGCTTGGTCTGAGGATGCTGGAACTCTTTTTCAGGGTCGACGTACAGAAAGCGCTCGTTGTTGCGCGCGCCGTTCTTGAACTTCACCTGTGAAAAGAAGGCGGCCAGACCCAGGAAGTCGTCGCGCTTCCATTTTTCGCTCGGATGGTCATGGCAGCGCGCACATTCCAGACTGAGGCCCAGAAATGCCTGGCTGGTAAATGTAGCCATGTCTTCGGGCTTCTTGCCTGCGGCGTAAAAATTTGTGGGAAGCGCCTGGTAGGTCCCGCCGCTGGAGGTCAGGAGTTCACGCACAAAGCGGTCGTAAGGCATGTTGTGTGCGAATGCGTCTCTCAGCCATGATTGGAAATAGGCCGTGCCGTTATAAAGGAATTGCGGGCTGTTGGTCAGCAGATCTCCCCATTTCAGAGACCAGAAATCGGCGTATTCGGGACGTTTGAAGAGCGCGTCAATGAGACGCGTTCTTTTGTCCCTGGAGCGGTCACGCAAAAACGCCCTTACTTCTTCCGGAGCGGGAAGCGTCCCTATCAGATCCAGGTACACGCGGCGCACATACTCGTTGTCGGTGCAAATCTCGGATGGGATGATGCGCATCTTCTCGAGCTTTTCCAGCACCAGATCATCGATGAAATTATTCCGCGCCATCTTTTGATGGGCTGCAAGCGGAGGACGAAGCACCACGGCAACACGCGCCGCGCCGACGGCCCCCAGTGAGCGCACCATGATATTCGTTTCGCCGCTGCGCCGGGGCTGAACCAGTCCGCCCTGGCTTACCATCGCCACCGTTTCGTCGCTGGAGCTGTAACGCACCAGGCGCGTCATATCCACTTCGCGGCCGTCGTTGTACTTGCCGACTACCACCAACTGCTGTTTCTGGTCCGGTCCGGTCAGGAAACGCTGGTCATTCGGATAAACAAACAGTTTTTCCAGCCGCGGGCCTCCGGTCCTGCCCTGCGGGGCTCCGGCAGCAACCCAATCGTGCAGCGCGCGGTATTCCAGGGAATTCTCCGTAATGACCTGCCCCCCGCCATGGCGCATTGTGAATGTCGGTTTCAACAGGATCAGACTCTCTTCGGGGTATTTGAGATCTACACGCCGCCCGCTGTTGTCCTTAACAATGGCCTGGTAATCGGCGTCGGGATCATAACCGAAAAGCGAAAGCTTGAATCCGCCCTGGCCATTGAGCGCTCCATGGCAGCCGCTGGCGTTGCAGCCGGCGCGCGAGAAGATCGGCGCAATATCATTCGCGAAACTGAGTTTCCGGGGCCCTCCCAATTCTCGAATGACCACCAGCGCGAGAGCGGAAAGGTTTGCCCCGTTACCAACCTTGGCGGCAGTGCGAAGTGGACTTGAATTGCCCGCCTGTGATCCCTGAGCGGTCGAATCCAGACACGCCACAACGCGAGTCATGCCTGGAGCCTTGGACGTCACGACCCCCGCCGAGTTGACTTCGGCAATTGATGTGTCGTTTGAGGAGAAGTTCACCTCGCGCGTCAGGTCGCGCGTTGAACCGTCCGAGTAACGGCCCGTGACGATCAATGTCTGGGACTCGCCGGCGCCGGAAAGGAAGACAGATTTAGGTTCGAAGAAGATCTCTTTCAGGGTGGGAATAGTCTTTGGAGTTTGTGCGGCCGCGGCCAGGGATATAAACCACAAAGACACGAAGACACAAAGAGTTGCCTTCGCGCGTTCCCGCCTTCGCGGTGAATTTTTTCTCATGTTCTCAGTCCACCTGTAGTGAGATCCGCGGAGCCGATTCCTTCTTTTCGCGCGACTTTCCGACGACCACCAGGTCGGGGATTCTCGCCTGAGGTGTCGATTCTGTCGCCGTCAGCGTAATACGAGCCATTCGTCCTTCATCAATGAAATCAACCTGGTCTATCGTTACACCAGCGGGAAGATTCTCCGAGCTGATTTCCAGCGGTGCGGTGAATTCCGGGCGACGAGTTATTTTAACTCCGAATTCAGCCTTGCCGCCTCTCACCAGGTAAACGGTGGACGCAGCCGACTCCAGCGAAAACCACGGCGCGTCCACCACTGACAAGAGAGGCTTGCGCGGTGTGTAATCGCTGAAACCCGGGCCGCTCCCTTGAAAACGCGATGGCGGCAGCCAGGCCCGCCGGCGAATCTCATTTCCTCCAATGGCAGCGGCTCCAAATACTTCGATTTCACTTAATGGCTGATCACTTCCCTCCGCCGCCTCAACGACGAGGCTGTCGCTGTCCTTTTCTTTCGGAATGATCAATGGTTTTGCCGTGACACCGGCCGGCAAGCCTTCTACGTCGATCCGCACGTCACCTTCAAACCCCTCCTGACGAACAACGGAAATCCCCAGTTTTCCCGAGCCTCCGCGGGCCACCACTGCTCGATCACTGTTGAGCGACACCACAAAACCGGGTTGCTGCGGGCGCACGGTCAGCCGGTAAACATGGTCCGGGTCGCCGCGTTGATAGGGGCTGCTGACTTTGACAAAGTAGTCTCCCTTCTCCTTGAACCGGTAAGTTAAAAGGGGGTCGCGGTTGAGTGGCCGCCCCGGCCACTTGGCGTCATCGTTTGAAGCCAGTCTCCTGCCTCCCGTATCCAGAAGCGTCAGCTGCGAATCGAGAACCGAGCCATACTTTTCCGCGTCGATGATGAACGTCAAAGCCTGTCCCGTCTCGGCCGATATTCGATACCAGTCTTCATCGCCGTTCCGGTCAATCCGTCCGTTGACTGTTGCCGGGAATGAGAGTGTTTGCGCCACGCGCGCGCTGTCATTGGGCTCCACTTCCAAACATTCCGGAAAGTCACCTACAGCAAACTTCGCAGGCGCCAAGATTCCCGAGTTCTCAGCCAACAACAACTCGTGAATTCCCGCCGTTGCATCGGGAGCAATGGCTGTCAGAATTTTACAGCAATTATTTCGAATTCCCGCCTGCACCCTGGCATCGATGCGTTTCTCACTAAAGATCACTACTGGTGACGTGGGAACGAAGTCGGCCAGCATTTCAACTTCGACCGTGCTGCCCTTTGCGCCGCCGAAGGGAAACAGTGACCAGATGAATGGACTGCGGCCGATGGCAAGCTGATAGTTCAGGTCATTGCGCGACTGGCCACCGGCGGGCATCCTTGTGACGGTGACGGCCGCCAGGTAGTCTCCTTCCTTTTCGAACATGTGATCGATGTACGGATCCCAGATGAATCGCCCTTCATCGTGCACGATTTCGCGACCATTCGGCCAGAGGATCGCCAGGGAGACATCCGCAGGAGTCCAATTGCGCGCTCCCAGAACATTGAACTGAATGCGCTCGCCGTTTTTCGCGTGAAATCGAAACAAGTCCACGTCGTTCATCGAAGAAAGTCTGGCGTTGATCAGAACCGGCAGGCTCACGACAGTCGGCGAGTCCAGTTCGTCGTTGGGTTCGCTTTCCAAAGGAACAGGCCAGCGGCTCACCCGAAACAGGACCAGGTTTGAGGCGCCCCGCTGAGAGAGCAGGCGAAAATAGCGCGCCCCCGGTTGTGCTCCCGCGGCAACATGAATCTGGATGCGGGCGGAAGTGAAAGTAGAAGAGAGAACGGCTCCCGAGAGGTCGCCGGTTTCAAAGAGCACGCGATTGACGCGATCGAGGAATTCTCCTCGCAATTCGACTTCAAGCCGGGCGCCGGGCTGCGCGGACATCGGAAAAACGGAAGTCAGCCGCGGTTGCACCGGAGCAGGAAGTTTTGTTTCTTCATCGGCTCGAACATTCAGGGACAATGCCGGAAAAAGAATCAGCAGTACTATATGGAGTTTGGACATTTTTAGGTGTAGAGACGCGGCATGCCGCGTCTGAGCTCGGACGCGACATGTCGCGTCTCTACGGGCGGCGCGAATCGGCGCCCGGTGCAGCTTTGCTTCCAGAGTGTTCATTTTAACTGTACTTCGCCCGCAAAGCCACGCAATGGTTGTTCAGCGATCCTTCCGTGGCAAAAGCAGGCGAAGCAGGAACAGCAGCAGGCAACCCATGGCAGAGCCGAGCAGGACAGTGGCTCCGAGACCAATCGTCAGGTGGCCCCGAATGTGTCTTAAATGATAGGGATCAGGACCCGGAAAGGAATATTCCGGAAGCGTAAACACATTATCCGTGCCGGTCAGGACCGCAAATACGATCGCGGCGACGATTAGAATATGCGCCCAGGCAACCAGAAGGAAGGTCGCCAAAACAACGTTGGCGTAACTCCCGAAGCGCCGCACATGAATCAGGATGCTTGCCAGCAACACGCAGACGGCAACCCCCATAGTGACACTGACAGAGCGTAGCAGCCAGGCCGGGCAATGCGCGGCATAGCAGACCATCCGCAGCGCCCAGATCGCTGTTATCAGGGCGAACAGTGGTGTCAAAAGCCAAACGTGGTCCTTCAGACTATGGCCTGAGATATTCATTGTGCGTCCTCTCTTGGCTGCTCCACTCGCACCAGGACAAGCGTGATGTCGTCCTGCGGTTCCCGGTTCGTCCACCGCTTGACTTCGTCTAAAACGGTCTGCTGAATGCGTGCCAGAGACTGATTGAGATCCGCCCTCACCAGGGCTTCCAGTCGATCCTTGCCAAATTCGATCCCCGTTTTCCCGATGGCCTCCACAATACCGTCCGAGTAAAGGGCCAGCATGTCCTGGGGCTCCAGCAGGATCTCGCCTTCCTGGAAATCATTGTCCGGAAATGTGCCCAGCGGAAGGCCGCCCCTGTCCAGAGGAAATTCGCTGCTGCCATTCACCAGAGGAGGATGATGACCCGCGTTGACGTATCGCAGCTTCCTTTCATTATTGGTCCATTCGGCATAGAAGAAAGTTGCAAAGCGGGAGGACTCGGTCACCTGATACAAATGCTGATTGAGCCGTCCGCATACTTCGCGGGGTGAAAGGTTGGCCGCGACCAGGACTCGCAAGAGCGCCTGCAGATTAGCCATCACAATCGCCGCGGGAATTCCCTTGCCGCTGATGTCGGCAATGGCGAAAACCAGACGGCCGTCCGGCATCGACAGCACGTCGTAGTAATCGCCGCTGATTCCTCGAGCCGGAATGCAGGCGGCCGAGAATTCAAGTCCCGAGTGCTCGGGAAATTTCCTGGGGAAAAGAAGCTGTTGAACCTGGAGCGCGAAGTTCACCTCCGCTTCCTTCAGCGCCAGCTCATGGCGACTCTCTTTCAACTGAAGCTGCAGCCGGTAAACCACTGCCCCCAGAATCGCAACCGCCGTGGTTCCGGAAAAGGCCAGAGTCCAGGTGATCAAAACAGAGCTTTCCAACAGCCCCCGCCCGACAAACAGCAGGAAGCCGGCCGTCAGAAGGAATCCGGTCAGGTAAATCTTTTCACGCGACATGGAGGACCGATACCACGAGAGTTTACGAGTCTTGGTGCCTTGGCGGTTAAAAAAATTAAGCCCCCAAGGCGCCAAGCAGGACTTAGGCCCTTTTGCGCTCTTCGGGCCCTGTCGGTTCAACCTTTTCAATTTCATCAAATCCGGGCCTGAGGAACGTCTCCGCGTCGGGAAACGCCAAAAGCAAGTTGCGTCGCAGTTTTTCCAGATGAATCAATACGTGAAGAATGCTGTCAGCCTGATCGGTCAAATGCCCGCGCAGAGACAGCCATGCGGAAGTGGAGCGTTGCACCCCGATTAACGCAACCTTGGCTGAGCCGTTTACGTCCCGCTTTACGGCATCCAGGAGAATGCTGTCGGGCCTTGTCTGTTTACATTCTTCTGCGAGCTCATCCAGGTTTCTGGACGCCCGCATTAATTTCACGAAGATCTGATGCTGGTACCAGCGGATTACTTCCACAGCATCCGTGATCTGGTCGACCTCATGTTGAAGATTTGTCGCGTCAGAGACGACAGGAACTCCGGCATTCAACGATCGCTCTTTTTCCTCAAATAGCGAACCGTGGGAATCAAACCAGTCATTGACCAGGTCGATGTAATGCCTCGCCGCGCGCACGGCTATGGGTGCGATTTTTCGGGCCTCGGACAGTTCCTCTGCCTCAAGCTTGGAGAATACGTGCGCCTCTGCGTCGGTTTCTGCGGCGCTATCTTCTGAATTGAATTGCATTTCCTGTTCCTTCTGAAAGTCAGCGAGCAATTCTGTTGTCAGGCGTAAAGATTCCTCAAGCTGATGAACGAGTTGCTCTTCTTCCCCTGCAGCGGCGGCACGCTCTTTGTCCGCGGATTCCATGGCAAAAACCAGACACCGCGGCGTCAGCGGGCAACGCTCGCACCAGCGGTCGCAATAGTTGTAAATGCCTTCGATAAGGGCGGGATTGTCGGCCAATTTCAGCAATTCCTGTTTATTCATAACCTGGCTCCGATGGTTTCATGGCATTTTACAGGGGCACGGAACGTTGCCGCTGAAATCAAGCCATGGTTCAAAAGGACATAACCGGGGTGTGGGGAAATCTGCGAAAAAAATTTTATGGAGCCAGGCAAAAATGCCGGTAAAGGACGGAGGCGGCGACGTTTTTCACCGCAAAGACGCAAAGATCGCCGAGTGTCCGCAGAGAAATCCGTCAGAACTCTGCGCTGACTTTGGCGTCCTCGGCGCCTCTGCGGTGAAGGCGATTTGTCGACATCTCAATTCAATGTTTCGCTACCGGTGTCTTTACTACCGCCGTAAGAGGAGACGGGTGCGGCGTTTCTGCGGATTCTTTTTCCATGCCTCGCGCCAGAGGAGACGGCTCGGCTGCCAGAAACGATTCCAGATCATGTTTGGCTGCTTCAGCCTTCAGGTTGGCCATGCTCTGGTAGCATCGGTACCGGTACGCAAGGAAGTCGAACTGCCAGGGAATATTTGGTTCAAAGGACCCGATGGCATCGGCAGACAGATGGCTGAAATCTCCGCCGTCCAGGTAGCGCGCAATTTTCAAGACAGCGATGAGCCGGCTGTTGTTCGCAAGAAGCAGGGCGAAAGGCTGATTGATTGCATCGTGCAGTCTGAGAGCGAGTCGTTTGCCCGGGTCCAGCGTGGCCACCGTCGTTGCCACGTCCAGCGCGCGCTCCATCAATGAGGGCGGGGGCCAGGGGTCGTTGCGATAACGCACGAACGCGGATTCCAGAACGATGGCAGCTTCTTCCAGCCGCTTCTGACGCAAGAGTAGACGCCCCAAAAGCGCCTCCGCTTCTGTCGGGTGCGTGGCGTGTATCCTTTCGATCAGTTTCAGTGCCTCCGGGTCGCCATTGTCGGCCAGGCTCTCGGCCACCATCGTCAGCTCGGTCAAAGTAGCAGGCTCTTTGGGCTGTGATTTCCACAGCAGCAGCGCACTGGCGAAATCTTCTCTGACATATCGGATTTGTGCTTCCGTGCGAATGCGCTGTTCGCGGGTGAAGAACGGCTGCAACAGCGGAACGACCCATCCCTCCGTTCTTATGGAAGCGCGCTGATCGTCGACGCTGGTCCAGTCGACCTGACCCTGAAGGTTTTCCGGCCTGTGTTCGGATCGAGATCGGGCCAGCCTGGCGACATGATCCACGTTGAAGATGCCGAGCTTCCCCACGCTGCGCGCAAAGCCGAACTCGATCGGCGTGCGGTCATCGGTGTTGATGAGCGTGTTGTGCTGGTGGGCGATGGCTGATGCGAATGCCGAATTGGCTAGATAATGCGCCAGGAAGCCTTCGACACCCGACACGCGCCATGTATCTCTGACTGCGGTCTGAAATGGCTCCTGTCCCAGCCGGCCGGCCAGAATGGACGTATTGTACGAAACGGGCTTCATCGAACCGACAAGCAGCAGGTCCGCGTACGTCGTCTGAAAGGTTTCAACTACCGGAAAGACCGACGACAGGGTGGCATAAACGGTCCGAATCGTCTCACCGTCAACTTCGTAAGCCTGCAGCCACTGCAGGAATAGTCCGTCATCGGAGAGGCGCCGGGATGCGGAGCGGTAGAATTCCTGTGTAAACAGGCTGGCGATTCCGGCGCGGTAAGGGTTTGACGGCTCCGAGGCAATCAAGTCATAGCGCGCGGGTGTGGTAAGCAGAGTCTCTCGACCGTCGCCGATCAGCACGTGAACCTTGGGATTCGACATCGCGTTCGCGTTGACAGAGGAACATTCGGCGGCTACTTTGAGGATCGCCGGCTCCAACTCCACCACGTCCACGCGCTCTATGGAAGGGACAGCCCCCAGCCATCCGGCGGTACTGCCCGTGCCCAACCCGATAACCAACGCGCTTTTGGGCGCCGGATGGAGAATTGCTCCCACCAGGCCCAGCATCACCTGAGTGCCGGCGTCCAATCTGGCGTGCCCGTCCACCTTTCCATTTACAACAAAGGTGTGACCTTCGTTCCGCGTGACCGCCACGCTGCTCTCCACCCCGTCCCTTTCCCAGTAAAGAGAGCGTCGCCGGTAGCTCATCCAATCTCGAATGTTGTTGAGACTGGTAGTAAATCCTTCGGCTCTGCCGGCGCCGATCTGGCTGTGACGCCAAACAGCCGTCGGACCGACCGTGAAGATCGTGCAGGCCGAGATCACTGCCAGGCAGAAGACGGGTGCCGACCTTCGCCATGCAGACTTTGCCACACCGCTCAGACCCAGTGAGACCAGACACAATCCGGTGAGTATCAGCACCACCAGCCGCCATGTGCCCGGAGCGCCGAGAAGCGACAACAGACCGAAGCCTCCGGCCAGCGAGCCGGCAATGGCGCCCAGCGTATTCGAAGTGTATGCCAGCCCTACATCGCGTCCGACCCTTTCCCTGCCTTTTCCCAGCAGCGCAATCAGCATCGGAAACTGAATGCCGGCGACCAAAGCGGCCGGCAGCACAACCACGCAGGCTACCCCGGTCCACGCCAGCACATAGCCATGGAAGCCGACTGAACCGAAGGGGCGAAGAAGAACGGCAAGCAGCGCAATGCGATCGCCGAGAGCGTAGGGAATTCCGACAAACAAAGCCTCCAGCCCGCAAGTGAGCGCGAAGGAATTCAGGGACGGGGATCGGGTGCTTCCAAAAAAAGCGTAGGCCGCGCCGCCCAGGCCCACTCCCAGCAGGGCGAGAGCGAGGATGACACCGAACGTGAATGTCGAGCCGCCCAGCAATGGACCGAGCATTCGATACCAGACCAACTCCATCAGCAAAAACACGAAACCTGTGATTGCGGCGGCGATGACGGCGAATGTTGCCGGGAGACTGGCTGCGGGATGTGTGCCCGATGGTGTCGCCACAGCGATTTCCGCTTCCGGCGTGAAAGGAAGGATTGCTGAACTTTCCTCCCCTGAGATCACGATGGAACGCGCCAGGCTGCGGGCTGTGAGCGCCACCAAAAGATTCAGCAGGCAGGCCAGCCAGAGAGTTTTTCTATTGCCGTAAAGCTCCAGAAGAAAAAAAGTGGAAATGGCGGCGCCGGCCACCGCTCCCAGGGTGTTTGTCCCGTACAGGAGCGCGAGGTTCCGCCTGCTCAGATCGGAATTGGTTTCCACCGCCCTGGCCGCCGCCGGGAGAGTCCCTCCCATCAGAAAAGTGGGAACGCACAACACAAGAGATGCCAGCGCAAGTCGCAGCAAAGTTGCGGCGCCTGCGCCGAGAACAAGAGATCCCCCCAGGCTGACATACACCAGATGAGTCACCCACAGCAGCAGGGGCGTAATCGCGGCGGTGAAGGCAATTCCCATCTCGAGTGTTGCGTAGAAATTCAGAGCATTGGCGCGACGATCGGAGCGCTTTCCCAGCACCATGCTTCCCCATCCGAGGCCGCCCATAAAGATCGCCAGCACTGCCGCAGATGCGGCCGTGGAAGCGCCAAAGATCAGTCTGAATTCGCGCAGCCAGGTGGTCTGATAAATGAGCGCGCACATCCCGGAGCCAAAGAGAAGGAGAGAGACCCTTGTCAGTTGTCTGTTCATGTTGAGTTATTTCCGGAAATGCCCCCTGCGGGACCTGACCTTTCACTGTATTACTTAACCTAAAGGCACTCAATAAGTTGTGACTTTGCTCTCAAAAGGCGGCCACGTTATATCACCGCCGCACAGTCCGGAAGAGCCGCAACCAAAGAAAAAGCCAAGGACGGCCACGAGCACGTGCACGTCAACGATAGACGTCAACGATCACGTCAACGCTCACGAAGGAAAAAATCGCAGTTTGGAACGCATCGTGTCAATGTTGACCAAAATGATTAGGCTCTAAATCTGTCACCTTGCATTTGGACGTGCGTCGTGGACATTGACGTGCACGTGGCCGTAGACGATAAACGTCGACGTGATCGGTCTTGTCTTCTGAAATCTCGTCTAAAAACAAGAAGTTGCCACCGTGCCACGCAGAGCACGCTGAGATTTCGCAGAGGTTGGGCTGCAAACTCTGCGCGGCCTCGGCGGTCTCGGCGGCTCGGCGGTGAAGGCAGCCTACCGAGTCAAGGCGCCCTTAGATTTGGGCCCGACGCCTGAAAACGATTTTTGGGAACACCGGGGCAGCTAGCCGGTAAACTTACCAGATCAAAAGAGGAGACCTATGTTCTTTCGCAAATTAATGCTGTTCTTATCCATTCCATGGGCGGCAATGGGCTGGTCCGCCCTGCACGCGCGGAATTTACAGAGCGGCGATCTGTACCGGCTTCGATCCGTCACCGACGTGCGATTGTCGCCGGATGGAAGCCGGATTGCGTACGTCGTTTCCAACAACGACAGGACAGGAAGACCCTATTCGCAGATTTGGATTCAGAAGGCCGACGGCGGGGAAGCGGTGCGCGTGGGCGGCGACAAGGACAGCGGCTCCGATCCCGAGTGGTCACCCGACAACCAGTGGATTGCATTCGACGGACACCAGGGAAGTAATTCAGGCCTGATGATTGTCCGCGCCGATGGCTCGGGGGTGAGATTTCTCGCGCCAATGAGCGGGACCAACAGCCCGCTTCCCACCACCGGCAAAACGATCGCCTGGGCGCCCGACGGCAAACGCATCGCTTACGTTTCGTCGACGCCCGGTCCTGAAACATCGGAGGCCACTGGCGATCCGATTGTAATCACTCGCTACCTCTACAAGCCGGACGCAGATGAAGGGCTGACGCGATTTAATGATAACCGCCGGCTGCACATTTTTTTGATGGACGTGGCTTCCGGTCGGAGCCGCCAGCTTACCAGCGGCGACCACTACGAGCATTCCGTTGACTGGTCACCCGCCGGAGAGGAAATCGCGTTCATCTCGAACCGTGAGCCGAATGAAGATCAGTTTTTCAACTATGACTTGCTGGTGTTGAAAGTGGCGGATGGATCGATGCGACGGTTGACGGCCACCGAGAGTGCCGAGTACCGTGCGCGCTGGTCCCCCGACGGAAAAACCATCGCTTACCTGGCTACACGCCGTGGTCTTACAGACCTGGAAACAACCATGGAAGACACGCACGTCTGGTTGATTGACGCCGACGGAAGCAACCGCCGGGAGCTGGGCGCCGCCATCGACAATCGCCAGGGAACTCCTCAGTGGTCTGCCGACGGGAAATCCGTTTTGTTCACCGTGCAGCAGCGCGGGAACGTACGTTTGTACCGAATGGGTGTTTCCGCTGAACAGCCTGAAGTCGTCATCGATGACCGCGGCTCGGTTGGAGCATGGTCGATCGGGCCGGACGGCAGCATCGCGTATGCTTTCGCCGGTCCCACGGATCTGGCGCAGCTCTACCTTAAGAAGAACGAAGCGCCCGCGCGGCAGGTCACCGACCTGAATGCCACAGCGTTTCAGGGAGTTTCCATTGCACCGGTAGAATCATTTACCTTCATCAGCAATGACAATAAGTATGAAATGGAGGCCTTTCTTACCAGACCTCTGGCTATGACAACCCAATCAAAACATCCACTGATCGTGGTGATCCATGGCGGCCCGCACGGGCAGCAGGGTCCTGCGTTCAACTTCAAGAACCAGGTATATGCCGCGCTGGGATGGGCCACACTGATGGTTAATTATCGGGGTTCGACCGGCTATGGTCAGAAATTCACCGACGCGGTCTTTAGCGACCAGAACGGAAACGAGGCGCAGGACGTGCTTTACGGCCTGAGCGCCGCGATGCGCCGCAATTTGTGGATCGACCGGGACCGGCTGGGAGTGGAAGGCGGCAGCTACGGCGGTCAGCTCAGCGCGTGGCTGATCACCCAGACTCGAATTTTCAAGGCGGCGATTCCGCTGGCTGCGATCATCAATCTGGTCAGCTACAACTACACAACCTATTACAACCAGTACGAGCAAATGGAATTCGGAATTCTCCCGCACCAGGGGAACATGATGGACGTGCTTTGGGAGCGCTCGGCGCTGAAACACGTGGCTAAAGTGAGCACGCCGACGCTGCTGCTGCACGGCGAAAATGATAACGATGTTCCCATTATGGAGGCCGAGCAGTTTTATGTCGCGCTGAAGGATGTGGGTGTGGACACGGTGATGGTTCGTTACCCGCGGGAAGGCCACGGCCTGCGCGAACCCAGACACGTCGTCGATGCGATCGACCGTTCGGTGAAGTGGTACCAGAAGTACTTCCCCTCGGAACAGCGTCCGCAATGATTTGTTTTCTGCGAAACTACTCGAATCGGGAAGGCTTCACCGAAGAGGCACAGAGATCGCAAAGGTTCGCAGAGTTGCTCTGCGTGCCTTGGCGGCCTTTGCGGCTCTGCGGTGAAAGCGCTGAAGCAATCCTGCAGCCCTTTTTCGTACAAATGCCGGCATCAAGGAATCCAGGCGCCAGCCTGGCGCGGCTCAACTCGAAACGGAATCGGCTGTGACAAAGGGCCCACTATCCCGCGATTCTATCCTGGAGCTGCTGCAGCAGTTGATCCGTACGCCTTCGGTAAACCCGGACCTGGCAGCCGAAGAGGCGTACGGAGAAGGAAAAATTGCAGCGCTGGCACAGGACTGGTTCGCGAGTCATGGCATCAAGAGTTGGCTGGAGGAGGCGGCCCCCGCGCGTCCCAATGCCGTCGCCCAGGTGGGCGATGGCTCGCCCGCGCTGGTTTTTTGCGCGCACCTGGACACGGTCGCAACCGGCGGAATGTCGATCCCCCCGTTTGAACCTCGAGTGGAAGGGAATCGTGTCTATGGCAGGGGAAGCTATGACATGAAAGGAAGCGTAGCGGCGGTGATGGCGGCAGCGGCGGCGCTCGGTCAAACGGCTCTGGACGGAACGGTTCTGGTTGCCCTGGTGGCGGATGAAGAATACGCCAGCGCAGGCGCGCGTGATTTTGTGGCGCGGCATAAAGCCGATGCCGCAATCGTAACCGAACCGAGCGAGGGCCGGCTCATTCTGGGGCACAAGGGTTTTGTCTGGGCTGAAATCACCACCAGAGGGAAAGCGGCCCATGGCAGCCGCTGGGATCTCGGGGTGAGCGCGATCGGGAAAATGGGCCGCATCATCGCCGCGCTGGAGCGCTTTGATCAGGAAGAACTTCGCCGCCGTGCCGACTCGCTGGTAGGACCTGCCTCGCAGCATTGTGCTCTCATCCACGGAGGCAGCGGGCTTTCGACCTATTCCGAGCAATGCACTGTACAAGTGGAGCGCAGAACTCTTCCGGGAGAAACGACAGCGATGGTTTTACAGGAGCTCGCTTCGGTGGTTCGCGACGCGGGCGAAGAAGCGGACATCCGATGCCTGCTGGACCGTCCTCCGTTAAAATGCGCCTCAGACTCCCGGATTGCGTCTTGTTTGCGAGAAGGTGTTCGATCTGTCACAGGAGAAACACCGGAAGACGCAGGTGTCGGCTACTGGATGGATGCCGCGATCTTCTCGGCGGCCGGAATCCCGACTGTCAATTACGGGCCTTCTGGGGCGGGGGCGCATGAAGCCGTGGAATGGGTGGATCTTGATTCGGTTGTGAAATGCGCGGCAATACTGGTGGAGACCGCACGGAGATTCTTCGGTCCCGATATTCCTCCGTGTTAATTCGCGTAAATCAGCGGCCGATTTCTATCCGAGTCAATTCGTGTAAATCGGCGGCTAGTTCAATTTTTGGAGGAAATCTCCACCGGCTTGCCCGGAATCAGTATCGGCGCGTTGTGACGCTTCAGGGCTTCATTCCACTGCGGAATCGTTTGCGAGATGAACTTATTCACTTCCGCCATTCTCTCTTTGAATTCCCCTTGTAACTCACCGAAAAACTCTCTTTGCGCAGGTGTAGGGGCAGCATTAACGCCGTCGATCGACTGCAAAAGAGAGCTGAGTTTTTCGGCCAGTTGCGAGCGTCCGCGATAGCCGAGACCTTCGCGCGGGCTGGACAGCTTCGATTCCAAAGCATCCAATTGTTTCAAGTCATCAGGAATTGCATCGGTCAACTCTTTTGGGGCATCAGGCGCTCTGTCTTTGATGGTTTTCTCGATCTGCCGCAGTTGATCGCGAATACTGTCGATCGCCCGCAGCGCGGTATTCGCCGCGGCCTGCATGTCGCGCAGCTTCAAGGCATGATCGAACTGTATCTGCAGATCCGCCGCCGGGACCTGGATGCTTGGGTCCAGGCGCACCTCCAGCCGCTTCTCCAGAGACTTGTCGCCCACCAGCAGCCTGACAGTGTAAACGCCGGGAAGGGCCTGCGGCCCGCGCGGCGGGCCGCTGAAGGCGGTCTCTTCTTCCGCGGGAGGCCGACGCAGCTCGGCCGCCTGCAGTTTCAGATCCCAGGACGCGCGGTTCAAACCTTTCTCCCTGGGAATGTCCTTTATTTCTCTCACTGATTTTCCGCTGCCGTCCACAATCTGCAGTTTCACTGTGGTTTTGTCGTCCACCTTCTCTTTCAGGTAGTAGGTGATCAGCGCGCCGTATGCCGGATTGGAGCCGGTGAAGGCCTTGTCTCCGATCCCGTAACGCGTGAATCGAGTGGTAAAGCGCAGCGCCGGTCGAATGTCAAAAAGGTATGCGTCCGATGCCAGAATGCCGGCGCCGAGCTGCTGGAGGGGCGACGCATCGTCGAAAATCCAAAGGCTGCGCCCATGGGTGGCTACAATCAGATCGTTCTCGCGCGGGTGCACCACGATGTCATGAATCGAGACCGGGGGCAAATTCTTAAGATTGAGCCGAATCCAATTTCCTCCGCCGTCATAGGATGCAAACAGGCCGAGCTCCGTCCCCGCGTAAATCAAGCGGGGATTCCGGGGGTCCTCGCGCACCACCTGAACGTAAGCTCCCATCGGTATGGATTCGCTGATTTTTGACCAACTGCGGCCGCCGTCGGTGGTCTTGAAAATGTAAGGCCGGAAATCGTCGAACATGTGGCGATCAAACGCAGCGTATGCCACTCCGGCGCCGGTGCGCGAAGGCTCAATATGTGACACCGGAGAGTCGGCTTTCAGACCTGTAACGTTGGCGATCAGATTGGTCCATGTTTTCCCTCCGTCGCTGGTGAGCTGGAGATTGCCGTCGTCTGTCCCAGCCCAGAGCATCCCCGCCCGCGCCGGAGATTCGGCTACGCTGATCAGCGTGCAATGGTATTCGGCCGTGGTGTTTTCAAACGCAATCGGCCCGCCTGCCTCTTTTTGCTTTTCCGGGTTGTTGGTGGTCAGGTCAGGGCTGATCTTCTCCCATGTTTTGCCAAAATCGACGGATTTGAACAGCACGTTCCCGCCCAGGTACACCGTGTCCCGGTCATGAGGCGAAACCACCAGAGGCGCATCCCAGTTAAAACGGTACTTGCTGTCTGAGGCCGGACCGCCGCTGCCGCCCACGTACGGCCGCACCAATTGCTGTTCTCTGGTGCGAAAATCGGTGCGCACAATGCTTCCACCCTGCGATTCGGAAAGATAGATGTCCGGCTCGTCCCACTTGTTGATCATTCCGAAGCCGTCGCCGAAGCTGACCATCCGCCAATCGTCATTGAGAATTCCCGCCGGCTCGCGCGTGCGGCTGGGACCCGCCCAACTGCCGTTGTCCTGCAGCCCGCCCATCAAGTAATAGAAGGGAACGCGGTTGTCGGCGTGGACGTGATAGAACTGGCCGATGGGGAAGTTGTTCACATACTCCCAGCGTTCTCCCCGATCATAGGAAACCGCGATGCCCCCATCCTGGCCCTGCCACATGCGGTTCGGATTTTTCGAATCGATCCAGAAGGCGTGAAAATCTATATGTGTTTTTGCGCTGATGGAGCGAAAAGTCTTGCCGCCGTCGACCGACAAAAAGAGGGTTGATGCTACCGCGTAGACGCGATCTTCGTTGGAGGGGTCCACACGAATCTGAGTATAGTAAAAGCCACGCGATACGATGCGCGCTTCATTCGAAACGCGGCGAAAATTGTCACCCCTGTCATCCGAGCGATAAAGCGTGCCATCCTTCGCCTCGGCGATTACATAGACCACCTGGGAGTTGCTGGGCGCAACCTTGACGCCGATGCGTCCCATCAGTTGGGGTAATCCTTTGGTGAGCTTCTGCCAGGTTTGGCCTCCGTCGATAGACCGGTACACGCCGCCTTTTTCGCTTCCGCTGCGGAAGGTCCATGGTTTGCGCTCGAAGCTCCACATGGCGGCATAAAGAATGTTGGGGTTGGAGGGATCAATGTCCAGATCAGCCGCGCCATGCTGATCGTCGATATATAACACCTTCTGCCAGGTCTTTCCGCCGTCTGTTGTCTTGAATACCCCGCGTTCGGGATTCGGTCCGAAAGCGTGACCCACCGCAGCGACATAAACGGTCTCTGTGTTGCCGGGATGTATCAGAATGCGCGAAATTCGCTCGGTATCTTTCAAACCCAGGTGCTGCCAGGTCGATCCGCCGTCGGTCGATTTATAAACCCCGTTGCCGAACGAGATGCTGTTGCGCGTGGCCGCTTCCCCTGTCCCGGCCCAGATGACATCGGGGTTGTTGGGATCAATCGCGATATCTCCGAAAGAAAGGACGCTCTGCCGGTCGAAGATCGGCTTCCACGAGACTCCGCCGTTCACGGTCTTCCATATCCCTCCGGATGCCGTCGCCACGAAGACGAGGTTCGGGTTCCCGGGAACGCCTTCAATGTCTGAAGTTCGTCCTCCCATATTGGCCGGCCCGATGCTGCGCCACTCCAGATTACCCAGGATCTTTTCGTCAATCGGGCCGCTGGATTGATCCACCCCGTTTTGACCAGAAGCGATTCCCGCGGCGCCTGCCAGTACGGCTGCGCAAAAAATTTGAGCGAATTGTCTTTTCATAATCGTCCCCGCAATCTCTCTCTGTGTCCCCTGTACTACTAACCCTGAGAATTTTCGCGGCCTGCGCAAATTATTCGGGGCGGAGAGACGGCCTGAGGGCCGTCTCAGCTTGGCAGGGCGCCGCAGAGAGACGGCCCTCAGGCCGTCTCTCCTTGACTTTTGGTTGCGGCTTCGCCGCGCTAAGCCCCTGTGGTGAACTTGTTCCACCACAGGGGCACAGAGGACACAGGGAGATCATCACAGCCTCGCCGCAGCGAAACGTATCACTCGCACCACCTTGTTGATTCAGTCCGAAATGAAGACGTTGCCGATTCTATCCAATGCAGCTCTCCTTGGAAATACCAAGTCGGCAAGCCGGGCGGGTGCGCCGTCGCCCGGCTGGGAAATTCTCCGTTCCGGGATTTTCAATACAGACCGCGGCAGGTTAAATTAGGACCGCCTATGTCCCGGCTAACAGTTCAAGTTGCAGTACCGAAGCCTTCCTTGGAAACAAAGTCGGTCTTGCATTCATGGAATCTTCCGCTCGCTTTGGTGCTCGCCGTATTTCTGATTTTGTCGGCGTTCTATGCGTCACAGTCGCAAAGTGTGTTCTCTGAAGATGACGTGAGTCATTATCTGAAGGCGCGCTACGTCTGGTCGCATTTTTATCTGTTGTCGGACATCTGGGGACGGCCTGCCTACACCATCCTGTCATCGCCGCTGGCATATTTTGGAATGGGTGCGGCGCGGTGGTTCAACATCCTGGTTTCATTGCTGGCCTGTTACATGGCGGCAGAAATTGCCCGCGTCTCAGGGATAAGTCGTCCCTGGCTGGCGGCTGCCTTCACGGCAGTTCAGCCGCTCTTCCTTCAGCTTTCCTATGGGACTTTGACCGAGCCCCTCTTCGGTCTGCTGCTGGCGGGCGGGGCACTGCTTTACATGCGTGGAAAGTTTCTGTCATCAGCCCTGGTGATTTCTCTGTTGCCGGCGGCCAGAATTGAAGGGTTTGTATTCCTGGGATTTTGGTTTCTTATGCTGGTCTGGCGCCGGAAATTCCGCGTCACTCCGTTTCTGCTGTTTTTTCCGCTGCTTTGGAACATCGCAGGAATGGCGGTGACCGGCGATCCCTTTTATCTTTGGAGCTACAACCCTTACTGGGCAGCGACGCGGAATCTATCCTGGGGTCACCGCTGGTTCGACTACTTCCTTTACTGGCCGACAGTTGTGGGCCCGGCGGTCCTGCCACTATTAACCCTTGGGCTGCTGAGCGGACTGTTGTCAAGGCGCAACCGGCTTATCTGCGCGCTCGCCTTGATCTACGTCGCGCTGCAGGTTGGGGTCTATGCCAGTGGAATGCTCGGCTACATCGACTCGAACGAGGCCTTCTACCTGCGGTTTTTTGCAGGGGTTGCGCCGCTGCTGGGAGTGATCGCGGCGCAGGGTGAAGAGATCCTCTTTGAGATGGGGCAGCGGTATTTTGGATTGTCATGGAAGCGCCCAACGCTCTACGGATTTTTTATTGTCGTGATTTTGCTGCAAACGGCCTGTATGACGGCATGGCATCTGATGCCCGGCTCGCCGGTGTCGCGCTTTCATCTGGTTGCGTCGTGGATGGTCTCAGGCATAGCGGTGATGCAAAGTCGATGGAGCTGGAAGTTGGGACGGACGCTTGCCAGCGTGACTCTGCTGCTTTTGTCTCTCGCGAGTCTGGCTCGCTGGGTAAAGCCCGACAACCTTCGCGCAACAGACTGGATCTGGGCAGATGTCGGAGGGTGGTTTACGCGGGGCGACCTGAGAACAAGGCCGGTGATCGTGCTTTATCCCTCGTTCTGGCTTGCCGTGCAGCGAGATCCCTTTGATCTGTCGGGTCTGGACTCTTTTTACGTCGCCAACGGTTATCGCGACCTGGAGACCAGCCTTCCAATGACTTCACCCGGCACGATTGTTCTGTGGGACTCGCATTTTTTCGGCAGGGATGCCCGGATTTTTCCCGATTTCTTTCGGCCCAATCAATTTCGGATTCTCCGGTACTGCGAGACCAGCAAGGACCCGCGGGACCGGTTCTTCCAGGGAAACGAAGCTCCTTTCCAGGTGGTCGTTTATGAAAGGAAATGAGCCTGTAGAATTCTACCGACGAAAGCAGACAGCCGTCGACGTCTACGTGCAGGTGACACGTCAACGTCCGCGGCCGACGTTCACGAGGACGGCCAATCAAAATCATACTATTTAGCGCCGACGTAAGCGTGACGTAAGCGTAGACGTAGACGTTGACGTGTCACCTGCACTTAGACGTCGACGGCTTTTACTCGGTTGCGGTCTGCTGCGCCGTGTCTTTGTGGTGCCAATCGCATAAACCGATCTTGCCCAATCCAGGCTAGCGCCGTCCGATGTCCCTGAAGCCGGGGGAATCGAAGATCTGAGTACCGTGGAAGCGGCCGTTTTCAATGAAAATCTTGTTGGTGAATTTCCCGGAAACCATTCCACCCGCGACATAAATGCCAGGGACGTTTGTCTCCAGCGTTTCCGGGTCGTGCTGGGGGGCGCAGGTTTCCGGATCGATGGCCACACCGATGCGACTCATAAAATCGTTGTCCGGATGATAACCGGTCAACGCAAACACATAATCATTCTCCAGCGCTTCCTCCTCCTCCCCCGTCCTGACCCAGATTCTCTTTGGTTCAATGCGGGTAACGACAGTGTTGAACAGCGCTCGTACCTGCTTGTTTTTAATCCGATTCTGGATGTCGGGCAGGATCCAGTATTTGATTTGAGTGCTCAACTCGGCTCCGCGATGAATCAAGGTGACTTCAGCCCCGCTGCGGTAGAGCAGCAAAGCCGCCTGTGCGGCCGAGTTCTTGGCGCCGATGACGGCGACCTTTTTCCGAAAGAATGGGTGAACCTCGTCAAAGTAATGCGAAACTTTCGGCAGGTCTTCACCTGGGATGCCAATGTAATTCGGGTTGTCATAATAACCGATGGCAAGAATCACACGCCTGGCTTCGATCATCTCCACGCTTGAATTTCCATTGAGGTCTTCCGGCTTCAGCATGAGGCGGAAGCGGTCCTTTTGGCCGTCAACGCTCAAGACGCGTGTGTAGTCGCGGATGTTCAAATTCCACCTGTCGACCACCCGCCGGTAGTAGTCCAGCCCATCATGACGTCGCGGTTTTTCCGAAGGCGAAAACACCCAGGCAACGTCGCCGATTTCGAGCAGGTCTGCCGTGGTAAAAAACACCATGTCGCGGGGATAGTGAAAGATCGAATTTACCAGGCAGCCCTTTTCCACGATCATGTAGCTGGCCCCGTTGCGTTCTGCTTCGATGCCGCACGCCAGTCCCGCAGGTCCGGCGCCGACAATTGCAACATCGACTTTTTCCATCGCATTATCAAAACACAACTACCTTTAAAATCGAAAGTTTGAAAGTCGAATCCAAAAAGTCGAAAGTCATAAAGTCGAAGGTCGAAAGTCCTGGGATTACCATCTGTATCGTGATCGCCAAGAAGATCTGCAGGGCCCGTCATTCCGTTGCCTACAGTCGCCATACCGATGATTGCGCTGACCTTCGACCTTCGACTTTGGACCTTTGACTTTCGACGATTCGACCTTCGACTTTAAGGCGTTGAAGTAACACGGCGAGGCTGGTTATACTCTTCTTCCCTGCAAAAAAGGGGCGCTTAGCTCAGTTGGTTAGAGCGCCGTCCTCACACGGCGGAGGTCCGCGGTTCGAGCCCGCGAGCGCCCACCACTAATCCCGGAATCAGGTGATAGTCGGCGTTTCGATTATCGAGGGACATGTGCCTGGGCGCGCGCGCCGGGCGCCCCAGGTGCGTTTTCCGATGACCTTGCCCAGGCCGAGCCTGCGGAAACCTTAAGGGCACTTGGTAATGTAAATCGGCGAAGACCTTCTGCGCTATTCGTGTCATCGTGTCTTCGTGGCAAGCATAGCGCCGGTAAAGGTATGATATCGATCCTGGGATCAAGCACAGTGAAAATATCGAGGTGTTTATGATGAACCTTCGCCGTCTTTGCATTGTCCTCGCAGCGCTCAGCATTACCGCAGGCTGGCTCTTTTCCCGTCCGCCCGAACAACCCGGCCATTCCTCCAGGCCCAACGTCTTATTTATTGCGATTGACGATTTGAATCACTGGGTGGGCTATCTGGGACGCAATGCCCAGGTAAAAACACCCAATCTGGATCGAATTGCGCGCCGCGGAGTGCGGTTCACACGCAGCTACTGCGCAGCTCCGGTATGCAATCCGTCGCGCGCGGCGCTCATGTCCGGTCTGCTTCCTTCCACCAGCGGCGTTTACGACAACGGAACGGATTGGCGGCCGCAGATTGCCGAGAGCCATACGCTACCGACGCAGTTTCGAAAGAACGGATATTTTGTCGCCGGGGCCGGCAAGATTTACCACGAGCTCTACAGGCGCGACAGCGAGTGGGACGCGTATCTGCGGAAGGAAGGCCCTGATCCGCCGCCCACAGGAACGAACGACGGGGTGGGCGGGATCAAATTTGCGCCACTCGACTGCAAAGACGAAGATATGCGTGATTACCGGATCGTTACCTGGACGATCGACCAACTAAAGCGCAGGCACGATAAACCATTCTTTCTTGCCTGCGGCGTGCACAAACCGCACATGCCTTGGAACGTGCCGCGAAAATACTACGACATGTACCCTCTCGACCAGATTCAACTGCCGCCGGTCTTGGACACAGATCTGCAGGACATACCTGCTGCCGGTGTGCAGATGGCGAAACCCTGGGGGGATCACGCTGAAATTCTCCAGTCAGGCCGGTGGAAAGAAGCGGTGCAGGGGTATCTTGCCGCTATCACCTTTACAGATATGAATATCGGACGGCTTCTCGACGCGCTCGATCAGAGCGCATACAAGGACAACACGATTATCGTGTTGTGGGGAGATCACGGCTGGCACCTGGGGGAAAAACTGCATTGGCGCAAATTCACACTGTGGGAGGAGGGAACCCGCGCGCCTCTGATATGGATCGCACCGGGTGTGACCAAACCCAATGCGGTATGCGGCAGGACTGTGGATTTTATGAGCATCTATCCTACGCTGATGGAACTTTGCGGTTTGCCGATACCCGCCCACGTGGAAGGAGTGAGCATCCGCCCGCTGCTGAAAAACCCGAATGCCCAATGGGAGCGCCCTGCGCGCACCACTTACCTTTATAACAACCACGCGGTCCGCACCGAAAAGTGGCGTTACATCCGCTACAACGACGGAGGCGAGGAATTGTACGACGAAAGCAAAGACGCCCTGGAGTGGACGAATCTCGCCGCCCGGGCCGAGTATGCTTCGATTAAGGAGAGGCTTCGCAGGCATCTGCCGAAAGTGAACACAATGCCTCCCGAAGACCGGGCGGCAAGAAGACCAGCGCGGTAGCGCGGGCTGCACCCGCGGCACAGCAGGCCCGGGATTATTCATAAGCTTTAGAAGTAAGCGTGTTGCCTTGAATACAGGTTTGTGAAGACGGCATCGTGGCATTCGCCGCCTTCGCAGAGCACGCTGAAATGTCGCAGAGCCTGATTTATGGACTCTGCGAGACTCGGCGATCTTGGCGTCTCTGCGGTGAAAGCAGTGTTGCGAATCCACAGCCTGTAGACTTAAGGAAAAGGGCAAATGAAGACTCAAAGACACATTAAGCGATCCGCGGTCCTGATGGCTTTTGTCAGCTTCAGCGTCCAGTTCGGAGCGTTGCGGCTTGCAGTGCTGCTGGCGGCGGCCAGTGCTCTTTCTGCAACAGAGGCGCGACGGATTTTTGCAGATCTGTTGAAGATCAGTGCTGCTCCGCCGCCAGTAGCCGTATCTGTTCAATCCAGTAACGACGAAGAAGGGTTGTTGATCCAGGATGTCTCCTGGGAGTCCCTTGATCAGCAAAGACCGACGGCATTTGTAATCCGTCCCAAGGAAGGCAGGGGACCTTTTCCGGCGATCATCTGCCTTCATGGCACGGGCGGCAGTCGAGAGTCAGAGACAACGCGGACATTCGGCGAAGGGGACTGGCTCCGACCGGGAGATAAGGTTCCTCACCAGAGGTTGCTGGGGTGGGCCCGAGAGTTGTCTCGTCACGGCTATCTTACATTGTCGTTGACTCAGCGCGGACTGGATCGGAGGACGCCCGACACAAACGACCAGGCAAAAGCAATGCTGGTGGGCGGGCGCACGCTCATGGGGGCGATTGTTTACGAGATCCGGCAGGCGATCACATACCTGCGCCAGCGTCCCGACGTAGACCGGGCCCGAATTGGAATTACAGGCATGTCGTTTGGCGGCATTACTGCCTTTTACACCTGGCTGGCGGACGACCGAATTGCCGCCGCCGCGCCGATCTGCGGCGGAGTCGGATCCGTTCAATCGCTGCTGGAGCGCGGCACTCCGGCCTATCATGGTCTTTACTGGTGGATTCCGGGGATGTTACAGAAGGGAGACCAGGCGTATTTCGCCGCCGCCATGGCGCCGCGACCTCTCATGCTGTGGGCTCCGCAACAGGATATCGGAATGCCAAAACAGGGTGTGGATGCGTTTATCGGGATAGTGCGCCCGGCGTATCTGAAGGCCGGCGCGCCTGATGCTCTCGTCATCCACCAACCGCCAGGCGAGCACCGCTTCACCCTGGAAGCCTTCGCGTCCATGAAAGCCTTTTTCGATAATCAGCTCAAAACGAAAGGAAAGCTATGAACAGACGTGATTTTGTAATCTCTACGTTTGCCTGTGCCGTTGGACTGTCCACTGCTACCAGGATTGTCGGTCAGAAGAAAACGATCGAGCCTGATCTAGCTGAGCTTGCCGAAGGAAAAGGCTTGAAAGTCTTCAACCGCAGCGTAAGCAGCCTCAACGACGGAGCTAAGAAAGGTGTTCGTCTTAGTGAAAACCCCGGCGACGGCGTAGCGTACCTGCAAGGGATTGAGTTCACCAATGGCACCATTGACCTTGATGTCAAGGGCAAGGACGTTCAGCAACAGAGCTTCGTCGGTGTTGCTTTTCATGGCGTTGATGGAACCACTTATGATGCGATCTACTTCCGTCCGTTCAACTTCAGGGCTGAAGACCCGGCAAGGCGCATCCGCGCCGTACAATACATCTCTCATCCCACCTATACGTGGCAGAAGTTGCGAACCGAGCAGCCGGGGAAGTACGAGCTGGCCGTTAATCCCGTGCCGGATCCGAACGCCTGGTTCCATGTGCGCGTTGTCGTCGCGAGCCCGAAGGTGAGCGTCTTTGTCGCTGATGCGAAAGAACCCAGCTTAGTCGTCAACCAGTTAAGCGACCGCAAGAAAGGATTGGTGGGTCTATGGGTGGGGAACAACTCCGGCGGAGATTTCGCTAACTTCAAAATAGTTCCAGCATAGCGATTCCAGTTTTATAGCGTATTGGTGCGCCGCTCCCTTCCGGTCGTGTTCTGCGGCTGGCGACGGCGCAGCTTTAACGAAATAAAATGCGAAAACAGGATCACTACGTGATGCGGGGCGGGGTCGAAGGTCGAGAACGTCTCAGACTTCTTTCGCGCGTCATGCACGCCAGCACCAGCTCTCTTTTTTCCCGTTTGGGACTTGCCGATGGAATGGCTTGCCTGGATGTCGGCTGCGGCGGAGGAGATGCGACATTCGAGATGTGCAGGCACGTTGGTCCGGGCGGGAGCGTCCTGGGTGTCGACATAAATGAGACAAACCTCAATCTCGCCCGTCGCGAAGCCGAAGAGCTGGGAATCAGCAACGTGCAGTTTCGCGTTGCCGATGTTCGCACCGATGACATCGGGAAAGCCTTTGACGTCGTCTACGCAAGGTTCCTGCTTACACATCTTGACGATCCCGCTCGCATCGTTCGAGCCCTCTACGGCTGTCTACGCCCCGGCGGGACTGCCATTCTCGAAGACATTGATTTCAGCGGCTACTTTACTTATCCTGAATCGACTGCATTCCGTCGTTACCACGAACTCTATTGCGCCCTGGTGCGAAAGCGGGGAGGCGACCCGAATATCGGACCGCGACTGCCGCTCCTGCTTGCCGACGCCGGCGTTCCAGCCTTTTCCAGAACCCACGAGGAACGCACAAGGGTTGAGATTCTGGCACTGAAAGATAACCTGGCTGTAGCCCTTCAATTTGAAGTCCGGGGAGCCGATTCCATGCAACTGCGACAATTCGCCAGGCGCGTGCTGGCCAAGTTATGAGACGAGGCAACCGACACGCGTCTCGGACAGGCCCGTGAGAAGAAATTCACCGCGAAGGCGCGAAAGCGAAATTGCTCTAATCTTGTCCGTGGTCCGTTGTCAGTGGTCCGTTGTCCGTGGCAGGTTGTTACCGCGTAGTCGAGTAATCCCCAGTGCTCCCGCTTCATTACTACCCTTCGACAACTGACAGTGGACAACGGACAACTGACAACGGACCACTGACAACGGACTCATCGGCCCCAGGGTCGGACCTTCTCCAGCAGTTCGCGCATGCGTGGCGCCAGGTCGGAATCGGGATGAAGGCGCAGGAACTCTTCCAACTCGCGAATCATTGCAGGGTAGTCCGCCCTGGCCTGATGGATTTTGGTCAGGAGCAGTTGTGGGAGCGAAAAATGCATCGGGTCGAGCGCCTTGGCCTGTTTTAACTGCGTCTCGGCATCGTCGAGTTGTCCCAGCAGAAAATAACTCTGCCCAAGCTGCGAGTGGCCCAGCGCATCGTCGGGCCGGGCCTTGACCGCCCGGAGATTCACCTGAAGCGATTCTTCCACTTTTCCTTTCGCCAGCAAAGTACCTCCCAGGTTGACTAAAGGAGCATAGGAATCGGGATCCTGCTTGAGGGCCTCACGGAAATACTGTTCGGCCTGATCATACCGCTGAGTCTGGTAAGCAATCGTTCCAAGATGATTCCAGGCTGTAGAAAACTGAGGCGCGAGTTCGACCGCTCTTTCCAGAAGCTTTATGGCGCCGGGTGTATCCCGTTTTCCTAACCTCTCCTCCGCTTTCTGGTAAAGCATGCGCGCGTTATCGGGGACGGACAATTGGCGCGCCGACACCACATGCGACTCACGATCGGAACTGGAATCAAAGACGATGGTCTTCCGGACTATCCGCTTTGCATCAGCCACACTGGGGCCGACTTCAATGGTCTGTTGCGTCTGGCCGGCATTGGGAATGGCGACGGTCAGCGTGTACATACCCTGCTGGAGATTCTTGAACTTGAATTTTCCAGCGCCGTCCGCCAGCGTTTGGGAAGTAAAGGGAGTGATTGCGCCGCGTAGAAACACCACCGGCAGAACATTCCCGAAAGGCTTCTGATTCGGCTGCACGACGGTTCCTCTAAACTCGAATTGAGCGCTGGTAGGATTCTCCGAAGAAACAGCGGCAGGAGTACTGAAAGCTCCCGATTCTGCAGCCCTCAAGAAACAGGCAGTTGACAGCAAAAAAAAAGCCGGAACCGCGAAGGCGCGAAGGCGCGAAATAAATAGATCACCGGTTGCCGAACTATGACTAAGTAATGAAATTTCTGTGGTTCTGGCCATTCAGAAGGACTAGAGCAATTTTTGCTTTCGCGCTTTCGCGCCTTCGCGGTTAATTTTTTCTCATGTTCTCACGCCCGGGGTTCTATCCCAGGTGCAGCGGGACGCCGGCCGAAGTAAAACCAGTAAACCGGAACACCGGCCAGGACGATCCCGAATACGATGCTGCTCCAGAGCATCTCGGTCACAAAGGCATTGACCATGATGTAGCCGACGCCGGCAATGAATACTAACGGCAGCACCGGGTAGGCGGGTGTGCGGTAGGGGCGTATCGCTTCGGGGCGGCTGCGTCTCAGACGGTAAACGGCCGCGACCGAAAGGGCATAAAACGGCCACATGGCCAACACAAATGTATCGGAGAGTTGTTCAAATGTCCTGGTGAGCACAAACAGAATTCCCAGCGCTCCCGTCATTCCGATGGCAACATAAGGAGTGTGATACCGCGGATGCACTCTGGCAATGGATTTGAAAAAGAGGCGATCATCTGCCTGCGCAAAGAAGATTCGCGGCGAAGTCAGCATGCTTGCGTTCACCGCCCCAAACGTTGAAATCATCACCGTCACGGAGACCAGAGCCACCCCGAGCCGCCCGAACAGCGCAAACATCACGTCGGCGGCGATCAAACGCGATTTCGCTACCTGCTGAATCGGATTCATATAGAGGTAAGCCACGTTGGCCAGCAGGTAGATCACCAGCACGCACAAGGTCCCAAAGATGAGCGCTCGAGGAAGATTACGCTGCGGGTTCGTTACTTCTCCTCCGATAAACGAAAGATCCGCCCATCCGTCATAGGCCCAAAGCACGGAAATCAACGCCAGGCCGAAAAGGCCTGGATTCACCGTCCCGGTCGCCGTGAAATGTTGGAAGCTCCCGCCTCGACTTCCGCCCAGAAGCATCGAAGCAATTACCAGCACGGCAAGCGAGCCGTATTTCCCTACCGTCGCGCCCCCTACGACGGCGGCCCCGAACTGGACGCCGCGGATGTTCACCAGAGTCGCGAATCCGATCGCCGCGGCGGCGATCCAATGAACCGAAGCAGGATAAACGTCGGGATTGAATCCGATGGAGCGCAGAAAATATTCCGCAAACACCGTCGAAATTGCTCCCAGCGCGGCCGCTCTGATCAGCACCAGTTGAGACCAGCCGAACAGAAATGCCGGCAGCCTGCCCCATGCTTCACGAATGTATACGTATAGCCCGCCCGTGTCGGGAAAGAGTCCGCCAAGCTCGGCCAGTGTCAGCGTTCCACAAATGGTAATCAGGCCGCCGAACGCCCAGATCGACAGCATCAGAGCGGGATTGGGTACGCGCGAAGCGATTCCGGCGGGAGTTCGGAATATCCCGGAGCCGATGGTAACGCCGATAACGATTCCCGTGGACGCCCAGAATCCGAGGCTCCTCACGAGTTGTGCTTTGGTTGCAGAATTTGCTTCAGCTTCAAAAGCCGACATTTCCCTCTTATACTGTGAAAGTGCACCGTCACGCAGTGAAAATCGAGGGTCTTGAACAATGAAGGCAGAGTTGGGCCTGGCCAATGCAGAATACATCGAGTCTGTTTACCAGAAGTTTCTCCAAGACCCTGCATCCGTCGAGCCGAGCTGGCGCTTCTTTTTCGAAGGAATGGAATTCGCGCACGACGGCGGCCTTCGGGGCGCCGTTCCCGGATACAGCTTTGATACGCGCGTGCAGGACCTGATCGAAGCTTACCGGAAATGGGGCCACCTGATCGCCCGGCTCGATCCATTGGGGCTGAACAATCTGGAGAGCCATCCCCAGCTCGAAATGAGCAATTTCGGGCTCTCCGACGCCGATCTGGACTGTTCCTTCCCGGGCGTCTCTTTTATCGATCAGTCTCCGGTTACCCTGCGCCGGATCGTCGAGACGCTGAAACAGATCTACTGCGGCACCATCGGTGTTGAATACATGGATCTTCAGGATCCCACAATCGAGCACTGGTTTCAGGCGCGAATCGAACCGCAGCACAACCGCCCTTCTCTCACGCTGGAAAACAAGAGGACGATATTGTCCAACTTGAACAAGGCGGAAATCTTCGAGAAATTTCTGCACAGCAAGTACGTGGGACAGAAACGGTTCTCGCTGGAAGGAGGGGAGACGCTCATTCCGGCAATGGCGGAATTGATTGATTATGGCGCCCAGCTCGGTGTGGATGACATGATCATAGGCATGGCGCACCGCGGACGCCTCAACGTGCTGGCCAACATCCTCAACAAGACCTACGAGATGATCTTCAGTGAATTTGAAGATCAATACATCCCGGGGGCGGTAGAAGGCAGCGGCGACGTCAAATACCACAAGGGATTTTCCGGAAGCTACGAAACATCTTCCGGTCAAAAAATCCGCATCAGCCTGGCCGCCAACCCCAGCCACCTGGAAGCGGTCAATCCGGTGGTGGAAGGCGCGGTGCGGGCACGACAGTACCTGCGTGGCGATCGAGACCGGATGCGTGTGCTTCCGTTTCTGATCCACGGTGATGCCGCGTTTCCGGGACAGGGATCCGTCGCCGAGACGCTGAACCTTTCAAAGCTGGAAGGATACACTACGGGCGGGACCATCCATCTGATCCTGAACAACCAGATCGGGTTTACCACCGACCCGAAGGACGCCCGGTCCACCCGTTACGCTTCCGATATTGCAAAGATCGTCCTGGCGCCCGCGCTTCACGTCAATGGCGACGACCCGGAGGCGGTGATTCACTGTGTCCGGCTGGCGGTGGAATTCCGGCAAACATTTCACCGCGACATTGTCATTGACATGCTCTGCTACCGGCGCCACGGCCATAATGAAGGAGATGAGCCGTCATTCACGCAGCCGACGATGTATCGGAGAATTCGTGAGCACCCCGCCGTGCGCAGCCTGTACACGGACGAGCTGGTGCGGCGCGGCGACCTGGAAGCCGAAATGGCGCGCGAAATGGAGCAGAACTTCAAGCGCGAATTGCAGGAAGCGCTCGACACCACGCGCGAAATGACCCCGGCCGAACAGGCTCAGACTCTTCACAGCACCTGGGCCGGTTACCACCGCGCCACCCGGAGCGAATTGGAAGCTCCCGTGGACACCGCCGTGCCGGCCGAGACATTGCGACGAATTGCGCGCGGGATCGCCACGGTTCCCGAATCTTTCCATCTTCATCCCAAGCTGCAACCGATGCTGGAAGAGCGCCTGCGCATGGCCGAAACAGGCCGCGGCTTCGACTGGGGGACAGCCGAGGCGCTCGCCCTGGGCAGTCTGCTGGAAGAAAAAGTGCACGTGCGCCTGACGGGCCAGGACACCTGCCGCGGCACCTTCAGCCATCGGCATGCGGTGCTGTATGACGTGGAAACCGGCGAGCCCTACGTGCCGCTGAATCATCTCTCCGACCAGCAGGCGAGGCTGAGCATCTTCAACAGCCCCCTTTCCGAGCTGGCGGCGGTGGGATTTGAATTCGGCTACACGACGGGCAACCCGGCCGCCCTCACCATCTGGGAGGCTCAGTTCGGAGATTTTGGGAACGGGGCGCAAATCATCATCGACCAGTTTATCGCCAGTTCCGAAGTCAAGTGGGGACGGATGAGCGGATTGATGCTGCTTCTTCCCCACGGTTTTGAAGGACAGGGCGCCGAACACTCCAGCGCCCGGGTGGAGCGATTCCTGCAGTTGAGCGCCGAAGACAACATCCAGGTGGTAAACCTGACGACGCCCTCGCAGTATTTCCACGCCCTGCGCCGGCAGATGCTGCGCCCTTTCCGCAAGCCTTTGATCATCATGTCTCCAAAGAGCCTGCTCCGTTATGCCCCTGCCGCATCGGTGCTGGACGACTTTACGCAGTCAAGATTTCAGGAGGTACTCGAAGATAAGGCCGCGGGCAGAAATATTCGAAGGCTTGTTTTCTGTTCCGGAAAGTTCTACTACGACCTGTTGCGCGAGCGGGAGAAATCAAAGATAGACGATATCGCGTTCGTTCGAATAGAGCAGCTTTATCCGCTCCTTGGCGCCCGGGTCAAAGAGCAGTTGGCGCGATGGCCGGACTGCGGCGATGTCGTCTGGGCGCAGGAAGAACCGAAAAACATGGGCGCCTGGACCTTTGTTGAACCGTGCCTGGAGCAACTCCTGTCCAAAGGGCAGAAACTCAGGTACATCGGGCGACCGGAAGCAGCCAGCCCGGCCACCGGCTCCCATAAGCAACACCTGCTGGAACAAAACGCGCTCGTGCAGGAAACATTAGCCTGACCCTTCATGTCCTTTGTGGCTTTGTGGTAATTCGGGCTTCACCACAAACGCACAAAGGACACAAAAGCCTATGAAACTGGAAATCAAAGTCCCCTCAGTCGGTGAGTCTGTCAGCGAAGTTCGCATTGCGCGCTGGTTCAAGAACAGCGGCGAGACGGTTCAGATGGATGAACCGCTGCTTGAGCTGGAAACCGACAAGGCGAATATGGAGATGGCTGCAGAGCAGTCCGGCCGGTTGACGATTCAGGCAAAGGAAGGAGCAACGGTTGCTCCCGGCGACGTAATCGGATTTGTGGAGACCGACGGCGCCAAACAAGGCGCTGCGGCACAATCGAGCAAGACGGAATCGGGCGGGGCATCAAAGGAAGCCGCCGTGCCGGCGGCAACTCCCACTCCCCGGCATGAGGTGGACGAAAGCGCGCCTCCGCCGCGTTCAGGACCGGCCGTGCGAAGGCTGGCGCGGGAACATGACGTGGATCCTGGCGCCGTTCCGGGCACGGGAAAGAGCGGCCGAGTCAGCAAGGATGATGTGCTGAACGCGATCGGTTCGGAGAAAACAGAGACTGCTGCCGCGCCGGCAAGACCCATTGCCGTGCCCATGCAGCCGAAGACATCAAGCTCGCCTGTGCCCAAACAGATGCCCGCGGCGCGCTCGGGCGAGCGTGAGCGCGTCGTTCCCATGAGCCTTCTTCGCCAGAAAATTGCCGAGCGCCTGGTTCAGGCACAGCAGACGGCCGCCATCCTGACCACTTTCAATGAAGCAGACATGAGCGCGGTCATGGGGCTGCGCGCCCGGTATAAGGAGAGCTTCCAGCAGAAGTATGGGATCGGTCTCGGGCTGATGTCGTTTTTTGTGAAAGCGAGTATCGAGGCGCTTCAGGCGGTTCCTGCATTGAACGCGGTGATCGAGGGTAAGAACCTGGTTTACCGCGAGTATTACGACATCGGTGTGGCCGTGGCCACCGACCGGGGCCTGGTGGTGCCGGTGATGCGCGATGCTGACAAGCTCAATTTCGCCGAGATCGAGAACAAGGTGGCCGAATTTGCCAGAAAAGCGCGTGAGGGATCGATCACGGTCGACGAACTGACGGGCGGAACCTTTACCATCACCAACGGTGGAGTATTCGGGTCGCTCTTCTCCACTCCCATCCTGAACATGCCGCAAAGCGGCATCCTGGGGATGCACACCATTCAGAAGAGGCCGGTCGTTATCAACGACCAGATCGCGATTCGTCCCATGATGTACCTGGCTCTCTCCTACGATCACCGCATCGTGGACGGAAAAGAAGCCGTGACCTTTCTCAAGCGCATCAAGGACTGCATCGAAGATCCGAACCGGCTTGTTTTAGGGATCTAAGCTGGACTTCGTAATTTCAGAAAAGACAAAAACCGATCACGTCAACGTCTACGTCTAAGGTCTACGTCCACGTGCACGTCTACCAGGTACGTCCAAATGCTCGAAGGATTCAGAGCTTGAAGACTTGGTCAACAGAAGGCAGACTTGCGACTTTTTTTTCGTGAGCGTTGACGTGGTCGTTGACGTCTATCGTTGACGTGCACGGGGCCGTCCTCGGCTTTTTGAGTGGTTGAGGCTTACGGCTACGCTTGAGCTCTGTGGTGAACCAATCCTGGCTATTCGAGTCCTGCTTGTCGGAGGGCGCCGAGAAGTTCGGGTTCCCCTCGAGCGCCCACAAAATGAGCGGCCACGCGACCTTTCCTGTCTATGATGTAAACGGTCGGGATAGCCGTGACACTGTAAGTCCGGTGCACCGCGCGCTTTGAGTCCACCAGCGTGGAAAAGCTGTAGTTATTCGCCTGGACGTACCTTTGTGACGTTTCAGGATTTTCGTCGTTGACGCCCAGCACGACCACTCCTCTTCGGTTGTAATCGCGATGGAGCTTTTCAATCACCGGAAGCTCCTTCCTGCACGGCCCGCACCAGCTGGCCCAAAAATCAAGCAGCACGATTTTGCCGCGCAGATCACGAAGCCGAACTTCACCACCCTGCAAGGCACTAAGCGTGAAATCAGGCGCTTCAGCCATATCCTGAGATCGGCTTGTGATTTCGGTTGCTTCGGTTGATTCCCCAGAAGATGACGCCGGAGAACCGGCGGGAGCGCTCGAAGTCGAAACTCTCGCCTTCATCCCGCCGCTTCCGGCAAATGCCAGCTTGCTGCCGCCGCTCAGGCTCAGCTCGGAGACTTCTCTGGCCCCGTCAGGAGGCACAAATTGAAAAAGCGGATCAGGCAGGGGTTCGTTGATTTTCGCCAGCGTAAAAGTACAAGTTCGGATTTGTTCGGATGGCGGAGTGTAAGGCCGCCTTACTCTGGACGACAGCACGTCACGCAGCACCAGAGACCTTTCTTTTTCGATCCACAGCAGTCTGGGGAAGTTCTGAACGCCATTGGCGGTCTCCGGAGCTCCCGGCAATTCCACCACCCAGCACGGGATCTCGCGTCCAGAGATCATCGCGCCTTCCTGGCGAATGACTCTGGCCACCGGAGCATAGTCGGCAAGACGCTCGTACTCTGCGACGGGATTTTGATTGCGAAACGGCGCCGGTTGCTGCGCCGCTCCGTCGCCTGTCGAAGATCTCTTGTGAGTGTACTCATGAAGGCGCGGCATGTATGTCCAGGTCGTATCGCCGTCGGAGACAAACAGCGTGGCGGTCAACGAGGATTTCGTCTCAAAGCGGATCTTGGAAGGCCGCACCTCGGCAAATACAAACGGCACCTCCTGCTCAGACCGGGCCGAGTCGGATTGTGTTCTCAAAACCGTCACACCTTCGAAGTGATAGCTGCGAAGGCTCGAATAGGTCTGGCTGACCTGCTTCAGCAGAGCTGCGGCATCAGCGACCGCGGGCGATTCTGCCGCGCTCGACGAGAGCCCCGGCGAGCTGAGCACAGCAATTACAAGGAGGAGAAAAAGACTTGTGCGCATTCGAATCATAGGCATGCCCCTGTCGTTAATCTAGAGTAGATCCTCGCCGTCCCAGGCAATGTAACCGGCCGCACAGTTGCGATTTCAAATAGAACGGGCCGCCGATTTACACGAATTGACACGGATGAAAGCAGGCCGCCGATTTGCGCGAATTGACATGGATGGAAGTGGGCCGCTGGTTTACACGAATTGACACGGATGAAAGCAGGCCGCCGATTTACGCGAATTAACACGGAAGAATATCGGGGTCGAGGGATGGGCGACCAGGCTCAACGTAAATGACATACAGTGGTGGCTGAGCCCATCCCTCGACCCCGATATTAATCAGCGTAATTCGCGTAGATCGGCGGCCTGCTTTCATCCGTGTCAATTCGTGTAAATCGGCGGCTAGTTCAAACGATGGGCAGCTTCTTGGAAGCCAGCAGGAGCGCCTGGGTGCCGTCGGGCAGCGAGTAGGCGCGCAGCAGCTGCAGTTTGCGATTCCTCAGGATCTCGCCGGTAAGTTGCTGCGCTTCCGCGGCAGATTTTAGATCTCCCTGATCGCCCGTTTTCAGCAGGTAGAAGTCTGTCAACGCTCCTGTGACGTTTGAAGACGGCGCGGAGCGAATTTCCACCGGAAGGTTTTGCAGCCGGGCTTTGTAGAGGAAAGTCTGGGGACTCACATAAGGATGGTCCGGCACCACGTATAAGGTTCCTCCTCCCTTTTCGGCAATGAGAGTGAGCACACTTTCCAGGGGCCATTCCTCGTCGCGGGCAGGACCGAGAAACCCGGCATACGTTTTGGAAAACACCTGCCACTCCCAGGTGTTCGTGCCTTTGTGAAATGTTCCCAGCGATATCTTTTCGGGCAGCGACGGGAAGTTGAAACTGATTGCCGCAAACTGCGCAAGCGCCACGCCAAGCGTGAGCCATTTTAGAATTCTGCGCAGCGGATCTTCTCCCGCAAATCCGGCGGCGGCAATAATGGCAATGGCCGGCAACAGCGGCAGTGTGTAACGAGGGTCCTTGTTTCGCAGCAGCGAGAGGATGAACCAGGAACTGACCGCCCATACCCAGATCACCGCCAGAGAGGGAGAGCGCGAGCCTCTGCGAAAGCTCCAGAAAACACCGAGGGCAAGCAGCAGCGCCAGAGGAATAAACAACTGGTAGCTCAGCAGAAACTGAAGGTAGAAAACCCACGAGAGGGGCGAGAAAATGGAAGGATCTCCTTCAACAGCGCCTTCGGCCGAATGGCCGGGCAGGTAATTGAACAACAGGAAGGTCAGTTTCGGTTGGTACCAGACTGCTGAAATTGCGGCGGCTACGGCGGCCGACAGCATCAGATTAAAGACGCAGACGCGATATCTCCACGTGGGGCGCTCAAAATAAGCGTAGATCACCGGCCCTATCAGGAAAAACAGGAAGGTCCATTTCACCAGCATCCCCAGCCCGCAAATCACGCCGAATACCACGGATTGCTTTCGCAGCCCGAAATTTTCCGTCTGATACTGAAAATGGATCGCCGTGCAGACCATGGCCGCCAGCGAGAAGTCCAGCAGCGGCGTGCGCGACACCCACGCAATAATTGGAATGAGGCTGGTTATGGCGGCCGCCCATAACCCCGCGTCCGGGTCTGCCACTCTCTCACCAATTCGAAATACCGCCCAGAGCATCAGGCCCAAAAACAGGAAGTTGGGAAAAACCGCAGCGTCATCGTTTCTGCCGGCCAGCATGTAGCTCAAACCTTCCATGAAGTGATACAAGGGCGGGTATTGCAGTCCTTCCCGGAAGGCGAAGGCAAGTTTCTCTGCAGAGGGATGCTGAAGGAAATCCAGGTAGTCGAGGCCGACACGAGCGTGAAAGCCCATGTCCCAGATCCAGGGGCGCGTGTCAGTGCGCAGCCAGAAGAAATTAACCAACACGTGCAAGAGAGCTATCAGAAGAAGAAGGTAAGCCGCTCGTAATCTCTCGTTCATCGCTTAACCCCATGGTTCCGGGTTTTCGGGTTCCGGGTTATCGGGTTCCGAGTTGTCGGGTTCCGGGTTCCGGGTTCTCAGTTTCCGGGTTATCGGGTTCCGAGTTGGTTAGGATTTCGAGTTAGTGCAATAGGTCACGAAGTAGGAAATGGAAAACTGGATGTCCCTCATCCTGATACGGTAATTTTCAATTTTCCAATTTTGCAATCCGCCAACTCGCAACCCGTAACCCAAAAACCCGTAACCCGCCAACCCGTAACCCGCCAACCCGTAATCCGCCAGCTCGTAACCCGCCAACCCGCCCACTCGAAAACCCGAAGCTTACCGTTTACGCTCGTAAATAGTAAGCACGCGGAGCCTGCGCAATATCCGGTAGCGCTCCCTGATAAACTGACGCATGAACAGATCACTTTTTAACGACGAGTTCGGCAACTCGCTGTTGATGATCACGTCTGGCGGCCGGGCCGAAAGGGCTGCCTGCCACTCATCTTCAATCCACGAGACAAGAGGACGACGCGTCAAGTGGCGCCAAAACAAAAATCGGGTCGCGGGACGCCCACCGGTAAGCCAGTAAAGGGACAGGTAGGGCGAGCGCCAGACGTAAACCGATTGCCCACTCAGTCTCGAATTCAGGAACGCCGCAGTTCGGCCGGCCTCGCCGCCTGAAATCACCGGGACAGGCCGCCAGTCTTGTATTTTTTTTACCAGATCAGGCGCCTGGAAATATGTGATGCTGGCAACCCAAACGAGAAAACCGGCGAGCATCGCCCGTCGTACAACCTCGTGTCCCGGCAACGGTTTAGCCAGATAATATCCAGCCGCAAGAGACATCGGGGCCATCCACTGAAGAAAGTAATGCTTCAGGAACTTTAAGCCAAGCGAAATGGATAAGAAAGAGAGAATCACCCAAAACCAAAAGAAAAACCGCACTTCTCGTCTTTCTCTTCGGGCCATCAAGCCCAGGCCGGCAAAACCCGGCAGGAACAGCGGGGACTTGTCCAACAGCACGTCCTTCAGATTCCGCGGGCCGTATTGCAGCACTTCCACGATGGGATCGGACACGTAGCGGAAGTTGTACGTGTAGACAGCATAAAGCCATTCCCCAAGCAGACCATGGCAGGCAAAAAATAAAAAGACCGCGAGGCTTGGCAGGAGAAACCCAAGAATTGCCATAGAAAGGAATTGTCTTCGAGCTTTTTGCGGCGTGACAGCAGCGGTCAGCAAAACCGCGGCAAAGTCGGCCAGGGTAACAGGCTTGAACTGGAACGCCATTCCGCAGAACAATCCCACCAGAACGAAACAGGAAAGCTGCGCAAAACCGGTTTCAGTTCCCGCCTCAGGCAGTTGCTGACGGGGAAGCCGGCAGCATACGAACAACCAGACTCCTGCCAGTGTAAAAAGAGTAAAGAAAAGTTCAGAATTCGACTGACTGCCCCAGGTGTCCGCCGTCGCTGCCGTCCAGCCAAGGAAGGCCAGGCAGCCGGCGCCAAAACCCCATAATCGCCGGCCGATGGCATATAAAATCAAGCCGCATCCCGCTCCCCAGGCGATCGCCACGATCCTGAAGAATTGAAGCGACGGATTCAGCAGTCTTATCAGCGCAAAGAGGTAAAAGATTCCGGGAGGCTTGTGATCCCAGATATCGCGATACAGAAGTTTGCCGCGCAACAGGTCCTGCGCGTAAGCCCGGTACAAATCTTCATCCCAATCAATCGTGACCCAATCCAGGTAACGGGCTCGAAGCGCGACAGCCAGCAATACCAGTCCTGCTACAATGAGAAGCTGAATGACGGGATGCGCTGTCCAACCGGCGCGCGCCTTCTCTGCCATAATCTTTGTGCTCTTTGTGCCTTTGTGGTCCGATTATTCACCACAAAGGCACAAAGGACACAAAAAACGCGGCTCAATTATTTCAACGGTGGAATACGAAATTGAAACAGGGATCTGAATCGTTCCTGGAGTCCGGGCAGTTATTCCCGGAGTTTGCTCTGAAAGACGCCGTGGGGATGACTCACAGCCTTTCCTCTGTTGTCGGAGACGCGCCGCTCGTGCTCTTTGCTCTGTTTAAAACGGATTGTCCCACGTCGCAGTTTTCTCTGCCTTACATGAACAATCTGGTCAAAGCAATTCCGGAGCTTCCCTTTGTGGGAATTTCTCAGGATGAGCCGGCCGAGACCGCGGAATTTCTGGAGAACTGGGGAATCCGTTTCAGCCTGGTTTTGTTCGACCAGGACCCTTATGAATTGAGCGATTCGTTGGGAATCAGCAACGTTCCTGCTCTGTTCCTCGTCGCTCGAAGCGGAAAGATTCTGGAGAGCGACTTTGGATACTCGGCAGACTTTTGGGAAAGGCTCGCTCAGAGAACAGCCGCTGAGTTTGGACGGACCATTGGGCCCATCATTCCATCCGATGCGCCCCGCTGGGCCGGCGGCTGAAGCAGCAAAAACGCCGCGTAGGCTGCGCGGAAGACGGAACCGCCAAGAACGCGAAGACCGCAAAGCAGTAGAAGCACAGGATGGCCTGACTAACAACCTCGCCAAATGACAGTTTTGAAGCTTGGTGTCTTGGTGGTCAAAAAAATTGAACCACCAAGCCAAAACTCTTTACTTTGGCGTCCCAGTCGAATCGTTGATCTGGAGGAATGCCCCTTGTCGCCGTTGAGTTCAAAGCTTGGCGCTCTTGGCGTCCTTTGCGGTTCCGTTTTGGATTCTCCTCTGTATCAGCACCTTGAAATGATCGCTGATTCCGCCGGGAACGATCAGGTTCTTGATGGCTAATTTTTCGCGGAGATGTTTCTCCGGCGTCTTTCCTTCAAAGCGCACGGCGATCTTCTGCAGAATTCCGCGGTCGATCAAATATTCGCGCTGGCCCTGCAGCCGGCTCTCAAATCCGTAGCTGTCCCCGAGGGCCAGTAACTGCGAAAAATTCACACTGGCCGTTACGTCCTGTTCTCCCAGATGGACGTAAGGATCGGCGCCGAGATGATGCCGGCGGAATGTCCGCATTGTCCCCATGGGATCGAGGTTTTCTTCAAGGTCTCCGTAATCGAAGTGAAACATGGAGCCCCGGCGCAAAACCCGCGAGGCAAACTGATAAAAGGCTTGGAACTGGTCCCGCCACTCAACGATCCCGCCGGCGGGCATCGGGTGTTTGTGGAAAAGCAGTGCCGCGGACGAGGTTTCAACAGGCGGTTGCCGCTTCCCGGAGGTGAACCGTGCCGGCTTGACATCCGCGCCGTGCCACTGCTCCTGAATGCCGTTGGGGCTGATCTCGACAAAGCATTCGAGCCATCCGGAAGACCCGCGCTGGAATCTGCGAAAAGGCAGGGCGTCAAAAAATTCATTGGAGAAAATACATCCGGAAAACGGCTCCAGCTCTATTTCCGAAAAATGACGGCAGAAAATTCGGGCGTTCTCAAACTGAGATAGCCGTTGGCGCTGCTGGGCAGCCAGCCGGCTGCTTACTTCCAGCCCAAGATACCGGATTGATCGGCAGAAATCAGGAAAGCGGTCTCGGATGGTGGTCAGCAATTGAGAGGCGAGCGTGGCATCTCCGGGCCCGAGCTCCAGCAGCGTGAAAAATTCGGGTTTGCTTTCCTCCTCCCAGCCCTGCAGGAATTGCTCGGCCAGGATTTCGGCGAAAAAGGAATGAACACCGGGTGAAGTATAAAAGTCTCCCTCCTTTCCGAAGCTTGGGCACTGTGAATAGTAACCGTGTTCCGGATGGTAAAGGATTCTCTCCAGGAAGAAGTCAAAGCGAAAGCTCACCGGCTCCCGGCGGCATTCTGGAAACAGCTCTAGTGCGGAGGCCAAGGATCAGCGACGGAACAGATTCAGCAAAAGCGTAAGCAGGATGCTGAGCAGGATGCAGGTGACGATCGGGAAGTAGAAACTCCAGTTACCCCGTTGAATATGAATGTCTCCAGGCAATCGCCCCATTCTGGAGAGCGGGCCGGACCCGGCAAAGTACCAGAGCGCGCCCATCACCAGAAGAACAAGGCCGGAAATCATCAAAAACTTTCCCGGATGCATACGCAATTGCGAGTTTGCGGGTTACGAGTTAACGCGTTACGAGTTATGACAAGTCATCAATTGGCAAATTGAAGATTTAGAATTCGTCAACCGCAACACCGCGGCCAAAGTCAGTCCAACAGCTCCATTTTACTAAAGAAATATCCGATCTCATACTCGGCGGTCTGGGCCGAATCGCTGCCGTGAATGGCATTGCGCTCAATATTTTCGGCAAATTGCTTTCGGATCGTTCCGGCCGCTGCCTTGGCCGGATCGGTAGCCCCCATGGCCGTCCGCAGGTCGGCAATCGCATTCTGTTTTTCCAGCGCTACCACCAGAAGGGGGCCCTCGGTCATGAACTTTACCAGGCTGGAGAAGAACGGCCTTTCCCGATGAACGGCGTAAAAACCCTCGGCGTTCTCGCGGGTAAGCTGCACGAATTTCATCCCGAGGATTCGAAATCCTTCCTTTTCGAGCCTTGCCAGAACGTTGCCGATGTTTCCGGACTTTACGGCATCCGGTTTAATAATAGTTAAAGTGCGCTCCATCGTAATCCTTCTACTTGCTGCGCCATTAGTACCGCGACCGCAAGAACGTGAGGCGATATGTGCCAGTCTGCTGCGCCGCTCCCTTACGGTCGCGGTACTGATTTTTTCTCACGTTCTTACGGTCGCGGTACTGATGGCAGCCGGATTTCGATTTTAAGACCTTCGACCTTAGACTTTAAGACTTTCGACTCATTTTAAGGACGGCCGCGCCGATTTCGGCCGGACTGTCGACAACTTCAATTCCAGCCTTTCGCAGCGCAGCAATTTTTGCCTCTGCCGTTCCCTGCGAGCCGGCGATGATGGCGCCGGCATGACCCATGCGCCTTCCCGGAGGAGCAGTTTGTCCGGCGATGAACCCTGCAACCGGCTTTTTGAACTCTCGGCGGATGAACTCGGCGGCGTCCTCTTCGGCAGATCCGCCGATTTCACCGATTATCACCACCGCGCGAGTGTCCGGATCCTGCTGGAAGAGCCTCAGAGCATCGATGAAATTGGTGCCATTGATCGGATCTCCGCCGATTCCAATGCAGGTGCTCTGCCCGATTCCAAGGCGAGTCAGTTGATCGACCGCCTCATAAGTGAGTGTGCCGCTGCGGCTGATCACGCCCACATTCCCCGGTTTGTGAATGTGGCCGGGCATGATGCCGATCTTGCATTTACCCGGCGAGATTACGCCGGGGCAATTGGGGCCGATAAGCCGGCTTTTTCTTCCGATCATGAACTTGCGTACTCGAATCATGTCGAAAACCGGGATGCCTTCAGTGATGCACACTACCAGCGGAATTTCAGCATCGACAGCTTCCATGATTGCATCGGCGGCGAAAGGCGGGGGCACAAAAATCATGGTGGCGTCTGCGCCGGTCTCGCGCGCTGCATCCGAAACCGTGTTGAATACGGGAATGTTCTCGTGCGTCTGGCCCCCTTTTCCCGGGGTCACGCCGGCAACCACCTTTGTGCCATAGGCGGCACACTGGCGCGCGTGAAAGCCGCCCTCACGTCCGGTAATTCCCTGGACGAGCAATCGGGTGTTTTCATCTACCAGTATTGACATCCTTTTGCCAGTGTTCCGCCGTGCGCGGCGGGTTACGGGTTACCGGGTTACGAGTCACGAGTTGGTGATTAGCACCGCGAAGGCGCGAAGGCGCGAAACTGCCTCATTCCACTTCTCCTGCTGCTTTCCGCTTCCCGCCTTCCGCCTCCTGCCTCCTGCTTCCTGCGTCCTGCTTCCTGCGTCCTGCTTCCTGCTTCCTGCTTCCTGCTTCCTGCCTCCTGCCTTCCGCTTTCCGCTTCCGGCTCTCACCGCGCCAGCTTCACAACTTTCTCAGCAGCATCACGCATCCCGGCGGCCACCGTGAAATTCAATCCGGAGTTTTTCAGGATCTCGCGGCCCTGCTCGACGTTTGTGCCTTCCAGGCGAACCACCACAGGCACTTTGACACCCACCGTCTTTACGGCCTCTACTACTCCGCCGGCCACGATATCGCAGCGCATGATGCCGCCGAAGATGTTGATCAGCACCGCCTTCACGTTGGGATCGGAAAGCAGAATCTGGAAGGCATTCTTTACCTGGTCCTGACTGGCTCCTCCGCCCACATCGAGAAAGTTAGCCGGGCTCCCTCCCGCATACTTGATGATGTCCATTGTCGCCATCGCCAGTCCGGCCCCGTTGACCATGCAACCGACGGTTCCATCCAGCTTGATGTAATTCAATCCGAAGCGGGACGCGCGAATCTCCAGCGGGTCCTCCTCGGAGAAATCGCGCAGCTCGAGCAGTTCCGGATGTCGATAAAGGGCGTTGTCGTCGAAGTTCATTTTTGCGTCCAGCGCGTAAACGTCGCCTTCCTCGGTCAACACCAGGGGATTGATTTCAGCCAGCGAGGCATCCTTCTGCTCGAACGCCCGATACAGGCCGAGCATCAACTTGACCGCCTTGTTGATTGCGTCGCCAGGGATCCCGATTCCAAAGGCGAGCTTGCGCGCCTGGAACGCCGCAAAACCAACAGCGGGATCAATGAACTCTTTCAGAATTTTTTCGGGTTTTGTGGCGGCTACTTCCTCAATGTCGACTCCTCCTTCGCTGCTGGCCATGAAGACCGCGCGCTGCGAAGATCGATCGATTACGATTCCGAGGTAGTACTCCTTCTTGATGCGCAGCCCGGCCTCAACCAGGACCCGCTGCACTTCCTTCCCCTGCGGCCCGGTCTGGTACGTCACCAGCTTCATGCCGAACATGGCGCGCGCCAGGCGCTCCGCTTCTTCGGGAGACTTTGCGATCTTGACGCCGCCTCCCTTGCCCCGGCCGCCGGCATGGATCTGCGCCTTGATCGCCACGACGTCCCCCAAGCGATGCGCGGTTTCGTATACTTCATCCGCATTATAGGCGACGGCGCTGTTGGGAACGTTGACCCCGAATTCCTTGAGGATCTTCTTGGCCTGATATTCGTGGATCTTCATATTCGGGGAACAGCTTTTTCACCACAGAGACACAGGGGACACGGGTCCTGTGTTCCCTGTGTCCCTGTGGTGAATCTGAAAAACCTCGCATGTTACCAGAATTCCCGCGTCTTATCTTTACTTTCTGTATTTCTAATTTCGATTGTCTTGGCAGTTGCGGATAGAATGCACGCGTGGAATTGGGTTTGATGTTTGAAATTTTCAAGCGTATAAAAAGAAAACCCGCTGGTTCATCACGGGTTCTCCATCATTAAAAGGCCCCCGATGTTCTCTCACGACATTATCCTCGTCGGAGGAGGCGGTGCCGGCCTGCGCGCCGCCATTGCTGCAGCGGAGTTATCCAGCAAACTATCCATCGCGGTCGTCTCGAAGGTTTATCCCATGCGGAGCCATACGGTTTCGGCTGAGGGCGGCTCGGCTGCGGTCTTGCGCGATAACGACAGCTTCGATCTCCACGCCAAGGATACCATCTTCGGGGCTGACTTCCTGGCGGATCAAGACGCCGTGGAATTGTTCATCAAAGAAGCTCCCGGAGAACTGATCCAGCTTGAGCATTGGGGATGTCCATGGAACCGCGAACCAGACGGGCGCGTGAGCGTGCGGTCTTTCGGCGGTATGAGCGTCGATCGCACTCTCTTTGCCGCCGACAAGACTGGTTTTCATATGCTTCACAGTCTGTTCCAGACCTCGCTCAAGTACGACCGTATTGTGCGCTACGACGAGTCATTTGCGACGTCACTGCTGGTAGATGAAGGGAAGGTTCGCGGGGTGACGGTGATCAACCTTTACAGCGGGCAGGTGGAAGTGATCGCAGCCAAGGCCGTAATTCTCTGCACGGGCGGCGCGGGTCGCATCTTTCCATTCACTACAAACGCGGCCATCAAGACCGGCGATGGGATGGCGCTGGCCTACCGCGCCGGCGCTGCTCTCAAGGACATGGAATTCGTCCAGTATCATCCAACGGGCTTGCCGGGAACCGGCATCCTCATCACCGAGGCATCCCGCGGCGAAGGAGGTTGGCTTAAGAACAAAGACGGCTACCGGTATCTCCAGGATTACGGCCTCGGCCCTCCCACCGACACTCCCGTGCACCGCAAGATGGAGCTCGGTCCGCGCGATATCCTCTCGCGCTGTCACATGCAGGAATATCAAAAAGGGCGCACATTCGAGGGTCCCTACGGTCACTACGTACAGCTCGACCTGCGCCATCTTGGAGAGGAGCTGATCGACAAGAAACTGCCTTTCGTTCGGGAACTTGCGCGCAAATACGTTGGAATCGATCCGGTCTACGAACCCATACCTGTGCGTCCGGTGGCGCACTACATGATGGGTGGGATCGACACTGACGTGACGGGCAAAACATCTGTTGAAGGACTCTATGCCGCCGGGGAAACAGCCTGCGTCTCCATCAATGGCGCCAATCGGCTGGGCTCTAACTCGTTGACCGAGTGTTTAGTCTTCGGCGCCCGCGCCGGACGTGCCGCAGCCGAGTATGGACTGACCCGGCCCCCTGCTTCCTCCAACCCGGTTTCGACACTGGCCAACGATGAACAGCGACGCCTTGAGCGGAATTTTTTGAGGAAAGAGGGCGGGAGCGAACGAATTGCCACGATTCGCCAACAGATGCAGGAAGCGATGGAAGCGGGAGCCGGAATCTACCGCAGCGAAACGGAGATGCAGAAGACTTGTAATACTCTCCGCGGCCTGCGCGGGCGCTTCGCGGAAATCAAGATCGAGGACCGCGGCAATATATTCAATACCGAGGTGATAGCCGCCTTGGAGCTCGATTTCATGCTCGACGTGGCCGAGACGGTCGCCCATGCGGCGCTGCATCGTAAGGAGTCACGCGGTTCGCATACGCGCACCGACTTTCCCAAGCGGGACGATGCGCAATTTCTCAAACATTCGCTTGCATATCGTACGCCCCAGGGGCCGAAAATTCAGTATTCACCGGTGAAGATCACCCGCTGGGCGCCCGAAGAGCGGAAATATTAGAAGGGAAAATTGATGAGCGAGCCAACCGTTACGCTGAATGTCACCCGTTACCAACCGGGCCAGGACAGCGCGCCGAGAACACAAACCTACTCTGTTCCCTATCGAAAGGATTGGGTGGTTCTGGATGCGCTCAATTACATCAAGGACCAGATTGACGGCACGTTGACTTACCGTTGGTCCTGCCGTATGGGGGTCTGTGGCAGTTGCGGGATGATGGTCAACGGCGTACCCAAGCTGACCTGCGCCGCGTTCCTGCGCGATTATTACCCGGGCGAGATTCGCGTTGAACCGCTGACGAATTTCCCGGTTATCCGGGATCTGGTAATCGACATGACTGACTTTCTGGATAAGCTGAAGAGCGTTAAGCCATGGATCATTCGCAAGGCGGACAAACCGGTATCGGAAGGCGAGTATCTGCAGACCCCCCAAGAACTGGAAGCGTACAAACAATTTACTCTGTGCATCAACTGCATGCTCTGTTATGCGGCCTGTCCCGTCTACGGCTTGGAGCCGGGGTTTGTGGGTCCCGCGGCAATAGCCCTGGGCTACCGCTACAATATGGACTCGCGCGATGAGGGAAAAGCACTGCGCCAACCCGTGTTGGGGGGTCACGAAGGAATCTGGCACTGCACGTTCGTCGGGGAATGCAGTGTGGTATGCCCCAAGAATGTTGACCCGGCGGCCGCTATCCAGCGGACCAAAGTTAACACTGTTAACGACTGGTTCAAATCCGTACTGCTTCCCTGGGGTCAGAGATGAACGGAACAAGGCCCGACAAGTCCAAGCTCTATTATCCCAAGATGCCGGCAACCTGGTGGTTGAGGCGTCGCAGTTATTTCTTCTTTATGCTGCGGGAGCTGTCGAGCGTGTTCATCGCAGTTTTCCTGCTCGTCTTCCTGATCCAGATTTATCAACTGAGTCATGGCCTGGAGGCATACGTTGCCTTTACGCGGAAGCTTGCTTCGCCGGGGTGGATCGCATTCCACCTTGTGGCCCTCTTGTTTGCCCTGTATCACAGCTTGACCTGGTTTTACTCCACGGCGGTCATCTTGCCACTGCAGATAGGCGAACGTAAGCTTCCACGGGGGTTGGTAACCGCCCTGAACATAGGCGCGTGGATAGCGGTATCCTTGATCATTTTCGTTTTTTTCCGCGCGCTTCAGAGCTGATAGATGGCTACTAAAAACACCGCTGAACCGCTTTGGTGGACGCTCTTTTCGGCCGGAGGCGTGGTAGCCGCCTTCCTGGTGCCCATTCACATGATCATTTTTGGTTTCGCCGTGCCTCTCGGTTGGATCCCTGACAGCGGGTCGCTCTATCGGCACTGGTGGATCAAGGCCTACCTTTTTGTGCTCATCGCCCTGCCGCTGTACCACTGGGCCCATCGCTTCTATTTTGCTCTGACCGATATGGGGTTAGCAACGCTGAGAAAGCCTCTCGCCGTGGTGTGCTATGGTGCGGCGATGGCTGGTACAATCGTTACGGCCTGGATCTTAATGCAGTTGTGATTTTTTGGCTGCGGCCTGCCGCCGCGCTGTGTCTTTGTGGTTAACAGCCCTCGCGAAGTCTCTGATATTATCGTTCTTCCCGCAAATCCGAGGAATTTATGAGACGAAGATCCATCCTTTTTTTCTTCGCCGCGATTCTGCTCATCTCTGTTGCCTATGGACAGGGAATTGGAAACCTGGAGAAGCGGGTTACACGTCACACGTTGAAAAACGGTCTGCGCTTCCTGCTGCTGGAGCGCCACACCAGTCCCACTATTTCCTTTCATGTGTTTTTCAACGTCGGATCGGTCGACGAGCAGGTCGGACAGACGGGTATTGCTCACCTGTACGAGCACATGGCCTTCAAGGGCACTTCGAAAATCGGCACCAAAGATGTTAAAGCGGAAGCCCCGCTGATGAAGCAGCAGGATCAGGTCGCCGCGGAAATGGCCGCTGAGCTGGACAAGGGTGAAAAAGCGGATCGCGAAAAAGTGGCGGCCCTGGAAAAGAAAATGGAAGAACTGGAGAATCAGCAGAATAAGTTTATTAACGACAACCAGTTCTCAGAGCTGCTGGAACGCAACGGAGGCGTAGGTCTGAACGCGGAGACCGGGCGGGACGCGACCGAGTACTACATCAGTCTTCCCGCCAACAAGCTCGAACTCTGGGCGGTGCTGGAATCGGACCGCATGGTCAATACCGTGCTGCGCCAGTTTTACAAGGAACGGAGCGTGGTTCAGGAAGAGCGCCGCATGCGAACCGACGACTCGCCTTTCGGGAAGCTGTTCGAGAAATTCGTGGTCAATGCCTTTGAGTCTCATCCCTACGGTCTTCACGCGGGGGTCGGCTGGCCATCCGACCTGCAGCATATTACCCGGGGTGAAACACAGGAGTTCTACAGGAAGTATTACGTCCCGGCCAATGCCATTATCGCCATCGTAGGCGACTTCAACACCTCCGCGCTCACTCCGATGCTGGACCGTTATTTTGCGCCGCTTCCTTCCGCCCCGGCACCCGCCCCCATCCATACACTGGAGCTGGAACAGGGCGGCGAAAAAGAAGTGAAGGTGGAATTCGAATCGCAGCCGTTCGTGATGATGGGCTTCCATCGACCCAGTGCCAACCATGCTGACGACGTTGTTTTCGATGTCATTACCAACCTGCTTTCCAACGGACGAACTTCGAGGCTGTACAAGAACATCGTGCAGGACAAGCAGCTTGCCGCTGAAGTAATAGCCTGGGGAACGCTGCCGCTCACGTACGGCAAATATTCCACTATATTCACGCTTGCGGCGGTTCCCATCGCCGGCCACACCGTTCAGGAAGTCGCCGCAGCACTTGAGGGCGAGCTGGACCGGCTCAAAAAGGAGCCGGTGAGCGAGCGGGAACTGCAGAAAAACATCAATCAGATTGACGCTGCCTTCATCCGACGCCTGCGGTCCAATACCACGATGGCCGCCGCCTTGACCCAGGCGGAAGGCATCAGCGGCGACTGGAAATATCTGATCGAGTACAAGGACAAAGTTTCAAAGATTACGGCGCCGGATATACAGCGAGTCGCGTCCCGGTACTTTACACGCTCCAACCGGACGCTGGCTTACATTGTTGAAAAGCGGTCGGCGGACTCGGCGGCTCAGAAACCGTCCGGAAAGTGAGCCGTTCAAGTAGGCGCCCCGAAGGGGGCGCGCTGACGGAGAGACGGCCTGAGGGCCGTCTCTTTGCGGTGTGCGCCAAGCTGAGACGGCCCTCAGGCCGTCTCTCCGCTCCCGAAATGTTCAAGGAGTTCCTTTGTGAAACGACTACTGCCAATCCTGTTGCTCGGCGCTTTTTGCATAATCCACGCAAGCGCCCAACTGCCTCAATTAAAATTTCCTGAACTGAAGTTCAATCCTCCCAAAACGGACAAGGTGAAGCTCTCCAACGGAATTGAGGTATTCCTGCTGGAAGACCATGAGGTTCCCATTGTGGACGGCTATGCGCTGGTGCGTACTGGTTCTATTTATGATCCGTCCGACAAACTGGGACTGGCGGAAGTTACCGGCGAACTGCTTCGCACAGGAGGCACAATCTCCAAGACTCCGGAAGAGCTCAACGAAGCGCTGGAATTCATAGCCGCGTCTGTAGAGTCGAACATCAGCGAGGAGAGCGGAAGGGTATCAATGTCGGTTCTTTCCAAGGATGCCGACACCGGTTTGCAGTTGATGGCCGACGTGATACAGCGTCCCCGCTTTGACGATAAACAGCTGGAGCTGATTAAAAAGCAATTCATCGAAGCTTTGATCCGCCGAAACGATGAACCGGGCGAGATAGTCTCCCGGGAATACTTAATTGCTCTTTATGGGAAAGACCATCCGCTTGCCCGTTTTCCCAAAGAGAGCCAGGTAGCGTCCATTACTGTTGCCGACGTGCGCGGATTTTACGAGAAGTTTTACGCTCCCGCCAACATCCTGGTTGGATTTGCCGGAGACTTCAAAAAAGAACAATTGATCGTGAGGCTGGAAAGCCTGTTTGGAAAATGGGTCGCCCGGCCGGCTGCGCTGCCACAAGTGGCGACCGCAAGCGGCGAATACACGGCCGGTATATTCTACGTTCCAAAGAACGTCAGCCAGACCAACATCCGCATCGGGCACTTTGGAACCAGGATCAGCAACCCTGATTTCTTTGCTTTAAGCGTGATGGATACAATCCTGGGGAGCGGTTTTTCCTCAAGGCTGACGCAGACGGTGCGCACACAGATGGGTCTGGCCTACCATGTGGGAAGTTCATTTCAGGGAGGGATGCGTGACTTGGGAGCGTTCACCGTCTCGGCTGAAACCGCCGCGCCTTCTACAGCCAGGACGGTCAAAACCATCATCTCGGAGCTGCAGCGTCTCAAAACCGGCAAGATTGATCCGTCGGAACTGCAGCGCGCCAAGGATGAAGAAATCAATTCATTCGTTTTCTCATTCGACAGCCCGCGACAGATCGTAATTCGACAGATGCAGTACCGCTACTTCGGATTGCCTGAAGACTTCCTGTACCAGTATCGCGATCGCGTAGCGGCCGTTACGATTGCTGATGTGGAGCGCGTAGCGCAAAAATATCTGCACCCAGACAAGCTGATTATTTTGGCCGTCGGTCCGCCAGATGTCCAGAAACAGCTTGAGGAACTGGGAAAAGTGAGCGTCTTGGAACTAAAGTGATCCGTGCGGCTCCTCGGTACTTGCCACGAAGACACGAAGATTTGACGGTCTGTTTGAAACGGCATTACGGCAACATTTCAAACATTAACAAGAAGTGTCAGTGCGGGCCGCATGGTCCCCTTCGTGCCTTCGTGGCTTCGTGGCTATTGTCGGCGTTTGCTTGAAAAGGCGGTGTGGAGACGGTAGACTTTACTCAAACCTGCAAAACAGTTCCGCAGAAATGTATGGATCGTAGAAGCTTTACATCCGAGATTTCACTTTTCGCACTGGCGCGAATGCTGCCGGCCCCGGGTAAAAAGTCAGCCTGGACGGAATGGGTGGCAGAGCCTTCTACCGACGACTACTGGAAAAAGATCCGGGGGGAGTTCCTGGTGCCGGACGACGTCGCTTATTTGAACAATGGAACTCTGGGGCTTTCTCCCCGGCCTGTTATCGAGGCGATGTACCGGCATCTGCTTGAAACGGAATCGGTCAAGACCCGGAAATATCCCGAGTATCCATGGTGGGGCTATGGCGCCACGCTCGCGATTCGCGAGGCGCTGGGAAATTTCATCAGCGCTGCGGCCGATGAGATTGCGCTTACCCGCAACGCAACCGAGGCGATGAACACGGTGGCCACGGGCCTGGACCTCAATCCCGGCGACGAGGTGCTGATGAGCAATCAGGAGCACCCCGGCGGGCGCAGCGCGTGGTACCAGCGGGCAAAGCGATACGGAATCGTAGTCCGTGAATTTCAGATCCCCCTGCCGCCTCAGTCGGGCGTCGAGATTCTGGAGAAAGTACAGGCAGCCGTCACGCCAAAGACGCGCGTGATCAGCGTCAGCCACATTACCACAGTCACAGGGGGAATCCTTCCAGTCAAAGAGATCAGCAGCCTGGCCCGCGCCCGGGGCATCATCACACTGATTGACGGGGCTCACGCCATCGGCCAGATTCCACTGGACATGCACGAAATCGGCTGCGATTACTATGCGAGCAGCCCGCACAAATGGCTCTACGCCCCCAAAGGCACAGGACTGCTCTACTGTCGTAAGGGTATGGCGGAAAGGCTGTGGAGTCATACCGCCGCCGGAACTTGGGATCAGGCAAAACTGGGATGCGAGCGGCTTACCAATGTCGGCACGTCCAATCTGACGCTGCTAATGGGACTGATGGCTGCCATCGATTTTCACAAAAAAATCGGCGGGGCGCGGATTTTTGGACGTGAGCGTCAACTGACCGAAATGCTGCGCTCCAGGCTTGCAGAAATCCGGGGCGTCTGGTTCGGCAACGGCCAGCCGCCTGAACTTTCGGCTGCCATGGTCAAGGCGATGCTGCCTGTGCAAAAGATCGAGGCATTCGCCCGGAAGCTCTGGGAGGAGCATAAAATCTGGGTGGTGGCTGGCGACGGCCCCGACAAGCTGCCCGCCTCAATGCGTTTTTCCTGCCCGATTTACGTAACTGAAAACGATCTTAATCGGACGATAGATCTTCTGAAAAGGCATCTGGCGGGTAACACTGTCTCCTCTGTGTAAACCTGTTGGCAACTTCTTGGTCTTTTTTTGGCGAGGTTTTTTCAAAGCCGTTCAAGTCAACGATCACGTCTCACGTTCACGAGCACGACCACGTCTACGTCCCACGTTCACAATTACATCTACAATCTTGCCCGGTGCGGCGCAGGCTGCAGAGAATTGAAGCTGATCATGTTTGTCGGAGTCGTGGACCTTGGACGTGGACGTTGGCGTGCTCGTGAACGCAGGACGTGGAGGTTGTCGTGGTCGTGCTTGTAGGCGTTAGACGTGATCGTTGACGTTTTCGTGGACGGCTTTTTGGTTGCGGCCTACGGGCCGGGCTGTGACTCTGTGGTGAGAAAAAACATCAACCACAGAGGCTTAGCGCGGCGAAGCCGCAACCAAAAGTCAAGGAGAGACGGCCTGAGGGCCGTCTCTCTTTGGAGTTTCTACATTTTCGGGAGTGGAGAGACGGCCTGAGGGCCGTCTCTCTGCGGTGTCCTGCCAGGCTGAGACGGCCCTCAGGCCGTCTCTCCGCTCCCGAATAATTTGCGCAGGCCGCGAAAATTCTCATGGTTAGTAGTACAGAGGACACGGAGGAATCACAGAAAGGAATTTCTCTTCAGCACATCGACCAGATCCTGCACGGCGCGAGCTGAGCGCTGCAGTTCGGTTTTTTCATCGGTAGTCAGGTTGATCTGGATGATTTCTTCCATGCCGCGGCTGCCCAACTTGATCGGTACCCCCACGAATAAATCGTTGATGCCGTATTCGCCCTGAAGCAAAGCTGCGCAGGGGAGAATCTTCTTCTTGTCCTTGAGGATAGCTTCCACCATTTCGACAATGGCCGCCGAAGGGGCGTAGTAAGCGCTGCCGGCGCCGAGCAATTGCACAATCTCGGCGCCGCCGTCTCGGGTGCGCTTCACCAGCCGGTCGATCTGATCCTTGGTCATCAAATCGGTAATCGGGATCCCGGCCACCGTGCTGTAGCGCGGCAGCGGCACCATGGTGTCTCCGTGGCCCCCGAGAACAAAAGCGTGAATGTTCTCCACGCTCACCTTCAGCTCGAGCGCGATGAAGGTCCGGAAGCGCGCAGAATCGAGAACACCCGCCATGCCGATGACGCGCTCGCGGGGAAAGCGGCTTTCCTGCTTTGCCACGGCGCACATGGCGTCCAGGGGATTGCTGACCACAATCAAAATACAATCGGGAGAATTCTTGACGACTTTAGCCGTGACTTCCTTCACGATGGCCGCGTTCTTCAGCAGAAGATCGTCCCGGCTCATGCCCGGTTTTCGCGGCAGGCCCGCGGTGATCACAACCAGGTCGGAATCGGCAGTGTCTTCATAGTTGTTTGTGCCAATGACGTGGCTGTCGTACCCGTAGACAGGACCGCTTTCGAGCAGATCCAGACCTTTACCCTGGGGCACCCCCTGCAGGATGTCGATTAAGACAATATCTCCGAGTTCCTTCTCCGCAAGCCTCTGCGCGGCGGTGGCGCCGACGTTGCCTGAGCCGATGACAGTGATTTTCTTTTCCATGATCCCTCGATCAAATCACCACAAAGACACAAAGAACACAAACCTCTTTGTGCCCTTTGTGTCTTTGTGGTTAAGAAAAAGTTACATATTCTCGCAGATGGCCCGTCCGAACTCGGACGTCTTCACGACCTGCGCCCCTTCCATTTGTCGTTCCAGGTCATAGGTGACCTTCTTCTGCGCGATGGTTTTCTCGACGGCCTTATAGATTAGATTGGCCGCTTCATTCCAGCCCATGTGCTCGAGCATCATCACGCCCGAAAGAATGACCGAACCGGGATTGACCTTGTCCTGCCCGGCATACTTGGGGGCGGTTCCATGGGTGGCTTCAAACACTGCCACGCGGTCACTGATGTTGGCGCCGGGCGCCATTCCCAGACCGCCCACCTGCGCGGCGCAGGCGTCGGAAAGATAATCACCGTTCAAATTGGGCGTCGCAACTACTTCGTATTCATCGGGACGGAGCAATACCTGCTGGAACATGGCATCGGCGATTCGGTCATTGATCATGATCCTGCCGGCCGGAATCCGGCCGCCATGTTTTTCGTACACTTCGGTTTCGGTAATTGTCTGGGCCGCAAATTCCCCGGCCGCCAGCTCGTAGCCCCAGTCGCGGAAGGCGCCCTCGGTGAACTTCATTATGTTTCCCTTGTGGACCAGGGTTACACGGTGCCGGCCATGTTCAATGGCGTATCGGATTGCCTTGCGCACCAGGTTTTGCGACGCCGTTCTTGAAATCGGCTTCACGCCGATTCCCGAATCGAGACGAATCTTTTTGCCCATGGTGCCGTTCAGAAACTCGATCACTTTACGCGCCTCTTCGCTTCCTTCCTTCCACTCAATGCCGGCGTAAACATCCTCGGTGTTTTCGCGGAAGATCACGATATCCATTTTTTCGGGCCGCTTTACGGGCGCCGGTACGCCGGGAATGTAGCGCACGGGCCGAACGCAAGCGTAAAGGTCCAGCACCTGACGCAGTGTGACGTTGAGGCTGCGGATTCCGCCGCCCACAGGCGTCGTCAGCGGACCTTTGATCCCGATGGAAAACTCATCCAGCGCCTTCAGGGTTTCCTCGGGAAGCCACTCGCCGGTCTTCTGATGCGCCTTTTCGCCGGCGTACACTTCCATCCAGACGATCTTTCGCTTTCCGCCAAAGGCCTTTTGAACGGCGGCGTCGAACACCATCTTGGCCGCGCGCCAGATATCCACGCCGATGCCGTCTCCTTCAATGAACGGGATGATCGGATTATCCGGAACCTGGTACCGCCCGTTGCTGAAGCCTATCTTTTTTCCCTCTGACGGAATCCGAATGAGTTTGTAGTCAGCCATGAGCGGCTCCTCGAGCTGTTCGTGAAAGGCGTAGTCTTATATCAGATTGAGAGAGCGAAAAGAACGCTATTGTCCGTGGTCCGTGGTCCGTTGTTCGTGGTCCGTTGTTCGTGGTCCGTTGTTCGTGGTTCGTTGTCCGTGGTTCGTTGTCCGTGGTCCGTTGTTCGTGGTTCGTTGTTCGTGGTCCATGGTCCGTTGTCCGTTGTCTGCGCCTAATGCTTGAACTTCGAAGTCGCCACACTTATGACCGAGCAACGGACAACTGACAACTGACAACGGACAACGGACAACGAACAACTGACTACTGACTATTCTAGAGCTTTTCCAGCAACCCCGCCGCCAATGCCAGACGGCGTGGAATGTCGTCGATCAGTATGTGCTCGTGGACCGCGTGCGCTCCATCCCCGTCAACACCCAGGCCGTCGAGCGTCGGGATTCCGAGAGCGGCCGTAAAGGAGCCGTCGCTGCCACCGCCAGTCTCCCCTTCCTGCAGCGTCCAGCCCTGCTCCTGCGCCACACTGCCGGCCGCCTGGAACAATTGCACCACGCCGTCGGACCTTTCCAGCGGCGGGCGATTAATGCCACCGCTGACCTGAATTCTGGCGCCTGGCAGAACAGGACCCAGCGACTTCAGATTTCGGTCAATCGCTTCTCCATCCTTTATTGAAGCAATCCGCACATCAAGCTCCGCTCTCAGATAACCGGGAACCACATTGGTACGAGTGCCGCCATGGACCACACCTACATTGATTGTCGATCCCGAAAACCGGTCGATCATCTTTTTCAGGGCAAGAACCTGATGAGCCAATTCTTCAATGGCGCTCACTCCGGCGCCCGGATCGATGCCTGCGTGCGCCTCCCTGCCAAAGATCTCCAGCGAATAATTACCCACGCCCTTGCGGAAAGTCTTCACGCGCCCACCCGGCAGGCAAGGCTCAAACACCAGCACGCTGCTGCATTCTGCCGCCAGCTTCTCAAGAGCCGGTCTTGACGTGACACTGCCCACTTCCTCGTCGGAATTGAAAAACGCTGCCAGCGCTGTTCGGGGTTTGATCACTCCGCCGGCGGCCATGCGGAACAGCTCGATCATCAGCACGGCGCCGCTCTTCATATCGAAGATGCCCGGGCCGAATGCCTTTCCCCCTTCCACTTTTACGGGCATGCGCTGCAGTTGCCCGACGTCCCAAACCGTGTCCAAATGCCCCAGAAGCAGCGTTTGGGATGGACCCTTCCCCATCCTTGCGATTACCTGGTCGCCTGCTTCCTTTTGGGAAATGCGTGAGACGGCGGCCCCTGCTGCCGACAACCTTTTCTCGGCCCAATTCATCGCCGCGTTGACCTGCCGGCGACCCTGCGATGGAGATTCAATGGAGACCAGTTCCTGAATTTCGGCGAGAAGACGGGGAGCGCTGGATTGAGAATGTTCTAGTAGCCGGTTCAATGTTTAAAAAGATCCCACAAAGGCGCAGCGCCGTAGGCCGCAACCAAAATGCCGTGCACGTTCACGTGCACGGGCACGTCAACGACCACGGCTCAGGTCCACGATGACGACAACACACAGTCCCTCAATTCTAAAGCCAGTCTGTGACAAAGCGAGCGAAGTCGTAAACGTAATCGTGGTCCTTGACGTGCACGTGCTCGTGGACGTGCACGGCTTTGAAAAACCTTACCCAAAAAACAAGAAGTTGCCAACTTGTTACACGAAGGAATCCACGCTGCATGAAACTATGTCTGCCAATAAAATTCTCCGGACCAGACTTTGATGGTGGGGCCCTCCAGGAAGATGCTCTGTCCCGGCTCCCATTCCACGGTCAACTCGCCTCGTTCTGTGTACACGCGGACCGGGCTTTTCGCCAGATCAAGACGGATGGCGACTGCCGCCGAGGCGCTTGATCCGGTGCCGGACGAGAAAGTCTTACCTACGCCGCGCTCCCAGATCCGAACTTCGATGCTGTGCGAGTTGAGCACCTTTACGAATTCGACGTTGGTTCGCCTGGGAAAAATCTGGTGCGACTCCAGCTTTGGACCGAGAAGAGGCCATTCCTCCGGAAAGAGATCCGGCAGTATCACAACGCAATGCGGATTCCCGAGCGAGACCAGGTTGACTTCTATCTTGCCGCCGCCCACATGCACCGGGTACCGCAGCGCTGTTTCGCCCTCGACTTCGGCCGGCAGAGCGGCAGGATTGAAATCGGGTTGCCCCATGTCGGCGCGAAACCAGAGCGAGGGTTCTTCTTCGCGTAAGAATGTAAGAGTACGCACGCCGACGGTTGTATTGAGCAGAAAAACTTTTTCCGCCGGCAGGCGCTCCTTGAGAAAGCCGGCCAGGCAGCGAAGGCCGTTTCCGCTCATTTCGGCTTCGCTCCCGTCAGGATTAAAGATCCTGCAGTGCACGCTGGCGCTGACCCGATCATAAGCCACAATGCCGTCGGCACCGGCGCCCTGATGCCGGTCACAAATGGCCACGGCGAGGCTGGAGAGATGAACCGGCTGCTCCAGATCCCCGGCCACGACGATGTAGTCATTGCCGTAGGCCTGCCATTTTTCTGCGGAAATCTTCATAAGTCCCACGTTTGTGTTCTTTGTGCCTTTGTGGTGCCCTTCCCTTCCACCACGAAGGCACAAAGGACACAAAGAATTAAGCCAAGGCTGAGATTTCCTTCAGCTTGTCGTTCACCAGCTTTTTTATTTCTTCGAGCCGCTGTTCGCTCTTGGCCTCGAAGCGCAAGACCAGCGCTGGTTGCGTATTGGATGCGCGGATCAAGCCCCAGGCGCCGTCGTCAAAGAGAATGCGAACGCCGTCTACTGTAATTGTCTTGTAATGGGCGGAAAAATATTTCGTCGCTTCTTCTACTGTCCTGAATTTCTTGGAATCATCCGTATCCACCCGAATTTCCGGCGTGCTGAACATTTTCGGGACATCCGACAGCATGGCCGACAGCGGCTGATTTGCGGAAGCGATGATTTCCAGCAGCCGGCATGCCGCATACATGGCGTCGTCGTACCCGTAGTAGCGGTCCGCAAAAAACATGTGGCCGCTCATTTCACCGGCAGCCGCCGCCTTTTCCTCTTTCATCTTTGCTTTGATCAGCGAGTGCCCCGCTTTCCACATAATCGCGCGGCCGCCGTGTTTCTCGATATCATCGAACAAGGTCTGCGAGCATTTCACTTCTGAAATGATCGTTGCTCCGGGCCTTTGCTCCAGAATTTTTCGGGAATACAGGATCAGCAACTGATCGCCCCACAAGATATTGCCTCTGTCATCGATCGCTCCGATCCGGTCGGCGTCTCCATCGAGTGCGATCCCGACTTCCGCTTTTTCGGCGGCAACGCGCGCGATCAGATCCCGGAGATTCTCCTTCTGAGTCGGGTCCGGATGATGGTTTGGAAAATGGCCGTCCATTTCACAAAACAAGGCCGTGGTCTGGCATCCCAGCTTCTGCAGCACTTCGGCAATCACGGTTGAAGAAGTTCCGTTACCGCAGTCAACAACCACCTTTACCGGGCGCGCAAGAGAGAATTTCTCGATCAGCATCTTTTTGTAATCGGGCAAAAGTTCCTTTGATGTGACCGAACCGCTGCCTTTTGAATACTGCTGCTTCTCGATCGCCTCGCGAATCTCCTGTATCTCCGGTCCGTGCAGTGCCTCCTTCCCGTCGCACAATTTCAGCCCGTTCTGGTCGGCGGGATTGTGGCTGCCGGTGATCATCACTCCGCCGTCGGGATTCAACCGGTAGAGCGAAAAATAAAGAACCGGCGTTGCCACAACGCCGATGTCAGTGACGTTCAAGCCCGCATCCTGAAGGCCCCGTACCATGGCATCGCGGATGCGATCGGAGCTCAGACGGCAGTCGCGGCCTACAGTGACCGTCTTCTTTCCCTTGCCTGCCAGCCGGCTGCCAAACGCCCTTCCGATGTTGCTCACGACTTCATCCGTCAGGTCCCGGTCGGCCACGCCTCGGATGTCGTACTCCCGAAAGATCGCGTTGTTCATCAGGCTCCTTTCAGCTTCTGTTTCAATTCCTCAATCACTTCCACCGGAGTCGGGTCCTCTTGATACAGGAAGGCGAGATAGACGCTGGCGTAGTCGCCCAGCGTGATGAGAGAAAAGATCCTGCTTGCCAGAAGATCACCCCGTCCCCAAAGCTGTTCCACCGTCACACCGGTACGCTGCAGTCGTTCCTCCAGAAAATCAAAGCGTTTTCCGACTTGTGGGTGCTCTTCTTTGTCGCGAAGGCAAATCACGAAGGCATTACGAATCCATTCGGGGTGTTTCCACCCCACGATTTCATTGTGATTCATCTCCGGAAGTACATTCTGCAAAGCCAGCGACTTTGCATTCTCTGAGAGTTGTCCCTTCCAGCGCGTGCCGACGGCGCCCAAGGGGGCAGCAGGAGCGTAAATAACGGCAAGCTTCCCCTGAAGCTGGAGCGCGATGTGTTTGGCCGGATTGTCCGGCGCCGGAACCCCCGGATCGCATTTTTGCTGCATTTCCCGGGCGCCGGCTGCGGCAACGCGGGCGGTCTCGGACTGCATTTGGCAGATGCCGGTTCGATGCAAGATCCACAACAGCGGAAACACACAGTAGGCGATCGCCGTTCGTGGAGGGTTTCCGCCTGGAATTTCGAGCACCGCCGCCCCGTCACGCCGCGCCAGGTCGCGGAGCTTCCCGCCGCTGGTGATGGCAACACGCTGCGCGCCGCTGCACGCGGCGGATTGGTAGGCGGCCAGCGTTTCCTCGGTATTGCCCGAGTAGCTGCATGCCACCAGCAGCGTCTCTTTTCCGACAAATGCGGGAAGTTGATAGTCCCGGTTCACCAGCACCGGTACGGCGGCATGGCCGGCGGTGAGCGCCTGGACGATTTCTCCGCCGATGGCGCTTCCTCCCAGCCCCGTGATCAGCACGTTGCGCAGCGGCGCGGTAGCATCGAAGGTGAACGCTTCGCCCAGTTGGTCCGCCTGCAGAATCTGATCCGGAAACCGGGCCAGCAGATCAAGCATCCCGCTTCGATCGATGCGATCCATGGCCCGCACATCGTCCAGCAGCCGGATGGCGGCAGCGGCGGAATTTGTCATAAGTAGCGTTTTAACCTTCTCAATTTCAGTTGTTCGGTAACTTTTCTGACGTCTTGCGCGCGGGATTTTTCGCAGATCAGGAGCGCGTCTTCAGTATCCACAATGATCAGATCCCGGACGCCGATCGCGGCGACCAGCTTTCCGGGGGCGTCCACGATTAAATCACGCGAATCGACGGGGATCAATTTGTCGCGTGACACATTGCCCGCCTGGTCCCGGGGAAGGAAGGGCGCCACTGCGTCCCAACTGCCCACGTCACTCCAGTTAAATGTCGTTCGCATGGCGTAGACTTCGCCGGCCTTCTCCATAATTCCGTAATCAATGGAGAGCGACTGCAGTTGCGGGTAGACCTTTCGAAGTTCGGCGCGCGCGCGCCGTGGTCGCTTCCAGTCAATCCCACTGAGGCCGGCGTGGACTTCGGGCATGAAGCGCCGGAAGCTCTCCAGAATGCGGCCAAACTTCCAAACGAACATGCCGCTGTTCCAAAGATAATTTCCGCTTGCGATGTAACGCTTGGCCGTACCTTCGTCCGGCTTTTCGATGAAGCGCCGCAGGCGGTGGTACGAGATTCCATTCACGGCGCTTGACTGCGTTTCCAGTTCCAGATAGCCGTAACCGGTTGCGGCGAACGTTGGTTGGATTCCAAACGTGACCAGCGCGTCATGACGGCTGGCCACCGCTGCCGCCGCTGTCAGATTCTGATGAAGGCCTTTGTGGTCCCGGATCATGTGATCGGCCGGCAGTACGAACATGATCGAGTCCGGGTCGGCCGCAATGGTAAAACCCGCCAGAGCCACACAGGGCGCGGTATTACGGGCGCAGGGTTCGGCAATGACGTGGGCCGGTGGAAGTTCGGGAATCTGCTTGCGGATGAGCGCCACATGATCCTGGCCGGCAACAATCCAGATTTGCGAGGGAGGAAGGAAACCCTTCAGTCTAAGGAATGTTTGCCGGATCATCGATTCTTCTCCGACGATCGGCAGAAGCTGTTTGGGACGCGATTGCCTGCTCTTGGGCCAAAAGCGGGTACCCGACCCGCCTGCCATGATCACCGCGTGCCAGTGTTTTTTCTTCATCTGAAATCGTGCGTTAACGATGTGGAATATAACATGATCTGAGAGGGGAGAGCGGGAGAGCGGGAGAGCGGGAGAGCGGGAGAGCGGGAGAGCGGGAGAGTGGGGGAGCGGGACCGGGAGAGTGTGCGTTCACCGACGTCCGAACCGCGCGCGTAAGCAAGCGGACTCTCCAGTCATTGTCAGTGGTCCGTAGTCAGTCGTCCGTTGTCCGTTGAAGTCTGAAGGTCGAAAGTCAAAGGTCGAAAGTCGAATTCAGAACCTTTGACCTTCGACTTTAGATTTTCAAACTCCAACGGACAACGGACCACTGACTACGCACCACTGACGCAGCTCAATGCGCGGCGGCGGCCGGGCTGGGTGCCGTTACCGCTCTCACGGTGCCGGTCGCATAGGTGTTCGTGGTGAAATATTTCCGCGCTGCCGATTTGATGTCCTCGATGGTGATGGACTTTATGCGCGCCGGATAATCGTTCAGCTCTTCGACTTCGATCCCGAAGAGAACATATCGCGCCACCTCGTTCAGATAGGCGCGCCTGGACTGAAGCGCAATCAGGTGGCTGCCGATCGTTGCGTTCAGGGCACGGTAATATTCCTCATCGCGGATCGGTTCCTGCATGAATCGGGCGAACTGATTGAGCAGCCCGGATTGAGCGCGTTGCGCGTTTTCCGGGCTGGTGGCAATATAAGCGTAGATGGCGCCCCCCAGGCGGTTTTTCTCGCTCAGAACCGTGACGGTGTAAGCGAGGCCCTGCCGGTCGCGCAACTCTTCAAAAAATCTACCCCCCATGCCGCTCACCATGTTTCGAATTACATCCAGCACCTCGCTGTCTCTGTCGCTGAAGGCGGGGCCATTAAATCCCAGTGCAGTCGCTGTCTGCTTCACTTCTCGCTGTTCGGTTCGTTCCCGAACTCCTTCCAGGGGCGCCAGCGCCCGTTTGGGAGCCGATTTTTCTTTGAAGCGGCTTCCGCTGAAATCCCGCGCAAATTCCTCCACCACTGAAGTGCCCCGAATATCGCCTACCATCACCACCACCGGCTTGATCTGGGTGATGTTTTCCTTAAACCACTTGTCCACCTGCGCGGACGTGAGAGCGTTAACGCCCGCTTCGGTTCCGAGCGCGGAATATCCGTAGGGATGCGGCTTGAACAGGGCTTCCCGGCAGAGTTGCAACGGATAAGCGAGATTGTTTTCGCGGATTCGTTTCAGTTGAGCCAGTTGCAACTGCTTTTCCCGATCGACGGTCTCGTCACGGAACAATGGTTTCTGGATGACTTCACCCAGCAACCGCACGCCCTGGGCCAGATTGCGCGAGAGGATGGAGAGAGTAAATCCGCAGTAGTCCGGAGCGTTTACCGTATGAAGCGTTCCCCCAAGACGTTCCAGGGCGAGTGACAGGGACCCGTCGCGGTAATGATCGCTCTCACGCGCAGCGATGTTTAAGGCCAGCTCGGTGATCCCGCTGTTCTTTTCGCTCTCGTCGAGCCTTCCGCCGGGATAAAGAAATGCAATGTCGACCAGAGGAACCGTGTGGTTTTCTTTGTAATACACCTCCGGACCTCGCAGAACGGAGGTATGGAGCAGTGGATAGCGTTTGAAATCGGAAACAAAGCTTGCGTACGATTTTCCGCTCTCACCCGCCGACAGGCCGGCGTCACCCTCCGACTTGCGCTTCTGAACCGCAAGCGGAATTTTTTGATCAAGCGCTGATTTCAAAGCGGCCGCATCGAAGGTCCGTGGTGGAGCGCTGCGAGGCTCGTACTCGAAAATGCTGAGATTCTCAAGCTTGAGGTACTTTTCAGCGGCCGCCTGGATCTGACCAGGCGTCACGAGGCGGGCCTTCGCGACGAACTTATCGCGCTCTCGATAGTCGCCAAGGATCGCCTGATAATGTCCCAGATGCTCGGCGCGCGACTGGCAGTCTTCCAGAGCGCGATAATACTGCCGCTCCAGCAGCGTAAAGGCGCGCTCCAGCTCCACCGGTTCCAGTTCACGCTTGCGAACCATTTCCACTTCCGCCAGCACTCCAGGTTCGACACGGTCGACTTTCTCCGGTTCAAAAGCCGCGCTGATCACGAACATTCCCACTCCTCGAAAGCTCATCTGGTACACGTCGTAACTGTCTAGCAGCCTCTGCCGTTCCACTAGTTGCTGGTAAAAAATCGAACCGCGGCCGGCGCCCAGCACCTGAGACAGAACAAGCAGCGGAAGATAATCGGGGTGGTCCGGAGCAACCGTGTGGAAACCAAAAACCACATAGCTCTGCTGCACGTCCCCACGGGCGTTGCCGTATCGCAGCGAGTTTTGGCCCGGTTCCTCGGGCAGGGCAATAGACGCCACCGAAGGCCGCTGGAAGGGTGCATACAGTTCGGCCACCTTTTCGAGCACATCATCGCGCATCACGTCGCCGACAATAACCAGCGTGATGCGGTCCGGGCTGTAAAGACTCCGATAGAAGTTATCCAGCTTTTCACGGGTGATCGAGCGCAAGCCCTCTTCCGTCCCGATGCGCCAGCGGCGCATCGGATGTTTTTCGAATGCAAGCTGAAGCAGTTTTTCCGTCGAAAAGGCTCCAGGACTATCCAGCTTGCGCCTGGCCTCCTGGATGATGACTTGCAGCTCTTTCCTGAGCTCTGCGGCATCCAGGAGGCTGTGCTGCAGGGCATCCGCCTGAATTTCCATCGCCTTTTTCAGGCCCTCGGAAGGAACAACGGAGTAATACCAGGTACGGTCGTAAATCGTGCTGGCATTGAGAATCCCGCCCAGCGCTCTGGTGTCGCGGGCAATCTTGCCCAGGCCCCGCTTGGTCGTCCCCTTGAAAAACATGTGCTCGAGCACATGGGATATGCCCACGATGTCGTCTGTCTCATCAAAGTACCCGGCATTCACGTAGGTTCCGATGCATGCGACAGGCTGCGCCGGATACTCCTCGACAATGACAGTGATTCCGTTCTTTAATACGGCACGCACGAGGGTTTTCTCATCCGAGCGGGACCGGTAGGCCTTCATGTATTCGGGCACCATTCGACTCCTGGAAATGGGTGGGCTCGTCCGGCGCTCCTGGCCGGCAAGGAATGGGAGGCAAAGGACACCGGCTGCCACCGGTATCCAGCGGATAAAGCGGCGTACAACTTTTGCCAAAACCAAAGATGAATCTCCGCGGTAAAGTATATCATTTCGCATTCATTTCGCTGGCGCCGGGTCCGTCGAAAGGTCGGCCGATTTGTGGAGCATCCGGACAAGCCAGGCTCATGCTGGAGTTGGGAAGGAAGAGATGGAAACTATCCTCGCAATCTGGGTCGTGATACTGCTGTTGATAGCTTTTTTTGTTTTGAAAGGCGGCCGTAAGGGGACCGATATTCTGAGGGAATATCGGAAAAGCAGGGCGGAGGAGGAAAGGGCTGATTTACTAGACGGCAAGTAGTAATTGGGCCAATCTACTATATAGCAAATACTATTATTTTAAGTTAAATGAAAACCCGCGTATTTCCTTCATTTACGGCTTCGACGGATCACAAAGGGCCCCAGCTCATAGAAGGTATGAAAAAAATCGACGCCACCGGGCTTGCCCCGGTGGTGAGCAGGATTCTTCACTAAAGCCGTCCCTGACTCACTTTTGGAATCGTCGCTCCGAAACGAGCGCCACAGCGCTCGTTTCGG